>CAWEAV010000018.1:0-13867 GCA_963806715.1 uncultured delta proteobacterium
ATCTTCTATCCTGAAGGATCATAGAGGAAACTCAGTTACAGGAAGAAAGTAAGGGAGATCATCCGCCTTCAGGGGGCTATTCAGGGGAACCTCGGCTGGAAATAGCATTGCGGGACCGGAGAATGCTGCCATTGTCACAAAGCGGAAGATGAAGGTTGGGTACTTGCCGCACCTTTCACAAATCCTCATCTCACCCCCAAGATTTTTTGAAATCTAGAAATGGAAGAGCAGCCGCCTTTCCGATGGCGATATAGAGAGGTTTCTCAACGAACCGAAAAGGAAATGAAAAAACTCCTGGCGATTTCTTTTTCGGAGAGAAATTGTCAGAGCTATAAAGGCCAAGGTAATTATTACGATGACATAAATCATCAAATTCATTTGCGCCTGCCCCAATCAAAGTATCTGAAACCTAATTTGGGCGGATTGTGATCATAAGATGCCATCAACGGAGCTGCTACTTCTTATCTCCACGTTTTTGCAGAAGCCAATCGATCGCCCTGCCAGGCTCGACTTCTTCTTCATCTTTGCTTGAAGTTTCCTGGGCTGAACGTCCTGTCGTAACCCCAGGGCTCTGACTCAATCCCCCGCTTCTATCTTCCGAAGCGGATTTCCCTCTATCCTCAAGGTCTTTGGCTTTTCCGTCGGGGCTTCTTTTCTCACGTGAAGGGTCAGTGAAAGCCTGCCTGGCTGGCCCGACTGAGGTTCTCGAACCAACCGCCGTTCGGCTTTCCGGTTTTACACTTCGAGTACTTGCCCTCTTGGATGTTCTGATTTCCTCTGACCTGCCGGATTTTTCTTGCTGGGCGGAAGGCTCGGAACCCTTGACCGTACCCTATAAAGGCGGCAGTTCCTTTGTAGTCAAAGATCCTGATCCAGAGGGCCCTTTCATCTTGAGACTTTCCATCTCTGTTTGAGCCATGCTACTTTTTTGGATTGTTTCCTTCTTCGATTCCCCGTATGTTGAATGGTGCTGCACCCGGCCTTGTCGATAAAGAATAAACATCAATCCGGAAAGAAGAACCAGATAACCAAAGGCAATAGCATAGGCACCCTTGACCCAGGCGGGTTTGCTGGCGTATCCTCTAACCTTCTTTGTATTGATTTCACCGTGTATCGCTTCCCCGATTTCGCTTTCAACCTCTCCTTCCATTCCTGATGGGCGGTCCGTTCCCACCCAGTTATATTCAGATTTTTCGTTAGGTAAAAGGAGTCGTTCCACACAGTGCTTGACCGTTTCCGGTAGGACTCTTTCCCCACTTTGTGAATAGGCGACCAATAGAGCAAGATCACAAACAATGTTGATTGAGCGTGGAATACCTTCGGAATACAAAAAAATATCCCGGATCGCCTCCGAAGTGAAAATCTCTCTTTCACACTGAGCAACCCGGAGGCGGTGTAAAATATATTGGCTTGTCTCCTCCTGTGTCAACGCACCGAGGTTATAGTTGACTGCTACTCTATGTCTCAATGGGCCATCGGATTGTTCTAACAAAATAGCGTTGAATTCATTCTGCCCTACGAAAACGATGTTCAATAATCTTGTCCCATTCTCTTCGATATGGGTCAGGTGCAGTAACTCTTCCAGATGCCCATGGCTCATTCTTTCCGCTTCATCAATGATAAGGACGACCTTTTTCCCTGTCGAGAAGGAGCGACGCAGAAAAGACTCAAATTGAACAAGAAAAGAGTCTTTGCTTTGGAAATCGGCGCTTATTCCAAAAGCCGTGGAGATTAATTTGAAAAAATCGAGGATATCACCCTCGGGATAAGGGATTTTTGCTACGACGGCTTCATCGCCAAGATCATTCACGAGGGCGCTGGCAAGCGTCGTTTTCCCCGTGCCAATATCGCCCGTTATTACCACGTATCCGTCATTGTCAAGAATCCCGTATCGCAAAGTTTCGAGCGCTTCTTTATGTCTCTTCCCAAGCCATAAAAAATCTGGGTCTGTTTTGAATGGGTTCCTTTCCAAATTGAAATGAGAAAGATACATTGGGTACCGTTGTGTAGAGGCCTCACGATCAGGCGACGCTGTTTTGTGCGAGCGATTATAACGTCTCGTTGCTTTCTATTCTGAAAACATTTTTTTTATCGCATCCCAAACAGGATTAGCATCACGAGGTTTTTCAGACACACTGCGCTGAGACGGTTGACTGGACGATCCCCAATTGGGTTCCGGGTGCTTTGTACACCGCGAAGATGTTCTGCACCGAACCGGCGGAGTCGAAAACATTCAGCTTAATTCCGCGTGACTTTACAAGTTGTGCCAGATTCAAGCCGAATTGATAATAGGTTCCTCTTTTATTACCTGTGATGATACCCATGTCTTGAGCATAACTCCCGCTTGCCGTTATGATGGCAAATAGAATAAGAATTGACACTAAGCGCATCTTCATGGCATCCTCCCTTCTCTAATAGACCGCAGTGACAATGTTTTCTTCCCAATGAGGGCTGAATGATACGTTTACATTTTAATGCTTTTAGTATCTGAAGTAAAGAGAAAGAAACCTCTGATCAAAGGCAGGTTGCAGCGGAATGAAATCAAGGCAGGGTACTTGTCGCATGTCTCCAAACTCTCTATACTTGAGGAAGGAATGATTCGAACTGAGGAGGTAGCATATGAGTAGGCTAAAGGAGTTAGGTACACCTGTTTTCTGGGCGGAAGGCCATCCAGGCAAACTCAACCGTGATGGTTGGGTCATTGAGGTGAGCGGCCTCTGTGCGAACCCGAAAACGTTCACCTGGCAGGAACTGATTGCATTGCCGAAATCGATTGCCGATGCCCGGCTGACGAGTGTCACCCGGTTCTCCGTGCGGGGGAGGTGGGGGGGCGTGAAGGTTGCCGACCTGCTCGATGAGGTCCAGAGTGACCCTGCCGTCAAGTATGTCCGTTTCTGGTCCTACAGGAAGATTTACGACACCTCCATTCCTCTCGATGTGGCCCTTCGTGAGAGGACGCTTCTCGCCTATGAGTTTGACGGCGAGTATCTGGATGAAGATTACGGTGGCCCTGTCCGGGGATTCTGCCCCTACCTCTGGGGCTATAAGTCGGCAAAGAGTGTCGTCAAGGTCGAGTTGATGGATCGCTATGTCTCTGGCTTTTGGGAACAGCGGGGTTATACCGACGAGGCTTTCATTACCGCGGGAAAAGTCCGCGACATGAACGAGGGTGGGCGCCCAAGGCCGATTCCGGACGGTGAGGTGATACGCTTCCTCGACGAATAGATCCCCATGGTCCCGGAAAGGTGTTTACCCGCCAGTGCAGAAACGGCCATGCCTGCGTGCCGAAACACCACTTCGGCGTGCAGGCATGGGCAAACCGCTCTTCAAGGCTTCAGACGGCGGTCGATTTGACATTTTAAGGGAAGGGGAGGACTCCACTCAATGTGAACTCCGGCAGGGGTCTGGGACGTAAGTATTCCTTTCATGAAAGGTTCGCCCTGAAAGCCTTTCCGAACGGCTTGCCCACGTCCGTATAGTAAAAATTTAAGCAATATCTGGGTTTACTCCCAAAAGAATACCAAAAAGACCTAAAAATAGAGAGGGGGGACATTGTATTTTGAAACAGGGAAAACTGCCTTCCTGGAATCAGGTCTACAAATTGGTTTTTTAGGGCAGCTAATTCGCACATCTTAATTAGAGTCTGTTTATCAATTGCTGCCTCAATCAGAATCGTCATTCCGGCGAAAGCCGGAATCCAGTCCTTTCGAGACCTTCTGGATGCCGGATCAAGTCCGGCATGACGGAATAACGGACTTTATAAACAGACACTAATTGGTCCGACAGGTTTTACCAGTATTTTCCTCTCTCTTCACTCGGATGAAGAAAAGATTCTTCATGTCCGCATCATCCCCTATAAGTTTTCTCCCCCAATTGATGAGCGATTTATATGTTATTCTATTTGGATACTTTCTTTTTTCTTGCAGTTTCCCAACAAACGTACTCCCCTTTATTGCATCACGAAAAGTGAGAATTGATACTCTATCATATTACCCCGAGATCTTTTAAAATCTGACCAAAAACATTTGAAATTTCCTCAATAATATCCTCCCCCTTCGATGGGGGAGGATTAAGGTGGGGGTGGACAAAACCAATTTTGTCCGGATTCAGTCCCCCCTCCCCTTCATCCCCTCCCACGGCAGGGAGGGGAGTTTCTATTGGTGATTCTTACGAAGTGTTAGAGACAAATTCTCAGACTTTTTGCGTAAGAATCTGATCCTGATAAATTGTTACGGGTCCATCAATCCCCGTTTTTATTTTTAGGTATCTTATGTTTGCTGACCCCTGGTATTTCTTCCCGGCCAAAGATGAGGATCACCTTTTCAATGGTACTTGCTACTACAAACCCCCATTTCTTTCCGATCATCCTTTTGAGCGAGTGATATACGGCGAGGTTTTTATTAATCAGGAAGCTTCTCATCAATCCTTCAGCTAATTTGTAGCAAGAGATAATGATTCAACAGCATTTTTAATACCAGGTTTCAATTTTGGACGTAACTCGTTGCAATTGCAGGAATTTATTTAAAATACCATTTTTCATGAAAATCAAAAAACGGAAAGGATTTTCACAAAAGTCTTAAATGATTTCCCATAATCATTACGTTCTTTCCAATTATTTAATGGTATGTGATACAGCAATCACCTTCGTTTCCGCTGAGGCCTCACCGGTATTTCTTTCCTCTCTTGCTTGATTTGAGCACGTGAATTTCGAAGACCTTTGTGATGAGCTTGCGAAGGAAGCTAATTCACTCTTTCTTGATTTAAAATGCTTTGGGGTTGAATTTTTAGGAATGATCAGTTATTTTAAATCATTCCTTATGCGAGGTCTAAGAGATGGCGAAGGTATGTGATGTCTGTGGAAAAGGCCCGGTTTTTGGCCACAATGTGAGCCATGCCAACAATAAAACCAGGAAGGTGTGGTATCCTAATCTTCACAAGGTGAAGGCGATTAAGGAGGGAAGGACCATGGGAATGAAGGTCTGTTCTCGGTGCCTTCGCTCAGGAAAGATAATAAAGGCCACTTAGTCCCCATTACGCCCTCATCCGCTCGACCCGATGGATTCCCTTAATCTTTTCGAGGTCCTTGATTACCTTTTTAAGGTGATTTAGATCGCGGATTTCTACTTCGAAGGTTCCAACCGCTTTCCTCTCGTCCGTTGTATCTACCCTTGCATTATTGATGTTGGCCTCATTGGATGACATGGAAGAGCTGATTTCGGCGAGCAGTCCTTTTTTGTCCTCAGAATAGACACGAATCCGGACAGGATAGCTGTATTCCCGGGTTGAATCCCATTCGACTTCGACCCTCCGGTTCGGGTCATCCTCCATGGTATTGGGGCAATCCGCAGCATGAATGGTAACACCTCTCCCCCGAGTAATGTACCCTATGACCTTGTCTCCTGGGAGAGGATTGCAGCATCCTGCATAACGGACCATCACATTGTCGACCCCCTTAATGAGAAGAGCTTCCTTGGGGCCACGGGTAAATTTTTGAAGGATACGCTTTAAACCCCCTTCTTCCCGTTCATTATGTTGTTCCAGCTTCTCCTTGGGGACAATTTTTCCGATGATTTGATTCGCCGTTATCTTTCCGTAGCCAACCGCTGCGATGAGATCGTCAACCCCCTGGAAACTGAAATCAGAGGCCACTTTGGCCAGTTCTCCTGTCTTGATCAATCTGGCCTGCTGGAGGTCATACTTCCGAAACTCCTTTTCCAGGATTTCCTTTCCAAGGGCGATCGATTTTTCGCGCTCCTCCGTTTTGAACCACTGACGGATTTTGGTCTTGGCCCGGGAGGTTCTAACGAATTTGACCCAATCCTTGCTCGGCTTCTGATTGGGGGAGGTAAGGATTTCCACCGTATCTCCACTCTTTAATTCATATTTCAGCGGAACAATCTTTCCATTGATTCTGGCTCCCATGCAGTGGTTCCCGACATCCGAGTGGATGCTATAGGCGAAATCGACCGGGGTCGAACCGAGGGGAAACTGTTTCACGGATCCCTTCGGGGTGAAGATGTAGACTTCGTTCGGAAAGAGGTCTACCTTGACGCTTTCGATAAATTCAGCATCATCCTTCAAGTCGTGCTGCCATTCGAGAAGCTGCCTCAACCAGGTAAACCTCTTGTCATCAGCCTCTTCAACCTTCCCTTCTTTATACTTCCAGTGGGCAGCGATCCCTTCCTCAGCGATTCTGTGCATCTCGTGGGTTCGAATCTGGATTTCGATCCTCTGTCCGAAGGGCCCAATGACAGAGGTCTGAAGAGATTGGTACATATTTTCCTTGGGAAGACCAATATAGTCCTTGAATTTTCCTGGAATGGGCTTCCAGATGGAATGGATGATACCCAAGACATCATAACAATCCTTGATCGTATTGACCACGACCCGGAAGGCCGTGATATCATAGACCTGATCAAAGTCGATGTTCTGGTCCCGCATCTTCTCATAGATGCTGTAAATTTGCTTGATTCGGCCCGTGACCTCGCCTTCGATGTGGTTCTCGTAAAGTTTTTTCATCAGGGTCCTTTTTACTTCATCGATATAACTGGACCTTTCCTTCTCTTTCTTGGCAATCTTGCGCTGGATGTCTTCATAAATGTCAGGGTGGAGATAACGAAAGGCTAAGTCCTGCAATTCCGATTTGATCCAATCGATTCCGAGACGGTTCGCAAGAGGGGCATAGATATCGAGGGTTTCTTGAGCAATTTCCGCCTGTTTCTCAGAGGAGTGGTACTGGAGGGTACGCATATTGTGGAGCCGGTCGGCCAGCTTGATCAGGATGACCCGGATGTCTTTTACCATGGCCAGAATCATTTTCCTGAAGTTTTCTGCCTGGCCCTCTTCTGAAGACCTGAGAGGAATTCTGCTAATCTTTGTCAGACCATCGACTAATTGGGAAACTTCTTCTCCAAAGTTTTCCTGAATATCGTTGATGGTGGTAAGGGTATCCTCTACCGTGTCGTGGAGAAGTCCGGTGGCCACGCTTCCAGCATCCAGTTTTAACTGGGTCAAAATTCCAGCCACCTCCAGGGGATGGATAAGGTAAGGCTCCCCCGAAAGACGCACCTGTCCGATATGGACCTTCGCCGAGAAGACATAGGCCTTCCGGATAAGGTGAACGTCCGCATTCGGGTTATAGGACAGGGCCCGGTCTACGATGTCATTGATTCTTAGCATTTCAATTTCATCTTACTATAACCATCGGAAAATTCAAGGGGGTTCCATCTTCAAAAGTAATGGCTCAGAAGCTGTGAAAAAATTGGCGGCCTGTGCCTCGGCCCGCAAGGACGAGCGCCTTGTCGAAGCTTCAGGAGGCGCGTCATCAATCATAATGTTATGGGTGACCATCCTTCTTGGCAAGACAGTGGGCATCCATAACTGAGGAGGGGGTCACCTTCAAAAGGAAGTTCTTTTTGACATAAAGAGGCGTGGAATCTATAATGAATTGAATGATTAAGGGGCAAGAGTTAGTAAGATCGGGGCTTCTTGGAATCCTCCAATCCAATGCCGTTTGACTTTAACCGGGGAGAGTGAGTGAAAAATCAGTTATTCCAGATCTATGACCTCCTGTTCAGGGCTTATGGACCTCAGTATTGGTGGCCCGGAGAGACACCCTTCGAAATGATGGTAGGAGCTATCCTTACCCAAAACACCTCATGGGTAAATGTTGAAAAGTCTATCCACCGCCTCAAGGACGCAGGAGTGTTGAGTCCCGAAGGAATACGCCGACTCACAAAATCGGAACTGGCCTCGGTCATCAGATCTTCCGGTTACTTTCGGATAAAGGCTGACCGGCTGAAGAACTTTATAAATTTTTTGTTCGAGGAGTCTGATGGGAATATAGAGAAAATGAAAAGGGCGCCTTTGAAGGAATTGAGGGATAAACTCCTGGATGTGAAAGGGATCGGGCCTGAAACGGCAGACAGTATTCTCCTCTATGGCCTTGGGAAACCCATTTTTGTGATCGATGCGTATACCAAGCGGGTCCTTTACCGGCATGAAATGATTCCCGAAAACGCTTCCTATGAGGATGTCCAAGCCCTTTTTATGAGAAATCTCCCGAACGATCAAAGGCTCTTCAATGAATACCATGCTCTATTGGTACGGCTCGGCAAGACATTGTGCAAAAAGGTGCCCCAATGTGATCGATGTCCACTTGAGAACATAGCGTGAGGCGCAAGTCGTAAGAGGTTTGGCATTGAAAGAGAAAGACCGATCAATGGAATGACTTTGCTGGATAGAACCGGGGAAAGAGAACAAACCTAAAACAAGTTTTACGGTATTATTTCAATTTATGACCCCAATTGAGTCAAAACAAAGTAACTTCCTCCCCCCTCGAAGGGGGAGGATTAAGGTGGGGGGGAATGTCCGCGATGTTCACCCCCATCCCAACCTTCCCCCATCGCAAGGGGGAAGGAGGTGAGATAAGAAATCCTCTGATTCTGAATAAATGACGAAGCAAATAGGACAACTGGGCTTTAAGGACCGAATTCATTAACTTTAGAAAACGACCTATTTTTCGCTCAATTGGGGTATAATTTACTACTTGCGATTCACGATTTCCGCTTTACGATAAGAGATGGCATACTGGGAAAAAGAAATACGCGGGTTGATGGGGAAAGCGATCCACCGGTATGGATTGGTCCAGGACGGAGACCGGGTCCTGGTGGGAGTATCGGGAGGAAAGGATAGTCTCACCTTGCTCCATCTTCTCCATGAACGGAGGAAACGAGTCCCGATCCATTACGAGTTAATCCCGGTCCATATCGACATGGGCTTCGGATCAGGCCGGCAGGAGTTATTAAGGGAATTTTTTGAGACGAGGGGTTTGTCTTACCATATCGAACAAACGCAAATCGGCGGATTTGCCCATAGCCTTGAGAACCGGGAAAACCCCTGCTTCCTCTGTTCTTGGGAAAGAAGGAAGCTGATCTTCCAGACGGCCCAGCGTCTCCAATGTAATAAGATTGCGTTTGGTCATCACAAGGACGACATCATCGAAACCTTTCTTCTCAATATCCTTTATAGTGCGGAGATCAGTACCATGCTTCCCGTCCAAACGATGTTTAAGGGAGAAATGACCATTATTCGTCCCCTGGCCCTGGTTGATGAGAGAAAGATTGAGAGGTTTGCCCGGGAAATGAATTTCCCCTTTGGCCCGAGTGGCTGCCCGAGCTCGGGAAATACGAAACGGAAAGAGATTAAAGAGTTGATCCAGACTTTGGAAAAGATGAATCCCAAAACGAAGGGAAACATTTTCAGGTCTCTTTCCAATGTTAAATGGGACTATACCTTCATGAAATGGAATCATTAATGCCATTTCCATTCCCGTCAGTAAGCCTGAGCTACGGCCGGAGATTCTATTCTCAGGGTCGGGGTGGTCTCTCCGGAGAAAACTTGAAGCGGCACTACCCCAACCCAATCGCATCCATGATTGAGGCACCAAAAAGTCCTTGACAAATTTTTTGGAATTAAATATGTCTTACGTCAATTGCTTTTGTTTCTTTTTACAGGAACCTCCTAAGCGGTCCAATCCGGGAAGAAGAAAACAGTGGTGATATAGGGGGCGACAGGATGAGTGTAGCCGCCCATGAAAATCGGAGAGCTTTGAATGGGAAGGGAGGTGAACATCAATCGAAGAAATAATCAAACGAAACAGGACATTTTGCCAATTATAGGAAGGAGGGATTTTATGCAGAAGTTATTTTTAGGTCTGATGATCGTAGTCTCCATTATTGTCTTGGCTTCTGGAGCCGGCATTGCCCAGCAGAAGTTCAGAATCGGATATGCTGATCCGCTCACAGGGGCATTCGGACGGGACGGGAATCTGGTGAAGGATGCCTATAACTTCTGGGCAGACCTGGTCAATTCAAAAGGCGGGATCGAGTCTAAAGGAAAGAAATATCCGGTGGAACTCATCGTCATCGATGACAAATCAATTGCTGCGGAGAATGCCAAATTTACAGAAAAGTTGATTACGGATGATCAGGTTGATTTGATCCTGGGTGGTTTTGGTAGCGATTCAGTCTTTGCGGGAAGCGCTGTGGCAGAGAAGTATAAATATCCTTTAATCAGCGGTGCTGCCAGCTCGAATAAACTCTTTGAACGGGGCTTTAAATACTATTTCTCCACTTTGGGAAAAGCAACAGAGGAAGTCCGGGGCTGTGTGGATCTTGTTCAGATTCTCTCCCCTAAACCCAAGACCGGAGCGATTCTTGGTTCAGACATCCTTTTTACTGCCCTGGCTGCGGAAGGGTATAAAAAGTATGCTGCCCAAAATGGGATCGAAATCATTCATTCTGAGCTCTTTCCCATCACTCTTCAGGACTATAATTCCGTATTGTTAAAGGTGAAGCAGAAGAACCCGGATATCCTGTTCGTGGGATCCCATCTGATGGTCGCGATGAAGACCATCAAGGCGATGAAGGAGATCGATTTTACACCTAAGATGGTGACCTTCAGCTATGGTCCGACGGTCCCTGATTTTATAAAGAATCTTGGCAAGGATGTCGAGTATGTTATCGCAGCCTCGGAGTGGGCTCCCAACTTGCCCTACAAAGATCCGCTCTTTGGCACGGCCAAACAATTCAATGATAATTATTTCAAAAAGTATGGACGCAACCCCGACTATGTGGAAGCCGCTTCTGCAGCGGGCGCCTATGCAATGCAGGTTGCGATTGAAAAATTAGGGATCACGCCTCCTGTAAAAGACGAGG
Source organism: uncultured delta proteobacterium (assembly GCA_963806715.1). Lineage (GTDB taxonomy): Bacteria > Desulfobacterota > BSN033 > BSN033 > UBA1163 > CAWEAV01. The sequence goes on from CAWEAV010000018.1 coordinate 10,719, forward strand.
ATCGGGTCAAATTGATGGAGGAACTTCACAAACAGAATTTAACGGCTTTTTATGGGGTTGTTAAATTCGGAGACGATGGTGCGAATGAGGCCCATCCTCCTGTTGCCGTCCAGATTCAAAACGGGAAACTGGTCAACGTCTTTCCGAAAGAGGCAGCAGAGGCCAGTCCCTGGTATCCTATGAAACCTTGGAAAGAGAGATAAGTACCGCTGCATAATAGGACTTGCCTCGCCCTCTTTGGCGGGAGGGTGGGGTGAGGGTGGAACCCATGGGTCGTCCCTCACCTCAATCCTCTCCCCGGAAGGGAGAGGAAGATTTTTTGCTTTTTGTTGGAACCTACGAAAGATGCAGCTTTTCATCCAATCGTTAATCAACGGGATCCTTCTTGGGGGGATCTATGCGGCTTATTCGGCCGGATTTTCATTGATCTTTGGGGTGATGGGGGTCGTCAACATCTTTCATGGGGAGATGGTCATGTTGGGAGCCTTCATCACTTACTGGATGTTCACCCTGTTCCAGATCGATCCATTCCTTACCCTTCCCCTCTCCATCATTTCATTGTTTATCTTCGGCTATCTGGTCCAGAGGTTTGTCATCAACCGGGTGGTGGAAGCGCCCCCCATGATCTCTTATCTTCTTACCTTCGGCATTCATCTTATCATTGCCTACACTGCTCTCTGGGTCTGGACAGCCGATTTCAGGACTGTGACGACCCGCTATTCGGGATCCAATGCAGACCTCGCGGGCATCATCATTCCTTATGCCCGGTTGGCCACTTTTGGACTAGCCCTCATTGTGGTAGCTGGACTCTATATCCTCCTCAGTAAGACTGAGGTGGGCAGGGCGATTCAGGCGACAGCTCAAGATAAAGAAGTGGCCCGACTAATGGGAGTTAAAGTCCACCGGATTTATGCCATCACGTTTGGGATTGGCGCTGCCATTACCGGCATGGCAGGATCGTTAATCGCCACTTACTTCATCGTCTTTCCGCAAATGGGGCTTCCTTACACCATTATTGCCTTCTGTGTTGTCGTACTGGGAGGAATGGGATATATCCCGGGTGCGCTCTGGGGAGGGTTGATCCTGGGAATTGTCCAATCCCTGACTGCAACCTATCTCAGCGCGGGGCTATCCGGAGCTTTTAGCTTTATCCTCCTCTTTATCATGTTGATTGTCAGGCCGGCCGGTATTGTTGGGAAAGGAATTGTTGAATAGGCCTATGGACAGGAGATTACCTGGCCTCATCACTGTCGTCCTTATTCTTACGCTTCTCATCGTTCCCAATCTTGGGATTTCGGGATACATGATCAGGCTTTTTGCAATCATCTTTCTCTGGATTGGAAAGGCGGGGTGCTGGAATATTGTCGCCGGCTATACGGGTTACATTGACTTCGGCGCGGTCGGTTATTTTGGAATCGGCTCCTATGTCACGGCCCTGCTCATGGCCAAGGCTCACGTTCCGTTTCTTGTTTCCATTTTGATCAGCGGAATTCTTGCAGGCCTGTTTGCCATCCCCATCGGGTTGCCCACCCTTCGATTGAAGGGAGCGTATTTTGGGATTGCCACCCTCGCCTTTGCAGAGGCGATGAAGCAGATCATCCTGGAATTCGACAAAACGGTTGGAATCAATTTCTTTGATGGCCCTCATGGGATCACTCTGCCCATCGGTCCTCGGAACGAGTTCTTCTACTATGTTGGATTGACCGTCATGCTGGCGGTCATTGGAATCACTTATTGGATAGAGAGATCCAAATTCGGTTACGGCCTTAAGGCCATTCGTGAAGCGGAGCATGCCGCAGAACTTTCAGGTGTAGATACGTTAAAAACAAAGATCGAGGCCTACGTGATCAGTGGCTTCTTCCTGGGAATGATCGGAGGAATCGAAGCCTATTGGCTGACCTATATCACTCCCCATATGGTCTTTGATGTGTTGATCACGATCCAGATGGTGGTCATGGCCCTGTTGGGAGGAATCGGGACCCTGTTGGGGCCTGTGGTGGGAGCCGCTTTCCTGACGATCATTTATGAGCTGCTTCACCGGGATTTCCCATACACCTATCCGATCATCGTCGGATTTATCGTCGTTGCCGTTGTCCTTCTTATGCCCAAGGGAATTGTGGGAGCCTTGAATACAAAACTGAGAACCCATAAAGTGACGCAGGCTCAATAACGGATATGGCTATACTCGAAGGGAAAAATGTTACCAAATATTTTGGAGCCCTCGCAGCGGTCAACGCAGTCCATTTCTCTGTGGGAAAGGGAGAAATCCTCGGAATGATCGGCCCCAATGGGGCAGGGAAGTCGACCCTTTTCAATGTGATTGCCGGCATTTACAAACCTGATCGCGGCCAAGTGATCTTTAATGGAAAGGATATTTCGGGATTGAGGCCTCACCGGATTTGCAGGGCAGGGATTGCCAAGACCTCTCAGATTGTCCAGCCCTTCACTCAGATGAGTGTCTTTGAAAATGTCTTAGTCGGAGGGCTTCATGGAAAGGGGCTTTCCTTTTCCAGGGCAATGAGAGAGGCCGAAGAGATTCTTGAATTTGTGGGTCTCGGAGGATCAAGAGAGATGCCTTCCGGTTTGATCCCGGTTCCATCCCGGAGACGATTGGAACTGGCCAGGGCCCTTGCTACGGGCGCAGAGGTGATCCTCCTCGATGAAAATATGGCAGGACTCAATCCCACGGAGATTGAAGAAGTCCTCAAATTATTGAGAGAGATTCGAATGCAGGGTAAGACCCTCATTGTGGTTGAGCATATTATGCGGGCTGTCATGGGGATTTCAGACCGGATCATGGTCCTCAATTATGGTGAGAAGATTGCAGAAGGAACTCCCAGTGAGGTGGCGAACAACGAAAAAGTGGTCGAGGCCTACCTGGGTGAAAAAATATGCTTCGCATAGATCAAATCAATGTATTCCATGGAGACGTTCAGGTTCTGTGGGATGTCTCGTTAAAGGTGAATGAGAAAGAGATCGTGACGGTGGTTGGACCCAATGGGGCCGGAAAATCGACGCTCCTCATGACCATTGTGAATCTGGTTCATCCCAAAAAAGAGGATCAGCCTGGAAGGGGTATTTTCTTTAATGAAGCGAGAATTGACCGCCTCGCCGCAGAGGAATCGGTTGAGATGGGAATCGCCATCGTT
>CAWEAV010000019.1:0-28334 GCA_963806715.1 uncultured delta proteobacterium
AGGGGCTTTGGCAAACGGAGCGAGATCCGGGTGACGGGATTGATCATCTTTCTTGCTTCCTCATTGATGAGATAGTCGAAGAAGAGACGGATCGTTTGCAGGTGGCACGTGATCGTCTTCGGCGTTCGTCTCTTCTGGAGGAGATGATCCACGTAGAGTCCGATCTCCTTGCGGGTTACCTCAGAAAGGGGGATCGTGAGCCATCTCATGAAGTGATTGATGATGTTCATGTAGTTCTTCACCGTATGGACCGAGTAGTTTTTTCTCTTCAAAGCTCTCCGGTACCGAGATGCTCAGTAGTCTCCATCAATCCCTCCTTTTTCGATAATGGCCATGGCCCGAAAGTACTCCTCCTCACGGGTTCTGTCCGTGAGCCGGGCGTAGCGGCGGGTCACCTCGATATCCTGATGACCGAGGAGCTGCTGGAGACATTCCAGACGCATCCCCGCGTTGAGAAGCTCAGAGGCGAACGTGTGGCGAAGACAATGCACCGTGTAGCCCTTCTGATCGAGCCCTGCCTTCTTGAGGTATTTCACGAAAAGGCCCCTGCCGGTACTGTAACAGAGGTGCCCATTGCCCTGGCCGTAAAAGACGAACTCCTTGTTCTTATCCCTTCGCCTAAGCCAGAGTTTTAAGGCGAAAAGGGCATCATCACTCAGATAGACCACTCTCCCCATGCTGTTCTTTTCTCCCTCGTAGAGATGAACCTTTCTGTCTCCGATATCCAGATCGTTCAACGTTAGTCCCAAGGCCTCGCCAATCCGTATGCCCGTCCGTAAGAGCAAAAGCATCAGGGCTCGGTCCCGGGTGTCCTCAATCACGGAGAGAAGCTTTCTCACATCGGCAGGGTTCATGGCCCGAGGGAGGGTGTCAGGCAGCTTCAGCTTGATGCCCCGTTTAAGAGAGGGACCCGAGGATGACATCCTGCTCCATCAGAAAATGCAGAAATGCGATAATGCAGGCCAGCCTCGTCCGCACTGTGGAGATATGCATCCCCGGTCCTGCTCGTGCTCGATGAAGGCCTCAAGGTCAGCCCGCTCAATCTCCCCAATCTCTCTCTTGCCCGACACTCCATAAAAGCCGAGGAAGAGCATGACTGACGTAAAGGAACTGGCGAGGGTCTTGGGTTTGTGGTTCAGGCGCCACTTGTGGCGCATGTAGCACTCGAAGTGCTCCTTGGCGGGAAGCTCCATGTTAGAGAGCCTCTTGAGGATACGATCAATCGGGGTTTGTTCAGGATCCTGTTCACGCAGGACTTCACATTCACTCTTGATTGACTCATTACTGATCGGCTGTAACATGGTCATTTCTCCTCCTTTTCTTTTTTCAAGAAAAAGCAGGATAGATAATGACCCTTAGCTGTTGTAACGGTCAATCCATTTTGTTACGTATAGGTAGGTGAACTCAACAAATTGGAGCCTGCCTGAATTAGAATCCGAGCAGAGGCAAATTTTGGGTCATATTGTGTCTCTTTGATACCCAAAGGGGAAAAGCGGCATTCAGAATCAAAGGGTTTTTTGGTCCTCGACTCCTGCCTTATTTGGGTAATAAAAAATCATTTTCCTCAACCCTGTCTTGTCAAAAAGAGAGTGAATAGTACCATCCAAAAGGAAAGAGCCTATGGCCGTGGAGTTGATCTTGAAGTAGCCAGCCGTAACCGGGGTTCAGTCGCCATGTGCCACTGGCCAGGCAGTAACTCTCCCTAAATGCACAAATGCCCTGCCGAAAAATTTTTCACCCCGGAATCCCTTTTCTCTATTGCGGGTCCCATTTCCAAATTTTCCCATCTCGAAAACATTTTACCCCGGAATTTGGGTCCCATCCTTTGCGTATGGAGTCTACGGTTAGGCTATCTATTTCCTCCCCTGGTGCACATGTTATTTCAGCAATGGCATATGACGCGGCAGGAAACGTCGCCACAGACTCAATAACTGTCTATAAATAGAAGAACAGGATTCAAGGGGGCATATAACCTAAAAAAACATAGGGACTGAGGACTGAGGCAAACAATAACTACCGTCAGGCGCAAGGCGTGAAGCGTAAAGGGAAGTAACAGACATCGGGACTGAGGACTGAGTAGAACGCAAAAGACCAAAGTTCAAAGGGTAGATGCAAGAATAGGGCATACACGAATAATAAAGAAGAAAGCTTGCGGGTTAAGAGTTGCAGGTTTGGAGATTGACAACTGCAACGGCTTGCACCTTACGACTTACGATTAATAAAAGGACTGAGGTTAGAGGCACTTTAGTGCTTTGAAAAAGAACCTCTAATCCCCCTGTCATCCCAAAGTCAAACCTGAGAAGTTCTGTTTCAAATTCCCCTGAAACCTGAATAGACCCCACTCCTCTCCAGAAAAGCTCTTGACGTCCGTAGTCTAATAGATTACAATGCAATCATTTGAAAGAGCGGAGGTCAGTGATGCAGTTGACTATTAGAATGCCTGATGAGTATAAAGAAAAACTCGATCTCTTGTCGAAAAAAACTGGGTTAAAGAGGTCGGATGTTGTCCGCTTGGCGCTAAAACATTTTATCGAAGAAAATAACGAAGATATTTCTGTAACCTCTTTCGATAAAGTAAGTCACCTTCTGGGTGTAGCAGATAGCGGCATCAAGGACCTGGGACAACGTCATCGCTATTATTTGATTCAAAGAATAAGAAAGGGCTCTTGATGCAGGTAATGATGGATACGGGCCCCTGGGTAGCTCTCATTGACCGCAGCGAAGGACGGCATGGAGAATGTGTTGAATGGCTGAGGCAATTTAGAGGCAACATTTTTTCCTCAGAAGCCGTGTTGACAGAAGTCCTTTATCTCCTGAATTTTTCGTCGAAGGCTCAGTCAGCAGCCATCGGCTTAGTACTATGTGGGGCCATCATATTAGTACCCTCAAGCCTTGAAAGTCTAAAGAGGACCAAAACATTGATGGAAAAGTTTAAAGATATCCCTATGGATTATGCCGATGCCACATTGGTTTCCATAGCGGAGGATCTTTCCATTACGCGTGTTGTTACTTTTGATGTGAAGGATTTTGGAATTTATAGATTATCCTCCAAGAAACCGTTCCTTTCGGTTCTGTGACAAGCTGCCTTCAAAAAAACAAAAAACGTTGGGACTGAGGAGGGAGAACTGAGGATGAAACAGAGGAAACTGCGAGTTGCGGGTTAAAAATTGCAACATTACGACTTTGCCTTGACTTACGATGAATAAAAGGACTAAGGACGAAGGACTGAGGTTAGAGGAAGGCTCTAAAGTGGAGTGCAAAGTGAAAATTGAAAATTTCAAGATGTAAAACAGGAAAAATCTTTCTCTCGCATAGTACTCAGAGAGAAAGTAATTGGATTGTTGGAATACTGGAATATTGGGACAAACAATAGCAAATCCCCTCTTGCTCCCCTTTGCTAAAGGGGAGAACGTGTTGTCATTCTCATCTCACGGCATCCCATTTTGAAGAGACTTTCTTCCGCAACATTTTCCATTATTCCAGACCTTGAAAGATAAAACTGAATTTTGCATTCATTGGCAGACAATAGTGAAAGAATAGTGGACTAACCATCTGGGACCCTCTATATTCTTGGGTGAGAAAAGAACAAAAAAACCAAGAACGAAGGAGGAAGTAACCCAAATGGTTAGGTGAAGAATCAGCATAATCAAAAAGAGGGCGTAAAACAAAGGGACAAAGGGGTTGGTAAAGACAGAAAAATCAGGCTTTCTACGCATATGGATATGACGATGAGCATTTATGCCCGTAATGAGGGCTTTTGCCTTGGTGAAGTTGTGGGACGGGTTAAAGTTTGACGATTTATTTTCGACTTGTTATTGTGAGCCCCCTCGGGAGACCCAATATGGAAGCCTGTTTTTGATCAAGGGGCTTTTGTTGCTACTGTTCATCGGGTTTTGCCGGTTGAATCATTTTGTTTATATTTGTGAGGTTCCGATGTTACTTGGGATTTTGGGGGTGCAGCAGTTACCGGCGGTGAGCACCTTTTGGCGGTATTTACAATCGATCGGGGGGAACCAGTCGATGAGTTTGTTGGGGGTGATGGGGGGCTTGCGAGAGCGGGCGTGGAAGGCCGTGGGAATAAGGCTGGAGTGTATTCACATTGATATAGACACGACGGTGGAGACGGTGTACGGGTTGATTCAGGGGGCGAAGCGAGGGCATAATCCTGGGCATCGAGGGAAGAAGGGGCTGAGGCCGGTGTTGGCGTTTATTGCCGAGACCCGGGAGTATCTGGGCGGGATACTTCGTCGAGGAGAGACGATATCGGGGCAGGAGGTGGCTCGGTTGATTTTGTCTTTTAGGAAGTGGATTTCCAGTGGGGTGAAACGGGTGGTGATTCGTGCGGACTCGGAGATGTATAGTTGGGTTGCGATCAAGGCCTGTTTGCGACAGGGATATGATTACATCATTTCGGTGAAACGGACTCATCCCCCATTTGATTCGAAGGAGTGGTATCGCGTGGGTCGAGACAAGGAGATTCAGTATAACAGTTGTTTCTTTCAGCCCTCTGGGTGGGAGAAGGCGTGTCGCTTTGTGGCGCAACGAATTCCAAAAGAGAGGGAGGCGGATCCTTCGGAGCCGGTTCAGTGTGAGTTATTTGAAGATGACTGGTATAAATATCGACTCTTTGTCACCAGTATTACGAAAAGAGCCCATCAGGTGGTTGAAGAATATGATGGGAGAGCGGGGGCAGAGACTCTGATTGGGGAGGCGAAGCGGGAAGGGTTGGCAGCGATTCCGAGCAAAAAGTTTCAGAGCAATCATGCGTACTTTCAGATCGTGATGCTTTCCTACAATTTATGGCGTTATATGAACGCCTTTGCCAGATTTGAAGGATCAGGAGCAAGGGACTCCAAAGAGTGAAGCAACGAAGACCCACCCTACGATCATGTATCGAGATTGAAATTGTTATTCATTGCGGCAAAGATTGTCGGCGGAGGCAACACGGTCAAGATCCATTATTCTTCACATCTGAGCGGAGGAGAGCGATTGGATCGTCTGATTCATAACCTCGATCTGCTGCGCAAACACCCGGAAATACTGAATAGTCCACTCTATTGGTATCAAGATTGTCAACCACCAATGCACAAAATTTCTTGCATGAAAAATGCTGCTTGAGGCTCCAAATGTTATTTTGATGCAAAATTCAGGTAAAACACAAAGGGACAAAGGGGTTGGAACTGGCTCAAGCTTGAAATGGCATTCGTTTTGATGTAGATATTTCTATAGAAAAGGAGTTTAGGTATGCTGATAGAATATATTAATAAGGCAATGAGCAAAGCAGTCTATGAGAAATTGAAAGACGGTTCATACTCTGGCCGAATTCCGCAAGTCCCTGGCGTAATCACGTTTGGAGAAACCCTTTATCGATGCCAGGAGGATTTAAGGTCGGCCCTTGAAGGGTGGTTGATTGTTAAACTGAGACACGGAGATAGGTTGCCAGTGATGGGGGGAATTAACCTGAACAAAATAATGCCTGTTCCTAAAGAGGTGGCAGTCCATGGGTAAGTGGACGCCATGCAAACGGAGAGATTTCATAAGAAAATTGAAAGAAATGGGCTTCGAATCACCGGAACCAGGAGGGAGGCACTTTTATATGCGTTTCGGAACATTTACACTTACTCTCCCAAGTAATGTGGAGTATTCCGTCCCCCAAACCAAAATGCTGCTGAAAGAAGTTGAGCTTGGAGTTAAGAAGAAGATCTCATTAGAAGAGTGGGAGGAGCTCTGAAGGGCAAAGCGAAGCGGAGCAACGTTATTGTTCAGTCGGAAGTCGCAAGGGGCCAGGTAATTTAAAACAGAAAAAGGGGACTGAGGACGGAGGGCTGAGGTTGGAAGCAAAGGCTTTCACGTAGAATGCAAAATGCAAATTTTAGAGGCACAAAAAAGATTTACATGGCCTCTCTCTTGAGAGTTCATAATCGATAGGAAACAGCTTTTCGAGCTGTTATGGTGCTTTCCTAAATCCCATTCCTACGTTTATCATTTCCCGTATAGCTCCTGATCAATTCTTTTTGCGAAGGGTTCTGCGATCCCCATCAACTTAAGGACAGGATCTTTTCTGGGATCAAAATATACCTTTCTCCGAATTGACCTTTTCTTAATTTGCCGATTCAACAGGAATTCTACGAAATCAAGAACCTCTGGGATATTCTTATCTGGAACCTTCTCCAACGTTTCAAGCAAACGTTTTTTTGAACCTGCTGTAATTTCTGTTGTACGCATATGATTCTCTCCAGAATAGATGATGAATATATATTACGAGGTATTTTAACAAAGAAATAAGGAAAGAGAAAGTGATTTTAGACAAGACAAACATTAGGGGTTGGTCAGAGCTGGTTTCTTCTTCATCATCTGAGCTTCATCATTAACTCTAAAAAGGCAGCAGGATCCAGAATCCTGATTCCCTGGAAGGTCTTTAAATCCTTGAGATGGTGGTCTCCGGAAACAATGAAGTCTGCCTTTCCTTCTACAGCGGCAGCCAGGTATTTGTTGTCTGAAGGGTCTTGCTTAATCTGGTTAATCTCTATTTTCCCTGAAGTGATGATACTGATGCGAGCCGTCTTTTGGAGAAATTCGTCGATTTCTTTCGGAGTGAGATGGTGACGCTTGCTGATTCTGGGATACAAAAGTACGGCTTTGACTTCAGAAAGTATCTGATTCGATAAAACGAGTTTTATTCTTTCTTCTCTTGCCAGCATTAAGATCTTGGCCAGTTCTGAGTGTGGCCTTACTACGGTGCTGACAAAGATGTTGGCGTCTAAAACGACTCTGAGCATTATCTTTTTGGCTTGACCTTAGGTCTTCTGTAGGACTGCACAGCCTCTTCGATGAGCATATCCATATCTTTCTCGTCCTCCTCTTTTATGTTTGCCCGCATCTTGGATAGGGCGTCAAAGAATTCATCCCAGTCCCGCTGGAGTGACTGATATTTTTCCATGGGAATCACTGCCACCAGGGGTTTTCCTGCGCGCTCGATGATGTAATCGTCTCCTTTGATCGCCACTTCATTCATTACCTGACCAAGATTTTGCCTGGCTTTTAGAGCTGATATTCTTTTGTACATTTTTATATCTCCTTACATTGACTATTATAATTAATACAATTATATCAAATTGGAAAATCCTGTCAAGGTGTGATTCTCTCACGGCAATTCAGACACTGAACTTCAGACGTTAGACTTCACCCGCCAGTTGCAGAAACGGCCATGGGCAAACCGCTCTTTAAGGCTTCAGACGGCGGTCGATTTGACATTTTAAGGGAAGGGAGGACTCCACTCAATGTGAACTCCGGCAGGGGTCTGGGACGTAAGTATTCCTTTCACGAAAGGTTCGCCCCTGCCTTCGCCGAAGCGGCTTCGCGCAGGCAGGCTGAAGCCTTTCCGAACGGCTTGCCCACGTCCGTATAGTAAAAATTTAAGCAATATCTGGGTTCAGACTTGTCCAATATAGGGCTGATTTGGAATCTCACCCAATTGGAACAGGCGGCGAGATGCTGAAACAGGACTGCTGGTTTTGACAATCCGCCGGCTCTGCCGGGGGTCAGGTGATACACAAGTGGGCTTCAGATGAGAGAGGAGAGGTTGAATGGAATGCGCAAGGCGCTTAGATCGTTAGAAAATAAACTCTTGGCCCCTTGAATCCTGGGAGCCTCGAATCCCCGGACCCTTTTGTAAACCTAAGACACTTTTTTCAGGAATCTTCTCCTTGTATATGCGCCAATACCAATTAGGCCGGCGCCAAGTAAAAACATAATGACAGGCTCGGGAATGGTGAATGTAGATTCGTGCCCAATCAATGAAGAATAATTCTGATGAATATTCGCCAAGAGATGGGATAGGGGATGAAGAAATAGAAAAGAAGCAAAAATTAAAAGCGAAGAGATTAAGAAAATCTTTTTTCTTGTGTCCAAAGTAATGCCTCACTTACATGTGAATTTCTCGCAGAGGAGACATGGAGAGATAAAGAGAAAAATTTTGATTCTCCTCTTTATTCACCTATAGAGAATGCAAGGTATGGGCCAAGAATTATTTTTTAGGTAAGCTCCTGTTTGTTAAGAGTTTTTAATCTTGACGTCATTCCAGGGGGCCCGAAAAACGGAAGACATTTACTCTTTTTTTCTAATTTGATTCCTTTGGGAGGTGGAAAATCTCTTCCACGTTATGAAGTAATGGAACTGGAACAATGGAATAATGAAGAAATTGAATGCTGGGAGATTGGTAGAGTTCCTACACCTCTACCTGGATGAAATAGAGAGCTTTGAGATCGACATCTGTATTATCGCCCAGGACTTTCTTCCCCAATTTAATATTGCTTCCTGCGTAATTCTGTCCTTATTCTTTCTTCTCTCTGGAAGGATCCCGATCAAATGCTCTTTCCCCTTCTCGCGCAGGTAGAATTCATAAGCTCTCATATCTTTCCTTTTTGGTAAGTTCATTTTCCTTTATAATCCGCTTGTCCTCGTGGTCCGGAGGGATGCTGAAGGGTGGAAAGAACCGTGCCTCTCGCAGAGCCCACATAAGGATACAGAGGAGATGTTTGCAGTCTATGAAGAAACCTTCCCTCTGAAATCTCTGTGAGCCCCGCAGAGATAAGACCTTCACCCCCCTTTATAGGGCAAGCAAGAAACATTCCTTACCTGTAAATTTATGTAAGTTAGTGATACTGTTTGTTAAATAAAAAATAGAGTCACTCCTATCAAAGCCGGAAATTGTAAGATTTTCCGACATTGTTTAGTAAATGGTTTCTTATGTATTGGAATTCATTTAAGAAAGATCATTCTTATCATTGTATGTTTTCATTACAACTCGTTGACTGTTTTAGACAAAATTAACGGTCAGTCGTAGGTTGTTTTTTGCCATTAGCCTGAAGCCTAACGCCTTACGCCTCACGACTCACGATAAAATAAGGACTGAGGACTGAAGAGAACGTTACAAGTTTCGGGTTGCGTGTTACGAGTTGATAAATTCGTAAAAAGTCGAAAGAAGAGAAAAATGTCATGCTGAACTCGATTCAGCATCCAATAAAATCAAGAACTTACGAGATCCTGAAACAAGTTCAGGATGACAAACCAGGACTTTTTACGAGACCATCACGAGTTACGCGTTGCGGGTTGCGAGTTGCGGGTTACAACTGCAACACAGCAGCACTGCGTTACGGCAGAACTTTAGTAAGGGAAAGACGACTTGCGCTTTACGACTTACGGGTTGAAATAAGGACTGAGGACGGAGGGAAAGGATAAAGGACAAGGACTGAGAATTGGGAAAGAGAGGGAATCATTTTGACTTCCTGCAAGCCCTGTAGTAAGATCCCAGAGAAGGATAAATTAAAGGAGCCGAATGAGTAGAGACAAGATGAGCAATGAATGAAGAAATCATCAAGAGGCTTCAGGAGTTTCTTGCTACTGAATCGAAAGAGACTATCCCGTTTAAAGTGGTGGGTGTTTTGGTGTTTGGGTCTATGGCCCGGGGATCCACTATAACAAGTCAGAAGCTGAATTGAGGATCGTTCCGCTAACCTTCAACCTTTAACCTTATGCCTTTAAGGGGGGAAATATGGAAAACACGGGAAGAAAACATGGGATGGGGTGGATTCCGGATTACCCGGATATCAGAGATTACACGGAGAATACAGAACAGATTCGAGAAGTCCTGAGTATTCCCAAAAGCACAAAAGCTAAGAGCCCTCCGGTGTCAGTAGATCTCAGGGAATGGTGTTCAGCCATAGAGGACCAGGGGAACCTCGGCTCTTGCACAGCGAATGCGGGTGTCGGGATCATTGAATATTATGAGAGAAAATCTTTTGGACGGCACATTGAAGCCTCGCGACTGTTCCTTTACAAAGTCACCCGTAACCTGATGAAGTCAAAGGGCGATAATGGCGCCTATCTTCGAACAACGATGGGAGCCATGGTCCTCTTTGGAACGCCTCCCGAGGATTACTGGCCCTATACCGATGATGAAAAGAAGTTTGACCAGGAACCCCCGGCTTTCTGCTACGCCTTTGCCCAGAATTACCAGACCATCAAATATTTCAGGCACGATCCTCACGGAACAAAGGCCGAAGATGTTCTAAAAAAAATAAAAACTTATCTCGCATCAGGTCATCCTGCCATGTTCGGTTTTACGGTCTATAATTCTATCGAACAGGCAGAAAGCACGGGGAAGATCCCTTTCCCATCTCCCAAGGAAAAAATAGAGGGAGGCCATGCAATCGTGGCTGTGGGTTATGATGACAAACTGAAGATCACCAACTCATTTGGAAAAGTTGAAACCACAGGAGCCCTTCTTATCCGGAATTCCTGGGGAAAGACGTGGGGTGAGAAGGGTTACGGATGGCTCCCATATGACTATGTGTTGAAAGGGCTCGCCGAAGACTTCTGGTCGATTCTTAAGAAGGAGTGGATCGACACGGAAGAATTTCACGAATAGAAAGTTACGGGTTACGAGTTGCGAGTTGCGGGTTACGCGTTAAAAAAATAATATGATCATAGTGGAAGTGGGTGGGGTCTCAGAATTCAATTCACATGGATCACAAAATCTCCCCCGCCCCTCTTTGCCAAAGAGGGGAATTCCTCTCTTTTGTAAAGCCTGCCTGCGGTAGGCAGGGGAGGGGAGGAGGGATTTATTCTACCGTGTCTGGACAATTATGGACTGATTAATAATCCTTCCCCCCTTTAGAAAAGGGAAGGTGTGAAAAAATCCCGTTTCCCCGATCAACATCGTTCCGGCCCACAAGGATGGGCGAATTGGAGAAACTTCAGGGCGGAACCCTAAAATTGAACCCGATGATCTAAGCATCGTTAAATACACTGTTTTGCTAAAAGGATGGTTACCCACACCCTATGATACCCCGCCTGCTAAAGCTTCGACAAGACGCCTGTCTTTGCGGGCCGAGGCATAGGCCGCCATTTTTTTCACAGCTTCAGGGGGGAAGGGGGGATTTGAAAGCGCCTACCAGCGGTAATGCTTCAATATGATAAAAGCTTAAAGCAGTTATCGAGAAACCTCAGAAAGAGCATGGCTGATGCTGAGAAGTTATTGTGGTCAAGGATCAGGGGCAAACAATTAAAGGGGTTTCAATTTTACCGCCAGAAGATTATCGGCAACTATATTGCTGATTTTTATTGTCCCAAGGCACGGTTGGTTATTGAGATTGACGGCGGGCAACATTATAGCGCTGAAGGGCAAGAGAAAGACAGACTGAGAGATGACTGTATGGCAAGAGCGGGGTTAACCATTCTCAGGTTCACAGATAGAGAGGCATTACAGAATCTTGAAGCAGTTTTGGAAAGGTTATGGGGTGATTTGTTAAAGAGGGGAATAAGAAAGCAAAAATCACCCACTCGATTACATGAAGACCCAGACGATAATCTCGTAACTCGTAACCCGTAACTCGTAACTCGAAACTCGTAACCCGAAACCCGTAGTTTAAGGAGAACAAACATGTCTGAATTTTCTTTGAGTCCAACAGGAGAAAAGTTTCAATTACCGGGTAAGGAAGATTATTCAAAGGAGTTTGAACGTCTTAAGAGACTTGCCAAAAGCCCGCGGGCCCTGGGGCGTGAGGTTGTGGTGGTCATGGGCCTTGGATTTGTGGGCGCGGTCATGGCTGCAGTTATTGCTGATGCGAGGGATAAAGATGGTAACCCCAATAAATTTGTCATCGGCATGCAGCGACCAAGTACCAGAAGCTTCTGGAAAATTCCACTACTCAACCGTGGAATTCCTCCTGTGAGCTCCGAAGATCCTGAGGTTCCTTTGATGATCCGGCGGTGCGTCAAAGAGACAAAGACTTTGATTGCAACCTATACCTATGATGCCCTCAAGCTTGCGGATGTGGTGGTTGTTGATGTCCAGTGTGACTATTTAAAAGACTCCCTTGGAAATGTGCGAAATGGCCGGGCAGATATGGCGGCACTGGAAGAATCCCTGGAGATCATCGCGCAACATATCACACCGGAAGCCCTTGTCTTAATTGAGACGACCGTTGCCCCGGGGACCACGGAACAGGTGGCTTATCCGATCATGAAGAAAACATTCCGCAAGCGCGGTATTAGAGACCCGCTCTTAGCCCACAGCTTTGAGCGGGTGATGCCAGGAAGAAATTACGTATCGAGCATTCGAGATTTTTGGCGGGTCTGCAGTGGGGTCAATGAAGAGTCGACGCAAAGGGTCGTCAAGTTTCTGAATGAAGTGCTCAATACTAAGAAGTTCCCTCTCACCGTCCTTGACCGACCCATTGAATCCGAAACCGCGAAGATTGTTGAGAATAGCTTCCGGGCCACGATTTTAGCCTTTCTCGATGAATGGAGCCTCTTTGCGGAACAAAATGGTGTGGACCTCACCAAGGTCATTGGCGCCATAAAAGTTAGACCCACGCACAGCAATATTATCTTCCCAGGACCTGGGATTGGCGGTTACTGTCTTCCTAAAGATGGTGGCCTTGGCCTATGGGCCTACCGGCATATCCACGGGTTTGAGGATAATATTTTTAAAATCACCCCCATGGCGATCGACATCAATGATACCAGGGCCCTCCATGTGGCGCAATTAACAAGGGATGCCCTTCGTAACATGGGCCGCCCGATTGCCTCTGCTGAAATTCTGGTCCTTGGGGCCTCTTATCGGGAAGATGTGGGAGATACCCGATACAGTGGCTCCGAATTGATCGTCCGGAGACTGACAGAAATGGGCGCGGAATTGAGGGTCCATGATCCCTATGTCATTCACTGGTGGGAGTTCGAACAGCAGGACGAGTATCCATCGAACGCTCACAGCCTAAAGAGATTTTTCCGGGGCCAGGAAAAGCTAAGGGATCTCCGGGTCGAGCAAGATCTCAAAAAGGCCATTCAGGAAACCGATGCAGTGATCTTGGCTGTTAAACACAAACATTATTTAGGCCTTGATCCTGATGATGTTGTAAGGATGGCCGGGGGACCCGTAGCGGTGATTGACTGTTTTGGCATTCTCGATGACGATAGGATCAGACGATACTTTGAATTAGGATGTGAAGTGAAGGGCCTGGGTAGAGGGCATGTAAAAAGAATAAAAGACCAAGTCAGAAATAAGAACATAAGGACTGAGGACTGAAGAAAAACGTTACGGGTTGCGAGTTTCGAGTTGCGGGTTTAACAACTGCAACACAGCAGCACTTCAACACCGCAGAACTTTAATAAGGGAAAGACGGCTTGCGACTTGAGCCTACCCCTTACGATGGAAAAAAGGACCACCAGGTTCTTAGGTTGATGACTGTTGATTTTTTTAATAACTTATTTCCTTATTCACTCATTAACTTCAAATTACTTCTTGAATTTTCTTCTCACATATCCGGCCAGACCAAGAAGTCCTGAGCCGAGAAGGAACATGGTCGCTGGCTCAGGGGCGGTCGCTGGACCCGGGTCCGTCTTCGATCCAAAGAAATCTTCGAATTTTAGCGCCGAGTAATACGGCCCCGGGTTTCCGGGCCCCGGACCTGGCATTGAAAAGCCCATAAAATCAGAGGCGTCGAGACCAATATGTGTTACGGTCCATTCAGATTTTTCACCTGCAACAAAGGTATTCCCGGAATTATGGAAGGTGAAATCAATATCAAAATATCCATCGCCGCCCGCCCTTAAACTGTCGTAACTGACTGTCACAGCGTCGTTCGGACTCGCAGCCTTTGTAATGAGGAATTCAGAGGCTGTCAACCCAGGCTGGCTGACGTTGAAATACCAGTCTGTGATTTTGCCAGATCCTGAGAGATTAGTGGCATCCATCGTTATCTTAACGGTATTAGTGCCGGTGTCCTCGATGGTTGCCACAACGTTGGCTATGACGGACCCATTGAATTCCACAAAATTTGTAAAAGTTATTGTGCTGGCGTGAGTCGATGCGCCTGATAGTATCAGGGCTCCTGCCAATAAGAATGTACGCAAAAGAATCTTTTTCATGAGGTAGCTCCTTTTCGAATAATTGTGATGTATGAAGGAGCAAGTTACATGCCAACATCAATTATTGACAGGGTTTTATCCGATTTGACATGAAATATTAAACTCTCTTCCTTTGGATCTTCTATCATAGGAAAAGATTTTCTCCTTTTTTCCCCAACGGTTCCACCTTAAGTGAAAAATGGTTCCATGGATCTAAAATGAAATCAAAAGAGCTTGCCGGGCCCAGAACTGAGAGAATGAGCGGGTAGCTGTACTTCTTCAGCCTCCTTTTACCAAAATGATTCGGAGATTTAGAGAGCCTTGTATTCTAAATCGAGTTGTGATAATGTGTCTGAAACTTAAGAAGTAGTTGGATTTGGAATGAAGAATGCAAGGCCTTTAGTGGAAAGGGTTAACCCGCCAGGTGCAGAAACGGCCATGGGCAAACCGCTCTTCAAGGCTTCAGACGGCGGTCGATTTGACATTTTAAGGGAAGGGGAGCACTCCACTCAATGTGAACTCCGGCAGGGGTCTGGGACGTAAGTATTCCTTTCACGAAAGGTTCGCCCTGAAGCCTTTCCGAACGGCTTGCCCACGTCCGTATAGTAAAAATTTAAGCAATATCTGGGTCTACTCTCCTCCCCCTTCGATGGGGGAGGATTAAGGTGGGGGTGGACATTGGGGTTCCCCCTCACCCTTCCCTCTCCCACCAAGGGAGAGGGTAATTAAGGTTATTTTCTAATAATGATTGGGGGAGAATTTATGAATCTAAAGAAAAGAAGATCGTTGGCAGTGATTTTTATTTCACTTGTTCTGGTTTTTTTTACAGGCTCTTTGGGTTGCAGTAAAGAGGCCAAGAAAGGGAGGCACTGGAACAGAGGGGAAAAATATTATTCAGAAAATAAATTTAAAGAGGCGATCATCGAATATAAGAATGTCTTACAGATTGAACCAAAGGATGCCAAGGCCCGATATAAGCTGGGGCTTTCCCATCTAAAGGTGGGACAGTTTCGAGAGGCATTTTCCGAGCTGTCAAAAACGGTAGAATTGGATGGAAATATCAGTGATGCCCGCCTGCAATTGGGGAATCTTTATCTCCTGTCACGAAATCCTCAAAAGGCAAGGGAGGAGGCGGAAAAGGTCCTTGAAAAAGAACCGAACAATGCCACAGGTCACCTCTTGATGAGTTCTACCTATGCGGCGGATAGGGATATCGATAAAGCTATTTCCGAAGCCCGGAAGGCCATTGAGCAGGATCCCAAAAAGATTGAGGCCTACCTCCAGTTAGCCAATCTCTATCTTCTCAAGAAAGACCTGACCGAGGCGGAACGGACTTTCAAAGAAGCGATCAAGGTGGATGAGAAATCGGTCCGGGCCCGTTATGCCCTGGCCAATTTTTACCAGAGAACCGGTAAGACCGATTTAGCCGAAGCCGAATTGGCTGAGGTCACCAAGATTAATCCCAAGGAACCGGGTGTCTTTATCACTCTCGGAGATTTTTATGTCTTATTAAAAAGAATGGAGGAGGCAGAAAAGCAATATTTGAAGGCCATTGAACTGGATCCGAAGAGAATCACCTCGACCCTTCATTTAGGGGATTTTTATTTGATATGGAAGAAGCGAGAAAAGGCGATTGAGACCTACCAGAAAGTGATCGACACAGACTCGAAGAATATCCCGGCGAGAGTGAAAATCGCGGAGCTTTATTTAAATAATAATCAATTTGACAAGGCCTCGGAGATCGTTGGAAAGATCCTCGAGATCAATCCCAAGAGTGATGAAGGGACTTTCCTAAAAGGCAGACTCCACCTTGCCAAGAAAGAATATAACGATGCCATCACTCTCTTTCAAACCTATCTCAAAGAAAATCCAAAAGCTGCAGGCGCCCATTATTTCCTGGGTCTCGCACAGCTTGGGAACGGAGATATCCAGCAGGGAAAAAATGAATTAGCAGAAACGGTGAAGCTTAATCCGGATTGGATCGAGCCCAGATTGTTGCTGGCGAATCTCCAACTAAGGACGGGAACACCAGACCTGGCCATCGAAGAGGCCCAGGAGATCCTGAAGAGAAATCCTAAATCCCCCCAGGCACAACTCATCCTTTCCAATGCCTATCTCCAAAAAAAGGATGTCCAGAAAGCGACAAAGGCGATTGATGACCTGATACAGATTGCGCCCAATAACCCGATTGGGTATTACGAAAAAGGACGGGTCCTCCTGATTCAAAAAAAGGATAAGGAGGCGCTGGCTCAATTGGAGAAGGCCCTGTCGATTCAACCCAATTTCCTGGATCCGCTTAATCTGATTGTTGCCATTCATCTTCAGCAGAAGGAAAACAAAAAGGCGATCGAGAGAGTTGAGGCCCAGATAAAAGCCTCACCACAAAATGCATATTTCTACAATTTGCTGGGCCGCCTCTATGAGTCGAATAAGGATAAAGAGAAGGCAGAGGCCAATTATAAAAAGGCGATCGAGATGAATCCTAATGTTTCTTTATTTTATGCATCCCTCGGAAATTTCTATGTCCGGCAGAATATGGCAGAAAAAGGAATAGCGGAATACAATCTTGCCATCCAGAAAGATCCCAATTCCCTACCAGCCTTCATGGGCCTGGGGATAATCTATAATCTTCAAAATAACTATGACAAGGCAAAGGAGTACTATCAGAAGGCTCTAAAACTTAATTCCAAGTTTTCACCTGCAGCAAATAATCTTGCCTATATTTATGCTGACCGGGGAGAGAATATTGACGAGGCTCTTAATTTGGCCCAGAGCGCGAAAGAACAAACACCGGATGACCCACATACTTCGGATACCCTTGGATGGGTTTATTACAAAAAGAATATTTTTACCCGTGCAATTACCTACCTGAAGGAGGCCAGTGAAAAAGTTCCAGATAATTCGGTGATACACTACCATCTTGGAATGGCATATTTCAAAAACGGTGATAAAGAGTTAGCGAAACAAGAACTGAAGAAAGCCCTTGAACTCGATCCGAAGTTTACTGGAGCAGAAGAGGCGAAAGCAACGCTGCAAACACTGAAATAACGTTAGGCGTAAGGGGTAAACCCGAATTATCAGGACTGAGGACTGAGGAAAAGCGTTACAAGTTTCGGGTTGCGTGTTGCGGGTTTAACAACTGCAACACAGCAGCACTGCGGCACGGCAGAACTTTAGCAAGGGAAAGACACCTTACGACTTGCGCTTCACCACTTACGATAGAAGCAAGGACTGAGGACTGAGAACATGAGACATAATAATTTGTGAGGAGAGAGCAGAGGTTTTGTATGAAAAAGATGAAGGTTATTGGATTTTCCTTTTTTGTAGTTGCGTTAGTTGTCATTTGCAGTTCCGGAGGATCTCAGGCGGACCAATGGGTCAAGACCTATGGTGGAAGCGGAAATGCTAAGGCAAACTCGATTCAACAGAGCTCGGATGGAGGATATATTGTGGCCGGGCACACGCAATCTCTGGATGCTGGGTCCCAGGATATTTGGATCTTGAAGCTGGATGTCAGCGGAAATATCCAATGGCAGAAGACCTATGGCGGAAATGGCAGTGATGAGGCAACGTCTATTCAACAAACTTCGGATGGAGGATATGTCGTTGCCGGGAGCACTACTTCTTCTGGCACAGGGGCGAAGGATATTTGGGTCTCAAGGCTTGATCAAAGCGGAAATATCCAATGGCAGAAGACCTATGGTGGAATTTCTGATGATGAGGCATCCGCCATTCTTCAAACCCCTGATGAAAAGTATCTTGTGGTCGGAAGCACCTATCTGGAAGGGGCAAGTAAAAAGGATCTGCTGGTCATGAGGCTTGACAAAGATGGGAATATCGAATGGCAAAGAGCTTACGGAGGGGGAACGGGCGACGATGTAATCCATTCCATGCAGCAGACCTCCGACGGTAAATATATCTTAGCCGGGAGTACGGAATCTTATGGAACAGGGAGGAGGGATGTCTGGATACTAAAACTGGATAAAGATGGAAATATCGAATGGCAGAAAGCTTACGGGCTCACTGGTTACGAGGAGGCCTATTCCATACAGGAGACCTCTGACGGAGGCTACATCGCAGCGGGTTGGACCAGTTCCTACGCCATCGTAAGAACTGAGGGCTTGGTCTTGAAGCTTGACAGTGATGGCAAGATCATTTGGCAGACAAGGACTTATGGTGGAAACGGCAATGACATAATTTATGCCGTCCGGCAAACCCTTGATGGAAACTACATCCTTGCCGGGAGTACGGATTCTCACGGCGCCGGAAAAAAGGATGTGTGGATATTAAAACTCAATGCCAGTGAGAATAGAATTGAGTGGCAGAAGACCCTGGGTGGAACGGGCGATGATGAGACCTTCTATATCCAAGAGGCAATGGATAGAGGATTTGTTGCCGCAGGGTGGTCCAATTCTTTCGGGGCAGGCAATTATGATGCATTAATAATAAAGATTGATAACAATGGCGAGATTTCGGGATGCCCAACGATCGAAAATTCCAATGCTTCTTTCTCTTCAACAGACGTTTCTGTTGTTCCCATCAATGCTTCTCCTAAGGATACCGGCCTCTCATCTCAGGCGGGCAATCTCTCTTCAGCGAATACAGAGGCAACCCCGGGCTCCATTTGCATGGTTGCGGGACCAGAAATCGCCGTGGATCCAATCTCTATCGATTATGGCCCGGTTGTGATGGGGTCTTCATCCTCTCAGACGATCACCGTGATGAATGTCGGTTCGACAGACCTTGTGATGGGTACTCCAGACATTATCGGGACGAATCACCTGGATTTTGGCATTCGAGATGATGGCTGTTCGAGCCAGACCCTGAAATCTCTCGCTCGCTGTACCGTTGAAGTAGGTTTTTCGCCTGGTGGAAATGGCGAAAGGAGCGCAATCCTATCTATCCCATCAAACGATTCTGATTTCACCTCCCTATCCGTTAGTCTAAAGGGGGAGGCGGTTCCTCCCATTTCACCCTCTCAACCGCCGAATCGAACTTCCTTTTCTGCATGTTCCTTATACGAACCTCCTACCTTTGCCTGGGATGTGGAAGGGTCTTTCAAAAGCTATGAGATTCAATTCTCAAAAGCCCAGGATTTCAATACAATAGGAGTCAGGGTCAAGACGTCCATCAATCCGACCATGATTAAATCAAGCACATGGAAAAGGGTATTCCTAATTCCAGGGACGCCGGGAGGTCCAGTCTATTGGAGAGTATATGGAATCTTTGCGGGCGGGAAAACAGGCTTCGTCAGCTATGACTCTTCGATGACAATTGAGCCTGCCCAGCCTGTAAAAGGCGCACAGATTAGCCCCATAGGTATAAGCTCCTTGCCTACCCTCTCATGGGAGAGTGATTGCAGTCTTAAATTTAAGGTCTGGTTTGGAAATGATGACCGATTTGACCGGTCAACGAAAAAGTACTCGATCTCCTACACCATTAAGAACCCATTGGATGGGGAATTTAGTCAGCAACTTACCTCCAGCCAATGGGACACGATTCGGAAGCTGGTTGGAGATCGGAGTGGGGCGACCATCCACTGGAAAGTGGAATCGTGGGATGGTGCGAATAGAGAGACCCAAACTGCTCCAATGAGCCTCATTTTAGGGGAATAGAGGAAATACCTCATTACAGAGTCACTATCAACCGGAATGGTGGAAAACTGGAATTATGGAATTGTGGGAATAATGGGATCATAAATCAATTGAAAAATGGAGATATGGAATGATGAAATAATGGAAAATATTTAAGATAAGAGATAAGATTGTTTCATTACCCCTACTGAACTTTCTTCAAATTCCTTCCCAATGCTTCCCCAAGCCTCGGTGTCAATATGTCAAGAATTCGAAATTTGTTCATAAGGTTATAGATATATACGAGAGTCAAACCTCACCATTTTTGTATGTGGGGAGCTTCTTCATATGATCCTAATCTATTGATATTAATATGTAACATCTTCTTCTCTCGCTTCTTTCGAGGATTGACAGTCCCCCGGCATTTTTTTTGCACTTTCCAATAGGCATAAGAATTTCAGCTCGAAAAAGGCAAACCGTCTGAAAAGGCGGGGCGCAAAGCTTCTGGCCTAAGTCCAAGACTCATGGATAAGGCAGCAGGGTTGCCGGGCGTATACAGCACCTCTTCAGGCTGTTATCACGCGCGGCTTTTTTATTTGGAGGTGGTGCTGTTATGTTGACATCTAACGCGTCTTCTCGATCTCATCGTTTCAAATTCCGTCTCTTATTGTCTTCTATTATATCTATATCCTTTTTGATCCTGAGTTCAGCTACTGCGTTTACTGCGGAAATAAAGCTGGCCTGGGATCCCAACACAGATGCCGACCTGGCAGGGTACAAAATTTATTATGGCACATCTGCCAGGACGGGCACGGATCCCAAGATTTGTGGTTCGTGCGGTTACTCAACCATTGTTCCGATAGGGAATGCGACAACGCAAACAATTAGCAATCTTGTGAGCGGCCAGACCTATTATTTTTCAGTAACAGCATTATGACACTTCAAACAACGAAAGTGGCTTCTCCAATGAGGTGAGTGGCGCCGCAACAGATCCAACACCAACCCAGTATACCTTGACGGTCAATACTACTGGCTCAGGGTCGGTGATTAAGAATCCCGATAAGCCCACCTATAATCAAGGGGATCAGGTGACTTTAACTGCGACGGCGAATTCTGGATGTAATTTTAGCACCTGGAGCGGGGACGCGAGTGGGACCGCAAACCCTGTTATTCTGACCATGAACGGAAATAAGACCGTGACTGCCAATTTTACTCAGATCCCGCCAAGCCAGTATACCTTGGCGATTGTCATTAGTGGCTCAGGGTCCGTCACAAAGAATCCCGATAAGTCCACCTACAACCAGGGAGATCAGGTGACTCTAACTGCGACCCCGGGTTCCGGGTTCACCTTCAGCAACTGGAGCGGGGACGCGAGCGGGACCGCAAACCCGGTTATTCTGACCATGAACGGAAATAAGACCGTGACTGCCAATTTTACTCAGATCCCGCCAAGCCAGTATACCTTGGCGATTGTCATTAGTGGCTCAGGGTCCGTCACAAAGAATCCCGATAAGTCCACCTATAATCAAGGGGATCAGGTGACTTTAACAGCGACGGCGAATTCTGGATACAATTTTAGCAACTGGAGTGGGGATGCGAGTGGGACCGCAAACCCGGTTATTCTGACCATGAATGGAAATAAGACGGTGACTGCCACTTTTACTCAGGCCTCACCAAGCCAGCATACCTTGAGAGTTAACATTATTGGTTCAGGGTCAGTTACAAAGAATCCCGATAAGATCACCTATGATCAATGGGAACAAGTAACCTTATCAGCAACTCCCGCTTCTGGCTTCACCTTCAGTGTCTGGAGTGGGGATGCAAGCGGAACCACGAACCCAGTTATTCTGACCATGAACGGAAATAAGACGGTGACTGCAAATTTCACTCAAATTCCACCAAGCCAATGTACCTTGGCGATTATCATGGTTGGCTCAGGGTCAGTGACAAAGAATCCCGACAAACTAACTTACAATCCAGGGGATCAGGTGACCTTAACTGCGAATCCCGGTTCCGGATTTGCCTTTAGCAACTGGAGTGGAGATGCGAGCGGAACTACGAACCCGGTTATTCTGACCATGAACGGAAATAAGACCGTGACTGCCAATTTTAATCAGATCCCGCCAAGCCAGTATACCTTGGCGATTGTTATTAATGGCTCAGGGTCTGTCACAAAGAATCCCGATAAGCCCACCTATAATCAAGGGGATCAGGTGACTTTAACTGCGACCCCGGGTTCCGGGTTCACCTTCAGCAACTGGAGCGGGGATGCAAGCGGGACCGCAAATCCGGTCATTCTGACCATGAACGGGAATAAGACCGTAACGGTCAATTTTTCCTCCGCTACCGGCAACCTGGTTGTAACGCCAAGCACCGGGCTGAGCGCCTCAGGCCCCCAGGGAGGCCCTTTTTCTCCATCTACCCAGGTCTATACACTTGAGAATAAAGGAGGGGCAGCGATCAACTGGGGTGCTTCAAAAACACAGAACTGGGTGAACCTTTCTTCCAGTGGTGGAAGTTTGGCTCCTGGCACAAGCACTACCGTGACCGCGTCGATCAATAGCGGTGCAAATACCCTTACAGCAGGCTATTATAGTGACACAATTACGTTCAATAATTTTACGAATGGAAGTGGAACCACCACCCGTTCGGTAAGCCTAACCGCAGGGTCGAACAGTCAGGGTAACACCGTAACAACCGACCCTCCCGGACTTTTTGTAGTGGTGGACGGGTCAAACTATAAGTCCCCTCAGACATTTAATTGGGCCCCTGGATCTTCGCACACAGTTTCGGTCACGGAACTGCAGTTTGGGCCATCAGGAGGCCAGTGCGCCTTTCGTGCATGGAGTGATGGAGGAGCACAGAGCCATACGATCACCGCCTCCTCTGCGGACACGATTTACGTGGCTTCCTTTAACACACAATACAGTCTAACAACATTTATTAATCCCTCAGGAGCAGGACAGGTTGTTCCTTCCGGGGTGAGTTGGTACAACGCAGGAGAGAGTGTACCGGTTTCTGCCATGATGAACCCGGGTTACACCTTTAGTAGTTGGTCTGGAGATCTTTCAGGCGCTTCGAACCCTACCTCCATCGTCATGAACGGATCCAAGGTCATTACAGCAAATTATTCACCCAGTCCCTGTTCCCTGACGGTGAATGCCAATCCTTCGGGAATGGGAACGGTTACTAAAAATCCTGACAAATCGATCTATGGATATGGGGAACAGGTGACATTAACAGCCAGAGGCAATGAAGGATACAACTTCAAAAATTGGAGCGGTGATAGCAATGGAGAGGTAAACCCTCTCACCGTGGTTATCAAAGGCAATATGACGGTGGTAGCCAATTTTGCTCCGACCGGTTCCCTTGAAGCAATTCCTTCAGAGGGACTAAGTGCAGAAGGTAGACAAGGAGGGACTTTCAGCCCTTCCAACCAGACCTATACGCTCCAGAACAGAGGCCAGATCCCCGTTAAATGGAAGGTATCCAAGAAACCGAGATGGGTAACCCTTTCTTTGACAAACGGGAGTTTAGCTCCAGGAGAGACAGCCCAGGTAGAGGTTTCAATCAATAGCAGCGCCAAACAACTCAGGATGGGTTCCTATAACGATGTGATCCTTTTTAGTAACGCTTCCAATGGGAATGATAGTCTATCGAGATCGGCGGCTATAACGGTAAAACCACCGATAAAGACCTACACCGTCAAAACCAATCCAGATGGGGTTCAGATCATAGTGGATGGGGTAACTTATACATCGCCTCAAACGTTTGAATGGGAGGTGGGGTCTTCTCATACCCTGGATACGCCTTCCCCTCAAACAAGCACTTCTGGGACTCAGTCCGTCTTTAGCTCCTGGAGTAACCGAAAATCTCAGAATCAAACCATCACGGCTTCATCATCTGGTACGACTTATACCGTTAAGTTCAAAACTCAATATGTTTTGACAACTTCTGTGAGCCCCTCCGAAGGGGGGACCGTAACACCCGCTGGAACAAACTGGTTCAATCAGGGGAAAAGGGTTTCGGTAACAGCAAGATCCAATGAAGGTTATCAGTTTATCAATTGGTCCGGTGATGCCTCAGGAAGTCGCAGCCCTATCACCGTTGCGATGGAGGGACCCATAAATCTGGTTGCCAACTTTGGCAAGATAGGGGCCCCGGAAGTAAGTCATACCTCCGGGTTAATGGCTCCAACCCATGCGAATTTACCGATCATCGGTGAATTGGAGAGCCCGTCAGAAGGGAAGAGGGTTTTAGGCCAAAAGACAATCTATGGTTGGGCTTTGGATGGGGAGGGCATTTCTAAAATAAAGCTCTTCATGGATGGAGAATATATCTGTGATATTCCATATGGTGGCTTGAGAGAAGATTTGAAAGAGGCGTATCCCGACTATCCGAATGCGGAGAAAGGCGGGTTCGCACTCATCTGGAACTATTCGAGTCTGTCTCCAGGCCTCCATCTTGTTCAGATCGAGATTCAGAACATGAAGGGAGAGGTTTTAAGATTGAGTGCAAATATTAGTGTACGTCAGTTTTCCGGGGATATGATCACCCAGGTCAACCCAAACGAATGGTTAATTCCAGGAGTCAACCTTACCGTGGATGGGAATTCAAAGAGATACGATGTAAAGCTGGAATGGTCGAATGATTCTCAGTCTTTTGAGATCATCGACCTCTACTCTCCATAATCCCTTTGTCCTCAATAGGTTCTCTTCTGAAGAAGCAAGGGCAGGGTCATTAGAAGGCTCTGCCTTTTTTTTGTCAAAACCCCCATGCCCTATAAGGGCACCACGAAGCATGAAAATATTGAATCGAGCACCCCCACCCCGCTCCTCCCAATCCCGAGGGGGAGGGTGAGGGATTGTTCTATTTGCGTGTTAAACCAGTCATTGAAATATTTCCCTGAAGATTGTAAGTATGGTCAAGAGATCATCCTCGATTTGGGGAACATTTCCTCAAATTGCAGTCAAATTCAACCACAAACCCTATGAGCGATAGAGGCGAGACAAACAAAACAGACGAAGCCGATAGATTTTGGTACGTCGTGCGAACAAAGGGCGGAGATGAGCACCGCGCAAATCAAAACTTGCTCAATCAGGGAATTGAGACCTTCCTTCCTCTTTTCAGGAGTTATGATTACCGAACCGGTAAGAGGATTCAAACGATCAAGCCTCTGTTCCCGAACTACCTGTTTGCGAAGTTCGATCTTGGTTTCCATTACAACAAAGTAAAGTGGACAAGAGGAGTAAGCCGGATTCTGGGCAATAGAGAGGGACCGATTCCTATTGCCGGGAAGGTTGTTCAGACCATTCAGGAGCGGGTTGGGAAAGATAACCTCATTGAACTTGAAGAGCAAATAAAGGAAGGGGACCTCGTCCAAATCAAATCAGGGCCTCTAAAAGATTTAATCGGCGTCTTCCAGAAAAAGATGTCAGGCAAAGACCGTGTGAAGATCCTTCTGAATCTAATTGGTGTGGATGTTCCGGTTCAAATATCCAAGTACCAAATCCATAAAGTGGATTAATTTTTGCCTGAAGAAAAATCAAAACCGGTCTCTCTCCACATCCTCTCTAAATCTCTTTTTACGGACTCTTTTTCTTTCTCTAACAGAACCAAGCGGAGGATTGCATGAAAACGATCATTGAGCCTTTCAAAATCAAGATGGTCGAACCGATCAAGATGACCACGCGGGAGGAACGAGAGCAAATCCTGAAGGAGGCTGGCTTCAATCTCTTCCTGGTTCACTCGGAAGAGGTCCTCATTGATTTACTGACCGACAGTGGAACGGCTGCCATGAGCGCGGAGCAGTGGGCCGGTATGATGCGGGGGGATGAAGCCTATGCCTGCAGTCGGAGCTTTTACAGGTTTCTCGGTGCGGTGACAGGGATCTTCGGGTTCAAACATATTATCCCGGCACACCAGGGGCGGGCCGCCGAGCGCATTCTCTTTTCCATCATGTGCAAAAAAGGAGATGTCGTCCCGAACAATACGCATTTCGATACGACCCGCGCCAATATCGAGTTTCACGGAGCCAAGGCAGTGGATCTGCCTATCGCTGAAGCCCTCCATCCGGCTCAACTCCATCCCTTCAAGGGTAACATGAATGCAGAAGGACTCCGTCAGTTGATTCAAAAGGTGGGTCCTGAACGTATTCCTCTGGCCATGATCACCGTGACGAACAACTCGGAAGGAGGTCAGCCGGTATCGATGGCCAATATCAAGGAGGTCAAAGAGGTTCTCCTTCCTTACCACATTCCTCTCTATCTTGACGCTTGCCGATTTGCTGAGAACGCATACTTTATAAAACTTCGAGAGGATGGATACGCAAACAAGTCGGTCAAAGAAATCGCGCAGGAGATGTTCTCCCTTGCCGAAGGGTGCACCATGTCAGCAAAAAAAGACGGCCTGTCAAATATTGGGGGATTCCTGTGCACAAACGACGACAAGCTGGCAGAACAGGAACGGGACCTTCTTATTTTGACCGAGGGCTTTCCAACTTATGGTGGCCTGGCCGGGCGGGACCTTGAAGCCATGGCCATAGGGCTGGAGGAAGTACTCCACGAGGATTACCTTCACTACCGGATCGGGTCGGTCAGATACCTGGGAGAGAAGATTGCTTGTGAAGGAGTGCCGATCGTTCAGCCGCCGGGTGGTCATGCCATCTACATCGATGCCAAGGCCATGCTCCCGCACATTCTGCCATTCCAGTACCCTGGCCAGGCCCTGGTGGTCGAGCTCTACCTGGAAGCGGGTATCCGAAGCGTGGAGATTGGCTCGGTCATGTTCGCCCGAAAAGACGCCGAGACGGGTATGGAGATTCCGGCCTCAATGGAGTTGGTTAGACTGGCGATCCCCCGGCGAGTCTATACGCAGAGTCATATCGATTATGTGGTGGAAGCGATCCTGCAGATCTACCAGCGCCGTGAAACGATCCGTGGCATGAGGATGATCTACGAAGCACCCTTCCTCCGGCACTTTACAGCAAGGTTTGAGCGAGTCGAGTGATGTTCATGGAGTGGTTCCATCGAATCAGCCCCCTTTCGGGTCCTTGAAGATCGGTTTGTCCATTTCCATTTTTGCAACGGGCGAGTTGACCCCCGTAGTTGCAGAAACGGGTATGGGTAAACCGCCCTTCAAGGCTTCAGAAGGCGGTCGAATTGACATTTTGAGGGAATGGGAGGAGATCACCCAAAGTGAACTCCAGCAGGGGTCTGGGGCGTAAGTAGTCCTTACACTAAAGGTTCGCCCTGAAGCCTTTCCGAACGGTTCACCCATGCCCGTATGGTAAAATGTTCTGCAACATTAAGGTTGACAAAGTGAATGGTTTTCTCAATAATAAGTGAGTATTGGTGGCAATGGAGTAAAGGAGATGGTGGAAAGGAAGCGTGAAGAAGCTTTGAAGCTTTCATGCGCTTTCAATGGAGGCGCCACGGAAACGGGAAAGGAACCCTTTTGCGGTCCCACAGAAAAGAAACCGACGGATGTCTTCCGGAAGTTTGTCAGCGTGTTTGAGAGCAAAGGATGGCTCAACCAGACGCTTCGAATCAAGCACCATGACAGAAGGTATCGGATTTGCTGCAGTGAGAGGGAATTTCTTGCCTATCGGATCAACGATCACTGTGATGTCTTACCGGGCTTTCCTGGCTGGGCTGTGTGTATTGTCAACCCAAATCAAATTATTGAGGATTCAGATATGTCCGCCCACGCATCGGCTGAACCGATGGCCCATGACTGGCTGCGTTTTATCGCTGAGGGTGATTTTGAATTGATCTGAGAGGCTATGCATATGGATATTATTGTTTCCGGGTCACTGGCATACGACAGGATTATGGATTTTCCGGGATACTTCTCAGAGCATATTCTCCCCGAGAAGATACATGTTTTGAACGTCTGCTTCCAGGTCAATGGCATGAAGGAGAAATTTGGGGGCACAGCTGGCAATATCGCCTACGCGCTCACTCTGATGGGTGAAAAGCCTGGAATCTCCGCCACGATCGGCAGCGACTATCATCGATACTTCGAATGGCTGGCGAAAAATGGAATCTCTACGGAAAAGATCAAAATCATAGCGGATGAGTTCACTGCAGGTGCCTACATCACCACTGACCAGGCTGACAACCAGATCACCGGGTTCAACCCGGGTGCTATGAAATATTCTTCCTCTCTTGAATTCGACAAACTTACCCCAAAGGAGACCCTTGTTGTCGTCTCTCCCGGTAATCTTGAGGACATGGTGAACTACCCGAGGGCCTGCAAGGCCACTGGGATCGACTATATCTTTGACCCTGGACAATCACTTCCAATGTTGGATGCGAAAGACCTGGTCGAGGCCATAGAAGGGTGCTGGATCCTGATCTCCAATGATTATGAGCTGGATCTGATCATGAGTAAAACCGGGCTAAACAAAGAAGCCTTGCGCAGGCGGGCCGGGGCGATCATTGTTACCCTCGGAGAGTTGGGCTCGACGGTCTTCACGCCGGAGGGTGAAATAAGCATTCCTGCCGTCAAGCCAAAGACCGTAGAGGACCCAACAGGCGCTGGCGATTCCTACAGGGGTGGGCTCATCAGCGGGTTGATCCGGGGAAGGGATATCGAGCAGTGCGCAAGGATGGGCAGTGTATGCGCCTCTTTTGCGGTAGAGTGCTACGGCACCCAGGAATATTGGTTCAGCCCCGCGGAATTCAACGAGAGGCTCAGCGGGTGCTACGGATAAAACGGGACTTATGCGGAGTGATGGATACGCATACGGACGCCAACGAAAAAGGGGTCACGGCATCAACGCCGTAACCCCTTGATTTGTCATGGAGCGGGCAACGGGATTCGAACCCGCGACCCTCGGCTTGGGAA
>CAWEAV010000020.1:0-108077 GCA_963806715.1 uncultured delta proteobacterium
CAGCTTTCTGTTTACGCCTCTCCCTAACATAAGCGGTAATCGCCGGAATCACCTGAAAAAGGTCGCCGACGATGCCGTAGGTGGCTACCTCGAAAATCGGCGCCTGTTTATCGCGGTTAATGGCGATGATGGTATCCGAGTCCTGCATGCCGACCAAATGCTGGATAGCGCCACTGATGCCGACGGCAATATAAATCTTGGGCCGGACGGTTTTACCGGTCTGGCCGACCTGCCGTTCCAAGGGCATCCAGCCGGCTTCCACCGCGGCGCGGGAACAGGCGACCACGCCACCCAGTTCATCCGCCAGCTCCTGGAGGATTTTATAGTTTTCGGTGTTGCACATGCCGCGTCCGCCGGAAACGATAATGTCCGCCGCGGCGACGTCCACGCTGTCCAGCTGTTTATCGCCGATTATCTCTAAAACCTTGGCGGCGATGTCCTCTTCTTTAAGCGGTACTTTTTCGCGGATAATCGCGCCGCTGCGGGAGGCGTCTTTAGCCGGCATGGGCATAACGTGGGGGCGGACGGTCGACATCTGGGGTCGGGTAAACTCCGTCAAAATAGTGGCCATAATGTTGCCGCCGAAAGCGGGACGGGTCTGTAAAAGAAATCCCTTATCATCGATGGAGAGTCCGGTGCAGTCGGCGGTCAGGCCAGTCTGTAGTTTCGTGGCGATAGCGCCCGCTAAGTCACGTCCCAAGCCTGTCGCCCCGATAAGTACAATCTCCGGCTTATATTTTTCAATCAAATAACAAAACGCCTTGTAATACGACTCGGTGCGATAATAGTGAAAAACGGGGTCGTCGACCAGATAGGCTTTAGCCGCGCCATAAGCGAAAGCCTCTTTACAAGTGCTCGACATTATCGCCGATAACGACGGAGCAAAGCTCGACATTGCGCGCTTTAGCGAGGTCCCCGCCCACGCCTAAAAGCTCCCAGGAAACCTCTGCCGGTTTACCCTCGGTATGCTCGGTAAAGACCCAGACGCCTTTATATTCTTTGAGTTTCGCCAGGCGGGGGTCTTCCGGTGTTGCCGCGGCGGGTTGGGCGGCTTTTTGCTTCGCCAGTTCATCAAGGATTTTTTGCTCTTCCGGGGTGTAATAAATCTCGATAGCCTGGACAGGGCAAATCTTGACGCAGCGCTGGCAGCGAGTACATTTAGCGAGGTCGATAATCGGCTCGCCTTTTTCGTTCATGGTGATGGCGTCAAACTTGCACTCTGCCTGACAGCGCGCGCCGCAGGCGATACACTTGCCGGGGATAAGCCGGGCAGTGCCGCGGGGACGCTTAAGTTTCTTCGGCTCTTCTACCATATTATTATAAGGACAACAAGTCCTTCCCTATCATTTTATCGATTAGTAATTTAGCGGACTTTTCCGGTTTATCGCTTTCTCCGCCGAGGATTTCGCCTTTAGCCCTTTGCGGGGAGAAGATTTTACGCACCTGGGTCGCCGACCCTTTAAGTCCGATGGTCGCCTCGTCCATCTGCATTATTTTATTGTCCCAGAGCGTGATAGGGGCATCTTCCGCCGCCAGGCGCATCGGCACGTTAGGATAGCGCGGGGTATTGATTTCCCGCAGCACGGCAATCATGGCGGGGAGGGGGGCGCTAACGACTTCATGGCGGCCTTCCAGCTTGCGTCGGACTTTGACGGTTTTCGCTTTTAAGTCGACCTCTTCAACGCGGTCGACTAGGGTTAATTGGGAACAGCCCAGACGGGTAGCGATGCCGGGTCCGACCTGCGCGGTATCGCCGTCGATGGTCTGGCGGCCGCACAAAACCATAGCCAGCTCTTCTTTTTCCGCCAGTTTTTTAATAGCGCCGGTGAGCACCATGCTGGTGGCAAGAGTATCGGCGCCGCCACATTTTGGTTCGTCTTCTGGTTACCCTATTGTGATCAGGAACGAAGATTTCAGGATCGAGATGGGAGAGTTTAACGTTCCTTCCTTCTTTGTTACATTCCGGAGCCAGGGATTATGGAGGGAATCGGCCTTTTCTCTGCACAAAAGATTTCTAAAATGGGCACGGTCTGCCGGATATGGCGAAAGAGGCGGGAAAGCCTATCGAGAGTTGATTTTCTTGCTTCGATTATTACTTGCCACAGATTGATTTCAATGAGGATTGCTTTGTTAGCAGGTCCGACAAAGACAGCCAGTATCGGGATAACGGAAGAAATTCAGAGACCTTCCGGATCGGCAAAGAAGATATCATCCTTCGGGTTTAGACAAGGTTTCTGAGATAAAGCAAAAAAGCGATAAGGTATGGTTTTATCTCCTTTGGAGACAGCGACGTGTGGCGAATCGAGTGGCAGATTCGAAAGCCCGTCCTAAGGCAATTTGGAATCAGGACATTTGAAAACTTATGGGAAATGCAAGGAGATTTGTTACGTTATCTTGCAAGAACACCAGACCTTGAGGTCCGAACGAGGACAGGAATCGGTCAAGATGGGGGTTGCATCCTCTTTGGAAGATTTGCAGGAACAAATTAGCCTTGGACAGCCTTGGGGTCTGCCGGGTCATTGGTCAGCCAGGTGTGTTTAAAGAACGAATGATGAGAATATCAATCAGTATGTACGGATATTTGAAAAGGGTTGCGGCAATTACCGTGTCAAAATAAGAAGGGAGAGAACTATCCAATGAAGAGGCAATGGACTCCGTAAAGATAAATATTAATAAGGTCCATGACCATTTCATGGAGAGAAGTCAAAGAAGCGAATTGACGCAATACGGTGCGGGGAATGGTAACAAAAGAAGAAATACTCGATGTCAGAAGGGCACATGTGAATCGAATACTTCAAATCGGGGAGTACGTTTATCGGAAAATCAATTCAGAGCGTATCGGAAGTTGATCCTGGATGAATTCGGGCAAAGCGGTTTAGGGAAGGAATTGGATAAGATTTCAAAGAAAGCAAGGAACGGGAAGGAAGGCGAGGGCAGGAATAGACGGTGCAAAGAAGCTGGTGACCTATGTTTGAGAAAAAGAACAAGAGAAAATTGTGATTCTGAAGGTTGATAGAGAATCCGTCAGTTGACATTGAAAAAGGGATTCGAGAAGAGGAATTGGCATTGATTGAGGCCTTCATCCCTGAATTCTTAAGATGGTCATGGAGGATCAAGACCTGGAAGAAAGAGGAAAGCAAATGATTGTTGCTCTATATGCCCGGGTCTCTACATACAAACAGGCGGAAAAAGATCTATCGATTCCCGATCAGATAAGGCAAATAAAGGAATGGTGCGAAGAGAGAGGGGCATGGCTATTGCGGCAGGAATATATTGAAGAGGGGGCATCGGCAACGGATGACAGACGTCCAGCGTTTCAGCGGATGAGTAAATGAGGCATGTTCAGGTGGACACGGCCATTTGACTCATCGTGATTCACAGCCTTTCGAGGTTCTTTAGGGACTTATACGGATTCATTTTTTATGAAAGAAAATTAAATAAGGCCGGGGTCAAGATAATCTCGATTACTCAGCAGACCGGGGATGATCCAGCGGGGGAAATGGCACGTAAGATTTTCAACCTCTTTGATGAATACCAGAGCAAAGAGAATGCAAAACATACCTTCCGGGCCATGATAGAAAATGCCCGGCAGGGGTATTTCAATGGATCATCTCCGCCTTTCGGATACAGAGCGGAAGAAATAGAAAAAAAGGGAAAAATGGAAGTAAAAAAGAGGCTGGTTATTGATCCTGGGGAAGCGGAAATCGTGAAGATGATATTTAACCTTTACTTAAACGGGGATAAGGGCAGGTCCTTAGGGATGTACGGAGTAGCCTATCATCTCAACCGGAATGGGATTAGTTTCAGGGGAAGAGCCTGGACTAGTGGGCATATCAATAAGATTCTCTCTGAATCCGGTTTATAAAGGAGAATATTATTTCAACAAGAAAATAAATAAGACAGGGGAGAAAAAGCCTGTTGAAGGAATGGGTGTTGGTAAAGATGGATCCGATAATTGATGAGATGACCTACGGAAGGGTGGAGGAGAGAAGAGAAGCAAGGAAACCGTCAAATGTGCCTCCAAGGGTGGTTAACTCCCCTACCGCTTACGAACCGGGATTCTGAAATGCGGTTCTTGCGGCTCTGGCATGACTTTGGCAACAGGAAAGGGAGGGAAATACAGATATTCTGATGCAGCACCAGAGATTGAAGAAAGGGTTGCACTGTGACAGCGGAAACATTCCGATGGATAAGCTGGATACTCTTGTATTGAATTCGCTGGCAGAAAAGCGTTTACACCCTTAAAGGGTAAGGAGCATGATAAAGGAGCTGCAAGAGGGGGTCGGCGATCGAAGGGAGATTGGAAAGAAGAAGTA
The DNA here is from genome assembly GCA_963806715.1 of uncultured delta proteobacterium. Classification (GTDB taxonomy): domain Bacteria; phylum Desulfobacterota; class BSN033; order BSN033; family UBA1163; genus CAWEAV01. Next base: position 4,317 of record CAWEAV010000020.1, read on the forward strand.
AGAAGAAAGAATAAGCAGCTTGAGGAAATCCAGAAGCGGACGGATAGGCTTTATGAAGGGTTGGAAAGGGGCCTGTTGTCGCTTGATTCCAGCTTGAAAGAACGGGTTCATAGGCTGGGAGCGGAACGTCAGGCTATTCTACGGAGATTGCCGGAATCAGAGCGACAACAGGAGATCCCTTTTCAACTGCTCACAGATCGGAATGTTGAAAGGTTCTGCGGGGCACTGAAGTCGAAATTGCTTGACCAAAAGTCGAGGTTCCGCAAAGAGTATTTAAAGCTTCTCGTGGATGAGGTTCGGGTGCAGGGCGGGAGGATAAGCATTCGAGGCAGTTATTCGGCACTGGCGCAGGCTATGGGCACAAAAAAACTGGGCGACCCAGGATGGGTGCCCAGTTTTGGTAATAACTGGCTCCCCGGGCAGGACTCGAACCTGCGACCTAGTGGTTAACAGCCACCCGCTCTACCGATTGAGCTACCGAGGAATAATCCTTTTCAGAATTTCTCTTCCAATTCCTGACTTGTAATATTTCTCCTTTTCCCTTGCCTCTTTTCTGGACTCACATCTTTCTTTGAGAATCAGGATGAATGGCCTTCGATTTTTAGTCGAAGTCGTAACGCCCTTATTATGAGCCTGAAGACGTTTGTCCGGATTTCGAGAAATTCCAATATACAAATTTCCGTCCCGCAAGCTTCAGAAGAGCATAAACAAACCATTCCTCCATGTTCTAACAGCCCCCGGCTACCGACAGCCACCCCTGCCTACCAGCAGGCAGGCGCTCTACCGATTGCCTGTCTACCCTGCCTGCAGCAGGCAGCCGACAGGTAGAAGCTACCGAGAAATGACAGAGTCTATTTTAAACAAAAAAAAGTCAGATGACAAGTGCTTTTAGAAAATTGGTCCTTACTGCTGGACGTTGACTTTCTCTTCTGCAGGAAAAGATTCGATCCGCTTGAGGCCTTTCTTCCTCTGCCATGCGAGGATCATCCCCGCCGGACCGGAGAAGACGTAGATGAGCACGAATCCGAAGAGCACAATCCTCGGTTCCATCACGATCACGATCATCGAGAGGACGACGAACATGAACGTGCTAAAGGGTTTTCGCTTGGCCAGGCCGAGTTCCTTGAAACTGAAATACTTGATTGTCGAGACCATCAAGAATGCAAGGACGTAGATCATGACCAGAATAACAATATCTTTGACCCATCCTGTCTCAATGAGCCGAAGATAGAGAAGGATGGTCAGGGCGATCATCGAAGCCGCTGCCGGAATGGGAAGGCCTTTAAAATATTTTGTCTCTCCTGAGGCGGCCATGACATTGAACCTCGCCAGCCTGAGGGCACCGCAGACGACGAAGAGAAAGGCAGCCAGCCAGCCGAAGCGACCATAAGGCCGAAGGGCCCAACTGAAGGCCAGCAGGGCAGGGGCTACACCGAAGGAGATCACGTCTGCCAGTGAATCATACTGGACCCCAAATTTGGAGGTGGCGCCTGAAAGGCGAGCCACTTTGCCGTCCAACACATCGAAAACGCACGCCAGAAGGATGGCAAATGCGGCATATTCGAACTGTTCTTGAAAGACAGAGACAATGGCCCAGAACCCGCAGAAGAGGTTTCCGGTGGTGAAGAGGTTGGGGAGGATGTAGACCCCCTTTCTCATCTTGATCCGTGTCTTTTTCTTTCTCATCGTCGATACCCGATGATCGACTCCCCTCCCTTTACCTTCTGACCAACCTTGACCGCCGGGTTGACCGTCAGGGGGAGGAAGAGATCGACCCTTGATCCAAACCGGATCAGACCAAAGATCTCACCTTTTTTAAGGACGTCGCCTGGCTTTGCATAACAGACGATCCTCCTTGCCACAAAACCTGCGATCTGGATCAGGAGGATTTTGAAGCGGTCCTCCGTCTCCAGGATGAGGGCATTCTGCTCGTTAAGCAAGGACGATTTTTCCGCATTTGCCACAAAAAACTTGCCTGGATGGTAGCTTCTCTCAATGACTTTACCAGAAGCCGGGGAACGATTCAAGTGTACATCGAAAAGTGACATGAAGATACTGACCTTCAGCCTCTTTTCTCTTAAAAATCGGTCCTCTTCTGACTCTCCTACAAAAATGACCTTTCCATCGGCCGGAGAGAGGATGGCATTCTGAAAGGCCGGGATCTTCCTCTCCGGATTCCTGAAGAAAAAGGCGATGAAGAGGGTAAGGATGGTTCCCAAAAAAGCGAGAAGCTTCCATCCTAACAGGCCAAAGACCAGGGTGAAAAGGGCTGCCGGAATCAAAAAAGGAAACCCTTCTTTCGCAATGGGCGACCGCTTCTGGGTCATCAATTTTTCTTCTCTTTAAGCCAATCCATCATGGGCCGCAATCTATCCCCGATGGCGATGATCGGATGCTCGGCCTCCCGCCTTCTCAGGGACGTGAAGACCGGCCGGCTCACCTGATTTTCGAGGATCCATTCCCTGGCAAAGGAGCCGTTCTGGACCTCTTCAAGCATCCGCTTCATCTCTTTGCGGGTCTCCTCCGTGATGATCCGTTTGCCCCGGGTGAGGTCACCGTATTCCGCCGTATCACTGATCGAGTATCGCATGAACTGGATTCCGCGCTCATAAATCAAATCAACGATGAGCTTGAGTTCGTGGAGGCATTCGAAGTAGGCAATCTCCGGCTGGTAACCGGCCTCTACCAGCGTGTCAAAACCGGCCTTGATCAATTCCGTGGCGCCGCCGCAGAGGACGGCCTGCTCTCCAAAAAGGTCCGTTTCCGTCTCTTCCTTGAAGGTGGTTTCGATGACGCCAGACCGGGTGGCGCCCAGACCTTTGGCATAGGCAAGGGCTGTCTGGAGGGCCTTCTTCGAAAAATTCTGATAGACCGCAACGAGACAGGGAACCCCGCCTCCATTCACAAATTCCCTTCGCACAAGGTGTCCCGGGCCTTTGGGCGCAATCATGACCACATCGATCTCTTTGGGAGGAACGATCTGGCCGTAATGAATATTGAAGCCGTGGGAGAAGAGAAGGGTCTTTCCCTTCTTGAGATTGGGCTTGACATCTTCCTGGTAAAGCTTGGCCTGGACATGGTCCTGGGTGAGAATCTGGATGAGGTCGGCTTCCTTCGATGCCTCGGCCGCGGCTACGGGCTTGAAGCCATCTTTCAGGGCAAACTGATAGTTTTCGGTTCCTGCAAGCTCGGAGACGATGACCTCCAGGCCGCTGTCCCGCAAATTTTGCGCCTGAGCATGCCCCTGGCTTCCGTAGCCCATGATAGCGATCTTTTTTCCTTTTAAATAGTTGAGGTCTGCATCCTTGTCATAATAGATCTTCATTTCTTGCTCCTTTCATCTGTATTCGAGAAAACGTGTCCGTGTTGGTGATTCCTGCCAGACATTGTAACAGATTTGAGTGATCATTCGTGTAGCCCTTTATGGGTGTCAATAAAAGAACGCGAAACGATTCTTCTAAAGTTTTTACGAGGGTTCGGTGGAGGTTTTACTCCCCCGGATCATGGCCACCCGACCTGTCCGGACGAGTTCCTTAATGCCAAGGGGTTTTAACAGGGAAAGAATCGCCTTGATCTTATTCTCATCCCCTGTCACCTCAATGGTATAGGTCTTGGCCCCGACATCGACGACTTTTGCCCTGAAAATTTCGACGACCCGAAGGACCTCTTCCCGGGTCTCTGAGGTGGCATTCACCTTGACGAGAATCATCTCCCTCTCGACAAATTCTTTTTCGAAGAGATCCACAACTTTGATCACAGGGATCAGTTTATTGAGTTGTTTAAGCACCTGCTCAATGATCTGGTCATCTCCGCGGGTCACGAGGGTCATGGTCGAGACCGTGGGATCAAGGGTTTCGGCAACACAGAGGCTTTCGATATTGAAGCCCCGGCCGCTGAAGAGACCTGCAATCCTGGCTAAGACTCCGAATTCGTTTTCGACCAGCAGATTAATGACGTGACGCATAAATAAGACTCCAGGTTTGAGGAGCGTCCCGCAGGGCGGCCATTACCCTTTATCTCTAACATGAGTCAGACGAGCCGCATCTGATGCAGGGGTTCTCCTGCGGGAACCATGGGATAGACATTCTCTTCCCGCTCGATCACAAAATCGATGATGACAGGTTTTGGAATGGAGAAAGCCTTCTTGAGTGTGGGAACAACTTCTTCGGGTTTCGTTGCCCTTAGACCAACGGCTCCATAGGCATCCGCCAATTTGATGTAGTCTGGAGAGACCCCTTCGATGGAAGAGGAGGCATACCGCTTTTCGTAAAACATTTCCTGCCACTGCCTGACCATCCCAAGAAAACCATTGTTCAGGATGACCACCTTGACAGGCAGCTGGTACTGGACGACGGTGGCCAGTTCCTGGGAGTTCATCTGAAAGCTCCCGTCGCCTGCGATGTCAATGACCAGCTTGTTTGGAAAGGCTGCCTGGGCTCCCATGGCTGCAGGAAAACCATATCCCATCGTGCCCAGTCCCCCCGAGGTGAGGAGGGTTCTCGGTTTCGTGAATGGATAGTACTGGGCGGTCCACATCTGGTTCTGCCCAACCTCTGTGGTAACGATGGCATCGCCCTTGGTCAGCTCGTAAAGCTTTTCAATGACCAGTTGAGGTTTGATGGCGTCGCCCTTCTGCTGGTAATCCATGTTGTGAACCGCTCTCCACCGCTCGATCTGATGGTGCCACTTTTCGAGGCCTTCTTTATAGGTGTGGGTATCTTCCTCCTCGAGAAGGGTAAGGATCTTTGTGAGCACCCGTTTGCAGTCGCCGACGATGGGGAGATCGACCCTCACATTTTTACTGATCGAAGTGGGATCGATGTCGATATGGATGATCTTGGCCTGGGGGGCAAAGGCCTCGATCTTGCCGGTTACCCTGTCATCAAACCGGGATCCGATGGCAATCAAAAGGTCGGACTCCATCACCGCCATATTGGCCCGGTAAGTGCCATGCATCCCTAACATACCAAGTGAAAGGGGATGGGTGCCCGGAAATCCCCCGAGGCCCATGAGCGTCATGGTAACGGGAATTCCAAGTCTTTCAGAAAGAAGGGTCAGTTCCTTCGACGCATTGGAAGAGATGATGCCGCCCCCAACGTAGAGGACGGGCCTCTTCGATTTCATGATCAGTTTGATGGCTCTCTGAATCTGGCCGGGATGGCCTTCGTAAGTAGGCTGGTATCCGCGGATGAAGACCTTTTCCGGATATTTGAATTCGGTCGAATTGGCCATGATATCCTTGGGGAGGTCGATCAGAACCGGCCCGGGCCTTCCATTCCGGGCAATGTAGAAGGCCTCTTTAATGGTCCGGCCAAGATCCTTGACGTCTTTTACCAGATAGTTATGTTTGGTACAGGGCCGTGTGATGCCCACAATATCCGCCTCCTGAAAGGCGTCGTTTCCTATCAGAGGGGTAGCGATTTGCCCGGTGATAATGACGACGGGGATGGAGTCCATGTGGGCCGTGGCGATCCCTGTCACCGTATTGGTGGCCCCCGGCCCGGAAGTGACCAGCACGACGCCCACCTTTCCGGAGGACCGGGCGTATCCGTCCGCCGCATGGACCGCGGCCTGTTCATGGCGAACCAGGATCTGGCGGATGGAAGACTGGTCCAATTCATGGAAGAGGTGGAGAACCGCGCCACCGGGATAGTTGAAGATGGTATCGACCCCCTCCTTCTTTAAACACTCCACAACGATCTGAGAACCTGTCTTTTTCATGATGATTACCGCACTTCGCAAAATGGATCGGGGTTTGGGGATGGGCTCTTTAAGCCATTCACCTCAAGTCTCTCTTTGGTGACGCTCCTCTATCCTTAAACCTATGTGCCTATCGGTATTGCATCAATATCTTTTCCATCTGGTCCTTATGGGCCAGCTTCTTCTTTTTTAGGATTTTTATCTCTATCTCATCCTGAGGGGTAAGGTAGGGCTTACTTTCCATTTCATCCAATTGTTTTGCGAGTTCCGAATGGGTCTGTTTCGCCTTGCGAAACTCTTCGTTTTCTTTCATCAACTTTTCGATCAATTCGTCTTCCTTGACCTTCATCATTTGCCCCCCAAAGAAACAATGTGTCGAAATTCCAGCAACTTGGTATTCTAAAAAATTAATATAATTCCATATGATTGTCAACAAAAGATAGAGTTTTTCCACCTCTCCTATTCGATTAAGATTGCTATGTCAGAAGGGATCCGGATGTTTCTCCTTCCACTTAATCTCAGCCTCCGAAGCCCTGACATAAATTGGCGTAAAGGTCGAGAGGTCCAAGACTTCATTCCTGCGAAGTCGTTCGAGGCCGAGTCTGGCTACGGTCGATCCATGGGGTAGATTGAGTGAGGCTGGAACAAATGCGGCCAAGGCCGGAACGGCATTCCGTAAATAGTCTCCATAGGTCTTCACGCCATTACCTAAAAAGATCGTTCTCTCCTCAATCTTACTTGTTAGGTCTTCAGGGCTGATGGCCTGATAAACTGAAATCCTTTTTAGATTGTTTCCCTCCTCATATCGATAGAAACCGGTATAGACCTCTCCCTTTCTGGCATCGAGGATCGGGCAGATGAGATACGGGGTAGGGGTGATATTGAAAGCCAGGGCATCGAGGGTTGGGACGCCTGCGACGGGTTTCTGTGTGGCAAAGGCCAAACCTTTGATCGTGCTCACTCCGATTCTAAGACCTGTGAAGGAACCCGGGCCAAGTGAAATGGCCCACCCATCCAGATCTTCGGTGGAGCACCCCGCCTGTCTGAGAACATGTTCGATGGAACTGAGGAGCCTCTCGGAGTGAGTTACCGGGATGTCGAGGAGGTATTCTGCGATAACAGAATCGCCATCAATCAATCCAACACTACCACAGGAGGTTGAGGTGTCGATTCCGAGAATTTTCATCGCAATCAGTCAAAAATCACAAAGGGCATAACGTAACCTCAAGGAAGTAAGGCCCATTTAAGGCAAGAAGGTCACAAAAGCCGGGCCATTGGAATCCTGAGCCGGAATGTTGGAATGGTGAAATATTGGAGAGGAAAATCCACTACCTCATTCCATTCAACCATTCTATTTTTTTGTCTTCACATCCTTCATGATTCCATTATTCCAGCATTAGAATTTGGAGGCTCCGGGGGAGACGATCCGGAGGATGTCGTTATAAAAGGCGAAGATCATCAGAAAAATGAGGAAGATCAGACCGATCTGCTGGGCGATTTCCATTTTCCTGAGGCTGATAGGTCTCCGTAAAATCGCTTCGAGTGCAAGGAAGAGGAAATGGCCTCCATCGAGGATCGGGATGGGAAAAAGGTTGAAGACCCCGATACTAACGCTGACGATGGCCATGTAGATGACCAGGTCCAATACTCCTCGTCTTGCCTGTTCACCTGCCATCTGGGCGATCAAAATCGGACCGCCAATCATTTTTGCCGGGATCACCCTCTCGATCATTTTCACAACGCCCACGATGGTCAATTCGATCAATTGCCAGGTTTGGACAAATCCGTGTCCCATGGCTACAATAGGATTTACTTTTTTAACGACGATCTCTCCTGAAGATTTGATACCGATCACATAGGTGTTCACTTCTTCACCGAACATGTTCTTATCTTTGGTGGCTTGAGGGGTAACTCTAAATTCCAGGATTGCTCCATTTCGTTTTACTTTAATCAGGAGTTCCTTTCCTTTGCCGGTGCGAATAATTTTTGCAAGTTCTTCCCATTTTGTAACTTCTACTCCATCGATGGATAGGATCATATCTCCTTTCTTCAGACCGGCTTTTTCCGCCGGAAAGCCGGAACTCACTTCCCCTATCGTGGAAGGGGGAGTTGAAGGAATGCCAACAAAGATGTTGATCGTCGAGAAGAGCGTGACGGCAAGAAAGAAGTTGAAAAAGGGGCCGGCGCCGATGATCATGGCCCGCTTCCAGATGGGTGCGGCTGAAAAGGAGCGGTGCCGGTCCTCTTCCTTGACTTCTTCTTCCGGGTTTTCTCCGACCAGTTTGACAAATCCCCCTAAAGGGAAAACAGCAATTTGGTATTCCGTTTCTCCAAACTTCCTTCCGACGAGTTTACGACCGAACCCCAAGGAGAACTTTAGGACACCAACGCCCAATTTTTTTGCTGATAGAAAATGACCCAGTTCGTGAACAAAGATAATAATTCCCAAAACAATGGCGGTTGAGATGATGGTCGTTAACACATTTTCCCCCTTTCTAAAATAGCCTTTGCCCTTTCCCGTGCCCAGTGGTCGGCTTTCAGGATGTCTTCAACGGTGTGAACGGATTTGACATCATGATCCTCCATTACCCTCTGGATGAGAAGCGGAATATCCGTAAATTTGATGGCGCCATCGAGAAAGGCATTCACGGCGACCTCGTTGGAGGCGTTAAGGATGGCTGGCATGGTCTCTCCGATCTCAATCGATTGGTATGCCAATTTCAGGCAGGGATATCGATTGAGATCAGGAGCATGGAAGGAAAGCCCCCCTTTCTGGAAGAGGTCCAATCTATGAAGGCTGAGGGGAAGCCGTTGGGGAAAAGAAAGGGCATAAGAGATAGGTACCCTCATGTCCGTGATTCCCATCTGCCCGATGATGGAGCCGTCAATATACTCCACCATGGAGTGGATGACGCTCTGAGGGTGAATCTGGACGACGATCTTTTCAACAGGCATATCGAAGAGCCAATGGGCCTCGATTACCTCGAGCCCTTTGTTCATCAGGGAGGCGGAGTCGATGGTGATCTTTTTCCCCATCTCCCAGTTGGGATGGTGGAGGGCGTCTTTGACCGTCACCTCGTGAAGTTTAGTCGTGGGAAGATTGAGAAAGGGGCCTCCAGAGGCGGTGAGGATGAGGCGCTGGATGGCTTCCTTCTGATGGCCGAGCAGGGATTGGAAGATTGCGCTGTGCTCACTGTCGATGGGGAGGATCTGGACATGGTTCTTTCTTGCCTCTTCCATCACGATTTTTCCTGCCATCACGAGCGATTCTTTATTTGCCAAGGCGATCGACTTCCCCGTCTTGATGGCAGAGAGGGTCGGGATGAGACCGACGGCACCCACGATCGCGGAGACGACCTGGTCGACCTCGGAAAGGGTGGCGACTTTAATCAGTCCTTCAATCCCATGCACGATTTCGACAGATGCAGAGGCCAGATCTCTTTTCAGGGTATCGGCTAATTCCTTGTTCAAAACGGAGACGACCTTGGGCCGAAACTGAAGGATCTGCTGCCGGAGGAGCCGCGTATTGCGGCCGGCAGAAAGGCTGACGACTTCAAACCGTTCAGAAAACTGGCGGACAATATCGAGCGTATTGACCCCAATCGAACCCGTTGAACCCAGGATGGCCAGACGCTTCATGGGGTCTCCTTTAACAGGTAGATGAGGGAGTAATAGAGAAAAGGAGAAGAAAAGAGAAAACTATCGAGGCGATCGAGCATCCCACCATGGCCCGGGATAAGGTCTCCAGAATCCTTGACCTGGGCACTCCGTTTGATCATGGACTCGCTAAAATCTCCGAACTGGCCGAAGATTCCGATACCCACAGCGAGAAGAATAAGAAATCCTTTTCCGATTTCGGAAAGAAAGAGAAGACCGAAGGCGAGGGCGACAGCGATGGATCCGATGATGCCTCCAATCAGTCCCTCGTAGGTCTTCTTCGGGCTGATCTTGGGATAGAGCTTGTGCCTCCCGAAAAGGGAGCCAGCGAAGAGGGCGGAGATATCGCCAGCCCAGACCGTTGTAATCAGAAAGAGGGCCCACTCTTTTCCATTGGGCAGGCTCCGGATCAGGGAGACATGGGAGAGAAGAAATCCTATATAGAGGATTCCAAAGAAAGAGACCCCGATATGGGTGATGGTTGTGACATGGTTCTGGGATGTACCCATAAAAAGGATCGAGAGAATAAGGAGAATGAGAACGAGGAGAAGGGGGACCATCTTCAGATGTCCGCAGGAGAGAAGGGCTGTCAGGATCAGGCCCAGACCGATCCCGACAAGTCTCTCGACCTTTTTCGATTCAGGAAGGGTGAGGTTGTAGAATTCACGGAGTCCCAGAAAGGTTGCAGCAAGGACCATGAGAGATAGCGTAAAAAGGGGTCCCCAGATGATCAGGAGGACCAGGGGAGGAACAATAACGGTCCCTGCCCATATCTTCTTCTTTTCTATCCCTCCCATGTCATCCCTTCAATGGAAATCCGAATTTCGAATATCGAAATCCGAAACAAATCCGAAACCCAATATCAAAAAATAAAACTTTCTTAGAACCTTGGTATTTTGGTGATTTGAATTTGTTTCGAATTTCGGATTTCGCGCTTCAAATTTAAGAGTTTTTATTGTTCAATCCCATTCAGTTGCTCGCTGGTCATCCCGAACCGCCTCTCCCTGGACTGGTAATCCGCAATGGCCTTCACCAGTTCTTCTCGGTTGAAATCGGGCCAGAGGGTTTCCGTGACATAGAGCTCCGTATAGGCAATCTGCCATAGAAGGAAGTTGGAGATGCGAAATTCACCACTTGTTCGGATGAGCAAGTCCGGGTCAGGGATCCCTTGGGTCCAGAGGTAATGAGAAAACCGCTGAAAGTTGATCTCCTCCGGTCGAAGCTTACCCTTTTGAAAATCCTGAAGGATGCCTTGAACCGCGTGGAGAATCTCCGAACGACCTCCGTAACTCAAGGCCAGATTGAGAATCATTCCGTCACAACGGGCTGTCTTTTGAATCGTTTCCTGCAGGATGGCCCGGACATCGGGAGGAAGGTCTTCGATCCGACCAATGGCCCGGAGCCGGATGTTGTTTTGAATCATCTCCTCCCGCTCCTTGATGAGGTATTGCTTGAGCAAACCCATCAACGCGGCAACCTCCTCTCTCGGCCGCTTCCAATTTTCGACGGAGAAGGCATAGAGCGTTAAGATCTTGATTCCCAATTCCCTGCAGGCCCTGGTTACCTCCCGGACGGCATCGGCCCCTCGCGTGTGGCCCTTGATCCGGTTGAGGGACTTCTTCTTTGCCCACCGGCCATTACCATCCATGATGATTGCGATATGGTGGGGTAATTTTCTTTGATCGATCTCTTCCATGACCTTTGAGGGACTCTTTCCGAATAAGACTCAGGGGTATATCATCGTCCAATAGTCAACAACCCCACTCAAATTACCATGTCAGGCGGAGATTTTCAATAAAGGCTTGATTAAGAAGGCACCATAGAGCGAGGAGAAAGAGGGAGGAAGGGAGAACAAGAACCCTTTCGGATTTCCTCTCCCTTCAACCTATTTTTCAACGATGGCTTCGACAGGGCAGACCTCTGAGCAGGATCCGCATTCGGTGCATTTTTCTTCGTTAATCATATAGGGTTCGCCGTCCTCAATTGCCTCGACAGGACATTCCTCGGCGCACGTTCCGCAGGCCACGCATTCATCGGTTATAACATAAGCCACTTTGATCACCCCCTTTTCTTTAAATTTCGAGAATCTCCTTTTCTTTGGCCGATAAAGCGGCGTCCACTTTTTCAATATACTTATCCGTTGATGTTTGCACCTTTTCCATCATCTGGTGAAGCTGATCCTGAGCGATCTTTTTGTTTTTCTCGAGGCCCTTGAGATGATCGTTTGCCTCGCGGCGAACGTTTCGGAGCGCCACTTTCGATGCCTCGGCCATTTTTTTGACCACCTTCACCAATTCTTTCCGTCGCTCCTCTGTGAGGCGCGGGATGGGAATGCGGATGATCTTTCCATCACTGGTGGGGGTGAGCCCGAGCTCCGATTTCAGGATAGCCTTCTCAATCTCTGCCGTGATACTGGTGTCCCAGGGCTGAATCGTGATGAGCCTCGGTTCGGGAACAGACAGGGTAGCAACCTGGCTCAAGGGTGTTGGCGTTCCATAGTAGTCGACTCGGATATCATCAAAGAGAGAGAGGGATGCTCTCCCTGTCCTCACCTTGTTGAGATCTGTCTTCAGAGAGGAGAGGGACTTCTCCATCTTCGTTTCGATATCGATCAAGGTCTTCTCATCCATGATTTATCCTCTAACTTCGGTTCCTACCTTCTCGCCCAAGACGACCCTCCGGATATTTCCCCTTTCCTTTAAACTGAAGACGATAATGGGGATCTGATGGTCCATGCAGAGGGAGATGGCGGTCGAATCCATGACCTTCAACTGCTTCTTGAGCACATCGAGGTAGGTAAGGGTTTCATATCTGTGAGCCCCTTTGTCGAGAACGGGGTCAACATCGTAGATTCCGTCCACTTTGGTCGCCTTGAGGATTACCTCTGCGCCTATTTCCGTTGCACGGAGGGAAGCGGTCGTGTCAGTTGTAAAAAAAGGATTTCCCGTTCCTGCCGCAAAGATGACTACCCGGCCCTTTTCAAGGTGGCGCATGGCCTTTCGCCGGATATACGGCTCTGCGATCTCACGCATTTCGATCGCGGTTTGGACACGGGTGTGGACATCGATCTTCTCAAGGGCATCCTGGAGAGCGAGACCGTTTAATATGGTTGCCAGCATCCCCATATAATCGGCCGTCGCCCGGTCCATTCCCTTCGAACTCGCTGCTACCCCCCGGAAAATATTGCCTCCTCCGATAACGATGGCCATCTCCACACCGAGGCTGACCACCTCTTTAATCTCCTGAGCGATCTGGAGGATGACCTCAGGATCAATTCCATAGCCCTTTTCGCCTGTCAAGACCTCTCCACTGATTTTTAATACAATCCTTTTATATCGGAGTTTCATCATGGAGGGTTAGAAAAATTTGTCCATGGCAGCAATGGTCAAAACTCAATGCGAAAGAGATCCAAAACTGAAAAGTTGACTCTTTGGGCTGCGCTAAATTCCAATAGGGCCAACCCCGGCTCTTCAGCCTGAGTATTCCGATCGATCTCACGCCGAAGTCTCGAACGAAGACGAAGACCTGGCATTTATATCGGGAAAGTTGACTGCCCCTGGATTACGAACGGGATTGTAATCCTTCACCGAGCTGAAATCGGGCGAATCTTCGAATTTGGATATTTTCCCCGATTTTTCCAATCAGGGCATCCATGACATCCTTGACAGTCAAATCTCCATCTTTGATGTAGGTCTGCTCTAACAGGCAGACTTCCGAATAGAATCTTTCCAGCTTCCCTTCCACGATTTTTTCAATCACTTTTTCGGGTTTCTTCGATTCCATGGCCTGGGCTTGATAAATCTCCCTCTCCTTTTCTAGGACTCCCTGGGGGATTTCTTCCCGCCGGATATACTGGGGATTGGCCGCGGCGATCTGCATGGCCATATTCTTGACGAAGTTTTGAAAATCCTCAGTCTTGGCGACAAAATCGGTTTCGCAATTGATCTCCACCAAAACGCCAATCTTTCCCCCGGCATGAATATAGGAAGAGACAAGGCCATCGGTTGCTATCCGTCCTGCCTTTTTCGCTGCAGTGGCCAATCCCTTCCGCCGTAGGTGCTCGATCGCCTTGTCCATATCTCCTTTAGCTTCGTGGAGAGCAACCTTACAGTCGACCACGCCCGCGCCTGTTCGCTGGCGCAAGTCTTTGATAAGTTCCATCGAGATTTCCATTCTTCCTTAGTCCTCCCCCGCTTCCTCCATCACATCCACGACCTGCATTTCGGCCGATGGCTTCACAGGTGGGCCCTCATCTTTCGAGCTCTCGGCCTGTTCCGTCTGGAGTTGTTTTTCATAAATCTGTCGGCCCTCGACCACGGCATCCGCAATTTTGGTGGCAAAGAGACGAATCGCCCGGATGGCGTCGTCATTTCCCGGGATAACATAATCAACATCCTCCGGGTTGCAATTGGTGTCGACAATGCCGATCGAAGGGATGCCAATCTTTCGAGCTTCCCGTACCGCGATCTTCTCTTTTTTGGGATCCACCACGAAGACGGCTCCGGGAAGCCGGTCCATACTCTTGATGCCGCCCAACGTCCTCTCGAGGCGGCTTCTCTCTTTTTCTAATTCCAAAATCTCCTTCTTGGGAAGAAGGTTATAGATCTCTTCACTTTTCATGGCCTCCAGCTTGTTCAGCCTGTCAATGGATCGTTTAATCGTCTGGAAGTTGGTCAACATTCCACCAAGCCAGCGTTGGTTCACATAGAACATCTGACATCGCGTCGCCTCTTCGGAGATCGATTCCTGAGCCTGTTTTTTCGTCCCCACGAAGAGGATATATTCTCCCCTGGACACCGTATCCCGAACGAATTGATAGGCGTCTTTAAAGTGCTGAACCGTCTTCTGGAGATCAATAATATAAATTCCGTTTCTCGCCCCAAAGATATAGGGCTTCATTTTGGGGTCCCAGCGTTTGGTTTCGTGGCCGAAGTGAACACCTGCCTCCAGAAGTTCCTTCATCGTTACTGTGGACATTGAACCCTCCATATTCTTTCCATTTTTCGCTCCGCAGAGTAGTTTTAGGTCAAATAAAATTTACGTAACATATGGTTCCGGCTTTTTCAAGGGGAAAAGTCGCGTCCCATAAAGACTATCCTTTGAAAATGGAATTGACTGGTGAGGAGACCGTATAATTATCTGCTTTTGTCTAATCAGCTAAACTTAAGTTTTTCCCTGCCTCCTATATGCCGATCCCGCAGCGAAAAATCTAAGCATATCGATATAATTATGCAGGATTTTGAAGATTATCAAAAGAAGTTGTATTTCCTCATCGCAGGCATGACTCTAATCACTTTCATTGTTCCTGTTCAAGAAAATTGTAATAATCCCGCCCCGTTAAATCCCAAGACCATGAAGAAAATGGAAAAAGGAGGTTGACCTAAGTCAAGGGAAGAAGTATTTTAGCGTCTTATAATAAATATAAAGGAGAACGAGATGAAATGTCCAGGTCAGGATATGAGGTATTGGAAGCCCGGGGACATCTTTAACACCCGATGTCCTGGCTGTGGTGGATCGGTTGAGTTTTTCAAGGATGAAGTCCACCGCAAGTGCCGGTGCGGCCATGTTGTGACCAACCCCAAATTGGATTTTGGATGTGCCGAGTGGTGCCCTTATGCGGAACAGTGCATCGGAGCGGTCCCGGAAGAGGTGAAGGCCAAGCGGAGAATGGAACAGGAAAGCTCCCATCGGGAAAGAATCTCTCTGGAAATGAAGAAATGTTTCGGCAGAGATCTAAAGCGAATCAATCATTCGATGAAGGTTGCACGCTACGCAGAGCAGATCTTGAAGATCGAGGGAGGAGATCCCCTTATCGTTCTTGGCGCAGCCTATCTCCACGATATCGGGGCTCATGAAGCTGACAAGAAGTACGAAGAGGGAGGGGGCGAATATTACCGACATCAAGAAATGGAGGGGATTCCGATTGCCAGAGAGATTCTGGAGCGGCTGGATATTAAGAAAGAAGAGAGGGATATGATCTGTGATATCATCGGGCACCATCACCACCCGCGGGAAGAAGAGACCCTCAACTTTCAAATCCTTTACGAGGCAGACTGGCTTGTCAATATGGAGGAGAAAGGACTCTCCCGGGATCGGAAAGAGATCGAAGCAATGATCGAAAAACATTTTAGAACAGAGGCAGGTCGGAAGTTAGCAGAAAAACTTTATCTGAATTGAACCAAAAACGACGAGAGTGAGGACTAAAATAGTCAATAAGGAGAAGGCTGGGAAGAAACGAGTTTCTTCAGCATGAGGGCATTTTTGATAGCGAAACCATAGGCATCGTTGTTGAAATAGACATAGACGGTTTTCCCCTTCTTCTCCCAGCCCAGGATTTTGGCAGCCCACTGCTTTAACTCCTGATCGGAATAGTTCGAACCATAGAGGATTTCACCTCCATGGAGGCGAAGATAGATGAATTCCGAGGGCGTGGTCTCGAGATAAGGAAGCCCTGATCCATGGGCAACACAAAGGGCAAAGTTGAATTCTTCCAATACCTGGATGGCCTCCCTGCAGAACCAGGATTCATCCCGAAACTCAAAGGCATGGCGGAGCGATTTAGACCGGGGGAGCGTCGACAGGAGCACGCAGAACTCTTCCAGCCGATCCTTCTGAAATCGGAACCGGGGCGGAAGTTGCCAGAGGATGGCTCCCCGCTTCTCTCTTAATGGGGAGGCGCGTTCGAGGAGGAGGGAAAGAGGTTCCCTGCATTCCTTCAGTCGCTTGATATGGGTGATGAAACGACTTCCCTTCAGTCCAAAGGAAAATTTCTTCGGAGTCCGTTTGTACCAGCTTTGAAAGACTTCTTTTGCAGGCAGGCGGTAAAAAGAGACATTCAATTCCACCGTGTCAAAATATACTGCATAGAATTCGAGCCACTTCCTCTGGGGGAGGTCGGCAGGATAGAAGATTCCATCCCACCAATGGGGGTAGTTATAACCACTCGTTCCGATAAGGATCATATCTTTGATGCAAAAAGGGTCCAAGGATTCGAGGGTTTCTGGGTTCAAGTGTTGCTTAAGAATCTTCCACTCGAACCCTTGAATCCTTGACCACTTGACCCCTTAGATTTGTGTATTGGATTCAGAGGACCCCTTTCCTTCCTCCGCTCATTGGTACAGGGAGGGACTTAATGATAATACCCTCCACTGCCCGGGCCTTTTTGCGACCACTTCTTTTTGTAGTACTCCCGGCGGATTTTCTGGCGGATGACAGGGTAGGCCATGTAGATCAGGCCGAAGAGGAGGCCACCCAGATGAGTAAGGTGGGCAACACCCCCTCCGGTCCCTCCCCTTGAGGCATAGATGAATTCTATCAAGCCATAAAGGATGACAAAATATTTAGCAGGGATGGGAAAGAGAAAATAGATATAGATGAGACGGTTAGGGAAGAGCCAGCCAAAGGCCAGGAGGATCCCGTAAATTGCTCCAGAGGCTCCGATCACAGGAAAGGGTTGAAAGGGAGAGAAGAGGACTGTGCAGATCCCTGCACCGATCCCACAGAAGAAAAAATAGAACAAGAATTTCTTCGAGCCCCAATAGTTTTCGAGTTCTCCACCGAACATCCAGAGGGCTAAAAAGTTGAATAAAATATGAGAGATATTCCCATGCAGAAAGATATAGGTGAACAATTGCCATAAGCGAAATTTCTGCCACACCGCAACGGGGACAAGACCGAAAAATCTATCAAGATTGTAACCAAAAAATTCATCGATGTCAGAGCCGACCATCATCTGGAGGAGGAAAACGACTCCCATGATGATCATGAGTTTCTTGATGGCGGGAGGCAAGCCATATCCGAAAGAGAATCGGTAACGGTAATACGTCATTCTTTCACCTCGCTGAACCGGATTCCGTATTTTTTCATCTTATACCGAAGCATCCTCTCGCTGAGACCGAGGCCCTCGGCCGCCTTGGTCTGGACCCCATGGTGTTGATGAAGTGCCTTGATGATCCTGTCTTTTTCGACTTCCCCGAGGATCTCAGGCAAACTCTTTTCCTTGGTCGGGAGTTGAAGGAGACCTTCCGGTTTCTCTTCTTTCAGGTGAAAGGGAAGATCTTGAGTGGTGATTGCTTCACCCCGGCAGAGGACCACCGCCCGCTCGATCAGGTTTTCGAGTTCCCTGATATTTCCAGGATAAGGGTAGCGAAGGAGAAGACCTCTTGCCTCTTTCGAGATATCGGAGACCGTTTTTTGATTTTCTTTCGAGTATTTTTTCAGGAAGTGATCAATCAGGAGGGGAATATCCCCCTTTCGTTCTCTCAAAGGCGGAAGATGGATGGAAATGACATTGAGCCGGTAGTAGAGGTCCTCTCTAAAATAGCCCTTTTTTATGGATTCCTCAAGATTGCGGTGGGTTGCGGTGATGACCCGCACATCTGCCTTCAGAGGAAGGTTTGACCCCACCCGTTGAAATTCCTTCTCCTGGAGGATTCTCAGGAGCTTAACCTGAATCCCTGGGGAGAGATCGCCAATCTCGTCAAGAAAAAGGGTTCCACCCTCCGCCTCTTCAAATCGACCGACTCTCCTCTGGATTGCCCCTGTGAAGGCGCCTTTTTCATGGCCGAAGAGTTCGCTCTCAAGCAAGGTCTCCGGAATGGCGGAGCAGTTCACCTTGACAAGAGGCTTTGAAGCACGGGCGCTGGCGTAATGGATGGCATTGGCGATGAGTTCTTTTCCTGTCCCACTTTCGCCCCGGACGAGAACCGTGGCCTGGCTCGGCGCAACCCGGGCAACAAGCCCCATCACCTCCTCCATCTCGGGGCTTCCATAGACAATGTGATGAAAAGGCAATTGCTCTTGAAGCCGTTCCTTCAATGTCCTGTTCTCTTGAATGAGCGTCGATCTTTCCAAAATTTTTTGGAATTTCAGGAGGAGTTCTTCCAGATCGATAGGTTTCGTGAGGTAATCCAGGGCTCCCTCTTTCATGGAAGCTACTGCAGTCTCCACGGTGCCATAGGCAGTCATCATCACTGCAGGCAGATCCGGATAGAGCCTCCGGACCTCTCTGAGGGTCTGGAGTCCGTCGAACTCAGGCATTTTATAATCGAGCAGGGCAATGTCAAAAAGCTGATCCTTGAGTTTGAGAAGCGCCTCGCGACCATTTGAAGCCGCTTCGACTTCAAACCCCTCTTTCTTTAAGAACCCCTCGAGAAGCTCCCGTTGGGTCCTTTCGTCCTCAGCAATCAGGATCTTTGCTTTTCGCATACACGCAGCGTTTAAGTTCCCTTTTTATCTCTAACCTGTTGCGCTTTGCTTACATCCTTATTGTTTCTTTACACCTTGATGGGCAACAAAATGGTTACCTTCGTTCCTGCACCCTTCTGACTTTCAAGCGTCAACTGGCCCTGATGGGCCTCGATAATCCGATGAGCAATGGGAAGCCCCAAGCCTACCCCTTTTTCTTTGGTTGTATAATAGTAATTAAAGATTTTTTCCATCTGGTCGGGTGGAATCCCGGTTCCTGTATCGGAGATTTTGACTTTGACATGATCTCTCAGGACATGGGCTTCAACGCGGAGGATGCCGCCCCGTTCCATGGACTGCATCCCATTCTTCATAATATTGATAAAGCCTTGTGTCAACTTCTCTTCATCCATCTCGATCAGAGGGAGACCCGGATCAATTTCTGCCTCAAGCTTGATGTTCAGTGAAGAAGCCTCCTCCTGAAAGAGGGTCATTAAATTTTTCAAGAGGTCCCCGAGGGAAGACTTTTTTAAACTGAGATGAAAAGGTCGGGAGAGGGCCAAAAACTGCTCGATGATCTCATTGACCCTCCGGATTTCTCTAAGGATGAGTTCCGTGAAGGAAAGATATTCCGTCTGTCTTGGCTCTTCCATGGGTAAGAACTCCCGCTTCAACCTCTGAAGCCCCATCCCGATGGCATTGAGGGGATTGCGAATCTCATGGGCCACGCCAGCGGCAAGGTGTCCGAGAGAGGAGAGCCGTTCAGCCAACTGAACTCGGTCTTCCATCTCCTTCATTTTCTGGAGATGGCGATTTTGATTGATCCAGATCAAAGCAATGGCAGAGATCCCCAAGATAAGAAAGAAGAAGATGACGAGGGCTACCGTCTTTTCAATTTGCCTGAGGACTGAATGGATTTCTTTGGGAGAATACCCGATGCGGATTAAACCCATGCTCTTTCCTTTGAAAGAGAAGGATTTTGCCACCTCAAACACCTCCTCTTCCTTCGAAGGCTTGCGAAGACGGAAAATGGGTTTGGGATTCTTGAATGTGCTTTTCAGAAAGGGGTCCTCCTCCACCTTTCCAATCAGTCCCGAATCGGTATGGGCAAGGACATTGAACTGGTCGTCCTGAACAGAAACATACAAAACCCCTTCTCGGAAACCGATATCCGAAATGGCCCTTTGTATGGCAAATTGGTGAAGAAGCCTTCGCATCTGCCTGCTGTCAAGGTGAAGCGAGATGATTCCAGTGTCTCCTTTTCTCCAGATCGCAATGGAGAACCATTGGCCTTCACCCACCAGGGGTTTTCCAAAGAGATCAATGACGACTGAACGTTTCTTCTCAAACAGTTCCCGGAGGAGGGAGTTTTGATTAAAAGAGGTGGAGGGAGGCCAACCTTTGATCAGGCGTCCATGGGAATCGTAGATTTCAATGGAATTGATAAGATATTGGCTCGCGAGGAGTTGAAGATCTTTGGTGCCCAGAGGTTTGGATTCATCGAGTTGATCAATCCGATGAGCCGCATCAACAAGGTATTCGGCGATTGATTCTTCGAGGCCGTAGAACGAGCTCGATAGCAATGGAGGAAGATCTGGAACAGGGTTTTCTAAAAGTTGAAGATTGGATAAGGCATCTTGGATATTCTTCTCATAGTGCTGCAGGAGAACGGTCGCTTCTCTCTCCAACAGGAGGTAGAAACCATTTCTTGTCCGGTTCATCTCTAAAATTCCGTTGATTATGAGAATAATAAGAAGGACCCCGGAAAGGATGGCGAGGGAGAGCGGTGAAAAGCCCCTCTTAATGTTCTTCTTTTGTTCAGCCAAAATGTGCCTCGCCCTTCCTTAATCTGGTTTGGTACCCTCTTGGAAAGGTGGTCTTCGAGGAGGGAATGGCCCCATCGACTCAGGTCCCTGTATCAACCGCCGAAAGGAAGGGAATTCAAGCTCTGGACACCAGCTTTTGAGCTGTTCCTGGGTGAGAAGATTCCTTATCTTGATCAGGTAATCGAGGGATTTTTCTTCGAATTTGGCCTGGTGTTCCAAAATCTCAGAAGACTTTGAGCGGATTGCCTCAATCCTTGTGTTGGGATTTGTGAGGAGTTCCCGGAGCTCAAGACGTTTTGAAAAGAGCTGAAACCGAAGGAACTGGGCTTCACGAAAAAAGGACTGTTGGAGGGGATCGAGCCCCTTCATCTGTTCCTGAGAAAGATTGAGCTCCGAGGCCTTCCAGCAGTTGACTTCACCCCTCCAGGGTTTCATCCCCATCCCCGGGGGTTGAGAAAAGGAAGAAGAGATGGGGGAGGTAAGAAGAATAACAAAAATTGATAAGATCATATTTCGTTTGATGTTTGTCTTCATTCACCCACCCCCTTTCCACTTTCAATAAAAGTATCGGAATCGGTCCAAAAAGTCAAACCTTCCACACGCCAGCATAAATGGTGGGAGTTGACTTCGTTGTGAGCGCTTGGCTGAGCCCTCGGGAGTGACTCTGAGCGGCATTTTCCACATCGCCCTGAAAGGCAGGACTTGCGCCGGCGAATGGGCCAAAATAAAAGGGGAAGGCATCCTTCCCCTTCTAAATTCATTTAGAGAATCTCCGGTTAATCATCCGGTTAACCACCGAAATCCATTTCCGGACCCATTCCTTGGCCACAACCTCTACCGGGGCCACGGTTCATCATGTCCCTGTGACGCATTTGCCATGGATTCCAATTGGCAATCTGTTCTGGCGTCAGAATCTTCCGGGCCTCCAACTTCGCCTGGATGACCTTGTCTCTCATCTGACTCTGAAGGTCTCTCCATTCCTTTTCCTTCACCAGAATGGTCTGAGAATCAGCTTTTGGATCGGTCCAGAGAGATCGGAGTTCCAGTCTCTTTGCGACGAGTGCTCCGATGAGCTGAACGTTCTCTTGTATAAACTTCTTTCGCATTTCCCGAAAATTGGCCTTCTGCTCTGGGGTCAAATTAAGGCCTTTGCCCGGTTCCGATGAACCCCAGTGGTGTCTTTCTCCCCATCGGGGGCCATGACCTGGACCAAAACCAGGGGCTTGAGCGTAAACATAAGTTACTCCTAAGAGTATGACTAAGAGCGCGATTGCCACCAATCCGAGGCCGATGATCTTTTTTTCCATCTTTCCAACTCCTTTCCAGTATTTTTTATTTTTAGACTAAGCAAACCTCGTGCCCACTTGATTCATTATCTGGAAAATTTAAAAAATATTTACCGTTCCATTACTTTTAAGGAAGGAAATGTGGCAATTTGCTTTGAGTTTTCGAGGGATTAACATTTTTTGAAATATGATCAGTGAGATTTTGATTGACAAGGGAATTCATCACCAGTGAGTTTGTTTTTACTTCTTCAATTGATCTGGAGAAAGGAAACATCTGTCGATGAGGATGGGAAGAAATTCAATTTCTATATGAAATTCAACGGGGAGTAGGTATCGACAATTCTGACGATCTTTCCGACAAACATTTCCAGCACCTTTCCGATCACATGTCATCACCCTCTTTTCTGAACTTGAAGTGGTTTTTTGCTTGACAAAAAAGTTGAATGAAATTAGAACAAGGGTACTGTCAGGGTTCAATAATGAAATTTGAATCATTGGAATGAATGGGGCAAAGCATGGAATACGGTCATCCCAAGGGACACGTGTTTTACCGAAAGTTGGCGCGGACCTATCCTCTGATTACTCATGCCGAGGGGATTTACCTTTATGATGAAAATGGAAAGCGATACATCGACGGTTCCGGCGGAGCCCTCGTGGTGAACGTTGGCCATGGTCAGAGAGAGATACTTGAGAAAATAACAGAGCAGATGGGCCAGGTAGCGTATGTCCACGGAACTCAATTTACAGCAAAGTCGGTCGAAGAGTATGCGGAGGCGCTGGGCGCGATCTTGCCACCCGGCTTAGGAAAGATTTATTTCCTTTCCGGGGGCTCAGAAGCCGTGGAGGCTGCTGTGAAGTTGGCAAGACAGTTCTATTTGGAATCGGGCCAATCGCAGCGATGGCGAGTCGTTGCCCGTTGGCACAGTTATCATGGAAATACCCTCGGAGCTCTTTCATTGACCGGCCGGATCGGGATGAGAAGACCGTACCTCCCCCTGCTCATCGATTTTCCCCATTTTCCACCGCCCTATTGCTACCGGTGTCCCCTGGGCCTATCCTATCCCAAGTGCGAAATCGAATGCGCAAGGGCATTAGAAAATGTGATTCGGATGGAAGGTCCGGAGACGATTTCAGGGGTCATCCTGGAACCCATCATTGGAGCCACGATTGGAGCGGTTGTGCCCCCTGATGAATACCTTCCCCTGATCCAGGAGATTTGCCGGCGTTACGGTATTCTCTATGTGAATGACGAGGTCATGACCGGGATGGGAAGGACAGGAAAATGGTTTGCTGTTGATCACTGGAAAGTCGTTCCGGACATCATGGTCTTAGGGAAAGGGATGAGCGGCGGTTATTTTCCTCTCTCTGCGATGATCGCCCAGAATGAGTTCGTGGACCGCTTGAAAGAGAAAACGGGCGGCTTTGTTCACGGGCATACCTTTTCCCACCACTCCGTGGCATGTGCAGTCGGATTGGCCGTGCTCCGGTTCATCAAAGAAAACCACCTGGTTGAACGCTCTGAGCAAAGAGGGATCTATCTCTTAAAGAGATTGGAAGAGCTAAAACTCTTTCCATTTGTTGGGGATGTGAGAGGTAAGGGCCTGATGGCCGCCATTGAATTCGTGAAAGATCAAAAGACAAAGGAACCTTTTCCGAGATCTGAAAGATTCACTGAAAAGGTGAATGACCTTGCCTTTGAAAATGGGCTTGTCCTTTATCCTGGCACGGGATTTGTTGATGGGATGAATGGAGATATGGTCATGGTCGGTCCTCCCTTTGTGATTGAAGAAAACCAGATCGATGAGATCATGGATATTTTGAAAAAAATATTTGTCAAGCTGGTTCGTTGATGATTCTAATAACCTTCCAATAACTTCTGGGAGACGAACCTATCCGAAAAACCTATATTAGGAATGCAAGCTAAAGAGAAGATTGGAATGATGGCCATCATTCCAATCTTTCTTGTTCCCGAGCCAAGTGAGAAGATTTATGGAAAAACTGATCATTACGGTTGGAATTACAGGATCCCGGATTACACGAAAACAGACCCCTTATATTCCGATCCTGCCGGAAGAGATCGCACGGTCAGGGATCGAAGCCTGGAGGGCTGGCGCCTCCGTTCTCCATGTGCATGTGAGGGACACAAAGACAGGCTTGGGAACTCAGGATATTTCCATCTTTAGGGAGGTGGTGGATCGGATTCGGGGAGAAACAGATGCCATCCTCTGTCTTACGACCAGTGGGATCCCAGGCCGTAACCTCCCGATCGCTGATCGCCTTCAACCCCTTTCCCTCAGTCCAGAGTTGGTCTCCTTCGATGCGGGGTCAGTCAACATGGGAGAGAATGTTTTTCTCAATCCTCCCGAATTCCTCGATGCCCTGGCGAGGGAGACTCTGGCAAAAGGGATCAAGCCCGAATTAGAAGCCTTTGAAGCGGGAATGGTTTATACTTGCATTCGCTATTTGGAAAAAAGGCTTCTTAAGCCACCTCTTCACTTTCAATTCGTTTTGGGCACCCAGGGTGGAATGCCTGCTACCGCCAAATCGCTCCTTCACCTCACAGAAATCATTCCTCAGGGTTCCACGTGGTCGGTCATAGGAATCGGTGGGGGTCAACTCCCCATGGCGATGATAGGAATGGCCTCAGGAGGACATGTTCGAGTTGGACTCGAAGACAACATCTACTATTCGAAGGGCATCCTCGCTAAAAGCAACGCCGAATTGGTCGAACGAGTGGTTCGGATCGCAAAAGAATTTGGAAGAGAGGTAGCAACCCCTTCCGAGGCCAGAAAGATCCTCAACCTGCCTTCCGGGGCTTAGCATAAATCTTCCTGATGGAATCACAGAATGCGGTTTAGGGTCAACCCGGAACCATCCTTGATCCCTTCTGTTTTTAGCATTTTATGTAAAGGCCTGTCGAAATTTTGACATTTCTTTCCCTTCTCTCAAAAATCAACAGGATTGGCATTCTCAAAAACATCTTTAATTTTAAAGAGTTATTAGCTTGTTACTCAAATAAAATGGTTTGGCACAAGGGTTGCTTCGGCTTTAACGATACCGACGAAGGGAGCATTAAATGGATCCGAGGAGAAGAAAATGGACAGAGTGAATGCCCTCAGCCTTGATAAAGAAAAGATCGTTCATAAGGGCGACGGAGGGATGGGAAGAATTGAGATTCATCTTGACCGAGTTGCCGTCTGGACGCTAATTTTCACCAACACGTTTTTTATCGCTTATTTCTTTGCCAAACTGTTTCGGTGGATCTGATGGGCCTGGGTCCTCTATTTAAGAAATCCGGAAAGTTTTTTAAAGTCTTGAGTGCCAGCCTCTTTCAGTAACTGAAAGGCGATGATTTCTGTGGTTGAGATCATCGCCCCTTTTTTTTCCATCCATTTCAGGCCCATCTCCCAATCCAGTTTTTTTCTCGAACCGACCGCATCCGCTACCACATGAACCTCGTAATTCCTCCGGATAAGGTCGATGGCCGTCTGAAGGACGCAAATATGGGCTTCTATCCCGGCGAGGATGATCTGACTTCTCTTCAATTCCTCTAACCGCTCATTAAAGGCTCTCGTCCCGCAACAACTGAAAGAGACCTTCTCGATGGGAGTGATCTCTCCTAACTCCTCTCGAATTTCAGTGATGGTTCGACCAAGTCCTTTGGGATATTGCTCCGTTACCAGGATAGGGATGTTCAATCGTTTGGCAAAGGCAATGAGGATCTTCATATTTCGAAGGAGAATTTTTCCAACCTCAAGGGGCATGATCTTCGTTTGAGCCTCCTGAAAATCGATTGCGACGAGAACGGTTTTTTCCTTTTCCATCGGCGGACCCCTCTGTCCGTAGCATTCCTACCTGATTCACTCTGAGAATTTTCTCATCGCTTTGGTGTTGAATTTTAAACGAATTTGTTCTATTTGTAAACTGATGGGTTCGCCCGTCTTTTATTTTTTGGAGAGAAGATGGGAATCATTGCAGGATTTGGTGCCCTCAATTCCGATCTGATTTTTGAAGTGGAAGATTATTTAAAACATATAGGAGTGATTGTAACGGATCAGCAGACACAGATTGAACTTCCCTGATGGAGTAAAGGTATGAAAGATGTTCAGGAAATCGCCCAAAAGGTAGGAATCCTCATCCAGGAAGGGCAATCGGAAGAAGAGATCTTCCAATTCCTCTCTCCATATCTTAATGCGGGCTCCGAGACTGTGGAGAAGGTTTCTGAACAATTGGCCAACCTTCCTCACGAGGTCACTGTCAGAATCCTTCAACGAATGCTGGAGCGGGCAGAAGAGAAGAGGATTCGAAAAACGATCAAACGCTCTCTTTACCGGCTAAAGAGCAAAGGAATACCTGTAGGAGAGATCTCGCAGGACAAGGGGAGATCGATCCTTCGACCTTTGCAAGTTGAGCCTCCGGAGGGGTTTGGAACGGGTCTCGATCCCCTCGGACAGCGTTTGTTGATTCTGGTTATTCCACACACCGGCCGTGGTGTGACCGTCATGCATGGGGTGACCAGTGATACACAGGGATTGATCAATTTCATAGGGGCAGAAATGACCCATAGAGAGTTTAGGGGTTTCTTTGAAAAACTTCAAAAAGAGAGCCCCTTACCGTTGGCAGAGATGGAAGTTCCCTATGTTGGATTCTTATTCTCTCAGGCTTACCGGTTAACCCTTGAAAAGAAAGGAACGCCTCCCCAGGATTATCTCCACCTAAAAAATGAGATTGAAAGGGTGAAAAAGGAGTACGAGAAGTCCTTGATCTACACTTATCTTCCCAAAGAGGAGATCGAAGGCGATGAGCGATGGCTAAGGAGGGGAGCAGACCTTCTGAGGGATGAACTTTTCGCGGCTTGGATCGTGGAAGAAGACAAAATAAAGCCTTATGCCGAGTCGCTGCGGGAGGCTCAGGAGTCGAAACTCTTTCTCAACCAGGCCCAAAGGGAGGTCCGGGGGCAGGAGATTTATCTCAAGGCAATGATGGAGATCTTTTCTGAGGAGAGCAAACGCCTCTATCAACACCGGCTCGAAGAGACAGCCTATATTCTCTATCGATTAGGAAAAGAAGAGGTGGCTAAGATCACTCTCTCCGTCGCGATTGATCTTGAAAAACCGCTCAATCCAATCCAACCCAATGCCTTCCTATTTCAACTGGTGGTTAAGTCGATTTACAACCTGCTGGCTGAAGCTCAGGAGGAGAAGGGAAAGGAAAATTCCTTAATTATAAAACCATAGTTCAGAGTTCGGAGTGATAAACTTCAGGCGAAAAATTTAAATAAAAACTGATCCATTTTATTTCAACCCTTCGTTAGATTTTTACGCAAAAAGTCTGAGAATTTGTCTCTAACACTTCGTAAGAATCACCAATAGAAACTACCCTCCCCGCCGTGGGAGGGGACGAAGGGGAGGGGGAACTGAATCCGGACATAATTGGTTTTGTCCACCCCCACCTTAATCCTCCCCATCGAAGGGGGAGGATACTATTGAGGAAATTTCAAATGTTTTTGGTTAGATCTCAATCTTGAGATTCTTGTATTTCGAAACTCCGAACTCTGAACTCCAAACTCAGAACGATTGAGGAGACAAAGGCATGAAGAAGTGGTTTGTCGCGGGAGGAATCGTCATTGTTGTTTTCATCGGTGGCTACCTTATCCTCTCCTTTTATGCAGTGAAATTCATCCAACCTCGACTCCAGAAGGCAATGGGACCTGGGCTTTCGGTTGCCAGGGTGGAGATGAAGACCACCTGCCTTTCCGTCCAAAAAATTGAATACGAAGATCCTCATTCCGGGCGAAAATTTTTGCAGGTTAAGGAGGTGAGGATCTATCCCAGTCTCATCTCTTTTCTAAGAGGAAGGCTTAAAATTAGAGAACTTCTCCTTCTCCGGCCTTCTTTTTACTTCTATCGTTCTCGAGAGGGTGTTGTTGCAGGTCCTTGGTTCCCGATGGAGAGAAGAGAAAAGGGGGATCGGGCTTTGATCGAGGAGGAGAAGGTTGAACGAGGACCATCGATTGCGATCGACCGGATTCGAATTGAGAAGGGTTCCATCGATTTCGAAGATCAAAAGTACGGAAGGCCTCAGTCTCCCATTCAGCTCAGGGAGATGGATTTCAGGTTGAAGAATATTCGGTATCCAATCGTTTCTGCACCCTCTCCGTTTGAATTGAGGGGAAAGATGGAAGGGAGAACGAGGGAGGGGCGGATCGAAGCAAAGGGATGGATCGACCTTCAGACCGCGGATACGGAGAGTGTTTTTAAGGTTTCCGAAATGGAGGTGAAGACGTTTGAGCCCTATTATCAGAAGAGGATTTCCGCTGAAATTGAATCCGGATACTTCAATCTCGAGGCTAAAATCAGCTTGAAGCAGAGGAGGATCGATGCCCCTGGTTCAATGGAACTGATTGATCTCCGGATGAATGAAGAAGGCACGATCTTCTGGGTTCCTGCTAAAACCCTTGTTTCTCTTTTGAAGGATAAGGGAAATAGGGTCAAGGCCCAATTTCACGTGAAGGGGAATATCAATGATCCTATGTTTGACCTTCAAGAGAATGTTTTGACTCGAATGGCTTTTTCCTTTGGAGAGGCGTTAGGGTTACCGGTTAAAAGCCTTGGAGAAACGATCTTGGGAGGTGCGGGGAAGGGAGCGGAAGGAATGTCGGAGGGAGTAAGGTCGATGGGTGGACTGCTTAAGAAAAAAGAGATGAGAAAGTGAACCTCATCCCTCCCCACCTTTCGAGTGTCATTTCTGTAAAAACGGGAATCCATGGAAAGTACGGAATTCGTCCTTCGGTAGAATTGACAAAAAGAGGCCAAAGGAATCGATTGCCCAGATGAGTTATTTCAGGGGGATGATCTCCATTTTAGCGCGGCTTTTTCGATGGGAACGCGGTATTCCTCTTCTGCGGCCCGATCGAATTGACTGGAATCCTTCCCTTCCTCCATTAACGGTGAAGGTAAATACACACCAACTCTTTTATACGGCGAAGGGTGAGGGAGAGCCGATGATCTTAATCCATGGCTATGGTGCCGGAATGTGGGTCTGGGAGAAGCAGATGGAGGTCCTCTCCCAATCCCATCAGGTTTATTTGATAGACCTCATTGGCCATGGGTTTTCGGATCGGCCCAGGATTCATTACAGGCCGGAGACTTATCTTCTTTTTTTAAAGGCGTTTATGGATGGGGTCGGTATTCAGAAGGCTACACTGGTGGGAAATTCAATGGGAGGGGGAATTGGATGGGGAATGGCTGTCCTGTATCCAGAACGGGTCCATCGATTAATCTTAATCGATTGTGCGCCACCGGATGTTCTAAAGCAGGTGAAGAACAAGTCATTTCGAATGCTTGTGGCATTTCGGTCGATGCCGCTCCTGCCCCGCCTCCTGATCGCATGCCGCGATCAGGGTTCGATTCAACAGGTTCTTCACGAATGTGTCTTCGATACCGGACGGATCACCCCGGCGATATTAAATCGGCAGTACCAACTGCTGAAAATCAGAGGCACCACCTGGGTTCTCTATTCTACTTTGAAAAACGGAGAGGAGGCCCTAAAATTTAAGGACAGACTATCCAAAATCGTTGCTCCGACTCTCCTCATCTGGGGCGAGAACGACTCAATCTTTCCTCTTTACGTGGGCGAGAACCTTCATCAAGCCATTCCTAACTCAAAACTGAAAGTCATCGGGAGAAGTGGTCACATTCCCATGTGGGAGACTCCGGATGCCGTCAACGCCGCCATCCTCTCCTTCATGGAGAGCTAAAGCTCGAGGCCATGAGTTCAGAGCATGGAGCAAAGACCAGAGTCCCTCCTCAGTGGCCCGGTTCCATTTTTCGTTCTAACCCGTTTCATTTTTTTTGGTTCTTGGCTTGACAAAGAGAGGCGCAAACGATAAGAATTACAGGGTAATATTTATGAAGAGGTGACGATGGTAAGCGCCAATAAGAGAAGGGTAGTAGTGACCGGTGTAGGTCCCATTACCCCTGTTGGGTTCGGTAAAGAGACGTATTGGGAAAGTCTGATTCAAGGGCGATCCTCTTTCAAGCGGATTGAGTTCCCCAATCGGGATATGAATCAGTATCGGTGCCGGATCGCCGCTCCCATTGAAGGTTTCGATATCTACCAGTATATCCATCGGACAAAACATTCCAAACATCTGGGGAAAACCTCTCAGTACGCAGTTGCTGCCGCACGGCTTGCCCTCATGGATGCGGGATTGACCCTTGAAAAAAATGAAGAAGCCGAGGGTGCCTCCTCCCATAAAGAAGCCCAGTATCAGGTAAAGGGTTTGGATCCTTTCAAGATCGGTGTGATCCTTGGAATAGGGGCAGAGGCGATGGAATTGGTGGAGTATTACCATGAGCGATTCCTGTCGAGAGGCATCAGAGGACTCTCTCCTTTCGGTCTACCCAATATCTATTTGAGTTCCATTACTTCCCATGTGGCCCAAAGCTTTTCACTCCGAGGAGCCTCTTTTACCACTTCGACCGCTTGCGCTTCAGCCACTCACGCGATGATCAGTAGCTTTCTTCAGATCCAGGGGGGAAGAGAAGACCTTATGGTGACAGGGGGCACCGATGCATGCATTACCCCCTTGGTCTTCGCAGGATTTGACGTTCTGAGAGCGATGTTGACACGAAATGATGAGCCCGAGAAGGCCTGTAGACCTTTCGACCGGGAAAGAGACGGATTTGTCATGGGTGAAGGATCCGGGGTCCTCATTTTTGAGGCCTTAGACCATGCAAGGGAAAGAGGAGCTCACATCTATGCGGAGGTAGTCGGGTTCGGAATGACTGCGGATGCGCATCATCTCACCGAACCTGATCCGGATGGAAAGCCACTGAGCAAGGCGACTCGTGATGCCATCGAGATGGGAGGGGTCCAATTAGAAGAGATCGATTACATCAATCCCCATGGGACCTCCACGCCTCTCAATGACAGGGTGGAAACGAGAGTGATCAAGGAGATCTTCGGGCAACGGGCCTACCAGATTCCGATCAGTTCAACGAAATCGATCACAGGCCATTTGATGGGGGCTGCGGGTGGGGTAGAAGCTATCGCCGTTGTCCTGACAATGGATAGAGGGATCATCCATCCCACCATCAACTATGAAATTCCAGACCCAGACTGCGATCTGGATTATGTTCCCAATCAAGCAAGAAAAAAGAATGTAAAGTGTGCACTCTCCCTTTCTGCAGGCTTTGGAGGGGTCAACGGCGTCCTTCTTTTCAAGAGACTTGAATAGACGGTTTCTCATTAGCCTGCTTCCGCTTCCTTCTCGATTCCCCAATCTTATTGGTTGACACCCTTTGCCAATGGTCTATAATAGAAATATCTCTGAATTGCCCACCCCAAGAGATCATGGATCATTTTGATATTGATCAAAGCCTCATTGACTCCATTCTGACCCGCTTGATTGAAAAGGGATGCAAACTTTCCCTCACAGATTTGGCCACCGTGGTCGATATCGTGAAAGAAGAGGTCCTTTTCCGTTACGTTGATCGCCTGATCAGCCAGATCGAGATGGTCATCGACATTAGCCCCTCCCTCAATGAAAAGGAGATCCTTCAGGCCGTTGCCAGGAATGTAGTGGAATTTTTGGGAGCCGAAGCAGCCAGCATCCGAATCCATGACCCAACCCGAGAAGAGATGATCGCCTTTGGAACCTATCCACGAACGGAAGAGGATCAGGAAGTTGCCATTCCATTCGAGGATACCATCGCTGGAGAGGTGGTCAAAACCCATCGAAGTTATTTTGTTCCGAATATTTTTAGAGAGGAGAAGTACAAGAATAAAGAGAAGGTTCAAAAACAGGGGATCCACTCCATGCTCGCCGTCCCCCTCTCCATTCCCCGGTTTTCTCTAAAGGATATGGATACAGAAGGGGTCCTCCAGATTTACTTTAGAGAAAAGGATAAGGAGTTCACACCCCTGGGAGCCAAAATCGCTGAGGTCTTTGCAAGAAGGGCGAGCTATGTCATTGCCCAAAGAAGGATCATGGACCTCCAGAAGTTGAATCTGACCAAGGACAAGATTGTGGAGCAGATCTTCTTGAAACTGGGGAGGCGGGAAGGGATCAAGATGAAGGAGGTCTTCAATCTGGTTATCCCGGAAATGGTGGATATCATGCAGATTCAGAGATGTGCCCTGTTTTCGGTGACGGAAGGTCGGCAGCATGTAATCCTGGAGGCCGGGTATCCCGAAGTCCTTCACGGAATTGGGAAAGTCTTTTCCATTCAAGAACCCTACATCCATACGATCGTGAATCAGACAGGGCCCTTTGGCGAATTTGAGAACGAAAAGATCTATTCAAACTACATTCTCATCGATAACCCACAGCAAAGCCGCCTGCTGCCTCCAGACCTTAAGCGACTTTTGGAACATCAGCAGATCCATTCGGTCCTCTATATCCCGTTAAAAGTAAACGAGGTTGTCCAGTACTTTTTGGCCTTTGATGCGGAGGCCCATCACCAGCGCTTCAGGGATGAGGAGATTGAGATCTTCACTTTTTTCGGTAAGGAACTGATGAAGGGCTTGAGACTGGAGAAGATGGACGATATCCTCCATGATTTTAAGAATCCTGCCATTGCCGTAGCGGGGTTTGCGAAACGGGTCAAGAAGTTACTGGAGGATGGAGACTATCTCTCGAAAAAAGAGAAGATCGATCAGTCAATGGACATCATTCTCAAGGAGGCCTCTCGCCTTCAGGAGTTGGCGATGACCCTCCATCTCGAGGGTAGGGAAGGGAGGGAAGAGATTGTCGATCTCACCAAGCGTTTGAAGAGACGGTTTCAGATCAATGAGGAAGCGATCAAAGAAATGAAACGGCAGGACATTCATCTCATCGAGTATCCCTTGGAGTCTCCGTTATGGATTCGGTGTTCCCCCCTCCATATTGAAAGGATTTTGGATAACCTTCTCAATAATGCCTCCAATGCCATCCCGGAGGAAGGAGGGGAGCTTTCCATTCGATCCTATCGAAAGGAAAGGTGGGCCGTGGCCGAGATTTCAAATACGGGACAGATTCCATCTGAAGATAAGAAACGTTATCTCCTCGGCAATGGAAAGGGCAGAGGCATTCATATTACAACCCGGTTGGTCAGACGGATAGGAGGAAAGATGGAAGTGGAAACTGAGGGAAACCGGACGATCTTCCGCATCTTGTTTCCTCTCGTCAAGGCATAATCGCAATGTAGAGAAATGTATTGCGCGAAGCGGAAATCCCGGGAATCGGCTTGGAATCAACTCAAAGATGGTAGAAGACACTGGAGTTTCCTGAGTTTTTGGATGTCTTTTTTTCTAATCTCTTGAAACTATTCACGAAACCTAAAATCTTGATACTGGGAGGTGGTTTTTTTTGGCGGAAAGAAAGATTCCTGAGTAAACTATCCTCCATGGGGCCGAAGGCCTTGTCTATCAAGGAAATGGAGGAACGATGAGCACAGAACATAGGACTGTCGTGGGGTTAAAGGCGCAACTCTCAAAATTCTCAGGAATCATTTCAAAAGGATTTAAGAAGCCCAAAAAGAAACTCATCAAAGAAATGCTATATGGCATTCAAGCGTCCGAGGACGTGAAGAGTGAAAATTCACAGCTCTTGAAGCTGATGGAAACGATGTTCAGACATTTACAAGATCGTGGGATTCATGCGATGGATCGGGGTGGAGACCGAGGGGTTCTTTATAAGAAATATCTTGGGGAGAAGAAGCCGAAGCGGTCTGTGATTCGTTGGGTGGATCGGGATTTGATCCATCAGGGGAGACGGCGGAACCGTTGTGATTTAGCCAAGGTGCTTCCGACCCCTTATGAGACGGTGTTAATTGTTTATGGAGAGGGGAAGGAGAAGAAGAGGACGGTCCACTACGATGCCATTGCAGTGAAGCTTCCTTCTTATCGGCACAAGCTTTATTTTGTGGTGGTGAAGGGGTTCGGGGAAAAGCCGATGATGTTGTTAACGAGTTGCCTGGTCGAAAGAAGCCGGAAGGAGAGTCTCTGGAGGATTGTGGGGTACTATTTGGCTCGCTGGAAATGTGATGAATCGTATCGTTATATCAAACAGTGTTATAACCTCGAGGATGTCCGGGTTCAAAGCTATATCAGTATTGGGAACATATTGGTTCTGATGCTGGCGGTTTCTTATTTTGCGTCGGTGTATCTTGGGCAAAGCCTCAAGCTGAAGATGCTGGTTGAAAGAATTTTTATCGTATCGAAAAGATTTTTTGGGGTTCCGAGCTTTTTCAACTACGCCATTGCGGATGGAATTTTCAATTTACTCTATCCAGATAAGACTGCGTTGCGAGGTATTAAACCCAAGAGCCTCGATGACTTTCAGCTATGTTTTGACTTCGGATAGAAAAACTTAGGAAACTCCAGGGTCTTTACTATTGAAAAGTCAGAGTAGTCCTGCTATACCTTCTTCTTTTTGCCGAAGGGAAGAAAAAGTTGGTGGCTTTCCACCCTCTCCTTCAGAAGGTAGTCGAACAGCGTATCGAATCACCCACCCGATTGAGACATGGCTATTGTCTGCAATCCGGGAGATATTTTCGAAGGCATCCTCCTCAAGGCTTACGGTTATGCGGCGTTTTTCTTTCCCAGTCACCAAAGCGCACCTCTTTGCATCATCATGAATAGTTCTGGTTAAATCTGGTGAAAGAATATAAAAGAATTAAAGGAATGTCAAGAAAATTCCGAGTTACTTAATTTCCGCCAGTTCACCGTCTGTTTTTGATGATTTCAATCTTTTCTTTAGTTCACTCGACACACTAGATATTCTCATCTTCAGTGCAATAACCAATCACCACTGTTTTCTTTTCTTCCGCCATCTCGTATTGCCTCTAAGGTGAATTTATTGTTTGTCTTTTCCGCATGCCCTGGGTTCAAAGGGTGTTACGTAACCTCTCTCATGGAAAGGAATTTATCAGATCAGGCCAAAAAGATCAACGAGAATTGGGAGTGAGTTTGTTCTGGGAGGCATGCCTTAAAAGTAAAGGGATTTGTTGACAACGAGATTTTGATTGGTAATATTATTTCTTAATATCAAATCTGCGATTATCCGGGACTGCAAAACGGCTCTTTGCAGGATCCTTGAAACCTCAATCTCTTGGCCGCTCCAAAGTTAGCTCATCGTCCTATTCTCATTCGAAGCAAGGGTCCTTCTTTTTTCATTTAACTTTATTTCGGGAATGGAGGAAATACCCATGGTGAATAACAGGATTTCTTCTGTGATGTTAGGCATTTTCCTTTTCATGACGGGTCCTTCACAGGTCAGCTTTTGGGAAATGATAACCTCCCCACAGTTGAGTGCTCAGACCATGAGACTGCCTAATAGAGAATATGTGATCACCATTAAAGGGGATTTGAGCGATAACAAATTAATAACAAAGCTCGATCCCAGGGAGGTCAGGATGAAGTTTGGGAAGGGTGCGGAATGCCGGAGAGTATCTTTGAAATCGTTGGGCTGGATACTGGAGCCAGAGAAATGTTACGAGGCCGAAGATACTTTAAAACCCGGAGATAGTACGACCATCCATTTTAAGGAGATTGGCCTTTTCAATTATGAAATTGAATATGTATATGATAACCGTATAGAAAAAGGAATCGTTCGTGTTCAATCTGAACACCGTTGATCCATGAAAAGGTGACTTCCTAAATCAGGAGCCGGACCCAAAGACCCCGGGTCGGAATCTGAATTGTTAGTTGGACATGCTTTCCATTTTTTAGCCCAGGAAACGATTATGCTTGACAACTCATTTAATTCGTAAAAAGATGTTAACAAAGAATCGAAGGCCCTAACCTTTTCTCTATGCCAAAATCCACTCATTTCATTTAACTAAGGAGGAGAATAACATGGCAAAGAACAGATTATTTATTCACCCCTACATGCCGAATTCCGTCCCGGAGGTAAAGAGCAAAATCATGAACCAGATAGGGATAGGAGATGTGGATGAGCTCTTTGAGGATTTACCGGTTCGATCAAAACCGCCTCAACTCCCAGGACCGATGTCGGAGTATGAGCTGAGAAGGCACATCGAAGGAATATTGGCCAAAAATAAGGAGGATCTTCTTGTGTTTTGTGGATCAGGATGTTGGCCTCATTATGTGCCTGCCGTGGTTGACGAAATCATAAACCGGACCGAGTTCAAGACAGCTTATCTGGGAGAACCAGAAGCCGAGAAAGGGAAAATGCAAGCCTTATTTGAGTTTCAAAGCCTCGTGGCAGAACTTATTGAAATGGATGTAGTCATCAATTCTGTATATTCTGAACCCTCTGCTGCAGGTGAGGCCGCCAACATGGCGAGGAGGCTTACAGGTAGAAGCGAAATACTGGTTCCTAAAAACATCAATGGTGAGAAATTGCAGGTTATGAAGACCTATACAGAGTGGTCCGGAGGGAAAATAAATCAGATCGCCTACAGGCCCAAAAACGGAAAACTGGATATCAAGGATTTGAGAAAGAGAATTTCTTCAAGAACGGCGGCAGTCTTTATTGATAATCCATCCTACTTCGGAGTCCTTGAGGATCAGGTAGACAGCATTGCAGAAATTGCACATGCCCATGATGCCCTTTATATCGTCTCAGTCAACCCGTCTTCTTTAGGAGTGATGAGACCTCCTGGCGATTATAACGCCGATATCGTCATAGGATCAGGACAGCCCCTTGGCCTCCATATGAATTATGGCGGAAATTCCCTTGGATTTTTCGGTTGTCGATCGGACCAGAAGTATTTGGATCAGTTACCTGGGTATGTAGCCGCCGTTACGCCGACGATGGACGGGAAGGATAAGGCCTATTTGGACACCCTATGGGAAAAACGCCACTTCTTCTTTCAGAGAGAGAATGCCACTTCCATGATTGGCAGTTCAAGTAATTTATGTGCCATTGGAGCGGCCGTCTATCTCTCCCTCCTCGGCCCACAAGGAATGCGGGAACTCGGAGAGGGAATCGTTCAAAGGACAAGGTATGCGATCCAAGAAATTTCGAAGATTAAGAAAATCGGGACTCCAGTCTTCAAGGCACCTCATTTCAAGGAATTTGTCATCAATTTTGACAGAACCGGCAAGACGGTAAAAGAGGTGAACAGGATCCTCTTGAATAGACATGGGATCGTGGGAGGAAAGGATCTTTCTCATGACTTCCCAGAATTGGGTCAAAGCGCGCTCTTCTGTGTCACGGAAGTTCATACAAGTCGAAGATATCGACAAACTGGTCCATGGCATCAGTCAACTGTAAACGGGGAGGTGTAACAATGAGCAAAATCAGAGAAGTCATGCAAGCCAAGTGGAACGAACCCTGCATCTTTGAAATGGGACGCAAAGGGACGAGGGGGCATCTGGTTCCAAAAGTGGATGATAAGATCAAAGCCGGCAATCGCGGTCTCTCTTCCTATATCCCCAAGAATCTGCGAAGGAAATCCCCGCCTAATCTCCCCGAGCTCTCTGAAGTCGAAGTGATGAGGCATTTTTTCCGCCTCTCCCAGGAAAGCACCTGTGTCGATTCCGGATTCAACGGCGAGGGGACCTGCACGATGAAGTACAACGCAAAGGTCAATGAAGCCCTGGCCGGATCATCGAAGGTGGCGAACCTTCACCCTCTTCAGGATACGAAAACGACCCAAGGAATTCTTGAAATTCTTTATAGACTTGGTGAGTGTCTGAAGAACCTGAGCGGAATGGATGCGGTGAGCCTTCAACCCCCTTCCGGTACAATCTGTGAATGGACGGAGTGCCTCCTCATCGCTGCCTATCACAAATACAATGGAAACCTTGAGAAGAAAAGGGACCTTTTTGTCCCTTATACCTCCCATGGCACGAATGCCGTGGGAGCAAAGATGGCGGGATTTAATGTGGTCACCCTTCCTCAGACAGAGAGTGGCAACCTGGATCTTGATGCATTGAAGGCCTCTATCTCGGACCGCACAGCAGGGATGATTCAGACGAATCCGACTTCCCTGAGTGTTTTTGACTCAAACATGATCAAGATGGCGGACATGATTCATGAAGCGGGAGGTGTTTTTGCTTATGATGCAGCCAACACGAACTGCATCATGGGAAAGGTGAATCCCCGGGATTTAAAGGCCGATATCGTTCACTATAATCTCCACAAGGCATTTGGAAGCCCCCACGGGGGATACGGCCCCGGGGCCGGGGTTGTTCTTTGCACGAAGGAATTCGAAAAATTTCTTCCGGTCCCGAGGGTTGGATTTAATGGGAAGAAATATTTCCTGGATTTCGATGCCCCCCATAGCATTGGTAGGGTGAAGGAATTTTATGGGAACGTTCCCAATGCAGTACGGGCCTATGCATGGCTGCTGGCCATGGGAACTCCAGGAATCGTTCTCGCCAGCGAATTGGCGACCCTGAATAACAACTACTCATGGACAAGATCAGAGGGACCCGGGGGATTGATATCCCGATGGGCCAAGGTCGGAGGAGAATGGAGGAAACCGTCTATAGTTTCAAGAAGATGTTCGAAGAAACAGGGGTTCAGGCCGCCAACGTTGCCTTGAGGGTCTGCGATTTTGGAATCAATAGCACCTTTGCCTTTGGTTATCCCCTGTACATCGAAGAACCATGGGTGGTGGAACCGACGGAGTCAATGGACATCGATGAGATGGATAAATTTATTCAGGTGGTCAAGCAGGTCGCTGAGGAGGCCTATTCGAACCCAGAGATCGTTCGGACAGCCCCCCACTGCACAACGGTAGGGCATGTTGATTTTGCAAAAACGGAAAACCCGGAGACCATGGCTTTGACCTGGAGGATGTACAAGAAGAAAGGGTTGAGTTTCTAACGGATCGTAGATAGGTTAAATTTATGGTGAGATTCAATGAAATTCTGAGCTTTTGCTCGTTATCCAAAAAGAGATGAAAAAGAAGATCGGCTTCATTGTGAACCCAGTGGCAGGGATGGGCGGAAGAGTTGCCCTAAAGGGAAGCGACGGGAAAGAGATCCTTCGAAAGCGAACGAATTGGGGGCCACTCCCATATCACCCCAACGAGCCACCGAAGCCCTGAAAGGGTTGTGGGTGATGAAAGAACATATCGAACTGGTGACCTATCCCGATGAGATGGGAGAGGAAGAGGCGAAGGAAAGTGGGTTTGCTCCAGTTGTCATCGGTTCAATAAGAAAGGGAGAGACTTCCTCTTCGACACCCGGAAGGCTGCCAAAGAAATGGCAGAGATAAGGGTCGACTTATTGCTCTTTGCAGGTGGGGATGGAACGGCAAGGGATATTTATGATGCCGTGGGAGATTACGTTCCCGTTTTAGGCATCCCTTCCGGAGTCAAAATCCATTCGGCTGTTTATGCGATCAATCCTGCCATGGCTGGAGAATTGGCGGTGACATATTTGAGAGGGGTGCGCCTCCCCTGTCCATGAAGCTGAAGTGATGGATATCGATGAAGAAGTTCTCAGAGACGAGGACAGGGTTTCGGCAAAACTCTATGGCTATTTAAAGATTCCCTGTGACCGCCGATTGACCCAAGGGCCAAAACAAGCCAGTTGCGGCGGAGAACGTGAAGAAGCGGCCCAAGCAGGCCATTGCTGATCGGGTGATTGAGAATATGGAAGAGGGGTTGATTTACCTCATTGGACCTGGGACAACGACACGGGCGATCATGGAAAAGTTGGGGTTAAAGAATACCTTACTGGGTGTGGATGTGGTCCGGAACAAGAAACTTCTCTTCAAGGATGTGAACGCGGCCGAACTCCTCCGCCTCACCGATGAAAAGGAGCCAGAATCATCGTAACACCGATTGGGGGACAGGGTTATATCTTTGGAAGGGGAAACCAACAAATCAGTCCGGAGGTCATCCGGAGGATTGGTCATAAGAACATCATCGTCATTGCTACTCCAAGTAAGATATTTTCTTTAAAACTGAAACCTTTGCTTGTTGATACAGGGGATGAAGGGGTGAATCAACTCTTGACGGGTTACAAAAGGGTCGTCACAGGTTACGGAGAAGAGATGGTTTGCAA
Organism: uncultured delta proteobacterium; assembly: GCA_963806715.1. Taxonomy (GTDB): domain Bacteria; phylum Desulfobacterota; class BSN033; order BSN033; family UBA1163; genus CAWEAV01. The sequence goes on from CAWEAV010000020.1 coordinate 43,945, forward strand.
GGTATCTTAACCCGACAGTTGCAAAAACGGACACGCCTGCGTGCCGAAACGCCTGTCTGCCGACAGGCAGCACTACGGCGTGCAAGCACGGGCAAGCCCTTCTTCAAGGCTTCGGAAGCATGACAGGGCTCCGGTTGCACGAGAACCATATCCGATGAGAGACCAGATGGTATTTAATAAAATTCTAAATGAGTTAGAAAGAATCCAATGGGAAGTGGAAAGGGTTCAAAAGAATGTGTTGATGGCGAAGAGCATTGCTGAAAGAATTTTCCGGAACGAAAAGGAAATCCTGAAAAGGCCCTATTGGAAAAGGCATCATGATAATAGTCATGGCCGCAAGAATTTTTATAGAAACCCTGATGGAGATGGGAACTCCTGTGTTTTTGCCACCAATATTCCCAGGCTCTCTGCCCGAGGATAAAAATTTTATAAAAATCACAGAAACCATCGATTTAATCTTCCAGCCCTTAGTGGAAAATAATCCCTACATTCTTTTTATTTATATCATCAGTAAGAGGGGAGTGGTGCGAGGGTATCCCTGGAAGGACTTCTCTGTCCTCCCTGCAGGCTTTGACCCCACTCAACATAGTTTCTTTTTTATCGCCGATGAGGCGCATAATCCCCAAAGGAAAATGAAATGGACGGAACCCTATCTTTGCCCTCTCATTAAAACCTGGATGGTCACGTGTTCATCGCCGGTCTGGAACCGTTCCAATTTTATTGGAGCGATAGGAATCGATGTCCATTTGGGAAAAATTATCGAACCCCTGGGCCAGGCTCTTAAAACAATGGAAAAGGCCTATGCATTTATCATTTCTCCTCGTGGAAACTTAATCATCTCCTCAGACGAGGGCATGGATAGCCTTCAGGAGGATGGTATTTGGATTGAGGGGAAATGGAGGGATTTAAAATGGCGAGATCTGATCTTTAAAGGTTCTTCTCAAGGCAAACACTTACTACTTGGAACCCAAATCAACGAGATTAAATTAACCTCTGGGAAAAGATATCTCCTGTATACCTTTCTAAAAACGACCGGCTGGAGTTTGGTCACCCTTTTGCCCAAAGAGACGGGCGGGATTTCAAAGAATATGATTCCCGTTGAAAAGGGAAATGACCCATCTCCTCTCCATTCCTATCCTCCCAGCGGAGTCTACCTTCCCTTAATGAGTTTTGTCTCGTCTTTCTCAAAATCCCTCAAACAGATGGAAAAATTGATTGAAGGAACGAAGATCATCGGGAAAGGGGTATTAGACCACCGGATCGAGGTCAGCAGGAAGGATGAAATCGGCCTGGTCGCTCATTCCATTAATAAGATGGCGAAAGAGTTGAAAAAGAGAAAGGAAGAATTTGAGTCTGCTTACAAGAAAATCAGCCAACTGGATCGCCTGATGGCGCTGGGCAGGCTCACGGCTGGAATCGCCCATGAAATCAATAATCCCCTTGGAGTCATCTCAAATTATGTCCAGGTTCTTCTAAGAAATCCTTCTCTGGGCTCGGAGGTTAAGATTGATCTCATGCTCGTTGAAGAGGAAATCATCGCAATGATGGGAATCATTAAAGGCCTCCTCAACTTTTCCAGAGAGTCAGAGATGAAGAAAAGCCTAACCAGCATTAATGAAGTCCTTCGGAAAACGGTTTCTCTCTTAAAATTTCAATTGAACTCCCAATCCATAAAATTTTCTGAGAATTATCAAGAAGGCCTTCCCTCTGTCCTTGGGGACCCAAACCATCTCCAGCAGGTTTTTCTCAATATCCTTCTCAACTCCGTTCAATCCATGCCGGAAGGCGGAAAGTTGCAGCTCAAAACATCATTAGAGGATGGGGATGGATCTCGGAGGTCGAAGGATTGGGTCCTGGTCGAGATTTCAGATACGGGCATAGGGATTGAATCGAAATATCTCGACAAGATCTTCGATCCCTTCTTTACCACGAAGGGATGGGGAGCCGGGACAGGGTTAGGCTTATCCATCAGCTATGGAATCATAAAAGAACATGGAGGAAACATTGAGGTCAAGAGTAAACCTGGTGAAGGAACCCTTGTTCGAACGACGCTTCCAGTTCCAACGGCGAGTTCTTAGGGGAGGGCGATGGGAATGACAAAAATTCTTCTCGTCGATGATGAAGCCAGATCCTTAGAGGCACTCAGCCGAACCTTGCAGATGATGGGCTATCATAGCGTTGGAACATCGGATCCGAAAACGGCCCAGGATCTTCTCCGAACAGAACATTACGATGTCATGATTGCAGATCTCATTATGCCGGAGGTCGACGGAATAGGGCTTCTGGAAATGAGCAAGAAGATCGATCCTGATCTTCCGGTCATCATTCTAACTGGATACGGCACTGTAAAATCCGCTGTCGATGCAATGAAAAAGGGGGCTTTTGATTATGTGACAAAGCCCTATAATATTGATGAAATTGATCTGACTGTTAAACGAGCTCTCCAGCAAAGAGATCTTCTATTAGAGAATAGGATGTTACGTGAAACATTATCACAACGATTCCCCTTTTCAAATATCGTATCTGAAGATGAAGCCATGAAGAACATCCTCCGGCAGGTCCAGACCCTCTCGAACACGGACAGTACGGTTTCCATTATGGGGGAAAGTGGAACCGGAAAGGAACTGATTGCGAGAGCCATCCATTATTCCGGGATTCGGCAGGATGCTCCGTTTGTTGTCATCGACTGTGGAGGATTGACGGAAACCATATTGGAAAGTGAGATATTTGGTCATGTTAAGGGAGCTTTTACCGGCGCCTATTACCATAAGAAAGGGTACCTGGAGGTTGCTGATGGGGGAACGCTTTTTTTCGACGAAATTGGGGAACTTCCATACCCATTACAGAAGAAGCTTTTGAGAGTCATTCAAGAGAGAGAATTTGCAAAGGTGGGAGATACTAAAACCCTTAAGACCAACATACGAATTCTCACAGCAACAAATAAAGATCTGAAGGCCGAGGTGAATCAGGCCAGGTTCAGGGAAGATCTCTACTACCGTCTCAATGTTATCTCCCTCCGTCTTCCTCCTCTCAGGGAACGCACTCATGATATCCCCATGCTCGCCAATTATTTTCTAAGAGAATTTAATATGAGATTTAACAAAAGGGTGATCCGAATTACGGAAGAGGCTTTAGGGAAGATGATGACCTCTCCCTGGCCTGGAAATGTCAGGGAGCTGAAGAACACCATCGAGAAGATAATGAATTTCAAAGAGGATGAGATCATTGCTCTTGAAGATTTGCCAGAGGAGATCAAGAATCTCAAGGACGATAAACGTTCCTTCAGCCGTTCCTTCAAAGAGATTAAACAGGAAGCAGTGACCCACCTCAGCAAAGATTACATCAAAGGTCTTTTAGGCCTTTATAAAGGAAACGTCACAAAGGCTGCCCTAAAGGCCCAAATGGATAGAGGAAATTTCAGAAAACTGATGAAACGGTTCAACATCTCTGCCGGAGAATTCCGTTGAGAGTGGGGTATGATTTACCCCATTCTATCAGAATTTTAAAAGATCCTTTCTTAACTTTCCCGAACAGTCAACTATTTAAATTCTATGAGAAAAATTATTCTTCCTCGTTAATTGAGGTGGGTATTTTCTGCCTCACCCGGGTCTACCTATGTCCTGTAACTACCTGAAATTAATATGCTTGTTAAAATTAAAAACTCGTCTTCGCTGGCAAATAATTTGCAATGGTTTAGTTAGAAAACCCAGACAATGAACAGGGGAATCTATGATTATAGGGGTGCCAAAAGAAATAAAGAATAGTGAGAATCGAGTTGCCATCGTTCCTTCTGGGGTGAAGTCCTTTGTGCAAGTTGGCCACAAGGTTTTAATTCAGAAAGGGGCCGGGTTGGGAAGTGGTGTCTCCGATGAAGAATACATTTTATCAGGGGCGGAAATCGTTCATTCAAATGGTGAGGTGTTTCGCAAGGCAGAGATGATATTGAAAGTAAAAGAACCACTCCCTCCTGAATATTCCCTTCTCCAGGAAGGACAAATCCTTTTCACCTATCTTCACCTTGCTCCTTTGCCGGATCTGACAGATGCCCTGCTCAAGGCGAAGATTATCGGTATTGCTTATGAGACAATTCAATTGGAAGACAGGTCACTTCCGCTCTTGACGCCCATGAGCGAAATCGCAGGAAGGATGTCTATTCATATCGGATCTTCCACGCTTCATAAAGAGCGGGGAGGCAGCGGCGTCCTATTGGGAGGAGTTCCGGGGGTGGAGCCCGGGAAGGTGGTGATTCTTGGTGGAGGGACAGTTGGGACCAATGCCGCAAAGATGGCAGTCGGCACAGGCGCCTCTGTTTCTATTTTGGATATTGATCTGAGCAGGCTCCGTTACCTTGACGATATCTTCAGCGGAAGGGTCCATCTGGTTATGTCGAACTACTATAACATTGAGAAGTTAATAAAGGAGGCCGATCTGGTTGTCGGTGGGGTGCTTGTCACAGGTGCTACAGCACCCAAACTGGTGCCGAGGGAGATGCTCTCCAAGATGAAAGAAGGATCTGTTATTGTCGATGTGGCAGTCGATCAGGGAGGATGCGTTGAAACCTGTACGCCGACCACTCATCAAAACCCGACCTATGTCGTTGATGGGGTTATTCATTACTGCGTTGCCAATATGCCCGGAGCCGTTGCAAGAACTTCCACGTTTGCATTGACCAATGCGACACTGTCCTACGCTCTGAGAATCGCCAACATGGGATATAAAGAGGCCATGAAGAGGGATCCCGCCCTCATGAAAGGCTTAAATGTTTACTTGGGAAAACTAGTCTGCAAGCCTGTTGCAGATTCTCAAAAGGTAGAATGTGCTCTCATCGATTTTTAACCAGGAGAGATTTGGAAAGAAAGGAGGTGACTCTTAATCCCATAAAAACTGCATGGAAGGTAAGTTGATTGTGAAAAGAAAAACTTGACATTTAATTGTTTTTTTTATCATTGTTTCATATTCTATACAAAAAAGGAGGACGAAACATGATCAGTGAAAAAGAACTTGAAAAGTTATCTTACCCAAATGCACCTAAACTTGTGACGGATAAGGTCCCGGGTCCGAAAGGTCAAAAGATCTGGGACGAGGCAGCAAAATATGAGACCCCCACACGAGTGGGCGGCATGTACCTTCCCTTTGTGTGGGACGAAGCCTTGGGAGCCACGGTCAAAGACCCTGACGGAAATGTTTTCCTTGACATGACAGGAGGACTTGGAACCAATAACACCGGACACACGCACCCAAAAGTTGTGGAGACTATAAAAAAACAGTCCGAGAAGCTGATGCACACGTTGGATATGGTTAACCCGCCAAGGATGGCACTGGCAAAAAAACTCTCAGAAATCATGCCAAAGGGGCTAAAGGGAAACTGTTTTACTTGCTTTGCAACCAGTGGAAGCTCTGCGATTGAAATTGCCCTTAAATACGCAAAGATGATTACCAAAAAAACAGAAATCCTTGGGTTCCAGGGGGGCTATGCGGGGATCTATGCTGGATCGTTGGCCTTGACCACCTCATACCATTACAGGATGGGGTACAAACCTTTTATGCCGGAGGTCTATCACCTTCCCTACGGGTATTGCTATCGTTGTTTTGTCAACTTAAAGTATCCTGATTGCGGCGTTGCCTGTGCGAAATATGTTGACTATGTCCTCAACACACCCTATACGGGGATCACGGAACCTGCCTGTGTGATCGTTGAACCCATTCAGGGGGAAGGCGGTTATGTCGATCCTCCAAAAGAGTTCTACCCGATTCTCAGAGAGGCGTGCACTAAGGCGGGAGCCTTGCTCATCGTCGATGAGATTCAGGCTGGATTTGGCAGATCTGGAAGGATGTGGTCCATCGAACACTGGGGAGTGGAACCAGACATTCTTGTTTGGGGCAAAGGGGTGGGAGGAGACCAACCCCTTACAGGCGTTACTGTGAAGGCGGATTACCAATCCAAATTGGAAGTAGGGTCCCAACCCGCGACCTTCCCTGGGAATGCCCTTTCCTGCGCTGTCGCTTTAACAAATATCGATATCATGACCGATCCGAAAGATGAACTGGTGAAGAGGGCAGAAGTGGTCGGGGCAGAAATAAAGAATAAATTTCTTAAAGCCGCTGAAACCAGCCCGCTCATAGGCGAAGTGAGAGGCAAAGGGTTTATGCTCTCCGTTGAACTGGTTAAGGATAAAAAGACGAAGGAACCCATCGCCCCCGAAAAATCATTCGATATCATGATCACCCTGAGAAACCGGGGTGTCCTCAACTTCATCTGTGGTCGGTATGGAAATGTCTTCCGATTTATGCCTCCCTTGACCACATCCAAAGCCTATTTTGAAAAGGCCGTCGATATCTACTTGGGTATTCTGAAAGAGAAGGAAAAGGACTTAATGAAATAACCCAATGGGGGATGCTTTTTGAAGAAGCATCCCCATTTTTCTACCTGCTGGAGGACCCTTTGGAAATCCGGAAACTGAGGAAGGGAGAAGTTTCCGAAGTCATAAGGCTCTGTGAGAGTGTTCACTGGCCCTATACCCTTAAAGACATTGAACGCCTGTATCGTCTCGAACCAAACGGTTGGTTTTGCGCCAGAGTCAATGGACAATATGCGGGCCAAGCCATGGGCTTGAGCATAGGGTCTCTCGGTTGTCTTGGAATTGTCATTGTCCGCCAGGATTTTAGAAGGCAGGGGGTTGCCACTGCTGTGACAAAGGCTGCCTTGGACTATTTGAGCAAGAAAGGGATAAAGACTGTCAAACTCGATGCCACTGACGAAGGGTATGGGATTTATGAAAAATTAAACTTTATTCCGGAGTTTTCAGTTCTCCATTATGTTCGTGAGGCTCAACGAGGAACAGGCTTACCCGAAGAGGCCAATGGGGTTGAGCCCTTAAAGGTTATGGAAGTTGATATCATTAGTGAATTTGACAAGAAATATTTCGGTGCGAATCGCTCCGCCGTTTTGAAGGCTTTAATAAAGGATTCCGACGGATTTATCCTCAAGGAAGGAAAGAGGGTCCGAGGTTATGCAATGGTGAAGCCCATGAATTATGAGAATGGATACTGGCTTGGCCCATGGGTGGCAGAAAGCGGACCCTCGGCGGAAAAACTCTTAAAACATCTTCTAAAAAAATACCAGAATACGGAGATCCGGCTGGGAGCCCCGGAGGTAAATCGAGAAGCTCAGAGTTTGTTGGTTAATTATGGTTTTAAGATTGATTTCAAAATTACCCGGATGCGCTTTGGCCCCAAGCCGAAAAAAGAAGACCCTACGGGGATCTATGCAGAAGCAGGTCATGAAAAGGGCTGATGATTTTGGTAGAATAGGTGGGGTTTCCAGGTAAACCATTCTTAATGTAACAGTTCTTTCTTAATGAGCTTCAGAAGACGAAATACAGGATCGATCGCATTCCCACCCTTTGGAGGATAGGATTCTAATCTCATAGTATAAAGAGGAGGACTGAAAAATGGGCAAAATAATGCGAGTGAATATGTCCGAGCTAAAGGTAGCTATTGAAGAGGTTCCAAAAGAATATCAGGGACTGGGTGGACGGGGGCTAACCTCCACCATGATATCGAAGGAGGTTCCCGCGACCTGCCACCCCTTGGGAGAAAGAAACAAACTGGTCTTTGCGCCGGGCTCACTTTCGGGGACAAATGCTGCCAACAACAGCAGGCTCTCGGTTGGATTGAAGAGTCCCCTCACAGGGGGAATCAAAGAGAGCAATGCAGGAGGGACATCGGCCTTCAAGCTTGGTCGCCTTGGGTTTACGATCGTCGTCGAAGGGTTAAGAAAAGATGGAAAGTGGTATATCCTGCACGTCACGAAGGAGGGAGGAAAGTTAATACCGTCTGATGAATACCAGGGTTTAAAGAATTATGAACTGGTAAAAAAACTTCAATCCAAGTTTGGTGAAAGGGTCGGTATTTTATCGATTGGTCCGGCAGGAGAGATGAAACTTTCTACTGCTACGATTGCTTCAACTGACACCTCGGGGATTCCCTGCAGGCATGCAGGACGGGGAGGCCCGGGCGCGGTGATGGGATCCAAGGGGTTAAAGGCGATTGTGATCGATGATGCTGGTGCCCCTGGGGTTCCAATTGCCAATCCTGAAAAGTTCAAAGAGGGTGCAAAGAAATTTGCAAAGGCTATCAAAGATCATCCTCTGACGGGTCAGGGGTTAAAGATACTGGGAACGAACATGCTGGTCAACCCACTCAATGCGGCAGGTGCTTATCCCACTCGTAACTTCCGTGAAGGGACCTTCGAGGGGGTGGATAAAGTCAGTGGCGAATATATGCACGAGGTGATCACGAAAAGAGGAGGGAACCCCTCCCATGCGGGTTGCACAACTTGTATTATTCAATGTTCAAATGTCTACGTAGATGAAAAAGGAGACTATATCACATCCTCTTTTGAGTATGAGACCATCTGGGCCAATGGGGCCAATCTGGGAATCTCTGACCTTGATACCATCGCCAGAATTGACCGCCTGTGTGATGAGTATGGCATCGATACGATGGAGATCGGAGCTGCCATTGGCGTTGCCATGGATGCGGGAATCAAGAAATTTGGGGACGCCAAAGGGGCCTTGGATTTGATTGAAGAGGTTGGCAAAGGAACGCCGCTCGGAAGGATTTTGGGAAGTGGCTCCTGGGTGACGGGGAAAGTCTTTGGGAATCCCCGTGTCCCGGCTGTGAAACGTCAATCCATGGCTGCCTATGAACCTCGGGCGATCCATGGAATGGGTGTGACTTATGCGACCTCACCGATGGGAGCAGACCATACTGCAGGTTGGGTTGTCAACCAGAATATCGCTGCCATGGGCGGCAAACTCGATCCTCATAGAGCAGAAGGGCAAGTGGATGCTTCTCGAATGGTTCAGATTTTAACAGCAGCGATGGACTGTACGGGTCTCTGTACATTTGTGAATTTTCCTGTGGGCGATATCCCTGAAGGGGGGCAGGGTTTAATGGAGATGATGAGCGCCCTCTTTGGGGTGGAGATGAGTTTCGACAAGGTAGTGGAGTTGGGCAAGAGGGTGCTCAAAACCGAGCATGAGTTCAATGTTGCAGCAGGGTTCACAAAGGCGGATGACCGGTTGCCGGACTTCATGATAGAAGAAAAAATCCCTCCTCACAATGTGACCTTTACAGTGCCTGATAAAGAGCTGGATCGCTTTTTTGAATTCTGAGAGGGATGATGAGTTCCATCCTTGTGAATGTCAGATTGTTTGCCACATTGAGGAGGTTTTTCCCAGACTATGATCGCTGAAAAAGGGATCGATGTGAAGGCAGAGGAAGGATCAACGATCGAAAAACTCATTGAAGTCCTTCGATTGCCCGAAAATGAGGCAAGGGTGGTCTTTATTAATGGCCTATCGAAAAAGACCACAGACATTATAAAGGATGGAGATCAGATTAATATTTTTACTCCCCTCGGGGGAGGATAACAAATAGCGCTAAAGCTGCAAAAAACATAACTCAAAAGATTGAGAGGGTTCAAATGGGAGGAAAGTTCGCTCAACGATATGGTTTGAAAAGTGTAATTCCCCCTATTTTAGTGGTGATCGCCTTTGTTTGCTCTATGACTTCCAGCGTTCATGGGGAGCAGAAGATCTATGATGATCTCTTTTCGGCCAGTTTTCCGAACGAGAAGGAGGGATGGGCATCGGGCCGTTGGGGATGTATTCTTCATACTGGCGGATGGGGGAAAGACCTGGGTACGACAGAATACGGGGACCGACCTGACCTTAAGTTCGGTCTTTTTTGTGGACTCCAAGAATGGCTGGGCTGTGGGCGAAGAGGGGGGCATCATCCATACTGCAGATGGGGGAAAGACCTGGGAGAAGCAGAAAAGTCCTGTCCCTTTCTTCCACATGAGGGTCTATTTTGTAAGCTCCTTTGAAGGGGTGGATCGTATCGGAGCAGACCCATATTTTGTATACCGAAGATGGCGGAAAAACATGGAGCATCCAGTTTAAGGACCAGGATTTTATTCTCAAGTCGGTTTCCTTCTGTGACGCGCTCAATGGTTGGGCGGTAGGGGAATATGGTTATATTTATCATACCAGTAATGGAGGCAAGACCTGGGAGAAGCAGGGGGGAAAGTTTTGAGATTTCGGAGAAGACAGGAGATGTGGAGGGCGGAAACTTTCTGTTTGATGTGGTCGCCATTGATCCCCAGACGGCCTGGGCCGTAGGGATCGATGGATATGTGATCAAGACCGTCAATGGGGGAAAGACATGGCAGGAGGTTTCGACCGGAGCGCCCAAGACCCAGCTCTTTGGCATTGGGTATGATCCCGAACAGGCATGATTGTCATCGGAGGCAATGGTATTCTTATGACCTCCCTGGACAAAGGCAAGACCTGGAAGGCGACTGAGACCGATCCCCCTGTCATCTATGATTGGATCTATGGGGTTGCCCGGCGAGGGGATGGAGGATTTTTGCTGGTTGGGGATGGCGGGATGATGTATCTCAATGAGGGGAAGAACCTTCGATCTCCTTGAAGCGAGTGAAGTATTAAAAACATGAAACCACGTTGAAAGGAAAGATAAATGGTGGAAAGCATCGATAAGATCGTGGGAGACAAGAGTAAACTGAGCAGGTTGGATCGTTTCTGTCTGATATTGTCCCAGTCATCGGCTGGCGGTTATGATAGGCATTTTGATCATCACCGGGATCTTTTTATATGGTGCCTTCAAGATTCGGGGGGAGGTCATTCTCCAGGACATGCTTCCCTATGACCATCCTTATCTCAAGCTTCATAATCGTTTTGCAGAGGTCTTTGGGAGCGGGGGTTCCACGGTGGCCATTGCCCTCAAGGCCAACAAGGGGGATATTTTTAATCCGTCCTTTCTGACCAAGCTTCAGAAGATGACCAATGAAGTTATGATGTGGGATGAGGTCATTCGGAGCCTGACGGTCTCGATCGCGGCCCGCTCGGTGAAGGTGGTCAGGACGTTGAAGAAGGGAGAGATTAACATCGAGCCGATCATGTGGCCCGATATTCCGAAGACTCCCAAAGAGATGGACGCGTTGAAGCTGAACATCTTTTCTAACCCGGCCTATAATGGGTCCTTGGTATCGAGGGATGGGACTGCGGCGCTGCTGTTAACCGAATTTAAGGAGAATATTTCTTATGAGAGGGTGTTTGATATTTTACAGAAACTGAGAAAGGACTATACCGATGGAGAGACCTCGGTTCATATCGTTGGTTTCCCCATGCTGATGGGCTGGATCTATAGTTTAAAGGCTCAGATATTCAATGGTTTTTGTGATCAGTGTCATTGGCATGATCCTGGTCCTGGTCATCATTTTTTATGGAAATTTTTTGGGCATGATTGTCGTCATGGGAAACACTTTAATCCTGACCATATGGGGGCTCGGATTTATTGGCTTCACAGGGATAAACTTCAGTCCCATGATGTATGTCTTGGCCTTTTTGGTGGGCGCCCGGATGGTAGGAAACGCCCATCAGATCACCTACCGCTACTTTGAGGAGCTCCATTCGAGCGGCAATGATCGGCTCAAGGCGAGTTATGAGACGATGCGGACCATGTTCATCCCCAACGTTGCGGCTGTGGCCGCAGATGTCGCGGGCTTCGGGGTGTTGATTATCGCCAAGATCGTCCTGATGCAGCATCTGGCCATCATCATGACCTTCTGGATGATGAGCATCATCTTAACAGCCTTCCTGGTGCCGGCCATTTGCAGCCTAATCCCCCTTAAGGTGGCGAGTGAGAGATGGGCGAAGGAGAGCTGTCATGTGGATTGGCTGGCCAAGTTCATGATGAGCATCACCCGCTTTGCCATTGGTTCACGCAGCCGGTATGTGGTGTGGGCCTATCATTCTTACATTTGGAGTCTTTTGTTTCTGGCAAACGAGCAAACTCAAAATTGGAGATCCGACCCCCGGTTCACCGGTTTTCTGGGAAAACCATACCTATAACAAAGATCAGAAGCTGATCAATCAGCTTTTCGATGCCTCCTCGGAGAATTTTCTGTTGTTCTTTGAGGGAGAGAAGGAATCCGTTTATGACCCGCAGGTTCTTTTGACGTTTGAGGCCTTTGACCGGCACATGCAGGAGCGATTGCCCGATATCTACAAGTCGCCTGATTCAGTCATCAATACGGTCAAGATGGTCAATGTAACACTCCATGACGGGGACCAGATCTGGTTTCAACTGGTCCGCAATGTCAATCTCTTGACGGGTTTAATGGGGTATGTGAAGTCCAATACGGACATAGCGACCTTGGGTCGGTATATGGACACGACCCTGGAGCGGGCCCAGTTGACCCTCTATTTTGCGGACCACACCTCCGATAATTTGCTCCGGATTCGGGATGCCGCATACGATTTCTTCAAGAATCATCCCATGAAGATCAAGCAAGGGGAATTCAAATTGGCCGGAGGAAGGATCGGGATGGAGATCGCCCTCAATGAGGAGATGAAACGGTCCCATATGCTCATCGACCTTACCGTCTATGCGGCCATTTTCATCGTCTGCGCCTTCTCCTATTGGTCCATCATGGCAGGTCTTATGTTGACCCTTCCCCTGATCTTGGCCAACAGCGTGGCGGCTGGTTATATGGCTCTATCCGAATATTGGACTTTCGATCAATACGCTCCCTGTCGCTGCCATCGGGGCCGGCGTGGGTGTGGATTTTGCGATTTACCTTTATAGTCGCAGTATCGAAGAGTTCGCCCTCATGGCCGGTGATTGGAACGAGGTGATTATCCAGTCCATGTGCACGTGCGGCAAGGCGGTTATCTATACGGGATTGACGATCATTGTACCGATCATTACCTGGTATTTCTTTTCGGATATGAAGTTTCAGGCTCAGGTGGGTTTCTTTCTTTCCATGATCATGGGGACCAACGTCATTCTCACCTTAGTTTTTCATCCGATGGTGATTTATTTCAAGCCAAAATTTATCAGCAGGGGAAGGAAGGTCTAAGGACTATCGAAGAAAGGAGGTGAAGAAGGACCGACTAAGGGAGATCTCAGATCCTTTCAAGGAAGAAGGATAAGAGTTCAATCTTGTCTTATTGAGCCACTCGATAAGGATAAGAGGAGGGAGGGATTATGGATAAGAAGAGAGTAATCATTTTTTTGGTGGTAGCGGTCATCGCTGGCCTTCTGGGTATTTCCTGCCCTGGCCAAGAGAACTTCTGCTCTTCGACAAACCGCTGACCCTGTTGGGTTATGCCACGCAAGAGGCGGCTTTAGCTGAATTCCAATGAACGCCTATGACACAGAAGCAGGGTTACAATCGGCCTTGATGAACCTTTTCGTGGAAGCGAATAAAGATCATGGATCCCAATTTAAATTCTATACCTCTGACAAGCTTTCGGTCGATTGGGCCTACCAGCTCAATGCCGATCGGAGATTCCTGGGAGGATAAGGGATTCGACAAATCGCGGGGTCATCTTCAATGTGGATAATCAATATTGGCAGATCCTGAATGAAGCCCATGTCACCTGGACTCCCGGGAATTTCTTCTTCCGTTTGGGCAAGCAGATCGTCTCCTGGGGAGAGATGGATGGCTTTCGGCTCATGGACCAGATCAATCCTCTCGATAGCCGGCGTGGATTTGCCGATGTGGAGTTTGAAAACACGATCATTCCGATCTGGCTTCTTCGGGCCGAATATTATCCCCGGATCACGACGAAATGGCTCCAGGACCTGGCATTCGAATTCGTCTTTAACCCGAATGCGGACTGCATATCCACAATCAGGACATTCTATTGGGAAATGATGATGGAGGGATCTGGGCGCCCAATATCGGGTTCTTGACTCCAGGCGCTCCCGGAAGGAGGTTCGTGTGGGTTCAGACAATTATGATGATTCACGAAGCCAGACAGTTCAGCCGTAAGAGGGTATGAATATGCGTTTCGAGCTCAAAGGGGTCGTCAAAGACATCATCGTCACCTTGAACTACTATTATGGCTCTGGATCATTCTCCCATCCTGAAGTTTGCCGACCCCACCAATCCTTTTCCGTCGTACGGTGGCTTCGGATGGGAGGTTGATTCATTCATCCCGCCAAATTCGGGCAAGTATCCCCTCTTTCGTTACGTCGGGTTGACGGCAACCCGGGATATCCCTTTTCTGAAATCCACCCCTCTTAGGGGGTGTGGCTCCAGTGTTTCGCTTTGAAACCTTCTATGCGTTTAATGAAACCTTCGTCAGCCCTCAGAATACCTTCGAGAAATCCGACGAATTGCGAATCGGGCTCTTGGGTATCGACTGGAAGATAAAGATTCCCGTTCTTGAACCCCAGGGCTATTTTCACCATTTCCCCCCAGATCATCTACCGGAGGTTGATCGATCTGCCGGGCGGAGGGGCACAGTTTACGGATACCGGATCAAACCTTCTGAAGCGGAACAACTGGTCAGGCGACGCTCTATCTCAGTACCACCTATTTCAATGCCAAATTGGCTCCCATCCTTCTATCTGGTGGAGGATTTCACACAAAAGTCCGATTTTTCGGGCTCCAGGCCACCTATGATTGGAGTTCCCATTGGCTGGCCACGCTGGGATTGGTATTCCTCGATGGGACGAGGCAGAACAACGGTTTCGAGCTCTTCGATAACAAGGACTACATTTTCTTTAAGCTCACGTATAAGTGGAGTTAAGGCGGTCAATGATGTTGATTCGATGGTCTATAAGTTTCTATTAGAGCCGAGAATGGGTAAAAGGGTTTTTACGAACCAAGAATGGTCTTGACACGATGATGTCAAGTACATTAACATTTGTCTTAAAAATACTACGAAACAGGGAGAATTGGATTAATTTTAATGATGATGAGGAGGGAGCAAGGAGGTTTAGGAATGCGCAATAAGTTCAGGTAAGCAGGCAAGAGGGTTCAGAAATCAGGGATGTCAGGATAATCAGGTATCAATCGCAGCTTTAAACGCAGAAAAGGGGCCGTATTGAAAGAGAAAGGAGTAAAAACATGAAGAAAGAAAAGATGTTACAGTATGGGTTTTTTAGTTTTATTTATTGCAGTGGTCATGATGGTCTCTGTGGGTTGGGCGCAGAAATATCCGAAATATGAACTCAGCATCGCAGAACTTGAAAAATATAAAGAAGCCATTGATGACCCGTCGCCATTTTATAAGAACATCGAAGGGTATAAAAAGATCATGCCCCCAGAGGCCTATAAAAAGGTGACTTATGATGTGGAGGCCATGAAAAAAACCTGGGCCGAAGTCATTGGGTTCAGGGCGCCGGATGTCGTCGGCAAGGTGGACCCGGAAATTAAACCGGGCAAATACACCTATAAGGATAAAGAAAAATTCCCCTTCGATAAAATGATGTGGAAGCATTTGTACGATCGTTTTAATCCTCCGCCGAAATCCGGGCCACGCCATATCGGCACATTTCACAGAGATCGAGATTGTTCCAACGAGACAGTATTACCACGCCCTGCCCGTTGCGGAGGCGACCAAGAAGTACATGGGTACAGCGAAACTGGATGATCAGGGCTATCTGATCGAGGACAGTTACACGGCTGGTTATCCCTTTCCGAGACCTGAGGGAAAATTTAAGGCCCAGCAGATCGTTTACAACTGGATGAAGAACTATAATTTGGACGGAGAATACTACTGGGAACATTGCCATGGATATACAAAAGATTTAAGACAAGATTACGAGGACAATGCAACAGCCCTCAGCATCAGGCTCCAGGGACGAGTCAAATGGGAACCCTTCGGCTGGCTTGACGAACGGGCTAAAGATCAAAGGGAGTTAAAAGTATTTCAGTATTCGAGCCTGGCTCCACGAGATTTGTATGGGAATGTCCTCACCATAACCTCTTACATTGACCCAAACAAGGACGACCTCTTCCTGATGTACATCAACAGTCTCAGAAGGATACGAAAAATGACGGCCTCGGATATGCAGGACCCCGCAGTCGGACAGGATATGATTTATGAAGATTGGCAGGGGTTTCAACAGAAGTTGAATCCTAAACGCTACCCCTACAAATACGAAGTGATTGGTGAGGGAGAATTTCTCGTCCCCATCACAATCGATGGATCGCCCTATATGAGTTCAAAAGAGGGATATATCATCAAAAATATGCAGCTTGAACGGAGGCCCTGCTGGGTGGTTCAGATGACCGGACTGGACAAGAACTACATTTATAGCAAGCGGATCTGGTATGTCGACAAGGAAATTTTATATTTACACCATCTTGATAACTACGATCAAAAGGGCCGTTTGTACCGGACCTATACGTCAGTCTGGGGCTTCGTCCCTGAGATGGGAATTTACAATCAGATGCAAGCGTGGGAACTCGACCATGTCGATACTCACAGCACCATGTGCATCACTTATTCTTATCCAGCCTTATGGTTGACTCGTGGAGACTTCAGCATGAGCGGTTTGGTGAAAGCAAAGTAACAAATATAGCCTTCCTGATTTTTGGAGATATGTTAACGACAAGATCAGGAAGACTCTATTATTTCGGTTTTGTCTGAAGGCTTCCTCCATTTTGTAACGAGGGACGATCTCTAAAGCAGTTGTTCCAACTGGCTCATAATTTCTGTTTTACACCGTTGGCATGGCTGAAATGGGAATCCTCATTCCCGTGCCCCAACGGGTCGCAGTAAACACTCTGCATACACCTTCCTCTATGCTATTGGTATAACACAAAGACACGTTGCGAAAATTGTCATCTCGAATTTGAAGGTCTGTTCATAAGGAGGAAAAGAAAGATGGCGGAGAAAACGTTAGAGCAGTACGGGTACAAACAGGAGTTGAAACGGTCACTCGGGTTCTGGGGTGTGATCGTCTATGGCATCATATTCACGTGCCCGATGGCAGCCATGCAGATGTTCGGATTCGTGGGGCAGTATGCCAACGGCCTCGATTCCCTGGTCTACATCATAGGCGTGGCCGGGATGATCTTTACTGCCTTCAGCTATGGAAGGTGCATCCGGGAGTGGCCCATCGCAGGTTCGGTCTTCTCGTATGTCCAGAGAACGATCAACCCCCATGTGGGCTTTATTGCAGGCTGGCTGATCCTGATCGACTATGCGCTGATACCTGCCTTGGTCCTCTCCCTTGCGGCGATATTCTTGAACATGCTCATTCCTTCCATCCCTGCATGGTCGGCCCTTCTGATTTTCGTCTTTGTTGACACGTTGATCAACTACATAGGTATCGAGCTCGCGGACAAAGAAAATATCGCGCTGTTCATTATTCAGCTCGCCGGCATCGCCGCCTTCCTTGTGACAGGTGTCATTTATATATGGAAGGGAGGAGGAGCAGGGACGTTTAACGCGAATCCGATCTTTCAGGCCTCAAAGTTTAACATCAACTTTGTCGCCACGGCCCTTTCCATTGCAGCGGTCACCCTTCTCGGGTTCGATGCCATGACCACCCTTGCCGAAGAGACAGATCGTCCCCAGAAGCTCATCCCGTCGGGAATGATCGTGACCCTGATGATCATCGGGGTCCTCTTTATCGCAGAGACCTATATCGGCCGCCTGGTCCATCCGGCCGTTGAGGGTTTAGACCCTGACACCGGGTTCATGGCTGTGATCGTCCCGGCGATTGGCGGAAAACCGCTCCAGATCTACATCCTGATCGCCTTCGTGCTGTCCCTGGCGTTCGGAACCGCCCTGAATTCACAGCTCGCAGCCTCCCGGATCCTCTACAGCATGGGCCGGGACAAATTGATTCCTGGCATCTTTGGCAAAGTGCATCCCAAATATCAGACCCCCTATGTCGCGGCAATTGTGTTCGGCATCGTCACGTTTGCGGTTGCCAATCTGATAGGCATCGAATCTCTGTCCAAGCTGGTGAACTATGGGGCAATGACCTCCTATATGATGCTCAACGTCGCGGTCTTCTGGTTCTTCTTCATAAAAAAAGGACAACGCGGCTTTGGAGGCTTCTTCAATCACTTTCTTTTCCCCCTCATTGGGTTCATCGTGATCGGCTATGTGTGGTACGGATTTGACCCCATCACGAAGATCGTGGGGACCCTCTGGCTGATTCTGGGAATAATCTACGGTGCTATCAAGAGCAGAGGATACAAGGTGGTGCCTGAGGCATTAATGAAACTGGAGATATGAAGCGCATGAGTCTAAGCGATGCAAGAGGACAGAGAGGGTAGGCAAATGTCGGTAGAAGGAGCCGATCAGTCCCAGTTGAAACGCGCCTTAGGCTTCTGGCACCTGCTTGTCTACGGCGTCGCCTTCATGGTTCCCATTGCACCCGTTGTGATCTATGGGGTAGTCATTCAGGTCAGCGGTGGTCATGTGGCGATGACCTATCTCTTGGCCATGATCGCGATGTTATTTACCGCATTCAGCTATGGCGAGATGGCGGGCGAGTTTCCAGAGGCAGGATCTACTTATTCTTACACAAGGCGTGGCCTTAATTCCCACCTGGGTATGTTGTCTGGCTGGACGATCCTTTTGGACTATGTTCTCATGCCCGCTTTGAGTTACGTCGTGATAGCGGTTTTCGGTTCACAATTACTGCCGGGAGTTCCCTACTGGTTATGGGTCACGATTCCGCTTCTGGGGATTACAATGATTAATATCCTCGGGGTTAAGCAGATGGCAGAGACGACGATTGTCCTCTTGCTGCTTGAGCTTGGCGTGCTGGGTTACTTCTCCGTTATGGCAATCAAGGGCATCAGTAATGGAATCGGTCAAGGCTTCACATTACGCCCTTTCTTCAGCGAGAACTTCAAATTGGGAGCCGTCATTGCGGGGACATCGATTGCCTGTTTCTCCTTTTTGGGTTTTGATGCAGTATCCACCCTGGCGGAGGAAACGAGGAAACCCAGGATCGATATATCAAGAGCTACCATTGGTGCATGTCTTTTAACGGGTTTGCTATTCATTGCTCAGACGTTTCTTGCCCAGAACGCATGGCCGGACTATTCCAACTTTCCTGACTTAGACGCTGCCTACTACTTCGTGGCCGAGAAAGTCGGAGGGCACCCCCTGTCCATCGCTTTGAGCATTGGCATGATCATCGCCGCGCTGGCCAATGCAGTCGACGCTCAAGCCGCTTCGGCCCGCCTACTTTTCGCAATGGGAAGAGATGGCGTGCTTCCCAAGAAGGCGTTCGGGTTTCTGCATGCCAAGACTCAGACTCCGGTGTTTAACCTCATCTTGATGGCCGTGATCGGCGGAGCGGTAGCCACCCAGACGATTGATACGATCGTCAGCCTGATCAATTTTGGAGCTCTCTTTGGATTCGTAATGGTGAATCTTTCGGTTATCAGGTACCATTTCCTCACCAATAAGAAGCGGAGCGCCTCTGGCGTGCTGAAATACCTTTTCGTCCCGCTCATGGGCGCTACCATTTGCTTCATCCTCTGGATCAACTTGCCTTCTCTATCGAAGATCGCGGGCTTCACCTGGTTGGGCATTGGGATTGTTTACGATGCCTATTTGACAGGTTTCTTCCGGAAAGACCCACCCTCCCTCAGGGAAACATTGTGATGAGAATCTAATAAGGCTTATTCCCGATCCAAAGGAAAAGGGAGCTTTAAGAACAGCGAAACACAAAAATGTTGAAGCCATGATCGACCTCACCAAGGGACATGGTCATCGGCAATCTTTTGAAATAAATGAGAAGGGAATACGCTTGAAAACAGAAAATAACCTTTCGACACCACAGAGGAAGCCCGTCGCTCCCTACATGGCAATTGGTTTGTCAACCGTAACCTATTGCATTGCCCATCGCCGCCATATCCGGAAAAACTTGGAAATGGTCGAAGAAAATATTCACGCTGCCATCTCTATGGTGAATATCAACCTGCCGGTCAAATTGATCAATTTAGCAGAGGGGGCTTTGACCGGGTTCACCGATGAGATCTTTGACCTGCCTCACACGCTTGCTGCACGAGAACTCTTCATCGATATTCCTGGAGACGAGACTGAGCATTTAGGAAGATTAGCTAAAAGTTATGAGACATATATCATCGCCCAGTGCAAGGCCCGGTGGCCAGAAGTGATGAGCGATCGTTTTTTCAACACCCTGTTTATTATAGCACCCAATGGGGACTTGGTTCACAAGGCGGCAAAGAATCACGTCTGGTGTCGCGAACGGTCCTGTACCCCTCATGATGTCTATGATCGATGGATCGAAATGTTTGGAGATAAACTGGAAGCATTTTATCCCGTCTTGAGGACAGAAGACATCGGAAATATAGGCACAATCTGCTGCAGCGACGGGGAATATCCGGAGGCTGTTCGGGCACTGACCTTCAATGGAGCGGAAGTCGTCTACCGTCCAAGCGAAGCGATGCCTATGACAGGAGGCTCTTACCCAGGTGGTGGTGGCTGGTTGGTTCAAAACCGGGGCCATGCTCAGTTTAACTCCGTCTATATGATTTGTCCCAATATCGGTCCGGTGTATCTCCATCCCAAAATGAAACACCCGATCGATATTGCTGGCGGCAACTCTCATATCGTGGATTATATGGGGAATGTCCTCTCTTACTCGGCCTCCGGGTATAATACCTTCGTAGCGGCCATCATCGATATTGAGGCGCTAAGGCAATTTAGGGTCCTCAATCTGAATAGCAATTGGCTGAAAGACTTGAGGACGGAGATTTTCAAGAAAATGTATGAGAAACCCATCCATCCTAAGAATTTATGGTTGAAGCAGGATCCATTCCATCATGCTGAGGTCGATGAAATATACCGAGAAAATATCAGAGGCCTCATTCAACGGGGCACCTACACTCCCCCTGCTTATCCATTCAAGGGGGCCCATTACCAATCCGAAGCGACAAATGCGGAGGGGTGGAAGAAATTAAAATCTTTGTGGGAAACATGGGATTTGGAAGAAATAGAGAAGGAAGATTGAAGGATTGGGTTGGTCGTGGTTATCCTTTAGGACGGCTTTTAACGCATTTCTTTTGTCAAGACCCAACTTCCTTGAGAGAGCTATAATGTTATTGACATTAACATCGAACCTTATTAGACTTAAATTAAGATGAAACCAATTTAATTCATTTCTTCAAACTCGAACCACGGACGGGGAAAAGGAGGATGAGATGATTCCGCAAATCAAGAAGATCCTCTATGCGACCGATCTCAGCAAAAATTCTGCTTATGCATTTTACTATGCGATCGATTTGGCCAAAAGAAGGGATGCAAAGATAACCATCCTCCATGTCGTTGAGGCCCTTCGCCCTCTGGTGAGGTTTTATGGAACTTTAGAAATGGAGACCAAATTTTACGAAGCGGAGAAGAGTGCTGACCTTGAAGTCATCAAGAAGCGGTTAGAAGAAATCTGTCAAAAAGTGGAAGAAAAGGTCACTTCATGTGTGATGCTGGTATCCAATATCCTCGTTCGTGTTGGCCATCCCGTCGAAGAAATCCTGCAGGCAGCAGATGAAGAGGAATGTGATATCCTCGTCCTCGGTAGCCATGGAAAAGGATTCTTAAAACAGGCCTTTCTTGGAAGTGTGTCACATAAAGTATTGGATCGATCCCGAAAACCTGTTTTCATTATTCCATTGCCGTCCGAAGAGACAAAAATCGACTGGGATGAAGTTTCGTAGATCCTGCATTTGCTGAGTATTTAACGATTCGCTTAGCATAGGTTGGGACAGGGCTTCTACTCTTTTCTAATCACATACTGATTTATAAAGCACCTCTGTATACGATTCTGGCACAATGTCACTCCATTCAGAAGTTTCAGCGGCCAAAGATTCCATTGGATTCCCTTCGTTATCATACCCAACAGATTCGATATCCCGATCTTGTTTACTCGAACAATTTATTTCGGTTGATGTTATTACATAATCCCAATTTATATTCGAGCAATTGGGATGATCCTTGATCGTCCAATCCTTACCATCGTTGCATTTGGAAACTACCTTTATCTTTAGCCTCACGACGTCTTGAGACGGCCGCGTTATACTCTTTGGATTGTAATATAGGATTAAATATTTGGTGACGCCGTAAAGTACATAATCTTCTTCTGCTGCTTCACTGTAGCCAGAAGAGAAGATCAACACCATACCAATGATGAAAACGAAGGGTAGTAATTTGACCTTCATCATTTTTTTTCACCTTCCCCATTCAGCAAGTTTTAAAAGCATTGATTTTATCCTTTGAATGACCTGATTCCAACGATTGCACGATAAGTTTAGAATTCTAATTTGAACCCAGGGCCGTTTTGGGTATGGTCAATTGTCGCAGAGCCTCTCTCCTGTAAAGAGTCTAACAAATTGGATAAAAAATCAACCTGAATCAATCGGAAGGGAGTATCTTATTTCAATGATCAAGAGTCTATGAACGTCAGTAGGTGGCATCAGGGACCGATTTGATCTTTTTTGTTTGACAAATTTACCCCTACGCTCTACCGGGTGATCACAAAACATCGCCCTGAGATCATTATTGATTGCTTCAGTACCGCCACAGCTTTGGCTTATCAGAACATCTACCAAGGTTATCAGGAGATGTTGAAGTCCCTTCAAACGGCTCCGAATGTGGAAGAGTTGACCCATAGGATATACCACCTTCTGACCACTGCCTGTATCCCACCCCTCATTCGACACATTCAGATTCTCAATGAGGTGATGAGAAGGACAGGACGTTCACGAAGGGAGACAGGGACGGGCGGAGTGGGTCTTAACATCCCGTTTACTCATGGAGAGGAGCAGCCGTCTCGCCTCTTGTTATCGAAGACAGCCGTGGCAGGGGCCCACACGCTTCTCCTCTTTTTGCTGAATCGAACCCCAGGGGGACCCATCGTCAAAGAACTCAAGCCGGCAGCCTTGATCGGCTGGAAAGGTATTGGAAGGGGAAGGGTGAAAAAGGGCGGGAGTTTCGTACCTCTCTATGATTGTGCTCCCGAGGAGGGTTATCGATTGACTCCTGGGAAATTATTTTGCGCCAAGGAGAAAGAGATAGGGAAACAGATCAAGGAGAAAGAGTTGGAAGGCATCACTGTGAATCATGGGCGACCTGTTGCGTTGCTCCTGCCCATGGATCGCTTTTTCCCATATATAAGAGATAGGCTGTTCAACCCATAGGTTTTGTTCTATAATTCCGTAAAACCAATGAAAAAGGGAGAGGAGCGATGAAGAACCACAAAATGGGATTGTCCGGGTTGGAGGGTCGGGTCAGGATGGCCGGAGAATCAACTCTGAAAAGAGGTTGCCAAACCCATGGACCCAGATTTTTTCTTTTATCATTGGGTATTTTTGTTTTTTGCCTTGCTTTTATGATGGAGTTCCCTGCCAGGGAGGCAGGTGCCGACCCATCGTCTTCCGCTTTCACAGACTGAGGTTAAAGGAGCGATAGAGAAATTGTCGGCGTCGTTGATCGATCCGGTATCAAAAAAAGATGTCCATGCCATCCAGGCAACCCTTGATAAAGTGGTTTTGGATGCGGGAAGAGAGGGGAAACCCATCCGTTTTGGAGTCGGGATTCTCGACCACAATGGTCTTGCAGTAGCCGGGAGGTATATCATCGGGACTTTTAAGATAGAGGATTTCTCCAATTATAATTTTGTAGTGAAAGCCTTTAAGCAGAAAAAGATCATTCAGAACCGCCTATATTTCCAGGATCAATCCGAGTTCTTGATCATTTGTGCTCCTTTGGTTCAGCAAAAAAAGGTTATCGGTGCCGTCGTTTTAGGATTCAGTCCGTCCGATATGATGAAGGATTATGGTATCACCACAGAACAATTCATGGCCTTCAATTTTAATCAATAGATAAGAAAAGGGATTCGAGTTTGACTCTTCCTGCAAAGCGTGGTAATTTAAACTGAGTAATCAATTCACAATATCAGCCTCATTCATTTAAATCTTAAGGAGGGTATAGATGATGAAAAGGAATTTGTTATTCCTGACCTAACTGTACCATCGTAGAAATAAAGCCATTAGGGCCCTAATGGTTATGGTTTCGCCAAATTCTCCTTCTCCTAAATAAATGCTCAAACGAAAAACCGTATCTTCCTTGGCTGCTGCTCCATGGCAACCCAAATCCGGTTATAATCGTGAAGGCTCCTGAGAAAGAGAATGGAACAAGATGATGAAAGGATTACGCCTTGCCGCACCCAATTCTTTTTGACAAAAATCGGCGGACCGGACACTCTTCCTGACAACATCCGAAAGATAAAGGCCTGACGTCAATGAAACGGCCAAAGAAAGGGGAACATTATGAAGACCAAAAAAAGATTAGTGAAAGTCGAAAGTGCATTTTTGGTTTTGACAGCGATCTTGCTGGCTACGGTGATGGTTAGTGCCTTTTCGCTCCCTGCATCCGCTGCTGAACCGGGGATGGAAACAGCCCAGTTGGTGGATAAGGCAAGGTTCACATTGGAGAGCTTTCTGGCCGATAGTAATATGGGTGTTTTTAATGATCTCATCAAGCAAGCGAGGGGCGTATTGATTGCTCCGCAGGTGCTGAAGGGCGCTTTCATCGTCGGGGCATCAGGCGGGAGCGGGGTGTTTCTGGCGTGGAATGAGAAGACCGGAAAGTGGGGCGGACCGGCCTTCTATACGATGGGTGAAGCAAGTTTTGGATTTCAGATCGGTGGCCAGGCATCCGAGGTGGGTCTTTTGGCGATGACCGAGCGAGGCGTCAAGGCATTGCTGTCAAACAGTGTTAAGCTTGGCGCTGATGTGGGTATTGCGGCAGGGCCTGTCGGAGCGGGTGCTTCGGCGGCGACCGCCAATCTGAGCGCAGACATCCTTAGCTTCTCCCGCGCCAAGGGACTATACGGCGGAGTCTCGCTTGATGGAGCGGTTGTGGCGATTCGTAACAGTTGGAATGAGGCTTATTATGGCAAGAGAGTCAACCCGACAGACATTCTTATCCTCCAGAATGTGAGTAATCCGCAGGCAGTGCTGCTGATCCAGGCGGTTGAGAAGGCATCGGGGAAAAAATAGGCTGCTTGTCATTGGCGATGAAGTCTCACTGGCCGAAACAACCCATCATCTATGAAATCAACACCTGGGTCTGGCTGCATGAACTGAGCCAGAGGCACAAAAAACCGATCCACTTAGGTACTGTTCCTGGGGAGGAGTGGGATGCCATCGTCTCTCTGAAGGTCGATGCAGTGTGGCTCATGGGGGTCTGGGAACGGAGCCCCACTGGCATTCGCATCGCCAGGGAAAACCAAGATCTTTATGCTGAATTCCGCCGAGCCCTTCCTGATTTTAAAATTGACGATGTGGTTGGATCGCCCTACTGTATCCATCGCTATGTTGTTGATCAGCACCTTGGCGGGCCAAAAGGATTGGCGACGGCCCGTCAGCGACTTGCAGCACGGGGCATCCGTTTGATCCTCGATTTTGTCCCAAACCACGTGGCACCCGATCACCCGTGGATCTTCGACCATCCTGAATATTTCATACGGGGAAATTCGGAGGACCTGGCAAAGGAACCCACGGCATTTTTTGAAGCTGGGGGAAATATTTTTGCCCATGGACGGGACCCTTACTTTCCACCCTGGCAGGATACGGCCCAGCTCAATGCCCTTCATCCTGGGTTACGCCAGGCAGCCATCGATGTGCTATGGGGTATCGTCTCCCAGTGCGATGGTGTGCGCTGCGATATGGCGATGCTCCTCATGGACAGAATTTTTCAGGGGACCTGGGGATCTCGTGCCGGAGTTCAGCCAGCGACAGAATATTGGCGGGATGTGATCCAAGCTGTGGGCAATCAATATCCCGACGTTTTATTCATGGCAGAGGCCTACTGGGATCTGGAGTCAGAATTACAGCAACAGGGATTTGACTTCTGTTATGACAAAGGGCTTTACGACCGCCTTAAACATGAAACTGCGGAGGGAGTAAGGCTTCATCTCCTCGCCGATCCTGCCTATCAAGGCAAACTCGTCCGTTTCATTGAGAACCATGATGAACCTCGGGCTGCTTTGATCTTCTCTCCGGAAAGGGAACGGGCTGCTGCAGTCACTATAGCGACCCTGCCTGGAGCGAAGCTTTTCCATGAAGGGCAGTTTGAAGGTCGAAAGGTCAAGCTCCCGGTCTTTTTGGGTCGTCAACCTGATGAACTCCCCGACCTGGAGCTTCAGGCCTTCTATGCAAAACTCTTGAATGCCATTCATACTCCTGTGTTCCAGGAGGGGGAGTGGCATCTCTGTGAGCGAAGCGGTTGGCCGGACAATCAGAGTTACCGCAATCTGGTGGCTTGGTGCTGGAGAAAAGAGAAGGAAAGATCTATCCTTGTGGTCAATCTTTCAGATCAGAGGTCCGAGGCCCGTGTCCGACTGCCCTGGGATGAATTGGCCGGCCTGTCATGGCGCTTGGCCGATGTCTTTAGAGAGGAAGTCTATGACCGGGATGGCAGTGAAATGCGCGATCCTGGGTTGTACGTCGATCTCAAGGCGTGGAATTTTCATTTCTTGAAATTTTGATCTTGCTGTCACTCAATTTCCGGGCCGACAAAGGCAGGTTTCCGATCCCGTCTTTGGCACAACTCCCGGTGAAATTCTTTTGATGTCTTGTTGCCTCCTCTCTATTCCTCTACCGCTTTTTTCCGGTTCTGGAAGTAAGCATCCCGAATTGAGATATAAGGATCAATCGCTGCCTCTTTGAGAGCCTCGTAATCCCCAATATGGAATGAAGTATAGTTCACCGTTTCGAATGCGGAGATTCCTGCTGAGGCTTCAAAGGAGATATTAGTGAAACTAAGATAACTGAGAGGATACATGAACTGGTCTACGGCCACACCAATGCCATCCCGCAGGGACGAGGGTCCAAAAATGGGCAGGATAAGATAGAACCCGTGGCCTATTCCAGAGCGGCCGAGGGTTTGGCCGAAATCAGCGGGAGATTTCTGGATATGGAGGAGTTCCTTGGCCGCATCGGCAAGGCCACCAAGACCGGCGGTGGAATTGAATACAAACCGGACGAATTCGTTCCCGGCTGCTTTCATCTTTCGCTGTAACAAGTGGTTCACAACCCGGGCCGGTGCCTTTAGGTTATCAAAAAAGTTGTTAAACAGAATACGTATAGGTTCCGGAGCGACATAGGTATAAACCACGGTTACAGGCTTCAGAACCCAGAAATAGAGCTTATCGTTAAAATGGTACATGGCCTTATTCCATGATCGGAGAGGATCAGGAATCCGCAAGATCTCTTCCTCCTTTTCCTCAGCAGTGAGATCGCTTTCTTTCTCAGATTTTTCCTGGGCAGATTCCTCCTGACCTGGTTCTTTTTGTTCCACAACCATATGGGGTGACTCCTGATTCTGAATGGAATCAGTCCCCTCTCTTACCGGCAGAATGGCGGGGCCCATTTCTTCTTGAGTGGGTGATGCGGATGGTTCTCTTGAGGGCTCATTGGCAAAAACCATGGCAGGATTGAGTAAGAGAGGAACGAGCAGCAGGATGACAGGCAGGATTCGGTTCATAGGATGTCCTCCTTTTTCATGATGCAGCGACCCTAACTTGCCTGCGCTTTGACCTTTTTGCGTAAGATATCGAGCAGGGCTTCCGGTGTCTTATTCGAGAGGATTTCCCTGAATTGCGACCGGTAGTTGCTGATGAGACTGACCCCTTCGATCACCACATCGTACACCCTCCAATGACCCTTCTCCTCGATCACTCGATAGTTAATGGGGACTTCTGAAGTTTTTGTGACGACGGTGGTCTGGACCTCAACCGTTTTTTCCGAAAGGGTGATTTCCTTTCCAAAGACCAACTTTTCGTCCGTGTAGGACGTGATCTTGTCGGCATAGGTCTCTTCAAGGAGCAATCGATAGAGGTTTATGAATTCTTTTTGTTGATCGGGGGTCATTTTGTTCCAGTTCTGACCGAGGGACCTTTTCGAGAGTTCCGTGAAGTCGAACATCTCTTCTGAAATCGCATGAATTTTTTCTTTCTTGGCTTTCCTGCCTGCTTCCCCCCGAGGAGCAGAATCCCGAAGGACATCGAGGACGCGGTTGACAGATCCTTTCACCGTTTCGAGAGGGACGCCCGAATAGGCAGAAACAGGAAAAATGAGCAAGAGTATGAGCATGAACCCCGCAAGTCCTTTTTTCATGGGAACCTCCTGAGAATCATTTGTTTCCCTCTCTGCTTCCCCGAGAGTCTTTTTTGACTTCGCCAAACGCATATCTGCCGATGAGATCTTCGATATCGAGAGCAGGGGAGGTCTCTGTGATGGTCCCACCGGCCTTGAGCAGATTTCCCGATCCTCCGGGGTCAACCTTGATAAATTTGTCGCCAATCAACCCAGCCGTTTTGACCGATGCAATGGCATCTTCATACACCCTGATGCCTTGGTTGATTCCTAATCCGACCAATGCCATCTGTTTTTGAGGATCGATTTCCAGCTTTTCAACTTTTCCCGCCTGGATGCCGAAGATTTCAACAGGACTACCAATTTTCAGTCCAGATACCGAAGCAAATCTGTGCATAGAGGACATAGGTGTCCTCTCCAAAGAATGAAATATTACCCAGTTTCACCGTCATGTATCCCACGCACAGAAGACCGATGGCAACAAAGATACCGACAGTCGTTTCCAGAGAGTATTTTTTCATATCCCTCCACCTTTCGGATCGCATTGATAGGTTGCAATGATTTTCTGGGCAGCTCTTGCCCTTTCAATCATCCTGTCAATATCCTCGCTGGAGCTGGCTTCTGTAATACCAGCATAAACGGAGATTTCAAAACAGGCGCTGGCGCCAATTTTCGCCTGGGTTAAGGCCTGTATATTTGACAAAGCCTCCGTTTGGAGTCCCCTGCCAAAATTCTCCACCAGTTGCTGCCCCTCCTGAAAATCAGTATGGGGAAGGATGGCCAGAATCTCTCCTGTATGGGTTCTGACCGAGAATCCTCCGAGGGCTGTAAAGTTCGTATTAATGTATTTTCCCAAGGCCCTGAGAACCTCAGCTGCTGCCAAATGTCCGAGTGCTTCAACGAGAAGATCAAAGCGCACGCTGAAGAGCACAGCGGTAACGGTCCTTTCGGTCTGCCTCTCATTTAACGTCATGGCATATCTCGCCCTGAACATCTGCTTCGAAAGGACCCCAGTCAGTTCATCCTGAAACCCTTCGAGGCTCTTGAGAAACTCCTCTGCCATGGGATGATTGACCTTGGTCGATTCCTCATAGGGTCCCTGGAAGGCCACCTTCCCCTCCCAGAGGAGAATGATCCGGTCGGAGATAAAATAGACATCGGGAATGTCATGACTGACGAGGACTGCAGTGAAACCGAACTTTTTCCTGTAATGAGCAATGGTTCCCAGGATTACGTTTTTCCGGATCGGGTCTTGTCCGGTCGTCGGCTCATCGAAGAGCACGATCTTCGGGTCTGTCACGAGAGCCCGTGCCAGTGCCGCGCGCTTCTGCATACCGCCTGAGAGTTCGGACGGGTATTTGGACGCTGCTTCCGTGAGTTCGGTCTGTTCAATCCTGGCCATCACCTTTTTCTCGATATCCTTCGGGCTCATGGCTGTCGTTTGCCTCAGTGGAAGGGCAACATTGTCAAAGACAGTCAGGGAGTCGAAGAGGGCATTGTTTTGGAACAGGTAGCTGACCTGGCTTCGGTATCGTTCCCATTCCCGTTTCCGCATCTTGCTTATGGGTTTTCCCATGAACAAGATGGACCCTGCGTCAGGGGCCAGTAAGCCGATGATGTGTTTGAGCAGCACACTCTTGCCCGCGCCGCTTTTACCCATGATGGTGGAAATCTGATTCTCGTAGATCTTCAGACTGACCTGGTCGAGGACGGTCCGATCGCCAAACCGCTTGGTCACATCTCTAAATTCGATGAGCGGATTTTCCACGTTCACCCTCTACATGAGAAAAGAAGTGATCACATAATCTGATATCAGAATCATCACACAGGACAGCACCACGGCCGAAGTGGTTGACAGGCTGACGCTCTTGGCCCCGTGGCTGTCGGTCCGCATATGGGTAAAATAGCCTTGAAAGCAACAGATGGTCGAAACAATAACTGCAAAGACGAGGGATTTGATGAATCCGCCCCTGACGTCAACAAGGTCAACGGAAGACTGAATCCGACTAAAGTAGGTTCCTCCGCTGGCGCCGAGCAGTATCACCCCTGTCAGATATCCACCCAATATCCCAATGAGGTCAAAAAAGGCTGTCAATAAAGGAAAGCTGATGATAGAGGCTGCGATTTTAGGACTGATAAGATACCGTAGGGGGTCGATCCGCATGGTATAGAGGGCATCGATCTGCTCCGAGATGCGCAGGATGCCGATCTCCGCAGCCATGGAGGAGCCTGCCCGGGCCGTAATCATGATTGCGGTCAGGACAGGCCCCATTTCTCTGATGAGAGAGAGGGCAACGACAGAGCCGAGCAGGCCTTCTGAACCAAATTTGGCAAGGGTATAGTTAAGTTGCAACCCCAGGACCATTCCGGTAAACAATCCAATAAGCATGACAATACTCGACGACTTGGCGCCTATATGATAAGTTTGCTGGACAATTTCCTGGAAACTGCTTGGGCCGAAAGATCAATAAGAAGGCTTTGCTGAAAAAAATGATCGCAGCACCGAGATTGTTTACCAGATCAATCACCGATTTGCCCAGAAGATGAAAAGGAGCAGCAACCGATGGGGCTGATGGTTTAGACCGCGTCTCCATTCCGAAGTTCTCTCGCGTGTATCTTTGGGACCGACCCGATTGTAGTGCTGTCCAATCCCTAATGGCATTATATACAATTCTCATTGGAGAGGCAAGCCATGCGAGCAGCACGACAAGAACCCAACTCTCAAATCTTGATTCTTGCTTCCTTCCTATTTCTTTGGTAAATTTAACTCTGAAGCCCTTTTGGGTTTCCAGATGCCCTATCTTTAATCGACGCTCGCGGACGCCTGGGAAACGGCATTTTTCATGTTCACCTTCGTAGCGACCTGCCGTCTCATGAGGTTTGAGCCCGATGAAAACTGTAATTAGGAACTAACTCTCCAGGGGAAATAATGGGAAAAGAATTCGGCCATCGAAGGGAAGAAGAAGTGCACATTCGCTCGCTCGAGCCCCGAGATCGATCCCGAATTGAAGAGATCGTTGTCTCTTCAGGGAAATTTAACAATGTAGAGATCGCCACGGCGCTCGAACTGGTGGATGAAACATTAAAAAGAGGAGATGAAAGTGGCTATCTCTTTGCCGTTCTGGAGGATAGGAAAGCGGGTCCTGTTGTAAAAGGATATGCCTGCTACGGCCCAACACCTCTTACGCAAGGGGTTTATGATCTCTACTGGATTGTTGTTGATCCGGCAAACCAGGGAAAGGGGTTCGGCAAGTTCCTCATCGAGCATGTTGAGCGTGATGTAGTGAAGCGGGGCGGCCGAATGATCCTCATCGAAACTTCATCCCAGGAGGCTTACGGCACTACGACCCGCTTCTACGGGCGAGCCGGATATGAACGGGTGGCCCGCATCAAGAATTTTTACCGGATCGGTGATGATAAACTGGTGTTCTCAAAAGAACTGAAGTAACCCAAAGCGGGCTTCAGGGAGGGTGATATGTTACTCCGTGGTTGGAAGAGTTTGGCAGGAACTTGCTCATTCGGAGTGCAAGGCCAGTACCCGATTCCAGCCTATTCCGAATTCATGCCTCCGGCCTATCTGGGTTGCAGACCTTATGGCGGTAAAGTGGATCCCCTGTTTTTTCAGGAACAAGATCCGTTTGGGTGGCCGGTCACCGAGTTCGAAGAGCATTTCGAACTGAGGCCAGGCCTTGAGAATATTGCCCATCAGGTCATGGGTGCATTGATCCATCTGGTACGCGGGGAGCCAGCCGAGCGCCTCGCTAAAAATAAACTGGTCAACAACCCCTATTGGCCTCCTGAACTGGCCAAACAGGCTGGAACATTGAGGCATGAACGATTCGTTCTGATTCTTCCTCTCGCTCTATCTCGTACACAGGACGACAAGGGAAGGGTACGCTGGACCTTTTTGGGAGGGAGCGAACAAGGGCCGAGCCTGCCTTTTTGGAGGAGTTTTTTTTCAGCTCCAGGCAAGGAAATTCCTTTAGAAAAAGCTATGAGTTTTATACGGAATCTCCTGGGCGCATCCTATGGTGTGCCTTCTGAGAAACTGGTTGATCTCCATCGCGCCGGGTTTCGTATTTTTATTGGGGAAGAAGACCTGGACAAAACCCTCCGGCCGGCCTGGACACAAGCCTTTCGCTGGGCTCAGGGGATGGCCCTTCAGGGGATAAAGTACGTCCTCAATTTCGAACCCTTCGGAAATCTCCCGGAGGCGTTGAAGCGGGCTTATTTTGCTGGGGAACTCCACCTGCTGCCGTTTCCGGGCAGCCTCCTTTTTTGGGGTGTCCCGGGCTACGTAAAAATGCAGGATCAATTATGGACGGCCAACCAGATTCCCCTGTTGAACCTTGTGGAGCGTCATGAGGCTCCCTATGGTCTACGGGTGCCCCAATCCGGCTGGATCCATGTCCCGCACCCTGACCGTCCTCTGGAACATGAAGGTTTCGGTCCGATAAGAAATACCTTCCGCAGGACCCATCGCTGGGCCAGGGTCCATCGTTACGAAGACGAACTGGCAATCTTGGGTCGCGAAGAACATCTCCTCCATGTGCTGTTCAGCACAGCGCCAAATGACCTGGACCTCTATGGAAAACCCATGGCCCGCAACAGCCATGTCTGGACCCAGAATCATCACCTCCTACTTGATGGTCCAAATGCAACCCGGACAGAAATACAGGCTGCTCTCAAATCCATCGAGGAAGGCGGTCTATTTGGATACCGATTTCAGTACCCTCCCATGTGTGTCGGATCATACCAGGTTTGCTGGCACCGTCCCATGGTCACCTACCTTTCCCCGGATACGAAGAAGCCTGCGATCTTGCCGGATATCCTCTTAGGATACCTTACTGCCTATGATAGAAAGCATCCTGACCTTGAGAAACCCATCGAGATGTGGCCCCGCCTTTACGGGCGAAGCACTCATATGGCAGCCATTGAACTTTTTAAAGATAAAAGGCACGAACATAAGACGATCACGAGGGCCTTGAATTTATTGGAAGCCAAGGAACTCTTCGGCAGGAGGACGCTTTCCGGTCCTTTTGCGCGGCGACTCTTGATGCTTTCCGAGAACAGAACCCTCGATGATTGGCTGGAGTCGATGCCTCAGATTTCGGGCGATGACGAAAGAGGCAAGTGGCTCGCCGATCAATTACGGGATCTCATTGAGAACAGAGGACGAACCATCTCCGTGTCCGAGGGGAAAGGATTCCCGGAATCTTTGACTTTTCGCCGGACCGCCCGTCGCTCCTTCGAGGTTCGATACTGGAAAGATATCGTTTGTCTGTCGGCCGGGAAATACCTGAACAAAGCCAACTCTGATTGCATCCTGGACGATGTGACCCAGAATAGGCTGAAGCATCACCATCGGGATCTGGATGCGCTCGGTGATTATTTGCTTGCCTACCATAGACGGGTTATCGCTGCACGAGGAATGAGAGGAAAGGCTTTGGTTGGAGATCTGCCTTTTCGTTGGAAAACCGATTTTGACTTTGACTGGTGGGAAGGCTGGGCAAAAGGCCAGGAAGGCCGCTCCGAAGAGCGCAACCTTATGGTGGTGATTCCAGGACGTGACCGGCGTCGAGCCGTTATCATGGCGGATCATTATGATACGGCTTACATGGAAGATATCTACTACAAAGATCAGGGTGGTTCCGGTGCCCGTCTCGCTGCTGCAGGAGCGGATGACAATCATTCTGCGACCGCAGCCTTGCTTGGGGCTGCCCCGTCTTTTGTGAATTGAGCCGGGAGGGGGAACTCGATTGCGACATCTGGTTGGTCCACCTGACGGGTGAAGAATTTCCGTCTGACTGTCTTGGGGCACGTCATCTCTGCGAGCAGCTCGTAAAAGGGACGTTGAAATTGCGTCTGCCAGGAAATGAGGAATATGATCTGTCGAAGGTCCAGATTCAGGGGGTATTCGTTCTAGACATGGTTGCCCACAATAATGATGATGACCGGGATATATTCCAGATATCGCCCGGAACAGGGAAGGAAGCGGCATGGTTAGCTTATCAGGCCCATCTCGCCAATGAAGCATGGAATGCGTCTACCCCTCTCTGGAACAGGCGACCTTCCCGTCGGGACTGTGACCGTGGAAAGCGGAGCCGTGATAAGAGCGTTGTCCCTGAAATGGCACTCTTTCCAAAGCTCGATGGTCAGGTCCGACTCTCTCGTGACCCCCAAAGTTCTCTCTATAATACCGATGGCCAGATCTTTTCCGATGCGGGTATCCCCGTGGTTCTTTTCATGGAAAATTACGACATCAGCCGCAAGGGATATCATGATACCCATGATACGATGGCAAACATCGACCTTGACTATGGAGCAGCCTTGGCGGCCATTGCCATCGAAACCGTCGCCCGCGCTGCAACTGAGAAGCCATGAGCATTTAAAACCGATAAGGCGAGGAAGTTCAGGAGGCGCTGATGGATGGAAATGGGAGGAGCACAACGAAGTTACCCGTACTGTTGACACTGGCCAGCTTTATCATCGTTGTAGCAGGGATGAAGGCGGCCAGCTCCATTCTTGTTCCTTTTTTTCTGGCGGTTTTTATTGCAGTGATCTGTGCTCCCTACTTGTTCTGGTTGCAGAACAAAGGCGTGCCAAAAGTCCTTGCCCTTCTTCTCATTTTAGTCATCATCTTGGCTGTTGGACTCCTTCTGGGAGTATTAGTTGGCAGTTCGCTGCATAATTTCTTAAAGTCTCTTCCAGACTATCAGGACCGATTGTCTACCAGTGTGATGACGGCGATAGACTGGTTGCGCGAAAGGGGCGTCCATATTCCGGAGGAAGAGGTACGGAATACTTTTCATCCGGAGACAGTAATGCGTCTGGCAGGGACTCTGTTGTCAGCAATGAGCAGTGTCTTGACCAATGCGTTTCTGATCCTGCTAACCGTTGTTTTCATCCTCCTTGAGGCAGCCGATTTTCCAAAAAAATTGGAGGCTGCATTAAATAGACCGGAGGAATCTCTGGCCACGATCGAGAAATTCACCCGAAGCGCCAATCGCTACGTCGTCATTAAAACCTTGATCAGTGCCATCGTGGGCCTTGCGATCTCCCTTTGGCTCTTGATCCTCGGTGTCGACTACCCAGTACTCTGGGGAACACTGACGTTTCTTCTGAACTACGTACCCAATATTGGCTCGATCATTGCTGCGGTTCCTGCTGCCCTTCTCGCTTTTGTCCAGTTAGGAGCGGGTTCTGCCCTTTTAACGGTCCTTGGTTTTCTGGTTGTCAACAATGTATTGGGTAATCTCGTTGAACCGAAGCTCATGGGTAGAGGCCTGGGTCTATCGACACTGGTCGTCTTCCTTTCATTGGTGTTCTGGGGATGGGTTCTGGGTCCGATTGGGATGATCCTCTCTGTCCCTCTGACCAGCCTTGTCAAAATTGGCCTGGAAAGCCACGAAGGTACTCAGGGACTTGCCATTATGCTCGGGTCAAGCATCGAGAAATAGAGTCGAGGCGGCTTGGAGCCTCCTCAATTTTTAATTAAGGGTCGAAGGGAGGATTGACAAGATTACGGGTAATCAATATGGAAATCCGTTGGTATCGTTAGGGTTGTAAGATGAAAACTCAAAAGACTTATGCAATCAATATTCAAGGTGAAAAAGGAAACGAGATTACTCTTTCTATATCGGGGTGCTTAGAGACCGAGAATCTCAATGTCTTCATGACCGACGCAAAGGCCCTTCTGATTGAAAAACCTTCCAAGAAACTCATCGTAGATCTTTCAAAGGTTGAATACCTCGACAGTGCCGGAGCCCTTGGACTTTTGCAACTGGAGGAAGGGGCAAAAGCTCAATCCATTTCTTTCGAGTTTATCAATGTGACCGAGGATGCGAAGAAAATTATAGGCCTGATCAATCGTGAGGCCCTTGCGATGCAACCTCTGATCAGCGGGAAAAAATCTTCTAACATCGTCGAACAGATCGGCGAGGTATGCCTCCATATTTTAGACGACTTTGTCTCAATGATGACCTTTTTGGGAGATCTCCTTTCAGCGCTGATCCATTCCTTTTCTCATCCCCGTTCTGTTCGATGGCAGGATGTCCTTTTTTACATGAAGAGAGCGGGAGTAGAGGGGCTTCCCATTGTGGGACTGATCAACTTTCTGCTCGGTCTCATCATCGCCTTCATGTCTTCGCTACAGCTCAAGCAGTTTGGCGCCAATATCTATGTCGCCTCCCTTGTGGGGGTGGCCATGGTTTCGGAACTGGGTCCGATCATGACGGCCATCATCGTGGCGGGCCGATCAGGATCGGCATTTGCCGCAGAGATCGGGACGATGCAGGTCAACGAGGAGGTCGATGCCCTGGTGACGATGGGGTTTCATCCCACCCAGTTCCTGGCCATTCCCAAGGTCCTGGCGGCCATGATGGTTGTCCCCGTGCTCACCCTGTACGCTGACTTCTTCGGAATTGGAGGAGGTTTGGTGGTAGGAGTTTTAGGACTTGATTTGACTGTATTTACGTATATCCAGGAAACCATGAAAGTGATCACCATCGACTCCATTGTCAAGAGCCTAATTAAGTCCGTGGTCTTTGCGATGCTCATTTCGGGCATTGGCTGTCAGAGAGGATTTCAGGTGAGGGGAGGAGCAGATGCGGTGGGATCCGCAACGACCTCGGCCGTGGTCGCTGCGATCTTCCTCGTCATTGTGGCAGATTCAGCGTTCGCCATTCTTTTTACGTACATATAAATCGTGTATGGGACATAGATCATAGTGAGGTAAAGTTTAAAGGATTTCTGCTTTGGAGACGTCCGATAAAACACCAATCATCGTGGTTGAAAACTTAACCGCTCGCTTTGGTGGCAATACCATCTTTCAGGATGTGAGCTTCAAGGTTTACAGGGGCGAGGTGTTTGTCATCCTGGGCGGAAGCGGCTGTGGCAAATCGACCCTGTTAAAACATATGATCGGCCTCTATGAGGCTTCCTCAGGGAAAGTGATCATGAACGGAATCGATATTACATTGGCGGATGAGAAGGAACTCAAGAAAGTGCGGATGGATCTTGGCGTTCTCTTTCAGTCGAGCGGCCTCTTCAGTTCCATGACCTTAGCTGAAAACGTGGCCCTCCCCCTGACGGAATACACGGATCTCTCTCGGGAAGCCATCGAACTTATCGTCAAGATGAAACTCGGCATGGTCCAGCTTGCAGGATACGATAATCATCTTCCAGCAGAACTGTCCGGGGGGATGAAGAAGAGGGCAGGTCTCGCGAGGGCGATGGCCCTGGATCCAACGGTCCTTTTTTTTGATGAGCCTTCTGCAGGGTTGGACCCTGTCACCTCAGCTGAACTCGATTCCTTGATCAAAAGTATCAATGCAGGGATGGGGACGACGATGGTGATCGTTACCCATGAACTCGAATCGATCTTCAGTATTGCTGGCCGAGTGATCATGCTTGATAAGAGTGCTAAAGGGATCATTGCCGAAGGGGATCCAAGATGGCTGAAAGATCATGCTACGGATCCACGGGTGTTCGATTTTTTCAATCGAAAGGTGCCGGAACAGGGGAAGAAAGGAACATAGAGATGGCCAGAAAGACATCCAAGTTCATGATTGGGCTTTTTGTCACCGTCGGTGTCCTCATAGGGATGGTGGCTGTCATATGGTTAGGGGCCTCGAAATATTTCGAAAAAGGAAAAACCTACGTGACCTTCTTTGATGAGTCCGTCCAGGGTCTCCAGGTTGACTCTGCCGTCAAGTATCGTGGGGTTGAAGTGGGGAGAGTCGAAGCGATCCGGGTGGCTCCTGATAACAAATTGATCGAAGTGGTGATGAAGATTAACCTGAAAGGGAAATTAGAGCAGGATTATGTGAGCCAGCTCAAGGCTGCGGGAATCACGGGCATCGTCTTCATTGAACTGGATCGAAAGGAACCGGGGAAACCCGATTTTTCTCCAAAGATCAATTTTGCTGCCGAATACCCCATTGTTTCATCCCAGCCTTCCGATATCAAGCAGATTCTCGGTGCGGTAGAGAACGTGATCGACAAGATCAAGCAGATCGACACCCAGGGGATCTCGGATCAGATTAAGACAACGACCAAAGAGATCGGAGACATGGTTGCCAGCGAAAATATGCGTGGCGTTTTGGAAGGGGCCCATGCTGCCGTAGACAATTTGAACGGGGTCATCGGAAAAGTGGATCAGGCTCTCAGCGAGGGGAGGATTGAAGCCGTACTGTCAGAGGCCAAGAATTCCATGCTGAAGGTGCAAACCCTTGTCGGTGAAATGGAGGGTGAGATCCGATCTTTAAACCTCTCCAAGACGGGAGCCAATCTTGAAAGCGCCACGGCGAAACTGGACGGGATCATCGGTTCAGGAGAGATCGAAGCGATTTTAGCGGAAACGAGAGGGACCATCGCCAAGGCGCAGGCGACGATCGATTCTTTGCAGAATCAAATAGGCTCGCTTCAGGTTAGCGAAACGATCTTGAAGGTCAACCGTATGATAGAGAGGATGGACAGCAAGAGTGAGGTCCTCACAAGGGATGTGGTCATCACCAGTGAGACCCTGAGGCGGACTCTCGAATCCCTGCAGGCGCTCATCGACAGGTTGAGTGCCAGCCCTTCCGATATCCTGTTCAGTAAACCGCCTCCACCCCTGGAGGTAAAATAAGGAGAGCACAGTGAAAACGACGAGATCCTTGACGGAGGATGATCAAAAGCCATGCGGAAGAACGATGAGGATCCTTGCAGACATGGGATGGGTTGTCCTCCTCATTCTTCTAAGTTCTGGATGCAGTTTAGGAGGGAAACGGACCTACAGTGTAAAACAGTATCTTCTGGAATACCCGCCTCCCGTGATGGAGGGTTGGGTCCAGGTGAACGAACTGACCAGGGTGGACCGCTTTTTTGTGGATCAGGCTTTCAACAGCCCATCCATGATCTACCGGGAGAGTCCATTTCACTATCAAACCGATCCTTACAACCAATGGCGGGTCAATCCCGGAGATATGGTGTCAGACTATTTGGTACGCGATTTGAGAAAGGCGAATCTCTTCCGTGGAGTCTACTCGCATTCTGATATGGAGCCCACCCGATTCATCCTCGATGGCAGGGTGGAAGAATTCATGGGATTCAGTGATCAAGAGGGCGCGAAGGTTGCTCTCGCGCTATCTGTGACGTTTTTAGACTTGGCAAGGAGAGAGGTGCCTGAAAGGGTGGTCTTTCAACGTGGTTATCGATACACCGAACTTTTAGCAGAGAGGACTCCGGCGGGTTTCGCCCAGGCCATGAGCAAGGCGATGGAGAAGTTCTCGAGGCAGTTGATCATCGATCTTTCAAAGGCTGTCAGCGAATCGAAAAAATAAGAGCCGGGTTGAATCGTGCCATCGCCCTTAAACATGGGGTGGGGTTATTGTACAAACAACGATTGAGATTGTTTCGCTATGCGCTCCCGTAAATTTTCGTCACTTCTACAAGCTTCTTTCCCAAAGAAGACGTTAACTGATCTGGTCTAAATCTCCATTCCCAATTTCCCCTGGCTCTGCCGGGACGATTCATCCTCGCCTTCCCTCCCAAACCGAGGAGGTCCTGCATGGGGATGATCACCAGATCGGCTGCAGACATCATTGACAACCCGATAAACTCCCAGTGAAGGTCTTTCTTTTTTTTGGCTTTGTTTCCCAGGTACCTCAGGGCATCTTTTCTCTCGTACCGCACTTCTGCAGGTAGCGACGAGGAAGCAATCTTCTGTGATTGCTTCGCTTCACACATAACGACAGTCTCTGGAATACCCTTTGATTAATAGTTTTATAGCAACCCGGACTGAGTTTAGGGCAAGAGGGGATTACAGGGCCCTCCCATAGATCGAGGTGAGTTCGAGAAGCATCTCTTTAGAGGAAGGGGTCAACTGGTCAGGCAAGAGACGCCATTCCCAATTTCCCTTCGCGGTGGAGGGCCGGTTCATCCGTGCTTCTTCACCAAGACTCAGAAGGTCCTGCACGGGAATGATGACGGTATTTGCAATGGACATCATGAGAAGCCGGATGAGTTCTATCGGCAATTCGTTGCTCGGCACATGCCTCCCGATATAACGAAATAATCTCTGTTTGTCTTCAGGTCCTGCTTCATTTTCAAACCATCCCTTAATCGTGTTATTGTCATGCGTCCCTGTGTAGGCAATGCAGTGGGGTACAAAGTTGTGGGGTAAATAAGGATGGGTTGCCAGATCCCCGTCAAAGGCAAACTGGAGAATCCGCATTCCCGGAAGGCCAAATCGATTCATCACGTCTTTTACATCTTCCGTGATTAATCCGAGGTCTTCCGCGATCAGTGATTCTGCCGGGAACGTTTGAAGAAGGGCTGGAAAGAAGTCATGAGCAGGTGCCTCAACCCACTGGCCTTGGACGGCCGTTTTTTCCGATGCAGGGACTTCCCAATAGGAAATCAATCCCCTGAAGTGGTCGATCCGCAGGAGATCAAATAGCCGAAGATTGTGGCCAACCCGGTCGAACCACCACCGGTACCTCGTTTTTTGAAGGGCGTCCCAGCAATAGATCGGATTTCCCCAGAGCTGTCCCGTCTTGCTGTAGTAGTCCGGAGGAACACCTGCAACACATAAAGGCCTCTTCTCTCGATCCAGCTTAAAGAGGTCTGTATTCGCCCACACATCGGCACTATCGTAATTGATATAGATCGGAATATCCCCGATGAGCTTGAGTCCTCTATGGTTGCAGTACTCTTTAAGCGAATGCCATTGCTTAAAGAAAAGATATTGAAGGAATTTCTCCCGTTCCAATGCATCGTGGTAATGCCTTCTTGCCTCCTCAAGGTTTCGAGGGTCCCTATCCCGTAAGCCTTTATCCCAATCTCCCCACGCCTTTCCACGGAAGTGATGTTTGATGACGATGAAGAGGGCAAAATCGTCCAGCCATGCCCTGTTTTTTTCAGAGAATTCGTCAAAGGCATCCCTGTCTCTCTGGCAGGCCTTAAAGCGTTCATAGGCCCGGCGAAGCAGATGTTTCTTATAGGGGATGCTTGAAGCAAAATCGCAGCGGTTCTGTGGAAACGAGGGTGCTTCGATCAGATCTTCTTTCAAGACGAGGCCCGATTCGAGCAAGCGGTCGGGACTGATGAGGAGCGTGTTGCCGGCAAAGGCGGATGGACTGCTATAAGGTGAATTTCCACACCCCGGGTCCGTAAGGTTTAAGGGCAAGACCTGCCAATATTTCTGCATGGCCTCTGAAAGAAAGTCAGCAAATCGGTAAGCCCATGGCCCTAAATCGCCAATGCCATAAGGTGAAGGCAGCGAAGTGAGATGAAGAAGAATGCCACTTCCGCGATTTTTCATC
The DNA here is from genome assembly GCA_963806715.1 of uncultured delta proteobacterium. Classification (GTDB taxonomy): domain Bacteria; phylum Desulfobacterota; class BSN033; order BSN033; family UBA1163; genus CAWEAV01. The sequence goes on from CAWEAV010000020.1 coordinate 85,231, forward strand.
GATTCCCTCTTCAAAGGATTCCGCTTGATGAACCCGACCCTAAAGCTTTCTTTTGCCTCAAGGGCCCATCACTTCTAAAAAATGCCATATTGCCCAATGATTCGCAAGGTAGTATAATAAACCTTAACGCTGCAGCGATCGCGTAAACACTATTCATTTCTACTTTCGTTCGGCAAAGGGATAGCGCCGGGGAAATAATTTCATGGAGGAGCGTATGGGTGCAAAGATTGCAATCAATGGTTTTGGAAGAATCGGGAGGCTCGTGTTCCATGCCATGGTCGAACAGGGACTTCTGGGAAAAGAGTTAGATGTCATTGCGGTTGTGGATGTGACCACGGACGCGAAATATTTCGCCTACCAATTGAAATACGATTCCGTTCATGGCAAATTTCCTGGAAGACTCACAACCGAAAAAAGTAGTCCTTCCATGGAAGAAGATGATATTCTTGTCGTTAACGGCCACAAGACGAAGTGTGTGGCTGCCGCGAAGACCCCCGATCTTCTTCCCTGGAAGGAATCAGGGGTTGAGTATGTGATCGAATCGACAGGTCTCTATACAGAGGCTGATAAAGCAAGCCTTCACCTTAAAGCCGGAGCCAAGAAAGTCATCATCACCGCCCCCGGTAAAGGTGACCTCAAGACCTTTGTGATGGGTGTCAATGAAAAGGAGTATGACCCCAAGGTCCATCATGTCGTTTCGAATGCTTCGTGCACAACGAACGGCCTTGCGCCCCTCGTCCACGTTCTTCTGAAGGAGGGCATTGGGATTGAGAATGGCCTGATGACGACGATCCACGCCTACACGGCGACCCAGAAGACGGTGGATGGTCCTTCGAAGAAAGACTGGAGGGGCGGAAGGGCAGCCGCGATCAATATTATTCCTTCCGCCACCGGTGCGGCGAAGGCCGTTGGCGAAGTCCTTCCCTCTATGAAAGGAAAGCTGACAGGAATGGCCTTTCGTGTTCCCACCCCGGATGTGTCCGTGGTCGACCTGACCTTCCGTTCCATAAGGGAAACTTCGATCGAAGAGATCGACGCCTTCATGAAGAAGGCTTCGGAGACTTACTTGAAAGGGATTCTTGAATATAGCCAAGAGGAACTGGTCTCGACGGATTTCATTCACTCCAGCAGTTCTTCCATCTACGACTCCCTCGCTACCCTTCAGAACAATCTCAAGGGAGAGAAGCGGTTCTTCAAAGTCGTTTCCTGGTATGACAATGAGTGGGGATATTCCAATCGAGTGGTCGATCTTCTCAAGTACATGGCTTCCAAATGAGGGGTTTGCCTTCCTAAGGGGCAGGGGTTTTCGGACCCGGCGCTTCTTTCTAAGAATTCTGCCAGTGCCTGGATGGGTTAACGATCTCCCGGGATCAGAAAGGCACTCCTGATGAAATTACCAAAGCTTAAGACAAAGATTATCGGGACGATCGGGCCTGCATGCGAGTCTCCGGTAATCATGGAACAGATGATCCAGGCTGGGATGGATGTGGCGCGTCTCAACTGGAAATTATGGACATAGAACGTAAGGGTGAAGGTGCCGAGTCATCCTGAACTTGTTCAGCATCTCCTCGCAAATTATTTGGCGCGTGTCTATGGGAAAGAGAAAGGAGTGATCCCATGCAACTCGGAATGATCGGCCTTGGACGGATGGGCGGGAACATGGTACGTCGCTTGATGGGGGCAGGCCACCAGGTCCTGGTCTATTCCGCCACCGCAAAGACGAGAGAAGCGTTTGCAAAGGAAACAGGGGCATTCGCAGCCTCCTCCATCGATGAATTGGGGGGTCAGCTGACCGCTCCTCGGGTTGTCTGGTTGATGGTGCCTGCGGCTGTTGTCGATCAAACGTTGAATGAGCTTACGGGCCGATTGAAAAAAGGAGATATCGTCGTCGATGGGGGCAATTCTTACTACATTGATGATATCCGGCGTGCAAAAGAGCTTTCGCAAAAGGGGATTCACTATCTGGATGTGGGAACGAGCGGAGGGATCTGGGGACTTGAACGCGGATACTGCCTGATGATTGGCGGACCCGAAGAGGCGGTAAAGGTTCTGGATCCGATTTTTAAGGCCCTTTCTCCTGGTCGAGGCTCCATTTCTCGCACACCTGGCCGAGACAAGGTGGGTGGTACAGCTGAAGAGGGATATCTTCACTGCGGACGCTCTGGCGCAGGTCATTTCGTCAAAATGGTTCACAATGGAATCGAATATGGTCTCATGGCTGCCTATGCCGAAGGGTTTAATATCCTTCGCCATGCCAATGTGGGCAAAGGGAAATATGAAACGGACGCAGAGACGACCCCCTTACGCCATCCCGAGCACTATCAGTATGACTTAAACCTTGCCGATATCGCTGAACTTTGGCGTCGCGGCAGCGTGATTCCCTCCTGGCTTCTCGATCTCTGCGCGATGGCCTTTATCGAAAACCCCGACCTCTCGAATTTTGCCGGGAGCGTGGCCGATTCCGGAGAGGGGCGATGGACCATCACCGCTGCCATTGAAGAGGGAACTCCGACCCCTGTGCTCAGCGCAGCCCTCTATCAACGGTTCAGTTCGAGGGGGGAAGATGACTTTTCCCGCAAAGTCCTTTCAGCCATGCGATTCAAGTTTGGAGGTCACGTCGAACGGTCCGGAAAGTGATGACGGTGCCCTTGAATTCCCAAAACGTCCTGAAGAAGGGTTGGAGGGGAAGGCGATGAAAGCGATCGATGATGACTGCAATATGGTGGAGATCGAGGGGGAGGTCGCTCCACCCTGTGCCCTTGTGATCTTTGGCGCTTCAGGGGATCTCACAAGAGGAAGCTGATTCCCGCCCTCTATAATTTGGCACGATACCGCGTCTTACCTGAAAATTTTTCGTAGTAGGTATGGCGCGGAGGGAGATCTCGAATGAAGCTTTTCGTCAGCAACTGAGGGAGGAGATGGACCAACTCGACTGTCCGGTCGCGCCAGAGACATGGGATCGGTTTTCTCAGCACCTCTATTACCTCTCCAGTGATCTGAGTGATCCCAGAGTTACCAGAGGTTAAAGGAATTAATTGCTTGGGTCAACAAAGGCATGGCGTCCAGAAAAACATCCTTTATTATCTTGTCCGTCTCCCCGACCTTCTTTGCAGAGATTGTCACGCCAACTCGAAACGGTTGGACTCGTCCGGGAGGAGAGCGTCAGGCGCGCCGCGTGATTTTTGAAAACCCTTCGGCCGGGACCTCGATTCGGCCCGGAAACTCAATGCAGAGATCAGCAGGTTCTCGGCGAGAATCACAGATCTACCGAATCGACCACTACCTCGGCAAAGCGACTGTTCAAAACATCATGGCCTTCCGCTTTGCGAATGGAATCTTCGAGCCGATCTGGGACCGGCGTTACATTGACAATGTTCAGATCACAGCTGCAGAGACCGTAGGAGTGGAGAGCCGGGCAGGCTACTATGAGACGGCAGGCGCCCTGCGGGACATGGTTCCCAACCATCTCTTCCAGTTGCTGACCCTGACCGCCATGGAATGTCCTGTTTCCTTTGACGCCGATGCTGTGCGCGATGAGCAGGCCAAGGTTCTTCATGCGGTCCAGCCGATCGAACCGGCGGAGGTCCTGACGAGCGCGGTCCGGGGTCAATACGGCCCGGAAGGGTGGAAGGGGGTCAAGGGTGCCGGCCTATCGCGCAGAGCCAGGAGTTGACTTCGGATTCAGGACTGAGACCTATGTTGCCCTTCGTCTCATGATTGACAACTGGCGCTGGGCAGGGGTGCCATTTTACCTCAGGACCGGAAAACGATTGGCCCAGCGGGTGACAGAGATCACGATCCAGTTCCTCAAGCCCGCCCTTCAGGCTCTTTCAGGAGACACCCGTGGAGAAACTGAAGCCGAATCAACTGGTCATCAACATTCAACCCGATGAAGGAATCTCCCTCAGCTTCCAGGCCAAAGTCCCCGGCGGATTGATGAAACTCGGGACCGTGGACATGACCTTCAACTATGCCGACTATTTTGGAAGGACCCGGACAACTGGCTATGAGCGGTTGATCTATGATGCCATGTGTGGTGATGCAACGCTTTTCCAGAGGGTGGACATGGTCAAGGCAGGCTGGAAGGTGATCTACGCCGATTCAGGACATCTGGAATTCCTTAACCCCCCGGTCCTTTCCGAACTATGCGGCAGGGACCTGGGGGCCGGAAGAGGCGGAAGAGCTTCTCAAACGGGATGGCAGAACGTGGAGGATCGGGGGATGACCTTCCCTCTACCGGGTCTTCAACAAACAGAAGGCGTTTCGCGAGGGTTGAGATCAAGGTGGCCGATGATCCCGAAGCGCTCTCCGGGTCGCAGCATCGGAGATCTTAAGCCGTGCAAAGGCCTGGATCCAGACAAGCGAGAGGGATTTCCGTCTGCCTCTCCGGTGGTTCGACGCCTCTGGCCCTCTACTGCATGCTTGCAAATGATTCTTTCATTCGAACCCAGATCCCGTGGGATAAAATCGATCTCTTCTGGGGCGATGAGCGTCATGTTCCACCCGATCACCGGACAGCAACTACCGAATGGCGAAAGAGCCTTGCTGTCCAAGGTGCCTGTCCAGGCAGGCAACATCCACCGCATCCAAGGCGAGAGCCCCGATGCCCAGGAGGCCGCAGGGAGTATGAGAAGGCGCTCCTTCACTTTTTTCACTTAAGCAGAAGGGAATTTCCCACGCTTCGACCTGGTGCTTCTCGGTATGGGAACGGATGGACATACGGCCTCCCTCTTTCCAGGGACAGAGGCCCTTTTGAACAGAGACGTCTGGTTGTCGCAAACCGGGTAAAAGAGCTTGTCGGCCTATCGGATCACACTGACACTCCCGGTCTTCAATCAGGCAGCCTTTCTCCTTTTTCTCGTGGGCGGCGAAGGGAAGGCAGAAATCCTGAAAACGGTGCTTGAAGGGGAGGCGTTAGAGGGGACCGTTTCCCGCACAGTTCATCCATCCATCACAGAGGGAAGATTATTGTGGCTTGTGGACAGGGAGGCAGCCCGATTGTTAAAAAAGGGTAAACGATAAAGGAGGGGAGGAGATATGGTCAAAATAGCACCTTCGATTCTTTCTGCAGATTTTTTAAGACTGGGGAAGAGGTAAAAGCGTCGAGCAGGCTGGGGTGGACCGACTCCATATCGATGTCATGGATGGTCAATTCGTCCCAACATCAGTCTTGGAATCCCATGGTCACAGCCATGCGCCGCGGAACCTTCTCTACCCTGGAGGCCCACTCATGATCGAGGAGCCGGACCGCTATATCGAAGCCTTTGTGCATGCGGGTGCGGATATCCTTATCGTCAATCAGGAGAATTCGCCTCATCTCGACCGAACCAGTCCAACTGATCAAGGGTCTGGGAAAGAAGGCAGGAGTGGCGCTCAACCCGTCCACGCCTGCATGCACCCTTGAGGAGATCCTGGAGGAACTGGATCTGGTTCTTGTCATGACCGTCAATCCCGGATTCGGGGGGCAGGAATTTCATCGAGTACACCCTCAAAAAGATCCGACAGGTGCGGCAGATGCTGGAACAGCGAAATCCGGGATGTGAACTGGAAGTGGATGGAGGGATTGAACCCAAGACAACGCCACGGGTCGTTGAAGCAGGGGCAGGGGTGCTCGTTGCCGGTACAGCGGTCTTTGGCCATTCGGACGGGCCGAAGGCAGGCATCAAGAGCCTGATGGAGGCTGCGGGAAAAAGGAAGGGATAACTCAGCCCCGATCCATGATTAAAAGTATTAATCTTACCACAGATCATAGTGGTTGCGATCTGGATCACTGGAATGTTGGAATACCGGAATCTTGGGTCCATTATTCCATCGTTCCACTATCCCACCGTTCAGATTGACCCATAAGAGGAGAATTCGCTCATGAAGATCCATCCCCTTGCCGGGAAACCCGCTCCTCCAGACCTTCTAATTGATGTCGGCCAGCTTGAGAGGGCCTATTACGAGAGGCAGCCGAATCCGGATGACCCAACCCAGCAGGTCAGACTTTGGCACCAATGGCCACCGTGGCAGCCCCCTGGAAAGTAGTTTCAATGAGGCCCACATCCTTGCCATCACCCAGACCATCTGCGAATACCGCAAGAGCAAGGGTATTAGGGGTCCGCTCTTCATGGGAAAAGATACGCATGCAGCGTCTGGTCCGGCTCAATGCACAGCCCTCGAGGTTCTGGCAGCCAACGGGGTTGAGACGTTTATCCAGAAAGACGATGGGGTGACTCCGACACCGGTCATCTCCCATGCCATCCTCGTTAACAACCGGGGAAGGGCAGACTTCTTGGGAGATGGGATTGTCGTCACACCCTCTCACAACCCTCCAGCCGATGGAGGCTTCAAATACAATCCACCCCACGGGGGGCCCGCGGACACGGATGTTACCGGATGGATTCAAGACCAGGCCAATGCCTTGCTTCGATCGGGAAATCGTGGAGTAAAGCGGATGCCTTATTCCAAAGCCTTTCAAGGCGGACACAACCCATGAGATCGATTTTGTCCTCCCTTATGTGAAGGATCTGAAGGAGGTGATCGATCTCGACATGATCCGATCCTCCCGGATTAAGATTGGTGTGGATCCTCTCGGGGGTGCGTCGATTCACTACTGGGAACCGATCCAGGAGCACTATGGCCTTGAATCTGACCCTGGTCAATCACTCAAGTGGATCCAACGTTTCGATTTATGACCGTGGACCACGATGGGAAGATTCGGATGGACTGCTCGAGTCCCTATGCCATGGCGAATCTGGTTCAGATGAAGGACCGGTTTGCGATCGCCTTCGGGAATGACACCGACGCAGACCGGCATGGGATTGTCACCCCTTCTGTCGGACTGATGAATCCCAATCACTACTTGGCTGTGTCGATCTCCTATCTCTTGAGCCATCGTCCTAAATGGCCGAAGACGGCAGCTGTCGGCAAGACCCTGGTCAGCAGCGGCCTGATTGACCGGGTGGCGGAAACCATGGGTCGAAGACTTTTCGAAGTCCCCGTGGGTTTCAAATGGTTTGCCCAGGGGTTGTTGGAAGGTTCCATCTGCTTTGGCGGTGAAGAGAGCGCGGGCGGAAGTTTCCTGCGCAAGGACGGAACCGTATGGGTGACCGATAAAGACGGAATGATCATGAACCTTCTCTCTGCGGAGATCACGGCCCGAACCGGAAAGGATCCAGGTCAACACTACCAGGAGCTGACGACGAAATTTGGGAACCCCTTATTACACCCGCATCGATGGGCCTGTCACCGCTGAACAGAAGAACCGATTGAAGGGGTTGACCCCTGAGGCCGTTGCATGTTCGGAGCTTGCAGGAGAACCCATTCTGGCAAAGATGACACAGGCTCCAGGCAACGATGCCTCCATCGGTGGCGTGAAGGTCGTTTCAAAGAATGGTTGGTTTGCCGCACGTCCCTCAGGAACCGAGGATATTTACAAACTCTATGCGGAGAGTTTCAAGAGTCAATCCCACCTCGAGGCCATTGTCGAGGAAGCGCAGAAGATGGTCCTTCAGATCATCCAAGGTTCATCAGAAGGTTGGTGAGTCGAATCCCGACAAGGGATAAGGAATGGTTTCACTGGACAGGGGAGGGGTCGATGGCTGTTGGAAAGGGATTATTTTAAAGGACTGGTCCTGAGTCTCTTGAGTTTGGCATCCATCAAGGGGAGAAAGACCTCTTTCGTCCACTGGTCGTAGGCTTGTTCCCCCTGTTTGTTAAAGATTTTTAGGCCTTCCCGTGAGAGCTTTTTCCCATCCGAGTTCTCCGTCGTCACGATCTTCTAGTGTTTCATCTTCCCCGATGAAATCAATCCCTCTGCCCTTGCTGATCTGAACAAGGTCGAAGGGAACCATATAGAATCCGCAGTCACACTTAAAGACGAGCTGGATATTTCCTCCGTTTGAACCCGAACCGGTTGTGCCCAGGTAGTGGTCAAAAGTGATTTTTTTCTGGCATTCTTTACATTTCATCGGCGGGCCCCCTTTTGCCAGGCGGAGGGTCGGTCCTCCCGTCACTTTCCCTCCTTCGATCGCTCAAATCCCTCATCGATCATCCTCCGGATAATCTCGGAGACCGTGAGTCCCTTTCTTTTTGGAGATCGTTTTCAGTTTCTTCATCTGAGAATCTGAAAGATAGAGACCGACTCTCACCATCCCGACCCGTTTCATCTTAAGACTCCATTGTTCGTTTGATGTCGACTATACACTTGATGTCTCTTATACAGCTAAGATGAGTCCAGTGTATACCTGATATATTGCACATTATACACACAATGAGCATCCTGTCAAGTATTTTTTTATTAGAGATGGAAATAGCGTTTAGGGCGCAAGATCTGGTGGGCAGGAAAAAGCGAAAGGGCCTATATCTTGGGGTTGAGCGACAACCTCTGCGGAAAGCCCGGCTAAACCTTTTTCACGTAAATATCCTTCACAATATCCCTGTCTAAAGCAAGAGTCGTTTCACCGATCTCGAGCACGTAGGATGGATTTTTTTGATGCATCCGGACGATGCTTCCCGGGAATGATTCCCAGGGTGCTCAGCCGATCCAGCCTCTGGTGGGACTTCGGCGCGATAAAGACAATTCGGCCCTGATCCCCCAATCCCAGTTCCTCGAGAGGAATGACGAGGGGTTTCATCTCCTTTTTGAACTTAGTGCAGCATTCTCCCCTGGGAATGGGCTTTCCATGGATGCAGGTGGGAGGATGCCCCAGGAAGGTGCAAACGCTCTCGGTGACATTTGGACTCAGGATATGTTCAAGCTTGCAGGCTTCCTCTTCCACCTCCTCTTCCGACATCTCAAAGATCTCCAGGAGAAGCCTCTCGGTCAGGCGATGACGCCGGATGAGTTCCCTGGCCTTTTCCTCTCCCTTTTCTTTTAAAACCATCCGGTTTCCTTCCACCTCGAAAAGGCCGTCTCGAATCATCATCCGGAGGATGGATCTGGCCTCGCCGTCCTCCGTTTTCTCCAGGAGTTGATCGAGATCGGAGACGCCCTTTTCCCTCAAGGTCCAGATGAGTTCGAGGATCTCGTCAATCCGGTCCTCTTCGACTCCATTCACCGCTCCCCACATCTTTCGGTGGGGTCCTCTTTTCTTCTCCGGTTCTCTCTCCATGGATTAGCCTTTCTTTTTAAGAAGTTTCTTGAAAAAATCGACGATGGCCGATTGCTCCTTGTAGGAGTAACCGCAATGAGGGCAACAGATGAGATTGCACTGTTTTGAAAGGAGACAACCCGAGCACCTTTCATCTCGCTTGGAGTGAATTGCTTCCCACAGAGAGGGCAGTGATGGAGGGTGGATCTACCATGTTAAACCCCTAACCATTTCAGAAGAAAATTTAGCACCCCGCCGACCCCAAAGGCAATGGGAAAGATCACCGCCGTGATCCAGAGGGTTTTCCGGAATCCCCTCTCCTTGATCATCATGAAGAATTGGGCAATGCAGGGGATGAAGAGGGTCATCGTCACCAGAGCTCACCAGGATTTGGTGGGGGTCGAGTTTTCCCTCCTTGGCCAGGATGAAGAGGCCTGCCGCTCCATAGTCTCTTCGAAGAAATCCGATGATAAAGGCCTCCGTCACTTTGACAGGAAGCCCTAAGAAATGGGTAATCAGAGGGGAGAGGCCCCGTTCAAGGAGCGCCAATACCTTTGTCTGATGGAGGAGGAAGAGGATCAGGGTTCCAAGGATGAAGAGGGGAACCGCTTCTTTAAGGTACCATTCGATCCGGGCCAGGGTTTTAATGATCACATTCGAGAATCTGGGGGACTCGGAGAGGCGGAATCTCAAGGATGAAGTCGGATCCTTCGCCAGGGAGAATACGGGAGGCCAGATATCCGACGGTCACAAGGATGCCGGCAATGACTGCGATCCAGATGAGAAGATAGAGGAGCGGAAGCCCTGCAAACATACCGAGGATCACGCCGAGTTGGGCCGAGCAGGGAACCCCGAGGGCCAGGAGCAAGGTGACGATGGTTCGGTCCTTTTCTGTCTCCAGAATCCGGGTCGTCATGGTGGCCATCGTGTCGCACCCGAGTCCCAGGACCATGGGCAAAACCGCTTTTCCGTTCAGCCCCATCCTTTTAAAGATCTGGTTGGTCATGACGGCGAGCCTCGGGAGATAGCCGGAATCTTCCATGAGCCCAAAGATCAGAAAGAAATAGCCCACAATCGGGAAGAACGATGGCAATGGCATAGGTCAGGGCCATCGTGAAGAGGCCGTAAGGACCGATGAGGAATTCTTGAAGAATGGGGATGGGAATGAAGCGCTGAATCAGGTGGGTCAGGGGAGGGAGAATCCATCTCCCGAAGACGGTCTCTTCCAAAAAATCGACGCTGACCTTGGCTCCAAAGACTCCGACAAATTCATACGTGACGAACAGAACGAGGAGAAGGATGGGGATCCCCCAGAAGGGATGGATCGAAAGATTTCCGATCGAAACGGAGAGGCTCTTGAAGGGTTCCTCTCGGAGTCGACATCACTTCCGAAAGGATTTCATCGACCTTCCGGAGTCGGGTCTGGTTGATCAAAGAACCGATGGGCTCGGCGAAGTGGTTCTGGATCTCCTGCCGGATCTTTTCGATCTGGAGAATGGTCTCCTCTGAAAGATTCTGATGGAGCCACTGGGTCAGGCTTTCGTCTCCCGAGAGAAGCATGAGAGCCAGGGACCGTTTTGAGATGGGAGCCTCGGGAAGGAAGGGAAGGATGCGGGAGATGCCCGTTTCGATGGCCTCTGGATAGGAGACTGAGAACTGTGGAAGGGAGATGCGTGTTTGAGATTCTCCCGGATCCTTTCGAGGCCTTTTCGCCGGGTGGCCACCGTCTTGAGGATCGGGGTTCCCAGGATCTTTGAAGGGTCCGGGTCTGAATCTCAATGCCACGGCTTTTTGCCTCATCCCACATGTTGAGAACGACGAGGAAAGGAAGATTCATCTCCAGCAGCTGAAGAGAGATGAGGAGCCCCCGCCGAATATTCTTCGCGTCCATGACCTGGATGAGGTGGGTGGGGGGTTCGTGGAGAAGAATGTCCCGGGTCACTTTCTCATCTTCGGACATGGGGATGAGGGAATTGACTCCCGGAGTATCCACCACCTGAACATCTTTTTCCGGTCCCGACAGGGCTCCCCGGGTCACCTCCACGGTTGTTCCGGGATAGTTCGATACCGTGACATACGTTCCCGTCAGATAGTTGAAGATCACCGATTTCCCCACATTGGGATTTCCGATGAGGACAATGTTCTTTCTGAAGGGGGCCGGGGTCGCGTTTTCGTTGAGCACGATTTCATTTCCTCTGTTTTTCTCCCTTGCCTCTCTTTTTCGAAGCGCAGTCCGAACAAAGGCCGTAGAGTTCCATCCGGTGGTGGAAGGGTTTAAACCGGTAGCGCTGGGCGATCGTGGTTCTGAAGGGTTTCGAGGGCCTTGTCCTCGAATTCGATGATCTTGCCGCAATCGAGACAGATCAGGTGATCATGGTGGCTTCCTTCGGAGGTGGGTTCGTACCGGGTTTCGCCGTCTCGCAAATTTTCGTTGGCGTTGCCAGGCCCAGGCGAGTCAGAAGCTTCAGTGTCCGGTAGACGGTGGTATAGCCAATCTTGGGATTAACTTTTGCTACCTCGGCATAGATCTGGGCGAGGTTCTGATGGCCCGGCGAATTGAGAAAGATATTGAATATCTCCTCGCGCTGCTTCGTTGCTTTCAGCCCTCCTCCTGAAATCAAGGTCCTGAATCGCGTCGCTTCCATGAAAGCCTCTTTTTGAAAATGAATTTCAATTTCATTTTAAAGGATTTCTTTCTTCCTGTCAACTTCCCGTCTCCCCTTGCTACGGTCTCCTCATTGAAAGTTGACCAACTTCCTTTTCTCTGTTAAGTTTTTTATATGGAGCAAGACCCTTCTATTCTTGCAAAGGGAAACTACGAAACGATCGTCACCCATAACGATTTTGATGGCATCGTAAGCGCAGCCTCTGTGCCTGGGCCCTCGGAGTAGATCGGTTAGTCTTTGCGGGGCCCCTCGCGATCACGAAGTCTCAAGTCACGATCACGGAACGAGGATGTGGTCTGTGATTTGCCTTATCCGCTCCAGTGCGGACTCTGGTTTGATCACCATGAAGGGAACAGGGAGGAACTGGGATACCGGGGCATCGGCCCCTCATCGATTCCGGGACGGTTCGATTTGAAGCCAAGCTGTAGCCGGGTGGTTTATGAATATTTTTCTGAAAGAGGGAATTCCCTTCCTATTTTCTGAGGGCGGTGGAAGAAGCGGATATCATCGACAGCTTTTCCTATGCATCGATGGAAGAATGGCGAAGGGAGACCCCGGGGAAGGTGATTGATTGGACCCTGAAGACCCATGTCCCGTCCGACGGATGATCACTTTGCCTATATGAGAAATCTGGTTCAGCAGCTTCGGGATCGTCCCATTGAAGAGGTATCGAATCTTTCCTTTGTCCAGAAACGGTTAAAACAGTACCGGGAGGAAGAGGGAAGGATGATCAAGGTCATTCAGGATTCTTCCTTTTTCCTGGAGGAGGATCATCAAAAAGAGATGATTGTGATCGATCTCACTCCGTATCAACGGAGACCCCATCTGATCAAGAACCTGGCTTTTCTGATTTATCCCGAATCGTTGGCTGTATTGGAGGTCTACAACCTGCTGGAGCATGGGGTGAAGAGCAACCACCTGGGGGTCTCCATGTCCCTTTCGATTAAGGCGAACCAGCAGGACGGGAAACAGAATATTGGTGAGATCATGAGGACCTTGAATATCGGGGATGGCCACCCAGGGGCGGCCGCAGGAACGATCCGCTGCAAATCAAAACAGGAGATGCTGAAGAAAAAGAAAGAACTCTTAACTCAGGTCTTTAAGCTCTGGTCTTCCCAATGATATCCCGTGCCCTTCGACTTGACAACCGGATGAAGGTTGGATAGATTTTCTAGAGAGACTCGGTGGCGTTGATCTTTTCTATTCATGGTTGTCATCAGAAAAATATGAAAATCCTTCTTCACGTCTGTTGTGCAAATTGCGCGATCTATCCCCTCCTACAGATAAAAGAAAAAGGGCATGAGGTAGTGGGCTATTTTTTCAACCCCAATATCCATCCCTATCAGGAGTATCAAAGGAGATTGGATGCCCTGAAGCTTTATTCCGAGAAGGCAGGTTTTGAAGTTGTCTATCGGGACGAATACCTCCTTGAGGAATTCTTAAAAAATGTCTCCCATCAACCTGATGCAAGATGTCAGTATTGCTATACTGTCCGCCTCGAAGCAGTGGCCAGAGAGGCGAAGAGGAACTCCTATGATGCGTTTTCAACTACCCTTCTTCAGAGCACCCACCAGAACCACCAGCGAATCAGAGAGACTGGAGAGCGTGTTTCCATAGAAGCTAGCATTCCGTTCTATTATGAAGACTTTCGACAAGGATGGAGGAAAGGGCTTGAGGTCTCAAAGGCGCTGGGACTTTACCGCCAGCAATACTGCGGCTGTATTTACAGTGAGAAAGAAAGATTTGCAAATAGTAAAAAAATGTCAAATGACAAAGCTCACATTTCAAATAAAAACCTGAAATCCAAATGATCCATCAAAATTCTCCGCTCCCCTTGCCCACCCCCACCTTAATCCTCCCCCGTCAAGGGGGAGGAGAGATGAGGAGTGATTTGACATTTGAAATTAGCCCGAGAAGGAAAGGCAAAGGTCAATGGTAGGATATGGCGGTTTGGGAAAGATGCTTATTTTCCTCGGTGTCTTCATCATCGTCATGGGACTTCTATTGCTCCTCGGAGAAAAGATTCCCTGGATGGGGAGACTACCCGGGGATATTCTCATCAAAAAAGGAAAATTCACGGTTTACTTTCCTTTCACCACGTCCATCCTAATCAGTATTATCCTGACCTTGCTGTTTACCTTTTTTCGGAAGTGATTATCGGAGATCGTGATTCCTCTGAAAGATGGAATTTATTTCTAAGGGGCCTTTTTTCAAGGACTCTAAAAAAGCCCATGTTTGTCATCTGAACGAAGTGAAGGATCTGGAATTTCTTGATACGATTGGATCCTCCGCTACGCTCTGTGGCGGTGGGCCACTTTTTGCAAATTTATCTTTTTAGAATGATCCCATCATCAACGGCCTGATTTCCATCCATTGTTCCCAGAACGCCAATTCAAGACAGTATGAAATTGCCTATTTTTCTAACAGTTGCCTATTTTTATGTGCAGTGGAAGAAAGGATAAATTTATCAAAAGGTTAAGATAAGAAAAACTGATTTTTCCAAAGAGGCTGCCTATTTTTATAGGCAATGCCTTAATTTATTTTCATAGCACTCCAAAAGACAAAATCTTTTCTGAATCATGTGCTTAACCACAATCTACTCATCCCTCTGTGAGTTGGCATCCGATTTGCGGGTAAGTGACCTTAAAGGCTGAAGGAGCTTCAATTCTTGTAGAAATTCTTTGTTAACACCTAACCACTCTCTTCCGAGGGGGGAAAGAGATGGTAAGTAGATTCATAAAGCCTGGTATTCGAGGTGGCGAAGCCAGGCTTTTTTGTTGTGAAAGATAGGGCGTCTTAAATCACCTATTTTGCAATTAAGATATGAAGACGAGAAACAGTCTTTCTACAGCAGTCTTATTTTTTATCCTCTTTTCGTCTATGAGTTTTTCTGCACCATTCTATGTAGAATGCCAAGACGTTTACCCTGACGATTGGTTAGACCTTTTTGGAATCTCAGATAATTTGGTGGATTCCACAGCCATTCTCGAAGCTCCTTCAGCAGGTTCTTCTAACCTCATCCCTAATGATTATACTTTCCAGCGCCATCACTCAAGGGAGCCCCATCTAAGACCATTTAGCTCGGAACTGCTTTCGTCAATCTGCCTGCGCTGTTAACCTTTCTGACACTTCTTTGGTCATTCATGGCCACCTTCAGGCTATCTATGAGCAAAACTCAAGCATGCCTCGGAAGTTACCAAGAGGGATTGCGATGGTTCCACTCCACGATTCAATTCAAATTGCCATTGACACTCAATTAGGCGGAGTTTTTTCTCAAAATTCATTCAATCCGGAACTTCTCATCACTTCTGCCATAGACCAAAAATATTACCGCAGGAATTCCTTAACACAAAGAATCATCATACTCGTATTGGAGGGATATACGCAGGCTGAGATAGGCGCATTCCTCGGGATATCCCAACAGCATGTTGGAAAATTAATGCGTAAAATTCCTGTTTCAGACCCTTATATAGTGGGAGGGATGAAAGGCACCCCCCAGCGTGAACTGGAGGTATTCCGAATGAGGGTCAGGAAGGCCAAACATGTGGAATCGGAGTCGTACCCGGATTTGAGGGCCTGGACATCTATGAGCGAGGGAGGGTACCTAAGAAGGAGATTTCAAACGTCTGATAGGCAACTTGAACAGGACTAGGCCCAAAACAGGGTTCTGCCATGTTCTTTTCAGGTTTATTTCAATGCCAGATATGTAACTCTTCAAAAATCTATTTGGACGAGACTAACTCATGAAACGAAAAATCAAAGTCAAAATCTTTTTGTCCTTTTTATGTATTTTTATGATGGTCCCGTCTTTCGGACTCGCCGATGCAGTCAACTACTTCTATGATGATGCAGGTCGGCTTACAAGGGTTCTAAAGGGTACAGAAGGCTTAATCTATCAATACGATGAAGTGGGAAATCTTCTGTCCATAGACAGAGGGCCGATCAGCGCTCTTCCCCCTTCAATCCAGAGTATCATGCCTGATCTCCTTTTCATAGGGTCTTCGACACCCGTGACCATCACGGGTACAAATCTCTTCACAACCAAAGAGGTCCAATCAAACAACTCCTCTCTCACCATCAGGGTTCTCAATGTTACGGATACGGAGATAGAAGCAGAAATGACAGTTTCGTCAGACGCCCTGAACGGAACGGTCGCCAATATAACCGTGACCACCCTTTATGGCCAGGCAAGCATCCAGGTCACCCTTTCCTCATCGAGGCTCACCTTCAGCCCCGGCCAGCTTGCCATAACACCGGGTGGAATCGGGGACATTGCTGTAAGCATTTTCCCATCTGTCGGAAGAGATTTAACGATTACCCTTAAGAACAGCAGCCCCGCTACCGTATCTGTTCCTAATACCGTAACCGTTCCCTCAAGCGGCACAACAACTTTTTCTGTGAACGGGATAAATGAAGGCGTGGCCAACATCAGCTCCGGCACTCCCAGGACCGTGGTCTTTGTCACGGAACCATTCGCTCCGGAGCCAGGGGAACCGGTCATCAACAAGACATTGCCGGTGAGCGTCTATATTGAGCCACCCCTGCAAAATATCACGACCCTTTCTTCCTTACCCGTCAGCGTGGATATGGCCTCAGTAGCAGGGGATTCCGCAATAAAATCCCTTCCGGTCAGTGTTTCTATTGAACCAGATGAAGGGGATGCCATTGTGATCTCCTTACCCATAAGCGTCGCGATACTCCCTTGAAGGAGGAAGGAGGAGGACTGAGATGAAACGATTATTATTAGCCCTGTCAATCTTATTGGCACTCTCTGCAGGTAATGCCCACGCGGTCTTTGTGAGCGGAAGTACGGGTGCAGACGGTCCATTCAACCCATCGGCAAACACCCAGCTTCAAATGCCGGCGAATGGGGTTTTTAACTTTACGACCGTCAATATCCCCTCTGGAGTAACGGTCACGTTCCTAAAGAACGCTGCCAACACCCCGGTCTGTCTCCTTGCAACAGGCGATGTGATCATTAGTGGCATCATAAAGGTTGACGGAGGGGACGTAACCTATTCAAGTCCTTTATTACCTGGTGATGGAGGACCTGGCGGATATGATGGAGGTTACGGCGGAGCAACAAATTCACCCGGAGGAAGAGGGCTTGGTCCAGGGGGTGGTGAAGGAGGTCCGGTTAGCTATTACGGCTTCTACTCGGCAGGTGGTGGAGGTGGTTTTGGAACAGCGGGAGGGACCCCCCCTTACTCTCCCGCTTTAGGTGGTTCCATTTATGGAAATGAAAGGCTCATTCCCCTCATAGGAGGCTCAGGAGGTGGTGGAAGGGGAGGAGGTCCCAGTAATTCAGGTGTTGCTGGAGGGGGTGGAGGAGGCGCCATCCTCATCGCTTCATCCACAACCATTACTGTCAATGGTTCGATAACAGCCAACGGAGGAGCTAACTATGATTATGCCGGTGGGGGGAGCGGTGGTGCAATAAGGCTTATTGCCAATACCATATCCGGTAATGGGACGATCTCCGCCGCAGGAGGTGGTGCAGGTTATGTCCCGGGAGGGGCAGGCCGTATCCGCCTTGAGGCATCGACGATCAATAGATCCGCAGGGACAGACCCGGTCTATTCCTATGGAACCCCGGGGAGTGTCTTTGTCGCCAATACACCCAGTCTCTCAGTAACTTCCATTGCCGGTGTCAATGTCCCGGCATACCCAACCGGGTCTTATACCCAACCGGATATCCTGCTCCCGAACACAACAACCAACCCTGTGACGGTCACCTTATCAGCCTCCTACATTCCTGTTGGCACAACCGTTACGGTTTCTGTGGTACCCGAGTTGGGTGGCGCAACGAACGTAAACACGACCTTAAGCGGCACTTTGGAATCATCTACGGGATCAGCAAACGTCAATCTCTCAACCGTTTATCCAAATGTCATCATGGCCCAAGCGACCTTTACACTCCAGGCGATGTACTTTGACGGTGAGAAGATAGAAAAGGTTCGAGTAGCAACGACCATGGGGAAGGGATCTGAGGCTGTATATATTACAGCATCCGGAAAAGAGATAAAATCGGCCGATCTTATGGCAAAGCTCATGGACAAATAGGGTCCAATGGGCATCAATGAGGAAAGATATGAAGAGACTCATCCCCCTGTTCCTGATTGTTTTTCTATGGGTGTTTTCCACCTCCAGCTTTTCTTATGAAATCCGGGTAAAGGGCAATATTTCCCTTAAGGAAGGGCTTAGCGGCATAGCGATCGACCCGGCGACAGGCATGGCAGTGGCCATAAGTCCTGAGACAAAAGGCCCTTTACACGATGGATACGTTTTCACGCACGCTTGTCGGGGAATTGGCCCTCGATATCACCCCAAGCGGCGTGGCAGTTGATGTCCAAACACCGCCATTGTATCCTCAAAAGAGGGGGTTCTTGATTTCATCGAGATAGAGACAGGCAGCCTGATTAATACCATCTCAACAGGCTGGCCTATTCACGCCATTTCGATCGACGAAGAACATGGGACCCTCTTCATCGCCAATGAAAATGGCCTTTTCACGATGGATTTAGAGAAAGAAATGATCACAAAAGAGGTCCCCTTGCCAGATGCCGTTATGGGAATGGACATCGATAGCGGTCAACTCCTGATGATCATGGAAAAAAAGAGGGGTTATTGGTCTATGATACAGAAACATTAGAGCCGGTCTCTCAGATCAAAACGGGTAAAAATCCTTCCGGGGTTGCCGTCAACCCATCGACCCATATCGTGGTTCTCACAAATGGTTCTGATAATAGCCTCTCCCGTCATTTCTCTTGAAAATGGGGTACTTTTAGACACCCTTCCCTTTCAAGAGATCCGAGTGGCGTTGCCATCGACCCGATGAGCAACATGGCTCTGGTAACCCATAAAGAGGGCATTGCAATTATAAGCCTCGAAAACCCTGTCCCAACCCTGGACAAGCTCATCCCCGAGACCAGCATGGCAGGGGAACCGGGTCTTAGCCTCTCTCTAAAAGGGTCGAAGTTCCTCCTCGAATCGAGAGCGAGATTCAATTCGAAGGAGCTCGATACCTTCTTTGAGGACAATGACACTCTCAAGGCACTGGTTCCCCCGGAGGAACTCCTGTCTCCGGTAGACGTCCAGGTCTCTGTCTTGAATCCTCCCCCGGGAGGAGGTGTCTCGAACAGCTTGATCTTTTAAGATATTAAATCCCACGCCATGGATAGATTCCGTAACACCCGATACCGTCGCACTGGGCTCTTCGGTTGACCTCAGGATAAGGGGCAAAAACTTTCTTCCCAATTCGGTGGTCAATCTTAATGGCAAAGATCTCAGGACAAGATTCGTCAGCAGCATTCTCCTTCTGGAGGCCCATTCAGACCTGAAAGATCTAACAACACCTGCCAGGTATCCCCTGACGGTTAAAAACCCTTCACCCGTTAGGTTCGCCTCAAATCTGATCTTTCTCAGTGTGGTAGAAAATGAATCCCTTTTGCCCACCACAAAGAAAGTGGAAACCCTAAAGGGCGAGGGTGCAGTGAAAACAGAGACAGTGAAAAAGGGTACCATAAAGGATGAGCCTATAAAGGCAACGGCCACACTCACAGGAAGGATACTAAACACCCAGAAAGAGCCCATTGAGGGAATCACTATCCAGATAAAGGCGGTAACGGCGGAGACCGATGCAAATGGGTATTTCTTTCTGCACAATGTCCCTTCCGGCAAGCAGCAGGTCATGATCTATGGCCCGACAGCCAAAGAGGCTGCGAGTCATTATCCCACCATACCCCTCACCGTGAACATCCAACCGGACACGGTGAATGAGATGCCTTTCCAGATCTACCTCCACAGGCAGAAGAACTACAACTTCAAGGAGATCAACCCCGCTAAAGAGACGCTTCTTACCGACCCGGACTTCCCCGGCTTCGAGCTGAAGATTCCAAAGGGCGTAAAGATCACCGGCTGGGATAAACAGCCGAACTCTCGGATTTCGGTAAGGGCCGTTCCCCCGGACAGGCCGCCGGTCAAGCCTTTGCCTCCTAATGCCTTTGCACGGACGGCTATATGCTATTTTAACAAGATCGGTGGTGGAACCCCGGATCAGCCCATCCCCATCAAGGCCCCCAATGACCTGGGTTTGCTGCCTGGAGAAAAGGCCGTTCTCTGGTATTATGACGAGTCCCCCAATGAGGGAGAGGCCCCCAATGACTGGGCCATCGCAGGCACAGGAACGGTGACCCCCGATGGCCTCTACATCGTCTCAGACCCTGGGGTCGGCATCCCAAAATTCTGCTGTGGGGCGACATCCTATGGAGGTACACCCCTTCGTTCGCCGCCCAGCGGCCCTCCTGATCCTGATCCTGATCCTGACCCCTGCAAAAACAACAATGACAACACTGCCGGAGACCCGGTCAATCTTGCGACAGGGTATTTCATGCATGAAAGGTCGATTACAGGGTCCCGGGCATCATTCCGGTCGAGATAAAACGAACGTACAGGTCCGGGGATACCGGATTAGGAGGCAGCTTCGGACAGGGCACGTTCTTCGGTTACGACTGGTGGCTGGATGTCTCTCCGGACCTGCTCCGGCTCCTTATGCCCGGAAACTACCGGTACCGGTTTGCCAAGCAGCCGGACGGCACGTTCATCAACACCACCGATCCGGGATACCGGGGAGATGTCATCTATAAGAATCTCGATAACACCTACACTTTGAAGAGAAAAAACGGCTGGAGCTATACCTTTTCTCCCAATCTTATTCAGTTCATAAAGGACCCAAACGGCAACACCCTCACCTTCTATAAGGAGATCGACGGAAATATCTCAAGAATAGTAACGCCGGAGGAAGAACGATCAACATAGGCTATATTATCGGAGGGAGAGATAATATATGACATCACCGGTCCTCTGGAACCCGTTACCTATACATATTACAATACCGGTGCAACCGGAAAACTGAAGTCCGTCAGTTATCCTGACGGAAGCGGCATCAGCTACGAGTACGACGCCTCCGGCCGGATGACGACAGTGACGGAAAATGGAAACCTTGTCGTGACAAATGAGTATGACACCAACAACCGGGTGTCGAGCCAGACCCACCCGGACGGAGGCACATACGCCTTCAGCTACACGATGGGAGGAGGCAACATCACGGAGACCTCCATGACGGCCCCAAACAGTGCAGTCACGACCTGGAGATTCTACGATGATGACGGGAACTACCGGAACGGATACATCATGAAGAAGATAACCCCTGACGGAACAACAACTTACAACAGAGAAGCCGGGTCAAATCTTCTGTTGTCCGTTACAGACCCCCTGGGTAAAACGAGAACCTATACCTATTATGCGAACGGTCTCGTGCACACGATGACAGACAGCGTGGGTAACACGACTTCCTACGAATATGAATCCTATTATGGTCGCCCCACAAAGATTACGGATGCACTGAGCATGGCAACCACATTCACCTATACCTATGATCCAAACAATAGAATCACAAAGGTCGTGATCGAAGACCTCCTGTTGAACCAGACCACGATCAACTCGATCCGGTCTCAGGAAGGCTGACCAGCCTCATCGATCCCAATTCGAACACAACGACCTTCCTCTATGAAAACGCCAATAGACCCACCGAGCTGACCCAGGTGATCGATCCCCTTAACAATGCAATTAAAATGAGTTATGATGACCCCGGTCGTCCCATCGAGATCAAAGACGCAAAGGGGAAAAGCGCTTTCTACAGCTATGATGCAGCCAGCCGGGTGACGGGCGTGACCGACGCCAATGGAAACGCGACAGGAGTATTCTTATACCGCTTCAGGGAAACTCTCCCTTGTGATCGATGCGAAGGGGAACATACCCGATACGAGTATGACGACCGGGACAGGATCACAAAGGTGACGGACCCGCTCGGGAGGTATGAGACCTACACCTATTACAGGGACTCGGAGATTACATCCACTACCGGAGACAATCTGAAGACATTACGGACAGGAAAGGGCAGGTAACGACCTTTAACCAGTACGATCCGATGAACCGGCTGAAAAAGGTCACGTATCAGGATGGCTCAAACATCCAGTATACCTATGACCTGGCGGGAAGGGTTACGGGTATAAACGACACGATCTCCGGCGTGATCACTTATACGTACAATGACTTTGGATGCAGCAACTGTTCAGGCAGGGGGATAAACAGGATTGCGGAGGAGAGTACAGCGCTTCAAACGGTTGACTACACCTATGACGAGGTAGGCAGAAGGGTGACCATGACCGTGGCAGGGCAGCCTGTTGTAACCTATGTGTATGATGCGCCAGGCAGGAGCGAGCATCGCCAGCGATGGGAACAACACAAGGACCTACACGCTTAGCTATGACCCTGGGAGCAGGAGGAGACGCTGCAGGTCCACTGTCCTTGAATAACCAATATGTCACGACGACCTACAGTCCCTATGACTATGCAAACCATCTCTTAGGAATGGTGATACAAGGTCCCTCTACCCAGATCGAGAACCTTCTTTATCAGTATGATCCCAATGGGAACGAACCGCATTCACCAGGGATGCAGCTCAGCCATCAAGGGATCGGTGACGGATACCTCCTACAACGAGGCCAATGAGATGCTGACCTTTACCCCATCGCCCGGTTCAACAAAGAATATGACCTATGATGAAAATGGGAATCTCCTAACGATTACGAATTCCTGCGGCACAACGACTTACACCTGGGATGCGAGAAATAGACTTGTGGGCATTAATGGTTATAAGCCTGATTGCTCAACTCTTGCTGCGTCATTTCGGTACGATGCTTTGGGTCGGAGATTCGAAGACAAAAATAGTATAACCACACAATACGTTTATGATGGCCGGGATATTATCCAGGAGATTCAGGGAACCAATAAAACGAATACCCATCCGGACGTTGAACATCGACGAACCTTTAACGAGGATACAGGCAGATGGAACGGTGAGACATTATGTGAGGGATGCCCTTGGCAGTGTCATCGCTTTAACGGATGACACAGGGGTTGTGGAAACCACTTATACATATGATCCTTTTGGGAATGTGATCGATTTCTGGAGAGGCGAGTGACAATCCCCTCCAATATACCGGCAGGGAAAACGATGGAAACGGTTTGTATTATTACCGGGCCA
>CAWEAV010000021.1:0-15538 GCA_963806715.1 uncultured delta proteobacterium
TGAAACCGATCGGTAAAGACGCATTCATGCATGCAAGACCGGTCATAGGGAAGATAGTAGTGATCTTTCAATTTTTTCATCAGGTAATTGGCATTGAGCACAGCCATCTCGCTCGCTCTCTTGAGGCCCTCCGGCCCCATGGAGAGGGTATAGGCATAGGCCTTGAGGAGGAGTCCAAAGTTCCCGTAAAAGGCTTTCACCTTCAAATGCTATGGGGCTTATCATGATTGAACCGGGAGGTTTCCCCGTCTTTCTCAATCACCGGGATGGGAAGATATGGAGCCAATTCCTTCTTGATCGCCACCGGACCCGCTCCCGGTCCTCCTCCGCCATGAGGGGTTGAAAATGTCTTATGAAGATTGATATGAAGGACATCGACCCCAATCTCCCCCAGTTTCACAATTCCCATCAGGGCATTCAGATTGGCCCCATCACAATAGACAAATCCTCCCTTCCGATGGACGATCTCTGCAATCTCCTTTAGATGTTCCTCAAAAAGGCCAAGGGTATTCGGATTCGTGACCATGATAGCTGCCACTTCCCCATCCATCAATTCAGCCACCCTTTCAGGACCGATCACTCCCCTTTCATTTGATTTGACCTCGACCACCTGAAAGGAGGCAATGGTTGAGGTAGCGCAGTTTGTCCCATGGGCCGTGTCCGGGACCAATATCTTTTTTCTCTTTTCTCCTCGGGCCTGAAGGCACGCCTTGATCATCATGATCCCGGTCAGTTCTCCATGGGCTCCTGCAGCGGGCTGCAGGGTGACCCGATCCATTCCAGTCACCTCGGCAAGAAAACCTTCCAGTTCGTACATGAGCCTCAAAACCCCCTGGCAGAGGTCTTCCGGGGTGAAGGGGTGGACAAGAGCAAACCCTTTCCATCTTGCAATCTCCTCGTTCACCTTGGGGTTGTATTTCATCGTGCAGGAGCCCAGTGGATAAAAACCACTGTCAACGCCGTAGTTCCATTGAGAGAGCCAGAAAAGTGTCGAACCACATCGACCTCACTCAGTTGGGGAAACCCCTGCAGGTCCTTCCGTAAAAGCTGGGAGGGATGACGTTTTTTGCTTCGACCTGTTCGACATCCCACCGCGGCAAGGAATAACCCCGCCTTCCCTCACCTCCATGCTCGAAGATGAGGGGTTCATCCTGAATCAATCCAGTATCACTTCTTGTCTTCATGGCGTACCCTCTTCGTTCACCCTGTATTTCTGAATTTTAACTGTCAAAGGTCAAAGCCACTCCAAATATTTGAATGCCAAAATCCATTATTTTGGACTTTGACATTCATTTGATTTACCATCTGCCTGCCTGCCGGGCAGGAATTTAGATCTTGAAATGCATCATTTGAGTGCTTTCTCTATGGCGCTCGCCCAACGGTCAATCTCTTCCTTGGTATTTAGCTCAGTGACGGCCATGAGGAGACGCTGCTTGAGCCCAGAGTAAAATTTCCCTAAAGATAACCCACCCAGGATCCTTTCTTTCTTTAAATTCTTCAATAGCCTTTCCGGGTCTCCTTCAATCTTCAGAACAAACTCATTGAAGGGCGGAGAGGAGAAGGCAAGTTGACAATGACGAACTCCTGAGATGACCTTCTTTGCATATTCTGCCTTGCTCAGGTTCATCAGGGCTAACTCCCTCAATCCTTTCTTTCCGAAACAGGAGAGAAAAACTGTCGCCATCAGGGCACATAGTCCCTCATTCGTACAGATATTGGAGGTTGCCCGCTCCCTGCGAATGTGTTGCTCTCGCGTCGCGAGGGTGAGGACAAATCCTCTCCTTCCCTCCAAATCAACGGTCTCACCCACTAAGCGGCCAGGCATGGTTCGGACAAATTTCTCCCGGGTCGTGAAGATCCCAAGGTAGGGACCTCCGAAAGAGGGAGGGATGCCGGGGCTCTGACCTTCGCCTGCTGTGATATCCGCTCCAAGTTCTCCCGGAGGGGCCAGAATCCCATAGGCAATGGCCTCGCTGAAACCAGCGATCAACAATCCTCCGGCCTGATGGACCTTCTCTCCGATCATCTTGAGATCCTCAATGACCCCAAAAAAGTTCGGGCTCTGGATGACCACGGCCCCGACGTCATCATTTAGAAGGGCACGGAAGGCCTCTTCATCTGTCCGGCCTTCATTCCTGTTATAAGGGATCAGAACGATCTCCTGTTGATCAGGGTCGATATAGGTTTCGATCACCCTTCGATAATCGGGGTGGACCGTCTGTGAAAGGAGGATCTTTCTGCGCCTTGTGATCCGGTGGGCCATAAGCACCCCCTCTGCGATGCTGTGTGCCCCATCATAGAGCGAGGCATTCGAAACTTCCATTCCCGTTAACTGGCACATCAGGGTCTGATACTCAAAGATGGCCTGGAGCGTTCCCTGACTGATTTCAGGCTGATAAGGCGTATAGGCCGTATAAAATTCTGAACGGGAAATCAGGCTGGAAACGACCGCGGGAATGAAGTGTTGGTAAGTCCCTGCCCCGAGGAAGCTGCTCCATTGCTCTCCCCGAAATATAGGGGGCTGAAGGCCTTGAAGATGGAGGATCAGGTCAGCCTCTGACAGGGCTGGAGGGAGGTTGAGGGGTTTTGAAAGCCTGCACTGCCACTCTTCAGGAATCGATCCGAAGAGATCTTCGATTTTCTTCAGACCAATGGCCTCAAGCATCTTCCGACAATCGTCCTCTGTATGAGGAATATAACGAGTGAAATCTCCCATCTATCCTTCCTCCGTCAAGGTTCCCTGATAACCTTTGGCTGAAAGGAGTGTTTTCAGTTCTTCCTTATTTTCAATCTCCATCTTCACCATCCACCCCTTTCCATAGGGGTCTTCGTTAACGAATTGAGGATGATCTTTCAGCGTCGAGTTCGTTTCCACAACCTTGCCGCCGACCGGAGAAAAAAGGTCGGCGACCGTCTTTACGGATTCGACAACACCAAGGCTGTCCCCTTTTTTGAATCTCAACCCAATCTCGGGCATTTCAACAAAGACAATATCCTTTAGCTGGCCTTGAGCAAAGTCCGTGATACCCAGGGTTGCATGATTCCCTTCCTCCCTCACCCATTCATGGCTTTCTGTATAACGTAAATCTTCTGGTACTTTCATAATCCACCCCCTCGCTTAAATTACCTCACTTCACTTAAGGAGCGCTTTGCTTGAGGGCTGGGGTCTCAGACAAATGCATTTTGCCTCAAACCTCAAGGTCCCGGTTTCCGGGGCCGCTCCTTTCCATCAAACTTTTCAGTAGAGATGTTCTCCTTTTTTGAGAAACTTTTCAAATCCTTTTTTGTCCTGAGAGGCTGCTGCGATGCGCCTCACCCCTTCCTTTAAAGACTCTTTGTCCGTTGCAATGGAGATCCTCAAATAGTGGAGATTCTCTGTCCCAATCCGGCCAAAGGATTTTCGGTCCATGGTGGCCACTTGATATTCGAACAACAGAAACATTTGAAAGAGCGTTGAGGGGCTTGTCTTTTGTCGAATCTCAGGAGAAAGGCTTCGGAATGCATCCATAACTCCAAGGTTTTTGCAAACCCCGCTGATATTGGGAAACACGTAGAAAGCCCCTTTCGGCTTCTGGCAACGAATCCCCCCAATGGCATTTAATCCCTCGACGACCAGGTCTCTTCGTTGTTGGAAGGCATCGACCATACGGCGGATGGCATCCCGGCTGAGAGGGGATTCGATGCCAAGACGGGCCCCCTCTTGATTGTAGGCAGGGACACAGGAGAAATAGTTGATATTGAGATTCCTGAACACCTCGGCCTCTTCCGCGTTTGGAAAGAGGGCCCAA
Organism: uncultured delta proteobacterium; assembly: GCA_963806715.1. Classification (GTDB taxonomy): domain Bacteria; phylum Desulfobacterota; class BSN033; order BSN033; family UBA1163; genus CAWEAV01. The sequence goes on from CAWEAV010000021.1 coordinate 3,789, forward strand.
CCGATCCGGCCTCCGGTCCAAGAAAAGCTCTTCGAGGCACCACTGACCAGAACGGTGATCTCCTCCATTCCCGGGAAAGAGATGATGCTGTGATGTTTGGCTTCCATCAAACAGAATGTGCTCATAGATCTCGTCGGAATAGATGCGAATATCCTTTAAGCATTTTCCCGTATCGCCTCAGCGATTTCTCTAAGCTGATCCTGGGAAGCCACTCCCCCCGTAGGATTTGATGGAAAGTTGAGGTAGATCATCTTCGTCTTCGGAGTGATTACGGATGCAACATCATCCCCTGACAGGGTAAAATTCTTCTCCTCCTGCAGATGGACAGGAACTGGTTTGGCACCTATATAAGTGATAAAAGACTCATAAATTGGAAATCCCGGGCTGGGATAGATCACTTCTTCCCCTGGGTCGCAATAAGTTTGCTGGCACAGACCGATGGGAGGTTTGGCACCGGGAAAGACGACGACCCTCTCCGGCGTGGCCTTGATCCCCCGTGTCTCGCTCAGGTGTTTTGCAACGGCCTTTCTCAGTGGAAGGATTCCCTGAGGATCACAGTAATGGGTATTATCGAGGTCAATCTGTCTTTTGACCTCTTCCTTGATGAATTCGGGGACAGGAAAATCCGGCTCACCCAGATTACACTTGATCACCTTTTTCCCTTGTTCCTCGATGGATCTGATTTGGGGGCCAATCTTAAAGGCATTTTCCGTATCCAAAAGACTAACTCGTTTGGCCAGTAATCCCATGGTTTCCTCCTTTTCTATCAATTAAGATGACCTTGAACCCTACTTTGGAGGGGTCCAGCCGTAGCATCGGTATTCCTGTCTGCCGCAGGCGGATATGACCGACGATACCCTTTGCCTACCTCACTAAATAAGGGGGTTACCAATCTTAGGCAAATAATATTTACGTTATGAATTTCCTCGAAGGATTTTGATTTATCCAAAAAAAAGGAGGAAGGACAATTGGTTTTCAATTGCCTTCCTCCTGTCTTTTGACCTGAGAGATTATCCCCTGTAAAACCGGGATTTGTCCCCTTCGGTGTCCAGGCTTCGATGGCTGGCTCTCTCCAGGATTGGACGAAGTTGCAGTCCTTTTGCCTGAGAGATTCGCCCCGTTCTATTCAGGACTTGCCCCTTCGGCGCCCCTCCCTCTTGGTCAGGGTCTCTCCTGCAACTACCCTTCAGATTAATATGGATTTAAAGTGATGTCAAGGAATTTTTGGTGGCCAAAGACCGTCAACTTTTATTCTCATGGAGATATTCCAGGGCGACTGCTGCATTGAGCGCGGCTCCAAATGGAAGGGCTTCCTCATCGATATCAAAACGGGGATGATGGTGCGGATAGGTGATTCCTTTTTCCTCATTTCGTGTTCCAAGAAAGACAAAAGAGCCTGGAACCTTCTGGAGATAATGTGAAAAATCTTCTGACCCCATGAGAGGCTTTATTTCGAGAATCTTATTGCTTTCCATGAGATCAGCGGCCACCTTCACAACAACTTCAGTCATGCGATCATCATTGATCGTCACTGGAAACCTCTCCATCAGAATTAACTCGTAATGTCCACGCATGGCTGGAACAACTCCATCCAGGATTTCTTTCATTCTTTTAGGAAGAAACTCTCTCAGTTCAGGGCCGAGGGAGCGAATCGTTCCTCCAAAGTTCACAGAATCCGGGATAATGTTGTAGGCATTCCCACCCGCGTTGATCTTGCAGATACTCACTACGGCATTCTCTATTGGATCAACCTCCCGGCTCACAATGGTCTGTAGGGCTAAAATGGCATTTGCGGCGATCACAATCGGGTCGATGGCGAGGTGAGGCATTCCTCCATGACCTCCCTTTCCCTCTGATTTTCACATCAAAAAAGTCGCCTGCGGCCATCATCGAACCGTAACAGTAGCCAAGGGTTCCTGAGTCGAGAGAGGAATTTACATGGATTCCAATGATGCTATCCACTCCATCGATGGCTCCTTCCTCAACCATTATCTTTGCACCCTCTCCAGTCTCTTCAGCAGGTTGGAAAACGAAGACCACATCCCCGGTTAGCTCTTTTTTCCGCTCACAAAGGATCATCGCAGATCCAAGGAGCATGGCCGTATGTGCATCGTGGCCGCAGGCGTGCATGACCCCTGCGATCTGAGATTTGTATGACACGTCTGATTCTTCCTGGATAGGCAAGGCATCCATATCGGCCCGCAGAGCAATCGTCTTTCCAGGGTTCTCCCCCTTCAGGTGCCCAACTACCCCAGCCCCGTTGACCAACACCCTGGTTGCGACCCCCAGTTCTTTCAAAACCCTCTCCACTTTTTTGGCTGTATCGAATTCTTGAAGGCCTAACTCCGGATGCTGATGGAAGTCCCGGCGCAGATCGACGATTTTCTGTCTCATCTCTCTGGCTCTTTGGAGAATCTTCTCGGGCTTGTTCATCTCAAAATCTCCGTTGATTTTCTCTTTTTCATTCCAGGATCTCCAGGTGGGCAACGCTGACCTTCAACCGTTTGCTGCCTACGGATTGGAACAGGATGGTTGCCTTCTGGTCCTCCTCTATCCCTTCCACAGACCGAACCCTCCCCTCTCCAAATTTGGGATGCCTGACCTTCATCCCGATCTTTAGAGACAAAAGACCTTCGGGAGAGATGACAATCTCCTTCGTGAGAGGAAAGCGGATTCTCCTGTGAGAAGTAGTCTTCTTTCCATTCGGGTTCTTCAAAACGGACCTCCCTCTCCGGCACATTTTTCTTCCTTTTGATCAGGCTCTCATGGTGAACCCGCGGGGCCCAGGTTTCAGAAGGTTCGTATGAAAACAGGTCCTTCCAGTTCTCTTTTTTTCCTTCGAAATGAATGAGTTCTGAAGGGATCTCATCAAGGAAGCGAGAGGGAAGATTGGCATGGCCTACGCCGAAGGTGTGGCGTCTCTCTGCCCGGCTCAGAATCAGCTTCTCCTCCGCGCGGGTCATTCCCACATAAAAAAGCCGCCTCTCTTCCTCGATATCCTGGATCTCTTCGCCCCTGCGGTGATGGGGCAGAAGTCCGTCTTCGATCCCGGTAATGAAGGCGCAGGGAAATTCGAGCCCCTTGGCACAGTGAAGGGTCATCAGAGAAACCCGGTTTCTTTTATCATCATAGAGATCCACGTCCGACACCAGAGAGACCTTGTCCAAAAAGGTTTCCAACGAGACCTCTTCGTCTCCTTTCTCGAATTCCATGATCACATTGACCAATTCCTCGATGTTTTCCACTCTTGAAAGGGCCTCTTCCGTTCTTTCCTCTTTCAACTGCTGAAGATATCCCGTTTCGGAAAGAAGGGCTAAGGTCAACTGGCTGAGGGAGAAATCGGCAGCATCGTTTCGGAGTTTTTCCATCAGATGTAAGAAGGCCTCGATTTTCTTCTTCATAGTGGGAGGATGCCAGTCCTCATTCAAACTCTTGTTCAGCCCTTCGAAAAGGGAGAGGCCCTTCTCCCTCGAAAAATGTTCGATCTTCTCGATCGTCTTCTCACCAATGCCTCTCGGCGGAGTATTAATGATTCTTTTCAGACCGAGACTATCCGAAGGGTTTGCGATCAATTTCAGATAGGCAAGGATATCCTTGATCTCTTTTCGCTCATAAAACTTCATCCCTCCCACGATGGTATAGGGGATTCCATTTTTAACCAATTCGTCTTCGAGGGCACGGGACTGGGCATTGATCCTGTAAAAGACGGCAATATCGCTGAAAGGTCTGGCCGGCTTGTCTTGAAGTCCTGTCGAAAAGGGCGAGGGCCGGCATCGTTCCAGAATCTTTTTGGCGACAAACCGTGCTTCATCTTCTTCATCCTCGGCCGTAAAGAAAACGAGCAGTTCTCCCTCAGGGTTTTCAGTCCAGAGGGTCTTTTCCTTCCGCAAACGGTTCTTTAAAACCATCCGGTTGGCTGCCCGGAGGATATTCTGAGTGGATCGGTAATTCTGCTCCAGGGTGATGACCCTTGCCTCTGGAAAGTCCTCTTGAAAGTTGAGGATATTCCCGATCTCCGCTCCTCTCCAGCGGTAGATCGACTGGTCATCATCTCCTACGACAAAGAGGTTACGGTGCCCGCGGGCGATCTGTTTGACAAGGTCATATTGGATCAGGTTCGTATCCTGAAATTCATCGACCAAGACGTAATGGAAGGATCCCTGATAGAACCCTAATACCTCGGGCGACCTTTGAAAGAGGATCGTCACAAAGTTGAGAAGGTCTCCAAAATCAAGGGCATTGTTGCGTCGAAGATCCTCCTGATATCGTTGATAGATGAGGGCCACCCTCTTTTGAAAGATATTAAACTCCCCGGGTCGGTATTGGTCTGGCGTCACTCCCTGGTTCTTCAAATGGTCGATGGCGGATCGAACCTTGCCAGGAGAAAAGACCTTGAAGTCAAGGCCCAGCTCCCTCATCACCGTCTTGAGATGACGATCCTGATCCTCTTGATCGTAGATGACGAAATTATTTTGAAACCCCAGGGGATTGATGTGTCGTCTCAGGATGCGGACACAGGCTGAATGAAAGGTGGAAATCCAGGCTCCCTTGGTCGAGCCTCCTAAAAGCGTTTCGACCCTTTCCCGCATCTCGTTTGCAGCCTTATTGGTGAAGGTCACGGCAAAGATTTGGGAAGGATGGACCCCTTTCTCCTGAATGAGATAAGCAATCCGGTAAGTGAGGACCCGCGTCTTTCCGCTCCCTGCGCCTGCAAAGACGAGGAGCGGCCCTTCGGTCTCCAAAACCGCCTTCTGCTGCATGGGATTAAGCTCATCAAAAAGGGACATCATTCAATAATCAATCGTCAATGATCATTTCGAACGGATAATAGAAAAAGAGAACTGCAGAACAATATTGATGTTCAATGTGAATTGATAATTGCCCATTGAGAAATGAGAAATGTTATTCTACTGTGACGCTTTTTGCCAGATTTCTTGGCTGATCCACATCCAGCCCTTTGAAATCAGCCATATAGTATGCCAAGAGCTGAAGAGGGATGGTGAGGAGGATCGGCGTCAGGGATGGAAGGGTTTCAGGAATGAAGAGGGCATCGTCCACCTTTCTGGGGATAGCCTGATCCGATTGGGAGAGAAGGGCAATCAACCTTCCTTCTCTTGCTTTCACTTCTTCAATATTGGAAACGACCTTGTCATAGACCTCGTTCTGGGGGGCAAGAACAACGACGGGCATCTCTCGATCGATCAAGGCGATGGGGCCATGTTTCATCTCGCCGGCCGGATACCCCTCTGCGTGGATATACGAGATTTCTTTCAACTTCAGTGCTCCCTCAAGGGCAATCGGGTAATTGATACCCCTTCCCAGATAGAGAAAGTCTCTTGCGTAGAGATACTTTCGGGCAATCTGAGCGACTTGGGCCGAGGACTTGAGCACCTCTTCCATGAGATGAGGAAGTTTGATCAACCCCTCGATCAAGACCTTTCCCTCCTTTTCTGAGAGACAGCCCAACTCCCGGCCGATCCGAAGGCCCAGGAGAAAGAGGGTGATCATCTGGGTCGTGAAGGTCTTGGTGGAGGCCACGCCGATCTCAGGGCCTGCGTGGGTATAGATGACGTGGTCCGAGTCCCGAGCCAGGCTCGACTCCACTACGTTGCAGATGGAAAGCGTTGCTGCTCCTTTTCGTTTCCCCTCTCTCAGGGCAGCCAGTGTATCGGCTGTCTCTCCTGACTGGGAGATAGCGACGATCAGGTCGTTCTCCCCGATGATGGGATTCCGATACCGAAACTCCGATCCGATGTCTGCCTCTACAGGGATTCGGCAAAAATCTTCAATCAGAAATTTCCCGACCAGGGCCGCATGATACGACGTCCCACAGGCAATCAGAATGATCCGATGGATCTTCCCCAGGGTCTTCTTATCCAAACGGACATTATCGAGGATGACGTCTCCCTTCTCTTCAGAGAACCGTCCTCGGATGGTATCGGTCACAGCCCTCGGCTGCTCAAAGATCTCCTTAAGCATGAAGTGTTTATAACCACCCTTTTCCGCCATGAGGGGGCTCCAATCCACCTTTTTCGGTTCCTTTGAAACCTCTTCCCCTTTGGCATCGTAGACCTTAACCCCTGCGGATGAGAGGACGACAACTTCTCCATTTTCCATAAAAATGAAGTTTTTTGTGTAGGGAAGGATCGGAGGAATGTCAGAGGCAATGAAATTCTCGCCTTCACCGAGGCCAATGACAAGGGGAGCTTCATTTCTTGCCCCAATTAAACACGTTTCATCCCCTTCGTAGAGAATTCCCAGGGCATAGGACCCCCTGATCTTTCCCAGGGTCATTCTTACGGCATCCAGGAACGGGTGCCCTTCCTGGATGAATTCATCGATGAGATGCGCAATCGTCTCTGTATCCGTTTCTGAACTGAAAACATGGCCTTTCTTTTTTAGAAATTCCCTCAGGGGCAGATAATTTTCGATGATGCCGTTATGGACGACGGTCACTTTACCTGCCTTATGGGGGTGAGCGTTTTCATCGGAAGGCTTTCCGTGGGTGGCCCATCGGGTATGTCCGATCCCTACCTTGCCGTCAAAGGTCTCTTTTTCAATCAGTTCCTCAAGATTGGTTAATTTCCCTACCTTCCGACGGATCTCGATTTTTCCTTTTTGAAAGACGGCAATGCCCGCTGAATCATAACCTCGATACTCCAGCCTCTTCAAACCTTCGATCAGGAACTTGATTTGTCTTCCTCGGTCCAATATATCCGATGATGCCGCACATGATTTATCCCTTTCTGCCGTTTTCTCCGTTTTTTTCTTTACGATGGAGTTCCACTTTCTTTGACCAGCCCCGGATGTTCTTCTGCTTTATCCGGCTGATGGCTAAAGCCCCATCAGGGACGTCTTTGGTGACGGTCGTGCCTGCGCCGATGGATGCATTCTTACCAATTTTTACCGGAGCGACCAGTTCCACATTCGAACCCACAAAGACCCGATCACCGATGAGGGTCTGATGTTTTTCAAATCCGTCATAATTGCAGGTGATCGTTCCAGCTCCGATATTCACGCCTTCGCCCACGAGGGAATCTCCAATATAGGTCAGATGATTGGCCTTTGACCCATGGCCAATCACGGATTTTTTCACCTCCACAAAATTTCCGATCTTTGCCTTGGCCTTCACTTCGGTGAGGGGCCGGAGATGGGCAAAGGGTCCGATCACGGCCTGATCTTCAATCTTGCTCTCCGTAATGACAGAGTTTGCCCGAATCGTCACCTCATCCCCAATGACGGAATCAGAGATCTTTGTGTTGGGTTCGATGGTACACCGCTCACCCACCGTTGTCTTTCCCTGAAGAAGACAATTCGGGTAGAGGACGGTATCCCTTCCGACCTCGACCATGCCGGTCGATATAGGCGGTTCTGGGATCGATCACGGTGACACCTGAGAGCATCAGGGCCCTCACCTTCTCTTGCCGGAGCGCTTCGTTGGCCGTGGCAAGATCGACACGCGTATTGATCCCCATTACTTCCAGGGGATCAGCCACCGGATAGGCGGAACACCTCAACCCTCTCTTATTTGCGATCCCAACCAGATCGGTCAAGTAATACTCACCCTGGGCATTCTCTTTTCCGATCTCCTTGAGAACTTCGGCCAAGAATTGGCCATTGGACACAATAGATTCCCGTGTTGATCTCGCGGATGGCTTTTTCTTTATCCCGTGCGTCCCTCTCTTCAACAATCCTTTCGAGCCAACCCTTGGGGTCTCGAAGAATACGTCCATATCCAAGGGGATTCTCCACAACGACGGTCATAACCGAGAGGATAGAGTCGTTCTTTTCGAAAATCCTCGATAAAGGAGCGGATCGTTTCCTCCTTCACCAGAGGCACATCCCCGCAGAGAATGAGGACCGTGCCCGTGAAGCCTTGGAGTAAAGGCACGGCTTGCAGTACGGCATGGCCCGTGCCTAATTGCTCCTTCTGGAGGGTAAAGAGAATCCGCGGGTCTTTAAATCTCTCTTTGATCTGATCTGCCTGATAACCCACGACCACGATCGTTTTTTCAGATTGGACCCCGTTTAACGAGAGATCGATAGGGTAGGCGAGCATGGGAAGACCCAGAAGGGGATGAAGGACCTTGACCAGATCGGACTTCATCCGAGTCCCTTTTCCTGCAGCCAGGATGATGGTGGCAATCCCTTCCAATCCATCCCCTCCATTCAACAAAATTTACCCACTTTATACTACGATAAGGGGTTCACAGTCAACCCTACGTGTTTGAATCATTCTCAACACATAGCAAAGGCCATTGAATTTCTTCAGAGGGAGGTCACTTGAAATCTCGCTCAAAGATTTGTAAAAAGAGGGAGATGCGATTTAATCTTCCCTTTTCGAAGAACAAGTCTTTCGATGTGGTGGGGATGGGGCTTAACTCCGTTGATTTCCTATCCCTTGTACCGGCGTTCCCCACATCCAACTCAAAAATGGAGATCCTCCGCTTTGCAAGGTCTGGGGGCGGTCAGGTGGCTACGGCCCTGGTGGCCCTCAGTCGATGGGGAGTCAAGACGAAATACATCGGTAAAGTCGGCGGAGATGAACTGGGCCAGTTCTCTTTCGATTCAATTCGTCAGGAGGGAGTGGATGTCTCTTCTGTGATGATCGAACCCGACACGCCTACCCAGATAGGGAACATCCTTGTAGAGGCAGCTTCGGGTGATCGGACGATCCTCTGGAGAAGGGATCAGCGTTTGATGTATCGGGAGGGAGAACTCTGTCGGGACGATATCTGCTCCGGAAAGATCCTCCATCTGGATGGCCATGATATAAGGGCAGCCATTCGGTCCGCGAGATGGGCCAAAGAGGAGGGAATTCCGACGGTGATCGACATCGATAAAGTGGAACCCCTCACCCCTGAACTCATCAAGGAGATTGATTTCGTCGTCACCTCTTCACGGTTTCCTGCCCTCTATACAGGAATTTCGGATCGGGAGAAGGCCCTCATGGAACTTCAGAAATACACGGAGGGTTTTCTCTGCGCTACCTTGGGCCCCGAAGGGGCAATGGCCTTGGTGGATGGAGAGATCCTCTATGTGAAGAGTCTCAAGGTTGAAATCCTCGATACAACTGGAGCGGGTGATGTCTTCCACGGAGGATTCATCTATGGGCTTCTCCAGAATTGGGAAGTTACAGAAATTCTGAGGTTTGGCAATGCCGTGGCCACCCTCAAATGCCGTGACCTTGGCGGCAGGCGTGGGATTCCAACCCTCGATGAAGTCCATCGTTTTCTCAATTTACTTTGATCCCTTGACAGATTCCATTGAATCTCTTAATAGAGAAGATAATTTTGTTGAGTGGTATCCAGATGCAGGGAACCTCGTGCTCCCGCGTTATCGGGAAAGTCGGGGACGGACCCGCCGCTGTGATCCCGATCCCGTCGTGACGGGATGAACGCCTTAACAAAAAGCCACTGCTCTGAAGTCCTGAGTTTGTCGAAGAATTGAAGGGTGGGAAGGCAAGTTAAGGTCGGGAAAGTCAGAAAACCTGGTCTGGATATCCTTCACGGCAAGGTCTTCGAGGATAAGACTGTGAAGGGTGACTTCGGTTAAAATCCCCAGTCTTTCAGATGAAGACTGGGGATTTTTTTTCGGACCCCTTCTCCCCGCCTGCGGCAGGCAGGTCGGCCAATAAAATTTTAGGCCCACTTGTGGGTCGAGGAGGTTTCCATGAAGCGTACCATCTTCACCATTATCTTCTTCATCCTTTCCATTTCCATTCCCCTTTCTCTCCCCGCCCAGGAGAAAGAAGTCACTCTCGAAGGGGTCGTTGTCACTGCCACGCGCGACACAGAAGAAATCAGGAAGGTCCCCGCAAATGTTACGGTAGTCACACGGGAGCAGATCGAGCAATCCAATTCAAAAACCGTGGTTGATGTGCTCCGGAGTGAAGGGGATGTCGTTGTTCGGGACTTCTACGGAAATGGAAAAACGGCTTCCGTCGATATCAGGGGTTTTGGAGAGACAGGGCCTCTTAACACCCTGGTATTGGTGGATGGAAGACGGGTCAATGAAATCGATCTTAGCGGAGTGGACTGGACCCAAATCCCACTGGATCAGGTCGAGCGGATTGAGATCGTCCGGGGTTCCGGGAGTGTCCTCTATGGAGATAATGCGACAGGCGGTGTGATCAACATTATTACAAAAAGACCTGAAAAACCTTTTGCTGTGCAGGCAGAGGGCGTAGTGGGGAGCTATGGTTATTATAAGGGAGGGGCTTCCAGCGGGTGGAAAATGGGGACCTCTCTCTGCCATTTTCAGCGCGAGTTATCAGGATACGCAAGGATATCGGGACAACGGATTCCTGAGAGCAAAAGACGTCGGGGGAAAAGTCATCTATGATTTGAATGAAAGCATCAGCTTCAATCTGAGCGGAAGTTTTCATCAGGACGACGAGGGACTGCCGGGAGGTCTTCCCAGGGCCATTTATGAAGTGGACCGGCAGGGAACCGTTGCCCCCGACGACAAAGCCAAAACGGATGATTGGTATCTTGCTCTGGGAGGAAAGGCCAAATTATGGGACATCGGACGATTGGAAATGAACCTCTCTTACCGGAGTCGAGGGGTCACAGATCTTTTTCGATCTTTCTCCTTCGAGGACAAGAGAAATTTGAGCACCTGGGGAGTGACTCCAAGATATATTCTCGAAAAACCCCTATGGACTTTTCCGAATAAATTGATCCTTGGGCTCGATTTCTATCATTCCGATTCAAACGTCTTCTCCGAGTCGTCCTTCGGATCAAACCGGGTAGAAGTCACCAAGCAATCGACAGGCCTCTACCTGTTAGATGAATTCTCCCTTCTCAGCAATTTGATCTTATCCCTGGGTATCCGCGAGGAATGGGTGACCTATGATCTCTTCCAGGATGTCCCGAGGACAAAAGATAAGACCGACGATCACGAGCCTGCATGGAATGTGAGTTTAGACTACCTCTTTGACAAAAAATCTTCTGCCTTTCTCAGCATCAAGAGGAGCTTTCGTTTCCCTGTTTCTGACGAATTGATCCAATTTTTCCCTATCTTTCAGGTGAATCCTTCGATGAAACCCCAAACGGGATATCATTATGAAGCCGGGGTTCGTCATGCCTTTACGGATCAGATCGAAGCCAACCTGACGCTCTTCTGGATGGATATGGAGAATGAGATCTTCTTCAATCCCGTCACATTTACCAATGAAAACTTTCCTAAGACCCGGCGTCAGGGAATCGAGGTAGGGTTGAGAGTGAAGCCTTTAGATTGGCTCTCCGTTTGGGGAAACTATAGCTATCTCAAGCCCACCCTTCAACAGGAACCCTATTCCGGAAATGACATTCCCGGCGTGCCAAGACATAAGGGCTCTATAGGAACGGATGTCCAGATCTGGAATGGTTTATTTTTCAATGCCAGGGCCAATCTTGTCGGGTCCCGATTCTTGATTAGCGATTGGGTTAACAAGGTAGATAAACTGGATGGCTATTATTCCATCGATGCAAAGCTCTCCTACCTCTGGAAGGGGTTGAAGGCCTTTGTTGGTGTGAATAACCTGACCAATCAGAAATATGCCGAATGGGGAGTCACCAATGCCGCGGGAACGAGTCAGCTCTTTTACGCCTCACCCGAGAGGAATTTTATCGGAGGAGTCTCGTATACTTTCTAAATTCATCCCTGGAAAAAATGAAACTTTCTCTTGACACACGAGAGAGGTTGTAATATAAAAATCATGTTAAGTCAGGATGCCGGGTTAGCTCAGTCGGTAGAGCAGAGGACTG
>CAWEAV010000022.1:0-50829 GCA_963806715.1 uncultured delta proteobacterium
TTGTTTGCAGCCAGAAAGTAGCCAATGAGATGAAGAAGGAAGGCAAGGGAGGCGTCATCATCAATATTTCTTCCATTTCTGGGGAGGTAGCGAGGCCGAACACGGCGGCCTATGTGGCATCTAAAGGAGCCGTGAAGATGCTGACCAAAGCAATGGCCGTTGATCTCGCTCAGCACAAAATACGGGTGAATGCGATCGCTCCCGGATATGTTCGTACCGCGATGACAGAAAAGATCTTTCAGGACCAGGCCTACCTGAATAAGTTGCTGGACCGAATTCCCCTTGGCTACATTGCCTCACCCGAAGATCTGGTAGGTCCAGCAGTTTTTCTTGCATCCGAGGAGTCGCGATATATTACCGGGACGACCTTATTCGTAGACGGCGGATGGCTGACCTTATGAGTCCATGGGGAAGTTGTTGGGTCAAGTAACGAAGAAAGAGAAGGAGCACAACGATGGCTAAAAAAGAGGTTTCTGTCGATTATTGGGACAGGAAGATCAAGATCTCTGTCCCTGGGGATGCGATGGTCGTGGAGGGTCGTGAACCTACTCCGACGGGCCATCCAGAGAAGGCGATCCAGAAGGCATTGGAGAATCCTGTAGGAGCCAAGAGGCTGGAGGGGTACGTCAACAGTAAAAGCAGAGTGGTCATTGCCTTTGACAATCAACACCGACCGGGTTTGCCAAGAAGACGGATTCTCCCCTTGCTTCTGGAAGAGCTGAAAAAGGCGGGTGTAGAGGAGAAAAATGTCACATTGCTCTGTGCAGGAGGAGCCTGCGCCAAGGCGACCAAAGAGCAGTTACTGAACTATCTCGGGCCTGATATTTTTCACCGGTATTGGCCCTATCGATTGGTGAATCATGATGCCTCGCAGCATCTGGCTTACCTGGGCGTGACAGACCTGGGAGGCTATGTCGAGGTCAATGAATTGATTGCAGCAAGCGACTTTTTCGCCTACCTGGGTACCGTTTGGCCCTTGAGTTGGGGGGGCTTTACTGGAGCTGGAGTTGTCATCGGGTTAGGAAGCGCAAAATCCATTACATCCAACCACTCCTGGGACGTGATCGGAATGCCAGATTCTTTCTTGGCTAACCCCCGAACAATGGTCTACAGGAAGCACAAGGAAGCCATCCACAGAAAGATTGAGGAGGTGACGGGAAGGCGAATCTTCTATGTGGATGCAATCATTTCTCCTCCTCCGGTGGGCGAAATCGTTGAATGCTTTGCAGGCCATTCCCCCGAAATCAACGAAAAGACATGGCCCCTTGCAGAATCGATCTATCAAGTGAAAGTCCCGCAGGCAGATGTCCTTGTGATCGGAGTCCCAAAGTTCTCTGTCTACGGAGATACAGACAATCCGCTCATTTCCGCTGTTGCCATTAACACGCTTGCAAGGTTCGCGATCAATGATCATCTGGTTAGAGAAGGGGGGGTTATCATCGGATTGACCCACTGCAATGGAACGATCGATGAGAGGTTGAGACCTTCTGATCGGGAGGTGATCGAACTTTTCGGAAGGTGTTTTTCAGCCAAGGAGCTTTTCAATTTTGAGGAAGAATATATCTATCGGCCGGACTACCTTGAAAAATATAGACACGGCCATGCATATCATCCGGTTCATCCTTTTTGGCTCTTTTACGAATGTCAGTATATGATGGACCATGCCTCCAGGATCATCTTTGCTGGGGCAGAAAACCCGGATGCGGTCAGGAAAATGGGATGTACGCCGGCAAGGGATTTCGATGAAGCCTGGAGAATGGCAGAGCGGGTCGTTGGACCCCATCCAAAGACTCTGGTCTTTCCCAATTTCTGGTCGAAGATGCGGATGTTATTCGATGTGTCTCAATAAAGAGGGCATCTACATTTCCCTTTGGATTGAGAGGAATATTCTGATGGGTGATCCACATGGGCCTTCTACGAGATGACGGCGTTCTTGCTGACCTTTCCCTGTATCAACTGTCCAAGTTAATCCGTAAAGGGGAGATCCGTTCGGAGCAGCTTGTCGAGCTCTACGTGAGGCGGATTCGGGCATTCGATGGAAGAAAAGGTCTCAATGCGTTCATCTCCGTCCTTGAAGAAGGCGCTCTAAAGGAGGCTGAAAAACTCGACAGGCTTGCTAAAAAGAAGAGATTCAGAGGTCCTTTGCATGGCTTACCCCTCGCGATCAAAGACAATTTGGACACGAAGGGTATTCGAACGACTGGCGGATCTGCCATCCTGACCGATTGGCGACCGTCACGGGACGCCCATGTTGTGGTGAAGCTAAAGGAAGCCGGGGCCATTATTCTTGGAAAGACGAACCTCCATGAATTCGCCTTCGGCGTTACAAACAATAACCCGCACTATGGGCCCACACGGAATCCCTATGACCGTTTGTGCATTCCCGGGGGATCGAGTGGAGGATCGGCTGCGGCAACAGCCGCTGCCCTATGCGCGGGGGCAATCGGGACAGATACCGGTGGATCAGTGGTGATCCCGGCAGCCCTCTGCGGTGTGGTGGGACTCAAGCCAACCCTGGGAAGAGTTGGAAGGGGAGGGTTGATCAGTCTCTCTTTTACGCGGGACGTGATCGGTCCGATTACGAGAGCGGTGATCGATTCTGCCCTGATCTTGGAAGTGGTTTCGGGGAAAGACGTGAGGAGATCCAGAAAGTTCCTCCAAACGCGTGCCCCGTTACACCCATCACCTTGGAAAGAGTTTAAGGGGGAAGAGATTTGGTGTTCCCCGAAGGTACTTCTTTGATGGCCTTCATCCCGATACCGAAGAAGTCATGGGGGAGGCTATCCGAGAAGTAGAAAGCCTGGGGGGCACGATCAGGGAGATCGAGGTGAAAGACATTGATTCTGGCAGGACAGCTCGCCGTAATATTTTTCTTCCGGAGTGTGTTTACCTTCTTGAAGCATATCTCAAAACCTTTGATCCAGGGGCTACGATTGAGAAATATCTGGATCAATGCGGGCCCGATGTGAAAGGCAAGCTGGGGAGCCAAATGGGGACTGCCGGTTCAAAGCCAGTTCCCGGGTATGCTTATGTCAAGGCTTTGAGAGAAGACCGGAGCAGAATGGTTGCAGGTTTTAAAGGGGCCTTGTCGGGTCTGGATGCCTTGCTTCTCCCGACTACACCGCTTCCAGCCTCTGCAATCGGCCAAGATGAAGAGATGGAGCTCAACGGAGAAAAAGTCGATGTCTTTGAGACTTTTACCAGAAACTGTTATCCGGTCAACCTTGTTGGTTATCCATCGATCACGGTTCCCGCTGGTTACGGTAAGACAGGCCTTCCCATCGGGCTCCTGATGGTTACAAGACCCTGGGAAGAAGAGAAACTGCTGTCCATCGCTTATGCATTTGAACAGGCTAATGGAGCCCGGGTACCTCCAAAACTTGATCAACCGACATGAGACTTTGATGCTTTAGGAGTAACTCATTTTCTGATAGGAGGACTGTATGGATGAGATGAACCTTTATTTTGAGATTTTTGGTTGTCGGGTTGAGTTCGGATGGAATGCTCTCAATACGTTGGGGGCCCATGCCAAGAGGCTTGGTTCGAAGAGAGCGTTTCTTGTGACGGATCCGGGAGTCTTCTCTTTAGGAGTTCCGGATCGCGTCGCCCACCTCTTAAAACAAGAGGGAATCGAGTCTGTCATTTACAGGGAGGTTGCTCCGGATCCGACCGATACCAACGTGAGAAACGGGGTCGTCGTCTATAAGGAAGGAAAGTTTGATCTGATCATTGGCATTGGAGGGGGAAGTCCCTTGGATGCGGCAAAAGGAATTAAAGTCCTCGCCTTTCATGACGAACCGCTTGACCAGTATTTCGGAGCCAAAGGAGCGGAGAAGATCGTCAATCCGATGCCCCCCTTTATTGCCATTCCTACGACCTCCGGAACGGGTTCTGAGGTCTCGAGAGCCGGTGTGATAACCGATACCAGACGTCATGTGAAATGCACCCTTCGGGCGGGCGTTCCAACCCTGGCATTGATCGATCCGGAGCTGACTGAAGGGATGCCTCCGCGACTGACCGCTGCAACAGGAATGGATGCCCTCACCCATAATATCGAGGCCTTTCTATCACCCAGGTATCATCCCTGCGCGGAAGGTGTGGCTTTCGAGGGGGTGCGACTCGTGGCTGAAAATCTTCTCGCCGCCGTGGAGGACGGGAAGAACCGCAAGGCACGAACCCAGATGGCAATGGCGTCTGCGATGGGAGCCCTTGCGTTTCAGAAGGGGTTGGGAGTTGCCCATTCACTGGCCCATCAACTCTCGACGGAATGCAATGTCCATCACGGATTGGCCTGCGCCCTCGTCCTGCCCCATACGATGGAATTTAATCGGCCAGCGGTCGGAGAAAAGCTAACGCGCATTGCATTTGCCATGGGGGAGACGACGCCGACGTCCGAGAGGGCAATCGAATCGGTTGTACGACTCACTGAAAAAATAGGTTTACCCACCAGACTTTCCATGGTCAATGTATCTGAAGCCGCCATCCCGGTTATGGCTCGGAATGCAATGGAGGACTGGTGTCACCCGAATAATCCCAGGCCGTGTACCGAATCGGACATGGTCATGCTGTACCGCAAGGCCCTTTGACAGGCAGCCTTGGAAAGGAGGCCCGGAGATGTCTTTTGGATATGCTGGAAAGATTGTAAGAATCGATTTGACGACCAGAGAGATTCAGGTAGAAGCCCCTTCTGATACCTTTTACAGAACCTATATGGGTGGGAGTTGCCTGGCCCTTCATTATCTTCTCAGAGAACTCAGACCAGGGACCGATCCACTCGGGCCGGACAACATCCTGGTCTTTGCTCCGAGCGTTATCACCGGGATACCGCTCGCCGGGATAACACGGTATACCATAGCTGCCCGTTCTCCTCTGACAGGGGCTCTTGGCGAATCTGAAGCCGGAGGCTTCTGGGGACCGGAGCTGAAACATTCCGGAATCGATGCCCTCGTTATCAGGGGAAGATCAGAAAAGCCCGTCTACATATGGATCGACGACGGGGTGGTGGAAATACGGGACGCTTCGCATTTATGGGGCCTGGATACCGGGCCCGCCCAGCGAATGATTCGAGATGAATTAAAGGATGATAAGATTCGGGTGGCTCTTATTGGTCCTGCTGGAGAGAACCTGGTTCGGTATGCCTGCGTGCTAAACAACTTGAAACATGCCAACGGCAGAACCGGGATGGGTGCTGTCATGGGATCAAAAAACCTGAAGGCCGTCGCGGTGCGAGGTAAGAAGAAGCTTGAAACTGCCGATCCTGGTGAGCTGCTTAAGATCAGCCAGTCTCTTGTAAAGATGATAAAGGAGCATCCAGGTGAACAAAATATGCAAAGGCTTGGTACCCCAAGTCTTGTCGCGCCTCTGAATAGTATGGGGATTCTTCCTACACGAAACTTCACTCGGAGTCAATTTGAGGGAGTGGAAAAAATCCGGGGCGAAACGATGCAAGAGACGATTTCTCTCGGGAATGAGGGATGTTACGCCTGTCCGGTACACTGCAAGCGTAAGGTGCGGGTGGAGGGAAAATACGAGGTCTCGCCGGAATATGGCGGTCCGGAATACGAGACCATCGCTTCTCTGGGCTCTTGCCTCGGTATCGATGATCTTGAAGCGATCGCCAAGGGAAACGAACTCTGCAATCGATACGGCCTCGATACCATCTCCACCGGAGTCTCCATTGCCTTTGCCATGGAATGTTTTGAGAATGGCCTTCTCAGCCTTAGCGACACGGAAGGGTTGGACCTTAGATTTGGAAACGCAGGGGCAATGCTTGAGATGATTGAGAGGATTTCTTCTCGAAAGGGTCTGGGTGATCTTCTTGCAGAGGGAGTGAAAAGGGCAGCTGAAAAATTAGGTGCCCAAGCCGAAAAATACGCACTTCATGTCAAAGGACAGGAAGTCGCCATGCATGACCCTCGCGGAAAATTTGGCGTGGGTTTGGGCTATGCTGTTTCGCCAACAGGGGCCGATCATCTGGAAGCCCCTCACGATACGGCCTTCCAGCAGCTTGGGGTCCCCTTGTCCTCCATTGCCTCGCTTGGGATCCTCGACCCTGTATCTGCGTTGGATTCCGGTCCCAAGAAAATCCGCCTCTTCAGATGTACCCAGCTCATCTGGAATTTGTGGAACTGCCTTGGGGTCTGCGTTTTTGCCGCAGCGCCGTCTTTTGCCTTATCCTTGGACAACCTTGTGAAAGCAGTTCGATGTGCCACCGGATGGAACACAAGCCTTCCTGAATTGCTCCAGTCTGTCCGATCGTGCGATGGCCATGGCCCGTGTTTTCAATCTGAGAGAGGGGTTTGGGCGGAAAGACGATACTTGGCCCGCGAGGTTTTTTGAACCCCTTCCTGATGGACCCAACAAAGGACAGACCTTCACCCGGGACGACCTTGAAACGGCAAAGGACCTCTATTACGAGATGATGGGCTGGGACAAGAAAGAAGGTCGGCCGACAAGAGGAACGCTGGCCGGCCTTAACTTGGATTGGGTCGTTGGGGAAGAGAATGCTAATGACCCGACAAAATGATTGACATAATCTCAATTGAAGATTAAGCATGAAAAACCAAGAAAATATTGACTTCGGAGGCAGCATATGAATTATGAAACGATTCTCGTAGAAAAAGAAGAGACGTTCATGATCATCACGTTGAACAGACCTCCACTAAACGTCGTGAACCGGCAGATGCTTGAAGAGCTTATGGATATTCTGGACAAAACGGAAGACGACAGCACGGTGCGATCAATTATTCTGACAGGGAGTGGAAAGCACTTTTGCGGTGGAGCAGATGTTCGGTTGAAAGAGAATTTTTCAGCACAGTCTCAAGAACCTTTTCACGAATTGGGACGCAGGATGGTTGATCGTATCGAGCTCTACCCTAAGCCGATGATCGCGGCTGTGAAGGGAAAATGCTTTTATGGTGGGACGGGTCTCGCTTGGCCTTGCGATATTCGAATTTCCGGGGAGAGTGGCAAATTTCGGGCAGGAGACGCATATCTTGGGATTGTGTCCTCATGGGGTGTAGGTCTTGTACGGACAGCTCATTGGATCGGACGTAACAGGGCACTTGACATAATGATTCTCGGGGAAATCTTTGATGGGAAGAGGGCTGTAGAGCTTGGAATTATGAGCAAAGTGGTACCGGATAGTCAGCTTATGGATGAAGCTAAGGCTGCTGCACGAACTATTGCCGAGGCTGCTCCGATTGCATTGAAGTTTCTCAAAGAGGGTGTGGCCATGAGTATCAAGGGCACCTATGAGGAAGCCAAAGCAAAGGAGGTAGAGTTAGTTCGGAAGATATACCAGACCGAAGATTCCCAAGAAGGCTTGGCCGCGCTGTTGGAAGACAGGAAGCCAAATTTCAAAGGACGGTAGTCGATCCAAGAATAGGGGGTACCCATCGAAGTCTTTTGTGACAGTCACAGTTTGGAGCGGATTCTCCAGGGTATCTTTTTCCGCTTGGGTTCTATTCTAAAGGTTAAGAAACCTTCTCTTTGCGTCTTACGAAAGGTGCCAAAAGAAATGCTTGACAAACCTGGATCTTTATCTTGCCGAAAAATTTGTAGACGTTAGGTATTTCTATAGTTGAAAAAGTAGTTTTCAAAAGATAACAATTCGAGTTTGACGAGACAGGAAGGTGA
Source organism: uncultured delta proteobacterium (assembly GCA_963806715.1). GTDB lineage: Bacteria > Desulfobacterota > BSN033 > BSN033 > UBA1163 > CAWEAV01. The sequence continues at coordinate 7,639 of CAWEAV010000022.1, forward strand.
ACCGGCTTTTGTTGAACAAGTAGCAGTTTTCTTGCCCAAACTCGTCGAAAGGGGGTGAGACTGAGAGAACAGTGTTGATGGGGTATTCAGCAGTGGAAACCTAAACGCACAAGGGAGGTGGTTTATGAAAAGAATGATTTTGATGACAGCTGTTTTGATATTTCTGACGAGTTTTCTGATTTCCCAGGATGCCGTCGCAAAGGAGACGGTCACTCTTGGATTCATCGGCCCCTTTACCGGAGGGAGTGCCTTTGAAGGAGTAGGAGCCAGGAATTGCTTTGAGCTTGCTGTCAAAAAGGCGAATGCCTCGGGGAAATACAAGTATGAGTACAAGGCGATTTTACTCGATGACGAATCGCAGCCTGCGACAGGGGTGGCTGCAGCTCTTAAGCTGACTTCAGATCCGAATGTTATTGCCGCTGCAGGACACTGGAACAGCTCCGTGGCTATGGCGACGTCGAAGATCTTTCATCAAAACAAGATGGCCCTTTCGATTTGGGCCTGTGGTCTTGAGGGCATAACCCTGCAGGGGTTTCCGGAAATAACCCGAGTTGGCCCTACGAGCTATCTTGAAAACATTAAGTTGGGGGACTTCCTAATTGGAAAAATGAAATACAAACGGTGGTCCATTATTAACGACCCGACCGATTATGGGATTCAGAACAGGGATAATTGGATAGAAACCACAAAAAAGAATGGGGGACAGATTCTCTCACAAGATACCATTCCAGTAGGAACACAGGACTTCCGACCAATTCTTACAAAGATAAAGGAACTCAACCCGGACGGAGTCTATGCTGGAAACACGGTGACGGAAGGGGGTCTCATCAAGCTGCAGATGAGCAAGATGGGAATCAATACCCTTTTCGCGGGGAGTTCGGGGCTTTACGTTGACAAATTCTTTGAGCTTGCGCCGGGGCCAGCGGGTGAAGGCGCAGTGCTCGGCTATGCGGGGACTGATGCGGAAAAATTGCCGTTCTGGCAGGAATTCAAGAAGGAGTACGATGCAAACTACAAGGACCCCATCGGTTGGTATCAGCTCGTCGCCTATGATAATGCCACACTGCTCATGACGGCAATTGAGAAGGTGGGACCGGACAGGGAAAGGGTGGTTTCTGAAATTCGAAAGACCACATTTGACGGCCTTTCTGGAAAAGTGCAGTTCGATAAAAACGGCCAAAATGCCTATTCGACGATCACGTTTACTGTGTCCCAGGATGGGAAATGGGTGGTTTGGGAAGACTCTCTATACGCAAAAGGCTCACGCAAACTCCCTCCACCCAAGAGCAAATAGAGGCGAGATTTTGAACAAACTGTGCGGAGACTGGGTTCTCTTCGTACCCGGTCTCCCACTTTTCTTCTAACCAAAGCAAAGGATTTTCACCACGCATCTAATTATCGAACAGTTGATAAATGGACTCATGTTATCCTGCACGTATGCGCTTGTCGGTGTTGGTTTCTCTCTTTTTTTCGGAGCCTTGAACGTGATCCACTTCGCCCATGGAGACGTCTGCGTGCTGGGCGCCTTTATGACCTTGGGGGCTTATGCTCTTTCTGTGAAGCTGGGCCTTACCCAAAGCCTTCCAGTTTGGCAGGTGAGTTTAATGGTACTCATGATTGGGATTTTTGCAACATGTATTGTAGGAATTCTCGTCGAACGAGTCTCAATCAGGCCCTTTAGGCAGATGCCCATTTTGATCCCCCTTGTCGCTGACCTGCCCCCCCGAAAAATGGTTGATCGTATCGAACTCTACCCTAAGCCGATTATCGCGGCTGTGAAGGGAAAATGCTTTTATGGTGGAACGGGTCTTGCTTGGCCTTGCGATATTCGAATTTCTGGGGAAAGCGGTAAATTTCGGACGGGAGACGCGTATCTTGGGATTGTATCCTCATGGGGTGTAGGTCTTGTACGGACAGCCCATTGGATCGGACGTAACAGGGCGCTTGACATAATGATTCTAGGGGAAATCTTTGATGGGAAGAGAGCTGTAGAACTTGGCATCATGTCGAAAGTGGTGCCGGACAGTCAGCTCATGGAGGAAGCCAAGGCTGCTGCACGTACTATCGCTCAGGCTGCTCCGATTGCGTTGAGGTTTATTAAAGAGGGTGTGGCCATGAGTATCAAGGGCACCTATGAGGAAGCCAAAGCAAAGGAGGTAGAGTTAGTTCGGAAGATATACCAGACCGAAGATTCCCAAGAAGGCTTGGCCGCGCTGTTGGAAGACAGAAGACCAAGTTTTAAAGGACGGTAATTACTCCAGGAATAGGGATACCCATGGGTACGTCTATTTTACGTGTTGACAAACATATTTGCCGACTCTATAATATTTTCGCATTTTTGGGAGTAGTTGTCAGAATTAAGTAATTCAAGTTTGGCGAGACAGAATAGGAATGGGAAGGTGATCCGGCGTTTGTCGAACAAAGAGGCGTTACTTCGGTCAAATTCTCGGAAAGGGGGTGAGAGTGAGAGAGAAGTGTTGGGGTGGTATTCATCAGGGAAAATTTAAATGAATATGGAGGTTCTCTATGAAAAGAATGGTATTGGCGACAGTTGTTTTGATATTCCTGACAATTTTTCTGATTTCCCAAGGTGCCGTCGCAAAGGAGACGGTCACTCTTGGATTCATCGGCCCATTTACCGGAGGGAGTGCCTTTGAAGGAGTAGGAGCCAGGAATTGCTTTGAGCTTGCTGTCAAAAAGGCGAATGCCTCGGGGAAATACAAGTATGAGTACAAGGCAATTTTCCTTGATGACGAATCGCAGCCTGCGACAGGGGTGTCTGCAGCTCTTAAGCTGACTTCAGATCCGAAGGTTATTGCCGCTGCAGGACACTGGAACAGCTCCGTGGCTATGGCGACGACGAAGATCTTTCATCAGTTCAAGATGGCCCTTTCGATTTGGTGCTGTGGCCTTGAGGGCATAACCCTGCAGGGGTTTCCGGAAATAACCCGAGTTGGCCCTACGAGCTATATCGAAAACGTTTGGTTGGGAGACTTCCTGGTTGGAAAAATGAAATACAAACGGTGGTCCATTATTAACGACCCGACCGATTATGGGATTCAGAACAGGGATAATTGGATAGAAGCCACAAAAAAGAATGGGGGACAGATTCTCTCACAAGATACCATTCCAGTAGGAACACAGGACTTCCGACCAATTCTTACCAAGATAAAGGGACTTAACCCGGATGGAGTCTACGCTGGAAACACGGTGACGGAAGCGGGTCTCATCAAGCTGCAGATGAGCAAGATGGGGATAGATACCGTTTACGGGGGCACTGGGGGGCTTTACATTGACAAGTTTCATGAGCTTGCGCCGTGGCCAACGAGTGAAGGCTCATTTGCCGCCTCTGGGGGGACATCTCCGGAAAAATTGCCGTGGTGGCCGGAATTCAAGAAGGAGTACGATGCAGACTACAAGGACCCCATCGGTTGGTACCAGCTCGTCGCCTATGATAATGCCACAGTGCTCATGACGGCAATTGAGAAGGTGGGACCGGACAGGGAAAAGGTGGTTTCTGAAATTCGAAAGACCTCATTTGACGGCCTTTCTGGAAAAGTGCAGTTCGATAAAAACGGCCAAAATGTCTTTTCGACGGTCACGATTTGTACGGCCCAGGACGGGAAATGGGTGGTCTGGGAAGACTCTCTGTACGCAAAAGGCTCACGCAAACTCCCTCCACCCAAGAGCAAATAGAGGCGAGATTTTGAACAAACTATGCGGAGACCGGGTTCTCTTCGTACCCGGTCTCCCACTTTTCTTCTAACCAAAGGGAAGGGTTTTCGCCATGCATCTAATTATCCAACAGCTGATTAACGGACTTCTGTTGTCCTGCACGTATGCTCTCGTTGGAGTCGGTTTCTCTCTTTTTCTTCGGAGCCTTGAACGTCATTCACTTCGCCCATGGAGACGTCTGCGTGGTGGGGGCCTTTATGACCTTGGGGGCTTATGCTCTTTCTGTGAAGCTGGGCCTTACCCAAATTCTTTCAGGTTGGCAAGTGAGTTTAATGGTCCTCATGATTGGGATTTTTGCAACATGTATTGTAGGAATTCTCGTCGAAAGAGTCTCAATCAGGCCCTTTAGGCAGATGCCCATTTTGATCCCCCTTGTCGCCACTGTGGCGGTTGGAATCATCCTCAGGGAAGCCATCAGGAATTTCTATCCGAGAGGAGGCACTCCTCAGTCTTTTCCGGCTCTTTTTTCTGAAGCCATCGCCCTGGAGTGGGGAAGCGTGAAAATCAGTTACGACCACATCACGATCCTCCTTGGAGCCATTGTTTTGATTGGGGTTCTTTTTTTCTTTATAAACAAGACTCGCCTAGGACGCGCCATCCGAGCCGTGTCTGAAGATGGGAACACGGCTCTTATGATGGGGATCAATCTCAATCGAACCGTGGTAGCGACTTTCATCATCGGCTCTGTATTAGGTGCGGCTGCAGGGATCTTTAACGGTCTCTATTTCGGTGGCCTTCGATATGATTTCGGGGCGTTGTTCGGCACAAAAGGCTTTGCGGTCTCTGTCGTCGGAGGCTTGGGCAATGTCTATGGAGCTGTGATCGGAGGGCTACTTTTCGGTATGATAGAGACGTTTTCGATGGGTTTCATCCCTCAAGGAACAGCTTGGAAAGAATTCATTGTGTTTGGAGTTGTGGTCTTCTTTCTTATCTTCCGGCCCCAGGGCATCTTAGGGGAAAAAGTCTTTGAAAAGGTCTGACGATGGCTAAGATTAAACTGATCTTCTTTGAATTCACGCTATTTGCTTTCTTTATCGTCTTCATGAAAGCGGAGTCCATTGGCCTGATCCTCGTGTTGACAGGGGTTGCGGCTCTCGGCTTCTATGGGTTTCGGAGATCCCTTCGATTTCGCCAGAGTTTTGCAGGCGCCTCCTCTGAGTACCGCTGGCTGGACTATCTGATCGCTTTTGTTCTTCTTCTTTCCATACCTTTCATCTTTAGCAAGAGCCCCTACCTTATCCATATCTGCATCATGTGCGCCCTCTATGCCATCATGGCCATGGGGCTAAATTTCAGTTGGGGCAGCACGAATATGCCTCACTTTGCTACGTCTGCCTTCTTCGGGATTGGCAGTTACACAGCCGCGCTGCTTTCCATTCATCTTCATACGGGATTCTGGATCAATATCGTTCTTGGAAGCCTGCGTGCTGCGATTTTTGCTGTACTCCAGGGATTGACAACCTTAAAGACAAAGAGCTACTACCTTGCTTTGGTCACCATGGCCTTTGCCCTCATGTTCTATCAGTTCGTTCTGACAGTTGATTTTACAGGTGGTCCAAGAGGTATCCTTAATATTCCCTATCCAAAGTTTTTTGGAGTGGACTTTGGTAGCCCAAGTACGATTTTTGGTGTTAAGCTTCCTTTCCAGGCCAATTTTTTCTACCTGATCGTATTTTTTGGTCTTTTAGGTTTGATCTGTGCACAAAGACTCCACAATTCCTGGTTAGGCATGACGTGGAACTATATTCGGGAGGACGAGATCGTTACCCGGTGCCAGGGAATCAGCGTGTCAAAAGCAAAGCTTCAGGCCTTCGCTTTGGATGCAGTTTTTAGCGGATTTGCGGGTGTTTTTTTTGCCCATTATATTTCCTATGTCGGTGCGGCGAACGCTGACAATATCATCTCCGTCATCCTGATTATCATGGTGATCTTAGGAGGAACGGACAATGTGGCAGGGGTGATCCTGGGAGCAATCCTGTTGACCATCTTGCCGGAGAAATTCAGGGCCTTCCAGGATTATCGTCTGATCATTTATGGGGCGATGGTGTTGGTCATGCTTATCTTTCGGCCCAGAGGAATTTTGCCCCGGAAAGTGAGAATCCACGAAAAGGGTTAGACTATGGCTTTGCTGGAATGCGAAAAACTGCGTATCTCGTTTGGCGGACTGGTGGCCATCAATCAGGTTGACTTTAGTATTCATCCGGGAGAAGTCGTCGGATTGATAGGGCCCAACGGATCTGGGAAGACCACCTTTTTCAACCTAATCACGGGGATCTACCGTCCCAGCGACGGGAAAATGCTTTTTAAGAATCAACCCTTGATCGGGAGATCACCCGCGGAAATCTCGAGAATGGGGATGTCTCGAACCTTTCAAAGGAGCAGACTTTTTCTTGAGCTCTCTGTCCTTGACAATGTCTTGAGCGGGATGTGCTATCATGCTCATTCTGGGCTTTTAGACGCTGTCTTTCGGAAAAAGAAGCTGCTCAGGGCCATGGAGCCCCGCATTAACCAAGCAGCGACACTCTTGAACTACTTCAGCGACGAACTGGGGTCCAGTCTGAATAGGAAGGCAGGAGATCTCCCCTTGGCGGATCGCCGGAGATTGGAGATCTGTCGAGCTCTGGGAAACGATCCAGATCTTCTACTCTTAGATGAGCCCTCTGCGGGAATGGACCCGGAGGAAACCCGTATCCTGATGGAAGACATTGAAAAGGTGATGAAACGAAAACCGGAAATTGCCATTGTCATTATTGAACACGATTTGACAGTGATCCAGGGAACTGCCCACCGAGTTGTGGTCCTCAACTACGGCCAGAAGATCGCAGAGGGACCCTTTAAAAGTGTCGCCGAGGATCCAGGCGTTCGGCAGGCCTACCTGGGAAAGGTGGAAATTCGTGCTTAAACTCAAAGGGGTTTTCACTGAATATGATGGCATTCCAATGCTTCGAGACATTAGTCTCGAGGTACCTCAAGGTAGAGTGATCTGTATTCTTGGGCCCAATGGAGCCGGGAAGAGTACGGTCATGAAAACTGTTTTGGGATTTGTCCACCCCGTGAAAGGCCAGGTTTTTTTCGAGGAAAAACGAATCGACACCTTGAAAACCGATGAGATTATTCGGTTAGGAATCTCGGTCGTCCCAGAAGGGAGAGGTATTTTTCAGAAGATGACAACCTATGAGAACCTGCAGGTGGGTGCGTTCATGACAAGGGACACCGAGACCTTGAACCAAAGAATGGAGGAGATCTTTGGCTTATTCCCGGTGCTCAGAGAGCGTTCCAGGCAGGTAGCAGGAACACTTTCCGGAGGGGAACAGACGATGTTGACGATTTCGAGAGCTCTGATGAGTGCGCCCAGGCTCATGCTTCTGGATGAACCTTCCTTAGGATTGGCCCCAATATTAGTTGAACAATTCTTTGAAAAGATTGCGGAAATTAACAGTAGGGGGATTGCGATTCTCCTGGTTGAACAGAATGCAGGCAAGGCGATCTCGATTGCAAACTATGGCTACGTTCTACAGAAGGGGACGCTCGTGGCAGAAGGTCAAAGAGACGCTCTTTTAGAGGAGGAAGTTATCAAGAAGGCTTATTTGGGAGGCTAATGCCTCAATGAACTGTTCCAGAGAAGATGCAAAAGAATTCAGTTTCCCCGGTTCAGTCCCGCTGTTGGAGAGACTCCGGCCCACGAGGACGGGAGGATTAGAGAAGCTTGAGGGCGGAGCCATTAAAACGGTCCCGTTAGCCCCACCTGCCTTTGTTCTTTCCTCTGATGGTCCGCTGTTAGAATCTTCGGAGGGGAGACCACTCTAACCCAATCGTATCCATAACCAAGGAAATACCCCGACTAATTACGGCTTGACAAGGAAATGCTGTTGTGATACATATAATTTGTATATTATAGAAATCAATTATCACAGTGTGACAATTGGTCAACCAGTCTCTTGCCCATAGTTTGAAGATTCTTCTCCTGTATGACGGCTCTCACCCGATGTTTACGGTCGCTGAGATTTCGAAGCAGCTTGGTTACAGCCAGAGCAAGGCCTATCGCCTCGTCAGGACCTTTGTTGAATATGGTTTTCTTAAGGAAAATAATGGTACAGGAAAATACGTCCTCGGTTTGAATGTCCTGCGTCTTGGCCTCTTGGCCCAACGGGAATTCAACATCTCAGCCATTGCGCGTCCCTTCATGAAGGAACTTTCCCTGCTCACCAAAGAGACGGTCCTTTTAACGGCGGTGAATGGTACGAAAGGGATTGTGCTTGAAAGGGTTGAAAGTGAAGAGCCCATACGGTACTCGTTATTTCAGCCGGGTGCCCATATTCCGCTCCACTGTGGCGCTTCGAGCAAGGTGTTGATGGCCTACCTCACCGAGGGAGAATGGGATCGGATCATCGCCACAGAAGGCCTGAAATGCTTCACTCCGAATACCATTACGGAGGGAATTCAATTGAAGGTCCATTTAATGGAGATTCGAAAGAAAGGCTATGCTGTTAGCGATCAAGAGGTGGACCGGGATGTGAGGGCTGTGGCGGCTCCGATTTTCGATGGAATGGAAAATCTGGTGGCCGGTCTGAGTGTGACGGGTCCGCTTTATCGCATCACGAAGAAGAGACTGGGTATGTTGGCGAAATTGGTCTCAGAGTATTCCCAAAAGATTTCCGTTGAATTGATGTACGATCCTAAGACGGGCGGGTGATAAGAAGGCGGAATCAAGAGACCGGGTTGAAGAACCGGAGGATCTTGGTAGCGTTAGGTTTGGAAGATAGGGCACGAAAACCTTAAATTGCCGGGAGGGTAAGAAACGGACTACCGTTTCAGGGAAAGCTATGGAAAAACAAAACTATCATGCCGTAGGTAAAATATACGAACGCAAGGACGGGATTGCGAAGGTCACCGGCCAGGAAATCTATGCTTCCGATATCGTCCTTCCCAGGATGCTTCATGGCCGAATCTTGAGAAGTCCCTTTCCTCATGCACGGGTGAAGAGTATTGACACGAGCGCCGCGGAAAAGACGGGGGCGGTCTGCATTACGTTCCGGGATACCCCCAAAATGAGATATTGCGAACGCCTTGTCAACATTCCCAGGGCCACCTATAAAGATCGGAGAGTCCTCACCGACCATCCCCTCCATGTGGGAGAGGCGATCGCTGCTGTCGCCGCCGAAACAGAGGCCTTGGCAGAGAAAGCTCTTTCCCTGATCCGTGTGGACTACGAGAAATACCCGGTCGTCTTAGATGCCTTTGAGTCGATGAAACCGGGGACTCCCGTTCTGCACGAAACGATTCTGGTGGGGGACGAGGAGAGAAAGATCGAGAACAACATTGCGGTCACGAAACTGATCAGCCAAGGAGATATCAAAAAGGGGTTTGAGGAAGCGGAGGTCATCGTTGAAGAGGAATTCCAGAACCGGGCGTGTATATCACGCTCAAATGGAGACGAAGACCGTCGTCTGTCAGCCCGACGCGGATGGGGGGATCACGGTCTGGACCACGACACAGACCATTCACAATGTGCGGCAACTCCTGGGTGAACTCTTTCAGATCCCTCTCAGCAAGGTAAACGTCAAGAAAGTTCCCGTGGGAGGATCCTTCGGGTCAAGCATTCAGATGAACTCAGCCGCCCCCGTGGGTGTCGCACTGGCGCTCAAGGCACGGCGACCCGTGAAACTTTCTCTGACCCGCGAAGAAGATATGTACGACCACGTCAAATATCCCTCGTGGATCAGGGTGAAGCTGGGCGCTAAAAGGGATGGAACCCTTGTGGCGGGCCAGATGAAGGTGGTCGTGGATATCGGGGCCCATAATACTCAGGCTTACTCCCTTCTCGGCTGCATGTGCGGTTGGTGGGTTTCCCTCTATAACCTTCCTCACCTCGATTACGAAGGTCTGGCCGTTTATACCAATAAGGTCCCGGCCTGCGCGATGCAAGGTTTCGGCAACCCCCAGGTCAATTTTGCTGTCGAATCGCAGATGGATATGCTGGCTGAAAAGTTGGAGATGGATCCCATCGACCTGCGGCTGAAAAACTATGTTGGACTCGGGCAGACCTTCTGGGGACAGGGTCCGACGGTCAAGTCCATCATCCGCAGTTGCGGTGTGGAGGAAATGCTGATCGAGGGACCGAAGCTCATCGGCTGGGAGAGGAGGAACCAGAAGATCCAGGAGAAGGGTCCTATCCGCCGTGGGATCGGAATGGCGCGGGGATTCCATACCTCCGGGGCTGGGGCACCCTTACCCGGTGAGGTCATCGATTACTCGGGGGCCATTGTCAAGATCAATGAGGATGGTTCGGTCGATTTTATGACCGCCCTCATGGACCTGGGCGGAGGGACTCTTGAGGGGCTGGCCAAGATTGTCGCCGAGGAGTTAAAGGTTCCCTTGAGCAAAGTTGGCATTTCACCGGTTGATACCCGGACGACGCTTTACGATGTCTGTACCCATGCAACACGAGGCATCTATTGCGGAGGCGGGGCGGTCCACAAGGTGACCAAACAAGCGAAGGATAAACTCCTGGAGATGGCTTCAAGGATCCTGCAGGCCCCACCGGCAGGCCTGAGGATGGCGGTAGACGAAGAGGCGGGACAAGGGGTCATCTACGTGGACGGCGTTCCGGAAAAGAGAGTGACCATCGGAGAGGTTGCCAAGACGGCTCAGATCAATGGTTGGGGGACGATCTCGGCGTCTGACAGCCTCCGCCAGGTGAGTTGCCCTCCCTGCTTCATTGCCCACTTCATCGAAGTGGAGGTGAATACAGAGACCGGTGTGATCAAACCCGTCCGTGCGGTGATCTATTGCGACGCAGGCCAGGTCATCAATCCAGACCTGGCGGAGGGGCAATTGTACGGTGGGCTGTACCGGGGGTTGGGATATGCCTTGCTTGAAGATACCACCTATGATGAAGAAACAGGTGAACTGATAAGCAAAGGATACATCACCGATTTCAAAATGCTAACCTCAGATGATATGCCTGAGATGGACAAGATTGAGGTTCGGTTTGCGGAAACCTATGAGCCGACGGGTCCCTTCGGAGCAAAAGGGATCGGGGAGGCGGCGCTCAATCCAGTGGCTGCTGCCCTGGCCAACGCTATTTACGACGCGATCGGGATCCGATTCAAAGAGATTCCGATCAAACCTGAACAGGTCCTTGAGGCTTTGAAAGGTAGGAACAAATAAGATGCCTAACTCACATATCCTTCGAGGAATTCGAATATTTTGAACCCCGAACGATCGAAGAGGCGCTCTCTCTTCTTGCCAAATATCCCGGGAAAGCCAAAGTGATAGCCGGAGGAACGGATCTGCTGGTATGGATGAAAATGGGGAGGATGCATCCCGAGTACGTGATCAACATTTCCAGGATTCCGGCCCTTCGTTATCTCATCACGGACAAAGGCCTTCGGATCGGTGCACTGACTTCTTTTCAGTGAAGTGGAGAACATCGGTTGATTCAAAAAAAATATACTGCCCTGTCCGAAGCGGCCAAGTCAGTGACTTCCGTCCAGATCAAGCACATGGGAACAATCGGAGGAAATCTCTGTAATGCTTCTCCGGCTGCGGATTCTGCTCCTCCCCTGATTGCCTTCGGAGGAAGGTGCAAGGATGGTCGATGACCAGAGGGAGAGGGTCGTTTCCCTGGAGGAGTTTTTTGTAGGAAACGGAGCGAACTGCCTTTCCCCGAAAGAGCTGCTCGTCGAAATCCAGTTGCCTGAACCTCCAGGTTCCACGGAAGCGCCTTCATCAAGATGGCGAGAGTGGCTGCCGATCTGGCAAAAATAAGCATTGCAGCGATGGTCGTCCGGCAAGGGGAGTATCTGTGAGGACTGCGGCATTGCGATGGGTGGCGTGGCAAAGATTCCCCTGAGACTTAAGAAGAACAGAAGAAATTTTGAGAGGGAAAAAATTGGACCAGGACCTGGTGGCAAAGGCCGGTCAGGAGGCATCTGAAGAGATTCAACCCAGGTCGAGACGCTCGACCGCCTTTTATAAGAAGGAAGTGACCAAGGTTCTGATACGGGATGCCCTGGGCCTTGCCTGGGAGAGAGCCGAAGAGATGGAGAGGGCCACCCCTGTGCAGCAACCGTTCAACCCTTCCGGGCGTTGAAATCGGTTCGCATTCAAAAGGAGGAGGGGGAAAAATGTCTATTCACATGAAAGGGAAATCTTTGGCAAGTCTCTACGATCTGACGAGGGAAGAGATCGAGCAGATTTTGAAGACCTCCGAGTTGTTAAAACTGCAGTCCCTTCGAGGCCAGGAGCATCCCCTGTTAAAGGGAAGACACTGGCGATGATCTTTGAGAAGCCATCGACGAGAACCCGTGTCTCCTTTGAAGTGGGCATGTGGCAACTTGGCGGTTATGCACTTTATCTAAGCTCCAGCAGATCTACAGCTGGGCCGAGGAGAGACCATCGGAGATACTGCCCAGGTTCTATCCCGATATGTCCAAGGAATCATGGCTCGTGTCTTTGCCCACCAGACCATCCTCGACCTGGTCAAATATTCGAAAGTGCCGGTCATCAATGGTCTCTCAGATTTCTCCCATCCCTGTCAGGGACTCGCAGATCTTTTTACCGTCTATGAGAAGAAGGGAAGGCTTGCAGGGTCTAAAACTGGCCTATGTGGGTGATGGAAACAACGTGGCCCATTCCCTTCTCTATGGCAGCTCGAAGGTGGGAATGAACATTATCCTCGGGTGCCCAAAGGGTTATGAGCCCGATCCAAAGGTTGTCGTCCAGAACCAAGGAAGAGGCGAAACGGACAGGCTGTGAGGTCAAGGTGACCAAGATCCCAAAGAGGCAGTGAAGGGAGCGGACATCATCTATACCGATGTTTGGGCCAGTATGGGAAAAGAGAAAGAGCGGGAAGAACGAGTCAAAATTCTTAAACCCTATCAGGTCAACTCACAACTCGTTAAGGGGGCCAAAGAAGACTATATTTTCATGCATTGTCTGCCAGCCCATCGGGGAGAAGAAGTGACGAATGAGGTGGCCGATTCAAAGAACAGCGTCATCTTTGATCAGGCAGAAAACCGAATGCACACGCAGAAGGCTGTAATGGCCCTCACCATGTAAAGGACTCAAGGGGTCAGAGCAGGGATAAGTTAGACTCCCGAACTCCGGAACCCTGTGCGAACGTTCAATCTTATTGGAGGTTTCTTTGAAAAAGCAGATTGAATTGAAAGTGAATGGGATCGTCCGCGAACTTCTCGTTGCCCCTAACGAACTTCTCCTGAATGTTCTGCGGGACCAGTTGGGACTGACGGGCACAAAATATGGTTGTGGGATTGGAGAGTGTTGTTCGTGTACGGTTTTTGTGAATGGGGTACCCATGCTGGCCTGCCTGCTCCTCGCGATCGGGTTGGACGGAAGTGAGATTGTAACGATCGAAGGAATTGCCAAACCCGACGGTCAACTGCATCCCGTCCAGAAATCTTTCTTGAAGCATGGGGCGGTTCAGTGCGGATTTTGCACGGCCGGTATGGTGATCATGGGGAAATCGCTTCTCGACGAAAACCCCCGACCCACTGAGAAGGAGATTCGAGAGTACATTCGTGGAAATCTCTGCCGGTGTACGGGTTATACCCAGATCGTCAAGGCGATCCAGGAGACTTCAAAAGAATGAAGAGGTGAGGAGGCACCCTATGGCAATAGCTTATGATCTTCTAATCAAGAATGGCCTTGTTGTTACTGGGTCCAGGATCCAAAAAGTAGATATCGGGATCAAGGGTGAAAAGATTGTCGCAATGAAATCCAGTCTTCCCGCCAAGGAAGCAAGCCGGGCAATCGAAGCTTCGGGGAAATATGTCATGCCTGGAGTGATTGATGTCCACACCCATCCCGTCTATGAGGATGATATGGGTGGTCTCTCTGTTACTGCCGCTCATGGAGGAACGACAACCCTCATCCATTATGCCTATGCGAAACCCGGAATGAAACTGACTGATACGATCAAGAAGTTCAAGGATGAGGGACTCAAGAAGTCCTACCTCGACTTTGCCATCCACGGAGCGCTCTTTGATCCGGCAAATCAGGTGGAAGAGATTCCGAAGGCCTTCAACCTTGGAGTCACGTCTTTTAAAATGTTTATGACCTATGCCAAACTCAAGTGGATGACCGATGATTATTGGTTGGCCGCAGCCATGGATCTTATCGGGGCTAATGGCGGGCTGGCCATGGTCCACGCAGAGAATGGTCTGGTCACGGATTATTTTGAAGACCGTTCCTTGAAAAGAGGTCAGGATCCCAAAAAGGTCTTTCTCAAGACAAGACCCGATTACCTGGAGGCAGAGGCCATCTTCAGGGCCATATCGATTTCATCCGTCACAGACTGTCCCCTTTATGTTGTTCATTTGAGCACCGCCAAAGGCATTGCACCGATTCAGAGGGCCAGGGAGGAAGGAGGAATCGTTTACGCCGAGACCTGTCCTCAATATCTCACCCTAACCGACAAGGAACTACAGAGAAAAGGTCCACTGGCAAAGATTGGTCCTCCGTTGAGACTCGAAACAGACCGATTAGCCCTGTGGAATGCCATCGAGAGAAAAATCATTGACGTTGTGGCAAGCGATCATGCGCCCAAGGCAAAGAAGATCGATGATCCTTTCTTTGAGGCTGCTTACGGCTCTGCCCAGTCGGAAACCATGTTGTCGGTAACCTACGATGAAGGGATCAACTCAGGATGGATCGGGCCTTGCCGCCTCGTTCAGCTTCTCTCTGAAAACCCTGCCAAGATCTTTGGCCTTTATCCAAAGAAAGGAGCGATTCAAAGGGGTTCGGATGCGGATCTGGTCCTCTTTGATCCGGCCCGGGTCGAGGAGATTCACCAGAAGACGTTGCATTCGGGGGCTCCTTACACACTCTATGAAGGGAAAAGATGCCTCGGCAAACCTGTCCTCACCATGCAGCGAGGAAAGGTCTTGGTTGAAGATGGAGAGATGAAAGGTTCTCCGGGAATCGGGAAATTTCTCCCTACCCGGATTGAAAGAGTAAGATGTTGATCAAAGGAATAATTGAATCCGAAGTGGCAAATCCTAAATTCAAAACAAATCCAGATCTTCAGAATCCGAATCTTCCAAATGAGAAACAAAAGTGAATTTGAGGGTGGTGTTTTAGTCATTCGGATATAGGGATAGTTTCAGATTGATCCTTTTCGGATTTATAGAAGAAGAAAGAACTTTAACTACAATTCGGTAAGGAGGGCGATATGACAACAAGCCTGAAAGGAAAAGACATCCTTCATGGGAATCAGTTTGCGAAGAAAGAGGTTGACGCAATCCTGGCAACAGCAGCCTCTTTTGAGAAGGAACTCAAGGAGAAGGATCAGGTCAACCTGTTAAAAGGAAAGATCCTGGCCACTCTCTTCTATGAGCCAAGCACGAGAACCCGTCTTTCCTTTGAAGCCGCCATGCAGCGGTTGGGTGGCGGAGTGGTTGGCATGGGTTCGGTGGAAAGCTCTTCGGTGGCCAAGGGAGAATCACTTGCTGATACAGTTAGAACAGTGGGTCAGTATGCGGATGTCATCGTGATCCGCCATCCTAAGGTTGGATCAGCAAAGGAAGCAGCCGACGCCGTATCTATTCCTGTCATCAATGCTGGGGATGGAGCGGGCCAGCATCCGACCCAGGCCCTTCTGGATCTCTATACGATCAAAAAGGAACTTGGATCATTGAATCATCTGAAAATCTCTCTTGTGGGAGACCTCAAGAACGGCCGGACCGTTCATGCCCTGGTAGAAATTCTTTCTCTTTTTGATGCAAAGCTCTATTTCGTTTCACCCGATGTTCTGAGGATGCCGGAGCAAATCACTTCCCAGCTAAAACAGAAAGGCATTGAAGTCAATGAGACCACAGATATGAAACTGGCCGCTCAGAATAGCGACCTGATCTACATGACCCGGATTCAGAAGGAACGATTTGCAGATTTCTCTGAATATGAGAAGGTCAAAGGGAGCTTAATCATTAACTCGGATTTTCTGAAAGAGCTTAACAAGAAAATTGTGATCCTTCATCCCCTGCCAAGGGTCGATGAGATCAGCCCGGAGGTGGATGGCTATCAGGGGGCTGCCTACTTCAGGCAGGTGAGGAATGGGGTCTATGTACGGATGGCCTTGTTAGCCATGGTTCTTGGAAAACGATAAAATACCGACATCCCTCGTACTGGTAATGGAAAAGTTTCGCTGAAGGAGCGTGAAGGATGGACTCAAGGTTTGCTGTTCTTGCAATTGGGGGAAACTCGTTAATAAAGGACAAGAACCACATCGCTTTATCCTGGCAGTATGAAGCCGTGAAGGAGACCGGTGAATATATTTGCGATCTCATTGCGGCGGGGCTGAGCATCGTCATCACTCACGGTAATGGCCCTCAAGTGGGCTTTATCTACAGAAGAGGGGAACTCGCCCGTCACGAGCTTCCCCTTATTCCCTTGGATATCTGTGGCGCTGACACACAAGGGGCGATCGGATACATGATTCAAAAAGCCCTACTGAACCACTTTCGAAAGAGGGGCATTACGAAGAAGGTGACTACTGTCGTAACTCAAACCCTTGTGAATAGGGACGACCCTTCCTTTGAGCACCCAACGAAACCGATCGGATCCTTCATGTCGGAGGAAGAAGCCCTGACCAACAAGAAAAAATTCGGGTGGGAGGTTGTGGAGGATGCGGGTCGAGGCTTCAGGCGCGTCGTTCCCTCCCCCATACCGAGAGAAATCATCGAATTGGACGTGATCAGGTTATTGGTGAAAGAGGGCTATATTGTAGTCGCAACGGGTGGAGGTGGTATCCCTGTTATTCGGAACGATCAGGGAGACCTCGAAGGCGTCGAGGCGGTCATTGACAAGGACCTCGCATCCTCCCTTTTGGCGAGCAATTTGGGGGCGGATACATTCATCATCTCAACTGCGGTAGATGCCGTCTATCTGAACTTTGGCGGGGAGAATCAGAGAGCGATCAGACATGCCACCGTCCCCGAGATAAAGCAGTATTTGGCGGAAGGGCATTTTAAACCAGGGTCGATGAAGCCAAAAATCGAGTCCATCATCCAGTTTCTCGAAGGCGGCGGAAAAAAGGCGATCATCACATCCCCGGAGAACCTTTTAAAATCGCTCAGAGGAGAAAGCGGCACGACGATTGTGACCTCACCCGTTTCAAAAACGTCATAGAAAGAATACAAATATGCTTCAAAAGCCTTACAGTGGCCAGAAGTGGTACGGCCTGCATGGATGAGCGTCTTGTCGAAACTTTAGAATGCGGGAGGTTTCGGAGGGGACTACCCCGATCCAATCGCAATCAAAACTGAAGGGTTACAAGATTCCAGAAATTTTTCCAGAAATTTTTATTGACTTCCTCTGTAAATTTGTATAATTAAGATGAATCAAGAACAGGGGGGGGCCTATGATGATCGGCCTTGAAGAGATTGAACGCAGGGTTTGGGAAGAGGAGAAAATATTTCTGATGAAGCAGGTCGGGATCCTCTTGATCAAAAACAATGCCATCAAGTTTGGTGACTATATCTTAAGCTCAGGGAAAAAAAGCCCCTACTACATTGATTTGAGGCAGACGATCTCCAGTCCCATTACCATGGACTGGATTGCCAACTCCCTGACACGGATTGTCATCAATGAGATTGGCAAGGAGAAGATCGACAAGATCCTGGGAGTCCCTACAGCCGGGGTTCCCTTTGCCACGGTGGTCAGCCAGAAACTGGGAATTCCTCTGATCTATTACCGCCATGCCCGAAAGGAGCACGGGGTGAGAAAGAAGATCGAAGGGATCCTGGAACGAAATGACCGGGTCCTGGTCATCGATGACTTGATCACAACGGGCGAGAGCGTGATCGAGGCGGCTGAGGTGGTCAGGGACCAGGGCGGGGTCGTGAACGAGCTGGTTGTTCTGTTGGATCGTGAACAGGGAGGACAGGAGAGACTGCGCTCAGCCCGCATTGAACCCCATGTCCTGTTCAAAATATCCGATGCCATGTCCTGGCTCCATTCGGTGGGACTGATCAGCCACGAAGTCTACCAGACCTTAAAGGATTACATCGAAGAGGAGAGCAGAGGGTCACAGGCCGTCCAGGTATGATTCTTCTCCAAGTCTTCGGATTTCTCTTACCTTCTTTCATCTTCCATTAAAAAATGGCATGATATTTTTGTATCATTAGATCGAAAGGGAGGAGTCATGGAACCGTCTTTCTTCAAGCCACTCCATTTCAGATTGAGCTGGAAGAGTCTCCACAAGAAACTCTGCCTGAAGGAAGGAAACCCCTATCTCCAAGATCTCATCCAGCTTGTTGAAGAAGCTGGGAGAATCGGCAGACCTAAGGCGCTCTATAAATTGTCATTTATCGATGAGAAGGGTGAGGATTATGTGATTGTGGATGGGGCTCAGCCTCAAAAGCCGTGTCCTCCGGGTCAACCTCGAAAAGGCCCAGAGGGTTTTCCCCTATCTCGTGACCTGTGGAATGGAATTGGAGGATTGGGCGAATCGGATCGGAGGATATCCTCCGGCGGTATTGGGCTGAAACCATCAAGGAAATGGCCATGCGTCATGCCCATACGGTCATGGAAGAACATCTGGTGGACCATTACCGACCTGGAAAACTTGCAAGGATGAGTCCCGGGTCTCTGGCGGACTGGCCCATCCAGGAGCAACTTCCTCTCTTTAAGAATCATGGGGGATACCAAGAATAGGATTGGGGTTCATCTCACCGAGAGCCTGTTGATGATTCCAACCAAGTCGATTTCGGGTATCCGGTTTCCCACAGAAGAGAGCTTCGAGAGTTGTCAGCTGTGTCCAAGAGAGGGTTGCCCGAATCGAAGGGCGCCCTATGATCCGGGTCTATATAAGAGGAAATTCGCCAGAAAAACGAGTTAATAGACCCGCCAGTTGAATTAAGGTACATGGGCAAACCGCTCTTCAAGGCTCCGGACGGCGGTTATTATGAAATAGTATGGGTAACGGAGGATAGCACCCAGAGTGGACTCCAGCAAGGGCATGAAACCTCCGTGCTCGTTGAACAAAAGGTTCGCCAGAAGCCTTTCCGAGTGGCCTGCCCATGTCCCTATGGTCGAAAATTTATGCAATATCTGGGTAGATTAATACAATTGAATGGTGGAATAATGAAATGATGCAAATGGGAAGACAAAAGATAAAATGGTTACTGCTTGTTGTTTTCCTTCTTTTTCAATGGATTCTCTGCCTATGGAGATGCCACGGAGATCCGGATTCTCCATGTCAATGACTTTCACGGTTTTGCTGAACCCTATCAACCTTTCGGATCGAATGAATCTCCTTGGAGGCATTTCATATCTGGCACACAGAGCGAATCAGCTTCGGTAGAGAAAAGCCAACCCTCTTGCTTGCCGCAGGGGATATGATTCAGGGAAACAACTGGGCGAACCTCTCCCAGGGAGAATCGGTCATTGAACTGATGAATCTGATGCGGTTTGATGCCATGGTGGTTGGCAATCATGAGTTCGACTTTGGACAGGAGGTGCTGAAAAAGAGGATTTCAGAGGCTCGCTTTCCGATCCTTGGAGCCAATGTGAAAGGGATGGAAGGCTTGAAACCGTATGTCATTAAAGAACTGGAAGGAATCAAGATCGCCGTCATCGGGGTGGTGACCGAGGATACACCTGTTTCAACCAGTCCTAAGAACGTGATGGGTCTTGAGTTTCTTTCACCGGTTACCACTGACGGAGAAATATATCCACGAATTAAAGGGACAGTGTCAGACCTGATCCTTGTTCTCTCCCACATCGGTTTCTCACGCGGATCGGAGGCTGGCTGAGGGTGTGAAAGGGATCGACGTGATCATAGGGGGCACTCCCATACGAAAGTCGCAAAACCGGTCCGGATCGGAGATACCCTCATCGTCCAGGCCTGGGAGCATGGAAAGGCTCTTGGGGTTTTGGACCTGACCGTCCAAGACGGGAAACTGATAGAATGGGACGGGCATCTTGAAGACATCAGGCCACGAGCGAGGGGAGGAAGACCCAAGGGTTCAATCCCTTGTCGAAAAGTACAGCCAGAAGGTCAATTTGGTCATGGATGTCACATTGGTGAGACAGAGGTCGGATCTGGATGGCGAGAACGTGAGGCGGAGAGAGACGAACCTTGGAGATCTCGTTGCGGATATCATGAGGGAGGTTTCCGGGGCTGATGTAGCGATCATCAATGGGGGCGGAATCCGGACAAGCCTGAAGAAAGGGGAGATCAAGATAAAAGACATCTACTCCATCCTCCCCTTTGATAACTACGTCGTATCGATTCAAGCTCACAGGGAAACAGATCAGGCAGGCCCTTGAACACGGCCTATCGGGAATCGAGGAGGGGGAAGGGAGGTTTCCCCAGGTCTCCGGGATGACGGTCACTTATCCCGCTCTGCTCGCAGAGGATCACGGATTCAAAGACGATCCTGATCAAGGGAAAGCCGATCGATCAGAGACAGGGAATATCAGGTTGCAACGAATGATTTCATGGCTGCGGGCGGGGATGGGTATAAGGCCTTTGGAGAGGCGATCCGGTCTTCAAAGGATTTTGAGATTGTGGGGGAATGATGAAGGGAGAGAAGCTTGTCTATAGCGATGCAGGCCGATGGATCAGGGATGTCGTCATCGAGCTATATCCAGGAGAAGAAGAAGATTTCGCCCAGGGTCGAGGGAAGGATCGTGGAGGTGACTTGAGGATGAGGGTCTATGTGAATGATCATGCCGGTCGATTTGCCGCCGAGGGATGACCGTAAAACATGCCTTGATCCATTCCGGACTCCTCAAGGAGATCGAGGCTTCAAAGAAGGTTTATGACGAATGGGGAAACGAAATGGGTCTGGATGGGGCCCTGTGACGAGGGGATGAAGATTTATGTGAGGTAAACTAAAATGAATTTGAAACAACTGGAATCGCGGAATGATGAAATAACGGAAGAATGTAAAGATGAAGCAGGGTCGTTGCGGATAGTGAATAAAGATGAGGGAGTGGGAGGGAAAAACCGATGTCTGAGATAGAGATTCCAGATGCGAGGAACTTGAGGAAGTTAAAGGAAAGAGGTTTACCAGGCGGGTGGCTATGACGACCGCGATCTATGCTGTCGTTCTCGCCATCACCGCCCTGGGAGGAAATAAAACGATGAAGGAGATGCTTCTCAGCCAGCCAACAGTCCTCAGACCAGTGGGCCTTTTACCAGGCCAAGGTGATTCGGGAGCACCTCTACCGTAGCCAGAAGATGAGATTGGAGATTGACCTCCTCGAACGTTCGGATCGTATGAAACCGGAGGTGAAGGAAAAATTGGAAACCTGCTCAAGAAGATGAACGAGGAGGAGGCCCGTTATAACACCGAGAAGAAAGAGATTGAAAAGGAGGCCAAAAAACTGGAGCACGAGCGGGACCACTACCGGGCTAAAGATCCTTACTTTGAATTTGCCGAGGTCTTGCTCCAGATTGCGATCGTCATGGCGTCGGTCGCCATTCTTTCCAGTTCACGTCCTGTTTTCTTCTTTTCGATGATTTCGGCCATCTTGGGAGCAATCCTTTCTCTCAATGGATTCTTCATGATCTTCGTTTTCCTTTTTTTCATTAGGAATCCGAAGGAGCAATCGGTGTCATAGAGATTGCAGAGGGAACGAAAAATGCCCAGGTCACGCGGAAGGTTAGAAGATAAACCCTCGGAAAATGCTTTATGTATTTTTGTACTGCTTCTTCTCTTTTTCTGCCTCAATTCTCCCTCGTTTAGCCAGGAGAATCTACCGGCCATCATCAAAAAGATTCAGCCTTCCATCATCTCCATCGTCAATTTGAACAAAGAAGGAAAGATCTCAGGACAGGGAAGCGGCTTTTTTATTAACCCGGAGGGAGATATCATCACGAACCGCCATGTCCTTGAAGGGGCAAGCGGGCCGATGTGATCACGTCAGAGGGAAAGGAATACACGATTAAGAAAGTGATTGCAGAGGACTCCGATGGGGATCTGATCCTGGTCTCCCTCGATCTCAAAGGCGATAAGGCCCAGCCTCTGATCGTCAGTTCAAATTTCCTGAAACAGGGGAAAGTGTCATCGTCATTGGAACTCCTCTCGGTCTTGAGAAGACGGTTTCCGATGGGATCGTCTCCGCCGTTCGGGAGGTCCCGGGGTTCGGGAAAATCATCCAGGTTACGGCCCCCATCTCCCCAGGTTCGAGCGGTAGCCCGGTCGTTAATATGAACGGGAGAGGTCATCGGCATTGCAACCTTCTTTATCATTTCAGGCCAGAATCTCAACTTTGCCATTCCGGGAGAGCGGATTTCGAAACTGGTCCATGGAGAGGAACAGACCCTCCCAGAGAGAGAAGAACAAAGAGTTGAAACTTTGCGCGCCTCCGAAGAATACCTTTATGCCACCGGGCTCCGATACCTCTGGGTCGAGGATTATGAGAAGGCGCTTCCTCATTTTGTCGAGGCGATCAAACGAAACCCGGACCATGCGGAGGCCTATTTTCAAATCGGCTATTGCCTGGGGAAGCTTGGCAAGTATAAGGAGGGCATCGAAGCCTACCGGCAGGCTCTCCACATTAAGCCGAACGATGCGGACACCCATAACAATCTCTGCGTGGCTTACGGGATGCTCGGGCGTTATCTCGAAGCGATCGCTTCCTGCCAGCAAGCCCTTAAACTCAAACCCGATTTTGCAGAGCCGCACAATAACGTGGCATGGTTCCTCCATAAGTTGGGTCGTTACGAGGAAGCCATCGAATCCTGCAAAGAGGCGATCCGTCTCAAACCCGATTTTGCGCTGGCCCATTATAATCTGGGGAACAACTATTTTGCTCTCAAACATTATAAGGACGCGATGGAGTCCTATAAACAGGCCATCCGAATCAAATTTGACTACGCAGAAGCCCAATTAAATTTGGGGGCAACCTATACCCAGATGGATCGATACGAAGAAGCCATCACATCCTACCGACAAGCCCTCCGAATTAAGCCTGACCTTGCGGAGGCTCACCTGAACCTCGGGATGACCTACCTGAAGTCAGGGGATCGAGGAGCAGCACTTGATGAATACAAGCTCCTGAAGGATTTGAATAAGGAGATGGCGAATCGGCTCTTTGACTTGATTTATGAGTGAAGGATGTTTTGAAAACCCTCATCAACTCTCAAGTCCGTTGACAAGGGTGAGAAAACTGGCCAGTCCTGTCACGGGGAGCCCTGACCCTGGGATCGTGAACGCTGGGAGAGACTTGCCGGTCTTTCAAAACGGATGGGGTGAAATTCAATCTTATGGATTAGAGGGATCGATATGGAAGCGTTGGAGGCCATTCTTTCTCGAAGGAGTGTTCGTCAGTACAGTCAAAAGGGTGTCCCGGAAGAGGTCCTTCGGAAGCTTTTAGAGGCGGCAATGAGTGCACCGTCCGCTGGCAATGGGCAGCCTTGGCATTTCGTTGTGATTAGAGAACACGCTATCCTGGACGAGATCCCCGAGTTTCATCCATACTCAACCATGATCCGGGAGGCTTCCATCGGGATTTTGGTCTGCGGTGATTTAACACTTGAAAACAGGGGATTCTGGGTCCAGGACTGCTCTGCAGCGACGGAGAATCTTCTTCTGGCAGCCCATGCCACAGGTTTAGGAGCGGTCTGGTTAGGCGTTTATCCTTTGGAAGAGCGGGTCCAAGGTTTTCGAAGATTATTGGGCCTTCCAAAAGAGATGATGCCTTTTGCTCTCATTTCCATTGGATATCCAGCCGGAGAGACACCACTCCAGATTAAACGTTATGACCCATTGAAAATCCACAGCAACCGGTGGTAGCCCCTCTTTCTATTAGGATCCTGGGTGGGGCGGCAAATTATTTCTGATGGTTATCCCAGAGTCTTTGCCCTTAAGGGTGGATGGAGCAGTTGGTATAACGCTAAGTTTCCAGTTGAGCCCAAATAGAGAGTTCCGGGAGGATGAATCGCAAGAGGAGGAAGCCGGATGAGAAGGTCAGATGAAAAGCGGAAGATGGGATCAGAGGTTTTTAGAACCTTGGTCATCACCTCAGAGCAGTATCTGAGAGACTATACGGATGGGAAGCAACAGGATGATGAGAAGGCCAAGCTTGCCCTCCGGGTCCTTTCCGTTTATCGGCGAATGTTAAAGATTGAGAAGGAGAGGGAGGTATTGAGATTGGAATGGGAGAGATTGAAGAAGGCCGTGGCAGCGTGGAAGGAGTCTTCGGAAGTCAATATAGAAAAACCCAAAAAAAAGTAAAAAATAGAATCTCATCCTTCGTAGTGGGTTAACATTGATATCGCGAGTTACGAGAAGGGAGTGAACCTGTCGCAAAATCCCCCACAAGCAAATTCTAAAAAAAGTGGGACCTCTTAGGCTATTAACTCAGATATTGCTTAGGTTTTTACTATACGGACGTGGGCAAGCCGTTCGGAAAGGCTTCAGGGTGAACCTTTCGTGAAAAGACGTTGTCCTTTTTGTCATACAGAGATGGAAATTCCTGAAGTAATCGAGGCATCTGGCTTCTGTCGTTGTGGCGCTTATGGTCAAATCAGTCTTTTAAGTGATGCCCATCGCTTTCTCGAAAGGGCGAAAAAGGGCCTGGGTGTTGAGGAGGGCAGGATTGGAAGAACCGTGGAGGTGGTGGATGGAGGCATCGTTTTCGAAGAAGAAAATGAACCCGTTATCATCCAATGGGCAAAAAAACCCGGGGCCCTTCGCTAATCTTGGAGTCGGTGGGGGAATGTCCCTTCCATTTCTTCTAATTTGTGACCATGAATACCTTACCTAACATCCAACAAAGAGAGATGGTTTTGTCTCCCATCGATGACTGAGGAGTACACGAATCTTCAGAATCAGTTACCGGTAGGAATTGAATGTCATCGAATCTCACCTCTGATGATTCAACCCTTATTCATTTCAACTTTGTGACAAAAAAGGACGCTTTCCGAATGCTTCACAGCAGTCCAATCCTTCAATAAACCCTTTAATGATCAAGCGGTTTCACCATCCAACCTGTTTTGGCATTATAATTGCTTTTTACTAAATCGTATTCGTAGAAAAATAACGCAGATAAAGCCAAACCACGAGCAATCGTGGGACGGAAAGCCACGGGTCCTAATGGGACAGCCGGGTTGCCAAAGCAAGAGGAATTTTGCAGGGCCCGTGGTCTCCATCGTGACACAGGCCCTTTTTTTAGAAGTTTAGCTTCAATGAAAGGTCGGTAATTTCAATGTCAGTCGTCTGGGAATGTCCATTTCATCGGATTTCAGAAACAATCGGTATGGGCAAAGGTCTAGCGTATTGCGATCTTGATGGTAGCCAGACGATCTGTGATGCGGATGCCAAATTCTGTGGAAAACGGGATACCCTGGAGCGATATCTTTTGATTCACATATTGGAGAAGAAGCTCCGGGAAGTGGAAGAATGAGATCTGTTTACATATGCTTCAAAAATTGGGTACGCGGTCTTTTAAAACCTTAAAAAGGTCGTTAACACGTCATTTGGACAAGGACTTATGATAAAGAGTGGATGGAAAATTTTAAAGCGGTGTCCACATTATAAGATTCCTGAAAATCCTAGCGTGGACAGTGTTGGCTTTTGCACCCTCGACGACCAAATAGGGTGTACCGGAGAAATTCCTTCTTGCATGAATCCGGAAGTCTTGAGGGAATATGTTTTGGAGCGAGGATTGGGATGGCAAAGGAAGAAGGGGAAAGATAGATTCAAGAGGGCCCTTCAGGGGATAGGGCGCTTGGCAACGCTTGCCGGAGGCGAGGAGAAAACGGAACCAACTAAAATCTTTGTACACGAAAGATGTATTTTTCTTTAGAGGAGGTGTTGTTATGACATCAGAAAGATCTTGCATCTTCAATCGAAATTCAAAATGTATCTTCAAAGGGGGCCTTTGTGACCAGGACTGTGACAAGGCAAACCGGGAAGGGGACATTCGGTCTCATGAAAATCTCCTGGAGGAATGCCTGGGAAAAGGAGATCGAAGGGTTGCCTTATCGAGGAGGGTACTTAGTTTGTTTGCTCCTATGGTTTTCTAATTCAACATTACCTTCTGTTTATGGGGAAGGGTCATTCAGCCTTGTGCAATGAAATTATTGAGAGGGGATAGAGGAACTGATGAACAAACCATCTAACTGTCCGGCATGCGGATCAGATAGAATCCAAAAGGCAAAGATTTTAAGCAGGGCGGGGATTCCCATAAGCACTGAAGTTGTCAAAAAAATATCTCCGCCGGTTGAACCTACTTCAGATGTCAGGCAAGCCGGATGGCTTTCTATATACATTGGGGCACTACCTCTCCTCACAGGCATTTATACGCTGGTTAAATAGCCATGCGATTCATGCTGACGAAATTGGTTTATTTCTGCAAACGATGGGAGTGATTCTCGTTTCTCTTGGAATTTCACTCTTGGCCTTGTCACAATTAGAAATTAATGCAAAAGAGCCTAAATACAAAGAAGATTATAATAAATGGGAGCGTCTGTGGTATTGCAGCCACTGCAGAAACACCTTTTATGATACCTAAACAATGCGGATAAGGAGGTTTGCTTTGGAAGAACGAATCCTGGTTGTTGATGACGAGGAAGCGATATGTGCCACCATTGCCCGGCATCTCAGAAACGAAGGCTGTTCGTGTGTAACAGCCAAAAGCGGGAAGAATCTCTTTATTACTTCTACAGAGACAAATTTTCAATGATTATTTCCGATATTCATATGCCAGGAATGAATGGCATCGAGCTTTTGAAACAGGTGAAGCGTCTGAACCCACATACAATGGTGATCATCGTTACCGCCTATCCAGAGATTACGATGGCCAGGGAAACGATGCAATTAGGAGTGTGTGATTTTATCAACAAACCGATCGATTTAGATCTGCTGGTGTTCAGTGTTGAAAAGGGATTTGAAAGGAAGAAGCTGGAGCAGGAGGTCGAAACTTATCATACGTATCTTGAGAGGTTGGTGGAGACTGAAACGACTGAGTTTCAACCGGCTTTGCTTATCCTCAAGAAGACCCATTTGGATTCGGTCAAGGTCCTATCGGGAGCGATTGAAGCAAAAGATCCCTATACGCGGGGACACTCTGACAGGGTGAGGAGCCTTAGCATAAGGATCGGTATGAAATTAGGTTTGAATGGCAAGCGATTGGAGGATCTGGTCTTTGGGGCACTGCTGCACGACATCGGCAAAATCGGGATCAAAGATGAGGTGCTTCAGAAGCAGGGGCGACTCAGTCCCGAGGAGTATCGTCATGTTCAGGAACATCCATTGATCGGAGTTAAGATTCTGGAATCCTTTGATTTTTTTAAGGATAAGGTCTTCATGATTCGACACCACCACGAACACTTTGACGGAGGCGGCTATCCAGACAGATTGGTTGGAGAGGAAATTCCTATCGAGGCGAGAATCATTGCAATTTCAGACGCGTTCGACGCAATGACGAGTTTAAGGCCCCATCGGGCAAGTATGACTCTTGACATGGCTCTAAAAGAAATGAAAGAGGGTGTAGGAAAGCAATTCGATCCTGCTATTGTTGAGGTCTTCTTAAAGGAGAAGCTGTACGATTCGCCGCTTTCTCAAGCGGTTCTGCCAAGAGTGGAAAACGGATGTGGCATTATCTCTTGGTTTGGCCGTAGATTCCAGTAGCGCTGAGGAATCTCATCCCCCACGCCTTTATGGAACGACCAAACACCCGTACTTCGTTTTCTTGTTGACCTTTTTATGCAGGAGTTATAGACTAACGTTGGAAAATGATTCCCTTGAGAATCGGTAACCGCTCTCGATTTCGTCAAAAATACTACCTCCATAATGGCAAGTAAAAGGGGGAGAGGTGGAATACGGCATCACGCTGGGTTTGAAGTCAATTTTGGAGATGTTTTTACTCTTTGGTTTAGGGATAGCCCTGACTGTTGTGGGTTATTTATTAAAAGGAATATGGGGTGCATGCATAGCATTGGGGATTCAAGCAGGTCTATTCTTTTATTTTAAGGGTTTATTGCCTTTTTGAATAAAACTCCCTGAATTACCTAAAGATGAATGGGTTGTTCTTATCAAATGAGAAAAGGAAGGGTTGGGAGAATTGAAATACATAATAACCCTCCCTGAAAAGAGCAAGCTTAACCGAGAAGGGATGGGGGGATCGGATAAGAAAGATGGAGGGTCTGGAAACATTTGGTCATGGCAGGAGAAGATTTAAACACAGCAAGGGAATTGTTAGGTCACAAGAATTTGAAAATGACTCTGAGGTATGCTCATCTCGCGGCAAATCACAAACGGAAGGCGGTCAATGTCCTGCATCGGATTATGTCACAAAATCCCCCACAAGCAGAAACCAAAAAAGAGGTGGTGTATCTAAACCGATGCAATTTAACAACATTTTGAGTTGTGATTTGAGTTCCGATTCAGAATGTCCATCGGAAATGGAACAGGATAATCCCCGTTAAAGCAGGCATAACAGAAATGTTCCGCGTCGGTTTTGACGCACTTTCTTAATCCTTCTATGCTCAGATAGTGCAACGAGTTGGCGGTGATATATCTTTGAGTCTCCTTGATCGTATGGGAGGAGGCGATCAACTCCGATTTCTGCGGGGTATCAATGCCGAAATAGCAGGGATGGGTAATGGGTGGAGAACTGATCCTCACATGGATCTCCTTTGCCCCTGCGTTTCGAAACATCTTGATAATCTTCCGGCTCGTGGTGCCCCGGACGATTGAGTCATCGACCGTGACCACCCGTTTCCCATTCATTAAACCCTTCACCGGGTTCAGCTTGATCTTGACCCCAAAGTGGCGGATCGATTGTTCCGGTTCAATGAAGGTCCGTCCCACGTAGTGATTTCGTATCATCCCGAGTTCGAGGGGAAGCTTCGTTTCAAAGGCATAACCGATGGTCGCGGGAAAACCCGAGTCCGGGATTGGGACAACCATCTCTGCTTCGACAGGAGATTCCTTGGCGAGTTGTATCCCCAGTTCCTTTCTCACCTGATAGACGTTCTGATTGAAAATGAAACTGTCAGGCCGGGCAAAATAGATGAATTCAAAAACACATTGTGCGTTCCGGGTCTGGGGGAAGGGCTTAAAGGACTGGATTCCATCCTTTGTAATGAGCAGAACCTCCCCGGGTTCAACCTCCCTCACAAATTCAGCATTGATAAGGTCGAAGGCGCAGGTCTCTGAGGCGATGACGGGAGAACCCTTGAGTTGGCCCAAGACGAGGGGCCGGAAGCCAAAGGGGTCTCTTGCAACAACCATCTCATGTTCCGTGAGAAAGAGCAGGGAGTAGGATCCTTCGACCCTCTTGAGGGCCTGAATCGTCCTTTCGACAAAGGCCTTCTCTTTCGAACGGGCGATAAGATGGACGATGACTTCTGTGTCCATATTGGACTGGAAGATGGACCCTTTGGATTCCAATTCGCTTCGGATCAGAAAGGCATTGGTCAGGTTGCCATTGTGGGCGATCGAGATGCCCCCCTGGGCATAATCGACCACAAAAGGTTGGGCATTCTTAAGTTCACTCGAACCTGCTGTGGAGTATCGAACGTGGCCAATGGCATTCTTTCCGGAGAGTTTTTTCAGGGTGTCCCGGGTGAAGACCTCAGAGACGAGCCCCATCTGCCGGTAATGGAAGAGCCGAGTTCCATCGGAGGAGACGATTCCAGCACTTTCCTGCCCGCGGTGCTGAAGGGCGTAAAGGCCCAAATAGGTGAGGTTCGATGCTTCCGGATGATCAAAAATACCAAAGATGCCACACATGATTTTCTCCTTGTTGGACTATCGAATGATGAGGACGCTGGGTGACGCTCCGTCATGAAGGATTACCACCTTTGCTTGCATAGTTCGTGAATGGTCAGTTGGCATGAATGATTGTTAGAGTACGCCTGCCCTCGCCGGAGCGGCTACACGCAGGCAGGTGCTTGGAATTCAGGATATATAATTATAACCCTTGGGGTGGTTTCGGTGCCATTCCCATGCCGTTCGAATGATGGTTTCAAGATCAGGATAATGCGGGTTCCAGCCCAATTCGTCCCTGATTTTTTCAGAACTGGCCACGAGCCGAGCCGGATCTCCAGGTCTTCTTGCCGATTCGATGATGTCAACCTTCTTACCCGTAACCTTTCTCACCCTTTCGATGACTTCCTTCACAGAATACCCGTTTCCATTCCCGAGATTGTAAATTCCAGACCCACCTCCCGTTTGTAATCTCTCAAGGGCCAAGATATGTGCCTGGGCAAGATCATTGACATGGATGTAATCGCGAATGCAGGTCCCATCCGGCGTCTCATAATCCGTACCGAAGATGGAGACAGGTTCTCCAGTTAAGACAGCCAGAATGCAGATGGGAATGAGATGAGTTTCCTGAGGATGATCTTCCCCTAACTCACCCGATGGATCAGCCCCTGCTGCATTAAAATATCTGAGAGAGACATAATCGATTTTTCCTGCTTGATGGAAGGCATGAAGCACCCGTTCAAAGATCCATTTTGTCTCACCATAGGGATTGGTTGGTTGGCAGGAATGACTTTCACGGATAGGAACCTCGTTTGGCTCCCCGTAAACAGCAGCAGAAGAAGAGAATACAATTTTCTTAACATTGAATAGCTCCATAAATTCAATCAATTGCAATCCATTTTTAACATTGTTGTTGAAATATTTAAGAGGATCTTTAACCGACTCACCCACGAGACAATCTGCAGCAAAGTGCATTACCGATTGAATAGGATAGGATTGAAAAGTCTGCTTCAGTTTCTCTCGATCATTCAAGTCTCCCTGGATAAGCGTAACACCCCTTACAGCCTGGCGGTGGCCCATTTGTAAATTATCGTAAACGATGGGTTGATTCCCTTTTTTGAGGAGTTCCATCACCACATGGCTTCCAATATAACCGGCTCCACCTGTAACGAGAATCGTAGACATCCGCATCCTGTTAGAAGAATTGTGATTGAACTCTTTATAAGAAATTTCAGTTCCCTTGTCAACGCAACAGTCAGTGCAATGCAGACAACGGACTTCAGACTCCGGACAACAGACCTCGCAATTCAGACTTTAGACTCCAGACCTCAGACCCAAGACTCATAACTACAGACCTCAGACATTAGACTTCTGACTTCAGACCCAAACCCTAAACTTCAGAAACCTCAGATTGTGTAATCTCTTGCCATTTCCTCTCCTTCAGTCTGATGTCTGATGTCTATAGTCTAATGTCTGAGGTCTGCGGTCTCATGTCTGAGTCACAGTTTGCCCAGATTTTGCTTAACTTTTTACCATACGAACGTGGGCAAGCCGTTCGGAAAGGCTTCAGGGCGAACCTTTCGTGAAAGGAATACTTACGTCCCAGACCCCTGCCGGAGTTCACATTGAGTGGAGTCCTCCCCTTCCCTTAAAATGTCAAATCGACCGCCGTCTGAAGCCTTGAAGAGCGGTTTGCCCATGGCCGATCCTGCAACGGGTGGGTTTATTCCAGACTGAATTTCTCCCTCAGCATTCTGATGGCCTCTTCCCTTGTTTTGATCTCGCCCTCGACCTGTTTCTGTCGGATAATATCGAGGATCTGTCCGACCCTTGGGCCAGCAGGATAGCCCAGGGCCAAGACATCATTGCCATTAATAAGGGGAGGGGGATGAACAACCTCTTTTTGCCTAAGAGTTCCAGGAGATGAAGGCAGTGGCTTTCCACCACGTCATCATCCTGACGGGATAGAACGCCACGACTCGCTTCCTTATCAGAAAGGGAGTGGATGACCAGCAGTGGGGTTTCCTCTCCCATTTGGTGGACCAGCCTTTTTAGGGCCGTTTCCTTTGTCTCCAAGGGAGAGATTGAGAATCCTCATATGGTTCTGGATGAGGTGAAGGACCCTCTCTCGCATGAGGTTTGAAAACCGGAGTCTCTCCATGATCTGTGCGGCGGCCTGACACGAAAAGGTTTCATGATGGTAGAAGTGGACTCTTTCCCTTTTCATCTTTTGAATAGGTATCCTGCTTTCCGATATCGTGAAAGAGAATCGCATAATCCAGACAGAGCAGACTCTTCTTGAGAGAAGGAGAGGTTTACCTCCTTCAACTTTATCCACTCAATGGCCCATGATATCTTATCGATGGCAAGCAGGGTGTGGGAAAGGACATTGAGGTGATGATGTTCATCCTGGCCGAGATTCTCCAGTCCTTTTAGTTCTGGAAAGAGGGTGAAGAGAAGTCCAGTTTCGTGAAGGATCTTCAGCCCGGATGTAAGCTCGAGGGGAGAGGAGGATATGGTCCAGTTCCATCTTGACCCTCTCACCGGGAGTTTTTAAAATCAGGTCCTCTTTTTGAGGAGATCTCATCCCTTAATTTTTCATCCATAGAAAAATCATCAAGGGTACAGACATAACGAATTGCACGAAGCATTCTTAATGGATCCTGATCGAGAGGAGCGGTCGATACGGTGCGGATCCTTCGGTGCTCGATATCTTCCAATGCGCCTTCTGCCCAATGCCATGTTTCATCTTAAGAGAGAAGGCAAGGGAATTGATGGTGAAATCCCTTCGACTGGAGGTCCTCCTCGAGGGTTTGTCCCTGGAACAAGGTGATGTCCATGGA
Source organism: uncultured delta proteobacterium (assembly GCA_963806715.1). Lineage (GTDB taxonomy): Bacteria > Desulfobacterota > BSN033 > BSN033 > UBA1163 > CAWEAV01. Next base: position 39,908 of record CAWEAV010000022.1, read on the forward strand.
TATTTCATCCTTCATCACCCTAAAGGTGGTGGTCTCCTCCTCTTTTCCAACTTCTAAAAAAATGGAATTGAAAGGCCTTCTCAATGACGGGGATGAAGGAAGAGGCCTCTCTGGGCAGAGCGAAGTCATAATCCTTTCTCCCTTTTCTAAGCACCAGATCCCGAAGATATCCTCCTACCAGAAAAAACGGGGATCTTTTCCCTTTTTGCCAGGTTGACAACTTGGAGAGAACGGGGTCTTTTAATATTTCTCTCGTAGATCTTTAAGATCCATTTGAGACGCAAAATTTGATAAAGTCCTTTTTTTATGATAACTTAGCGTTAAAGCATAGTCGACCAAAGAGAGTCTTGTCAATGTGATGCAGACATTAGACCATAGAGTTCAGACCTCAGACTGAAGGAAAGGACCAAAGATTACAAAAAAATGACGCTTGGCAGATGACAGATGAACTGGCGATTCAGACAGTCTGGGGTCAAGTTATTTGAGAGGTCTGGAGTCTGAATTTCAGTGTCTGTTCAGAATTTTGGAGGATGGAGAATGGGAAAAACAATCCGGGAGGAACTGGAGGAGCAGGAGCGATTGATCTTTTCTCCCTTTGCTAACCTTGAGCTCCAGGACCAGGGGTCGCCAGCGCATTGAAGAGGAGTGCCTCGCTTCGGCCAGCCTTCCAGCACGATCGAGACCGGATCATCCACTCCAAGTCATTTAGGCGACTGAAACATAAGACCCAGGTTTTTCTTGCTCCGACAGGTGACCACTACCGGACGCGACTAACCCATACCCTCGAGGTTTCCCAGATTGCAAGAACCATCTCAAAGTCCCTTCATCTGAACGAAGATTTAACGGAGGCGATCTCTCTGGGCCACGACCTCGGTCATACGCCCTTCGGCCATGCAGGAGAGGATACCCTGAACGAGGTGGTTCCGGGAGGATTCAATCATTCGGATCAGAGTCTGAGGGTGGTAGACCTTCTTGAAAAGGAGGGCCAAGGGTTAAATTTGACCTTGGAGGTGAGAGAGGGCATTTCGAAGCACAGCAAGGGAAGAGGAGAGATCTTCACTCAAGACATAGAGGACAGGATATCTACGCTTGAAGGGCAGGTCGTGCGGATTGCCGATATCATTGCTTATATTAACCATGATATCGATGATGCGATTCGTGGAGGGGTCATCTCCCTCAAAGATATTCCTACGGATTGCCTGAACCGATTGGGGGAGACCCATTCGCAACGGATCAACACGATGGTGAATGATATCATCACGCAGACGCGCCGGATGGATCAGGGTCGACTTTCAATCACGGAAGAGGTCCTTTCAGCCATTCTTAGACTTCGTGATTTCTCGTGGGACCGGGTTTATGAGAATGAGAATGTCCGCGACGATTTTCACAAAGCCGGTAAGATTTTGAAGGAGCTTTACCAATATTTCATGGCACATCCCGACTCTTTTTTATCACTCATCGAAAAGGAATCCCTTTATGATTCCCAGGAACGATGCATTTGTGACTTTCTGGCCGGAATGACAGACCGTTACGCCTTTCATCTCTATGAAAAACTCTTTCTTCCACTTCCCTGGATGATCTTATAAGAAAAGGTGCAAGGAGTCAGGAGTTCAAAGGGTAACTCTGCCCGATGACGCTGACGCAACACTGAGGCAAATCAAAATCGAAAGAAGGACAAAAAAATGAACCCCAATACGAAACATCCTGAGAATGAACCCGTTCGGGTCATCATTATGGGCGCAGGAGGAAGGGATTTCCATAATTTTAATACCTTCTTTCGAAATCGTCCTTCCTATGCAAGTGAAGGCCTTTACCGCCGCACAGATTCCCTATATTGAAAACCGAATCTACCCTTCGGAAGTGGCCGGTCCAAACTATCCCGGGGGATCCCCATTCATCCCGAGGATGAGCTTCCTCGATTGATTCAAGAAGGTCATGTCCAACAGGTTGTTTTTTCCTATAGTGATATCTCTCATGAAGAACTGATGGACAAAGCCTCTCTCGTTCTTTCCGAGGGCGCCAGTTTTCTTCTTCTTGGACCTGGAGAGACGATGATCCCGTGCCGGGTTCCGACGATCTCTGTCTGCGCGGTGAGGACAGGGAGCGGAAAGTCTGTTATCACGAGAAAGATTGCAGGACTATTAAAAAGGAGAGGAATCCCGATTTCCGTGATCCGCCATCCGATGGCCTACTGCGGGTTTCAACCCGTCGTGAGATTTTCGGGAATGAAAGAGGTGGAGGAGGGGACTTGCACCATCGAAGAGAGGGAGGAATTTGAACCCTTGGTTGAAATGGGAATCACCGTCTACGCGGGAATCGATTACGAGCAGGTCCTGCGAGAGGCGGAGAGAGAATCAAAGATCATCATATGGGATGGTGGAAACAATGATTTCCCGTTCATCAGGTCGGACTGGGAGATCGTTCTTCTGGATGCCCTGAGACCTGGCCATGAAAGGCTCTATTACCCTGGCGAGGTGAATTTCAGGCGGGCTGACCTTCTGATCATCACCAAAGTGAATGAAGCAAAGGAGGACGGGTTAAGAAAGATCGAGCAGAATATTTCGCTCATGAACCCAGAGGCAGAGGTTTTGAAAGCCCCCACGATCACCCACGTAGACCATCCGGAGTGGATTAAGGACAAGCGGGTTTTGGTCATCGAGGATGGACCTACCATTACCCATGGAGGCATGCCTTTTGGGGCAGGAGCAGCGGCTGCAAGGGGGCTGGCTCGGGAATTGGTCGATCCGCGGCCCCATGCTGCAGGCTCCCTGAAGGAGGTCTTTCAGAAATACACTCATATTGGAAATGTCCTTCCAGCGATGGGTTATTCAGAGGAGCAGATGAAGGATCTCGAGGAGACCATCCGGCATGCCCAATGCGATGCGGTGGTTATTGCTACGCCAGCCGATCTTCGAAGAAAGTTCAAAATCGATCAACCGGCAGTAAAGGTCTCATATGATTTTGACATCGATCTTGATCCACTCATTGACCGCTTTGTGGAGGGAGCCCTGCAGACAAAAAGGGTTCCTTGACATTTGCCACCCTTGTGATAAGAAAATTCAATCACTTAGTGCAGTGCGTCTAACACTTTTTCAGATTAATTCCGAAGCCGTCATTGCAAAAGCGGGAATCAGATGAAAACACGTTCCGGGTCAAGCCCGGAATGAAAACAAAGAAAGGACTTTTAGCTACATAGTAAGTAGGGTTTCTCTTTTCTCCCATCTCTAAAAGGAGGCCCAAGGATGGCCAAGGAGATTTTGATCGCCGATTCGGATAAGACTGACCAGGAGGAGTTACGTCGAGTTTTTGAAATGACGGATTATAAGCTTGTATTCTCCGAGAACGGCGAGGATGCGCTCTTAAGGGTCAGACTCTTCAAGCCCGATCTGATCATTGCACAGGTGGGGCTGCGTGAGAAGAGCGGTTTGGAATTGTGTCAAGCCGTTAAGACCGATTCGGAATTTAAAGATATTCCATTCATCCTTCTTACCGGGATATTTGAGGAGATTTCGGAGAAGGACCGTGCTCGTGCGGGAGTCGATGGGGTCATCTCCAAGCCTCTTGGAGAAGAAGAGATCCTAAGTCTGGTCGATCAAATGTTCGAAGAGAAGAGGGATGGGAAGATCAGAAGGGAAACCACGAAACAGGAAAAGGGGTGGAACTCTCTCTCTGAAATGGACAAGCCACGCTTTGAAGGGAAGGAAGATTTTTTGCTCGATGGATTCGACGAGGAGAATGAAGAGATCATCGATCTGCTGGAAGTGGTTGAAGAACCGGAATCCAAGATGAGCATCGATGATTTCATCACTCCAGTCAAGGCAGAACCCCTCAGAGACATCGCTCCCTTAGAATCGTGGGATAAACCCCTTGAAGAGGAGAAGAAGCCTGTCGAGAAGCCTTCGGAGGAGGCCTTCGATTTTTCGATCGAAGAAGAGAAGGAGACGGGACCCCGGGTGGACTTAAAAACGGAAACCGAAACCTCCCCCGAGGAGGAACTTTTTGAGAAGATTGATCTCGAAGAGATCCTCGAAAAAGTGGAGCAGCTCAAGCCTTCCATTGAGAAGGAATGGCCTTTAGATGCGGAAATAGACAAAAAGATCGAAGAGGCACTGCCAGGACCCGAATTGGAAACCACCGAAAAATGGATGAATCTCCGGGATTTTGAGTCGGCCCTCAAGGCGGGTGTGAAAGGGGAGGAAGAGGCCGAGCCCCGTGTAGAAGAAGAGCTTCAACCCTTAACCATGGAAGAGGGGCAAAAATCCGTTGCCCTCGAAGACTTTCAACCTTTTTCCCTTGAAGAGCCGAAAGAAGAAGAGAGTCTCAAGCCTGCCGAATCGATAGAAGACGAGATTCAATCCTTCATCCGTAAGGAGTTGAGAAAGGAGGCCCCTATAGACGTTTCTTCGGAGCTTACTGAACTTTCAACTCCGGAGATCGCTACGCCCCCAGCCATTGAGAGGGCCGAGCCCATTGAATTGGCTCTTGAAGAGGAGACCCTCAACGAACTGCCTGAAGAAGAATTTCCTGAGGCCCTTATCGAAGAATTGGAGGAAGAAGAGATAGGCGCATTTGAGGAGCCTGCGGCGCTGAAAGAACAGGAAATCAGCATCTTTCGTGAAGAAAAGCCTCCGGACTTCCTCCATGAGATGGAGACACAAAGCTTTATCCAGGAGGTTCAACCTTTTAGCAGCGAGCAAGAAGCTCCCAAAACATTCTTAGAAGAAGTGCGGCCCCAACCCCGGGTCCTTGATCGACAGATGGAAGAGGTTATCGGAAAAGGTGTTCAGGAGATGATGGAAGGGTTTATCACGAAAGTTCTTCCTGAGTTAACGCAGAGTATTCTCAACCTGACCGTGGAACGGATCGAGAAATTGGTCAAGGAGATCGTTCCTAACCTTGTTGAGAAGGCGATTCGGGAAGAGATCCGGCGGATTCAGAAGGGAGATAAGGACTGAGGAGGATAACGGTTGCAACGATGGCCCCAAAGGTCTTGGACAAATCGTATGACCCTCACCGGGTTGAAGAGAAATGGTACGCTTATTGGGAAAAACAGGGTTACTTCAGGGCGGATGAGAATTCAGTCCGCCCCTCCTACTCGATTGTAATTCCTCCCCCTAACGTGACCGGTGTGCTTCACATCGGGCATGCCCTTAACAATACTTTACAAGATGTTTTAGTGCGATTCAAAAGGATGAAGGGCTACGAGGCGCTCTGGGTTCCGGGAACGGACCATGCTGGTATTGCAACTCAGAATGTCGTCGAGAAACAGCTCGCAGCCGAAGGTTTCGACCGCCACTCCTTGGGAAGGGAAAAGTTTGTTGAGAGGGTCTGGAAATGGAAGGCTGAGTCCGGAGGAACGATCATCAACCAGCTCAAGAAGCTCGGTGCCTCCTGTGACTGGAGCCGGGAAAGGTTTACCATGGATGAGGGACTTTCCGAAGCCGTTCGGGAGGTATTCATCCGCCTTTACCACGAGGGTCTGATTTATCGAAGTAACTACATCATCAACTGGTGCCCCCGTTGCCGGACGGCCCTCGCTGACCTCGAAGTGGAACATCAGGAGACCCTGGGAAATCTCTTTTTCCTTAAGTATCCCTTAAAGGGTGAAGACCGTTTCCTGGTGGTTGCAACAACAAGGCCAGAGACGATGCTGGGTGATACAGCCGTGGCCGTCAATCCCGAGGACGGACGTTATCAAGCCGATGTGGGAAAGAAAGTGGTTCTACCAATTCTTGGCCGGGAAATCCCCGTCATCGGAGATTCTTACGTCGATATCGAGTTTGGAACAGGGGCTCTAAAAATCACCCCGGCTCACGATTTCAATGATTTTGAAATCGGACTGAAATATGGCCTCGAGCAGATTAAGGTGATTGATGAAGAAGGCCGGATGAGGGAGAACGCTTCCATCTATCAAGGTTTGGATCGTTTCGAGTGTCGGAGAAAGATCGTGGAGGACCTTGAGAGGGATGGAATTCTCCTCAAGACCGAAGACTACCGTCATATAGTGGGTCACTGTTACCGCTGCAAAACGATCGTTGAACCAAATCTTTCACTTCAGTGGTTTGTCCGAACGAGGCCTTTGGCCCAGACCGCCATGGAAGCGGTGAGGGAAGGCCGGACGCGTATTATTCCTGAGGTCTGGGAAAAGACCTACTTCGAATGGATGGAAAACATCCGGGATTGGTGCATCTCCCGGCAGATCTGGTGGGGCCACCGCATTCCTGCCTGGTATTGTGATGCCTGCGACGAAGTGATCGTAGCCAAAGAGAAACCGAAGGCCTGTCCCAAGTGCGAGGGAGAGAAACTCCGACCCGAGACCGATGTTCTGGATACGTGGTTCAGTTCTGCCCTCTGGCCTTTCTCCACCCTCGGCTGGCCAAAAGAGACAAAGGAACTGAGGAAGTTCTACCCCACCTCTGTTTTGGTGACGGGCTTTGATATCCTCTTTTTCTGGGTTGCCCGGATGATGATGATGGGCCTGAAATTTATGGGAGATGTCCCCTTCAGAGATGTCTATATCCACGGACTGGTCAGAGATGAGAGGGGTGAGAAGTATTCGAAGACCCGGGGCAACGTGGTGGACCCCCTTGACCTGATCGAACGTTTCGGGGCAGATGCGCTCCGTTTCACCCTGGCTGCCTTAACCATGCCAGGAAGCGACTTGAAACTGTCAGAGGCAAGAACAGAGGGGTACCGCCACTTTGCCAATAAGATCTGGAATGCCTCTCGTTTCGCTCTCATGAACCTTGAGAAGTCTGATATTGGAGAGGTAGCCGATAGATATCGCCCCGAGGACTTTAGTCTTCCGGATCGATGGATACGGGGAAGACTGAACCAGGTGATCCGAGAAGTGGAGGCATCCCTCGAGGCCTACGCATTCAATGAGGCCGCTCATGTCCTTTACCAGTTTATCTGGCATGAGTTCTGCGACTGGTATCTGGAGCTGGCCAAGCTCTATCTCTATCAGGAAGGAGACAGGAAGAGGCGGGGACTTACGCAGTCCACCCTCTTGGAGGTCCTCGACGCTATCCTCAGACTGCTCCACCCCTTTATGCCTTTTATCACGGAGGAGATCTGGCAACAACTCCCGCAACGAAAAGAGAGTGAATCGATCATGATCGCTCGGTTTCCGGAACCAGAGGAGCGATATGTTGATCAAAGCGCGGCTGACGAGATGCAACTGATCATCGAGGTGATCACGGCCCTGAGAAACATTCGGGGAGAGATGAATCTTCCCCCTGGAGAACAGATCAGTGTTCTCTTGCGCACTAAGAATGAGGAAACGGAGAGGAGGCTCCGAGAGCATCAAACGTTCGTTCAAAACCTCGCACGAGTCAAGGAACTGAGGCTCGGTCCAGAAGTTGAAAAACCCCTCTACACTGCCTTTGTCGTCGTCCGGGATGTTGAGGTCTTTGTCCCCATGGACAGGTCCCGGATGGAAGAAGAGATGAAACGGCTCCAGAAGGAAATAGCCAAAATTGAAAAGGAGATCACTTTTGTGGGGAAGAAGCTCTCCAATGAGCAGTTTGTCTCAAAGGCCCGTCCTGAAGTCGTCCAAGAGGAGAGGGAGAAGGCGTCTCAGTATCAAGCCGTCCGGAATAAGTTGGAGGAAAACCTGAAGAAGATCAAGGAAGCCCTCGGCTAAAGAACGAATCATAATTCCAAATTTCAAAACCCTCCCTCTCTCCAACGAGACTGTCTCACAATGGGGAATATTGTTTTGGTCATTTGAGATTGGAATTTGGATTTTAGAATTTATGGAGGTATTTAGATTCTTACGCAAAAAGTCTGAGAATTTGTCTCTAACACTTCGTAAGAATCACCAATAGAAACTCCCCTCCCCGCCGTGGGAGGGAAGGTGTGAAAAAATCCCGTTTCCCCGATCAACATCGTTCCGGCCCACAAGGATGGGCGAATTGGAGAAGCTTTAGGGCGGAACCCTAAAATTGAACCCGATGATCTAAGCATCGTTAAATACACTGTTTTGCTAAAAGGGTGGTTACCCACACCATATGATACCCCGCCTGCTAAAGCTTCGACAAGACGCCTGTCCTTGCGGGCCGAGGCATAGGCCGCCATTTTTTTCACAGCTTCAGGGGATGAAGGGGAGGGGGGACTGAATCCGGACAAAATTGGTTTTGTCCACCCCCACCCTAATCCTCCCCCATCGAAGGGGGAGGATATTATTGAGGAAATTTCAAATGTTTTTGGTTAGAATTTTACAAACCCAGATCGAGTTTCTGAAATAACCGAAGCCAAGCTGGAAGGAGTTAGGCAATGAAGATGGATATTGAAAAGGTCGCAAGGTTGGCCCGCCTTGAATTGTCGGAACAAGAGAAGGAGACGTTTGGAAATCAGTTAGAGCAAATTCTCACTTACATGGAGCAATTGAACCGTCTTGATATCAAAGGAATTGAACCGACGTCTCATGCCATTCCTGTTTATAATGCCTTTCGAGAGGATGAGGTAAAACCTTCCTTTCCAAAGGAAGAGGTCTTGGGGATTGGACCGGAACAGGAAGACGGACATTTCAGGGTACCAAGGATCATCGAATGAAGACAACAGCAGGGTTCAAGGGGTCAAGGGTAGTTCGGTGATTCAGACAGTGGGGATTTAGACATCAGACATCAGACTAAAGGGGAGAAATGGCAAGAGATTACACAATCTGAGGTTTCTGAATTCGGGGTTTGGGTCTGAGGTCTGAATTGCAAGGTCTGGAGTCTAAAGTCCAGTGTCTGAATTTCAGAAACCCTGGAACCCTCGCCCCTTTTTTGTAAGGAGTTTTTATGGAACTGCATCAATTAACCATTCATCAACTTCACGATAGGATCACGAAAAAGGAAGTGACTTCAAAAGAGGTCACAGAGGCCCTTTATCGTCACATAAAAAGGTGGACGGAAAGATTGGGGCCTACCTTCTCTTACCGAAGAGAAGGCCTTTCGTGAGGCCGAGCAGGTCGATCGGAAAATCTCCAGAGGGGAAGAGATAGGTGACCTGGCCGGAGTTCCCCTCGGATTGAAAGATATCCTTTGTACCAAAGGGATACGGACGACATGTGGTTCCAAAATATTAGGGAACTATGTTCCCTTTTATGACGGCACCGTGGTCAGGAAGATTGAAAGAGAGAGATGCCGTCCTTCTGGGAAAGCTGAACATGGACGAGTTTGCCATGGGGTCCTCAACAGAGAACTCCGGATTTCAGATCACGCGGAACCCATGGGGCCTGGAGCGGATTCCCGGGGGGTCAAGCGGTGGGTCGGCTGCCGCCGTGGCTGCAGATGAGAGTATTGCTTCCCTTGGGACAGACACCGGGGGATCGATCCGGCAACCTGCCCACTGTTGCGGGGTGGTGGGGATGAAGCCCACCTATGGAAGGGTATCGAGATATGGGTTGGTTGCCTTTGCCTCCTCATCTGGATCAGATCGGTCCGATTACCAAGGATGTTGAAGACTGTGCGATCATGATGAATGCGATCAGTGGCTATGATCCTTATGATTCGACTTCTGTGAATATTGAGGTCCCTGATTATAAGACGTTTTCTCATCAAGGATGTCAAAGGGATTCGGATTGGAATCCCGGAGGAGTATTTTGTTGAGGGGATGGATCCCGATGTGGAGAAAGCGTCCGGGAGGCCATTAAACTCTTTGAAACATGGGGAGCAACGATTCAAAGCGTCTCGTTACCTCACACCGAATATGCGGTCGCTATTTACTATATCATTGCAACGGCAGAGGCGAGCTCGAATCTTGCCCGATATGATGGCGTGAAGTATGGGTTCCGTTCAAAGGGGTACCGGGATCTGATGGAGATGTATTCCCAGACCCGGGCCAGAGGATTTGGTCAGGAAGTAAAACGAAGGATCATTCTGGGAACCTATGTTTTATCTGCAGGGTATTATGATGCCTATTACCGGAAGGCCTCCCAGGTAAGAACCCTGATGAGAAAGGATTTTGAAGAGGCCTTTCAAAAGGTCGATGTGATCCTTACGCCCACGGCTCCCACGCCCGCCTTCAAGATCGGCGAGAAGGTAGAGGATCCTTTGCAGATGTATTTGTCCGATATTCACACGATTCCGGTGAACCTGGCAGGAATCCCTGCCATGGTCGTTCCCTGCGGGTTCAGCCATGAGGGGCTTCCCATCGGGCTCCAGATCATGGGAAGACACTTTGATGAGGGAAGGCTGATCAGGGTCGCCTACACATTCGAACAGAATACCGACTTTCATCTCAAAAAGCCGGGCCCAATCGTTTGATCAGGCGGGCGACTCTCTCTCCCAATTTTTTACATTCCCTCTTTACCGAAGGGTTCGGCTTTCCAATGGATACGGTTCCATAATGGGAGCCCCAGGGGTCTCCCTGAACAATCATCCCATGGATGAGGAGGGCTTTCGTCATATCAAGTGCCGTCGTCTCTACACCCCCTCCCAGCACACCCCCGGAGGCAAAGGCAGCTCCCACCTTTCCTTCCAGTTTCCCATGGTATTGAACGCTTCGATCGAGAAAGGCCTTCATCTCCGCGGCCATCGTTCCATAATAAGTCGGAGACCCTAGGATGATGCCTTCGACCCCCAGGAGGTCCTTGGGGGTAGCCCGGGTCACCTTCTTTCGGATCACTTTAATCCCCTCTGATTTCACCCCTTCTTCGACAGCCTTTGACATCTCCTCGGTGTTGCCCGTTTTTGAATAGTAAAGAATCAGTACAGTTGGCATACGCATCCCTCCCTGCGACCCCTCACCCGTATAAGCGCTAACTTAACCCCGAGGTTGCTTAAATTTTTACTATACGGACGTGGGCAAGCCGTTCGGAAAGGCTTCAGGGCGAACCTTTCGTGAAAGGAATACTTACGCCCAGACCCCTGCCGGAGTTCACATTGAGTGGAGTCCTCCCCTTCCCTTAAAATGTCAAATCGACCGCCGTCTGA
>CAWEAV010000023.1:0-8975 GCA_963806715.1 uncultured delta proteobacterium
GAGGGCCGGAGGTGTGGATGAATGTTTTGTTATCAATTAAACCCGAATTTGCCTGTCTTATATTTGACGGAACTAAAAAATATGAGTACAGGAAGGCTCTTTTCACAAGTAGGGAAAGCAAGAATTTTACTGTACGCCTCTGACCTGTCCAGATGATCGTTGGTGAGATAGTGATGGATGAGATTATTTGCGATACACCCAGCTTGCTCTGGCATAGAACGCAGAAAAATCAGGTGTCAGCAAATCGTTCTTCTTTAGGTACTTCTCTGGGCTAATAAAGGGTTACGCAATTAAGATCAAGTCAGTTGGACCCTACGAGCAGCCCGTTAATCCACATGACGTCATACTGAAATTCAGAGCCCCACAATCCTTTATGTACTTGAGAGATAACTTGTTACCTAAGAAGGCGCCGCTTCGGAAGCTGCTTTTTCGGTGAGCTTTGTTATCATTCGTCTTATACCGATAGTCATTATTTTTTCGTATAATCGGAACCAAAGACTTGTACCCCAATTGAGTAAAAAAAATAACTTCCTCCTCCCACGGAGGGGGAGGATTAAGGTGGAGCGGGAAGATCCAGGATGTCCACCCCCATCCCAACCCTCCCCCATCGTAAGGGGAAGGAGATGAGATAAGAAATCGTGTGTTTGAATGAATAACCCATCAAATCGGCCAACCGGGCTTTAAGACCGAAGCCGTTGAACTGAAAGATCGGCATATGTTTGGCTCGATTGGGGTCCAAATATGGTCCTGGTTTCAGTGTCCCATGATTGATCGATGCTTTCATGCCAGGCTGCTATTCCGGTATATACTCCAAAGAACTTTTGTCGAAAGTGCTCTGCCTGCTCCAAAGTCATTGAAACACCAAGAGCCTCCTGGGCATAATCACATAATCCATGAGTTCCCATGGCATAGATCAGACCGAATTTACCTGCTTTCGCTGCTCGACGATCCTCCTTGGTCACACTTTCGATGTCTTTACACGATTTGCCATTCTATCCTGAATTCTCTACCAAGAATCATCAGGAATCAAGATAACCGTGGGACCGTGGATGGGGGAGGAAGGCTATGTTATAATGAAATTTATGAATGTCTATTTTTTTAAATTCGCTTCTATCTTTTACCTTTTAGGAACCTTAGCTTATCTTATCTATGTCATCTGCCTGAAGGAAACCCTTTCCAAACTGGCAATGGCGACGGTCTGCATCGGGTTTGCCTCTCACACTCTCGCTCTCATCGTTAGGTATGCCGAAGCCGGTTATACCCCGGTTACGAATCTCCATGAATCTCTCTCCTTTTTTGCCTGGATGGTCATCGGGATTCTCCTGATCGTTAACTTCAAATATAAGATCAAGGTCTTAGGCGCATTTCTGACCCCGATTGCAGTCGTCCTCATGCTTTTTGCGTATGCCCTGCCCAAGGAGATTCTTCCTCTGGCGCCTGTTTTGAGGAGCTTTTGGCATCCCTTCCATATTATTTTTGCTTTTTTGGGCAATGCCATTTTTGCCCTGGCCTTCTGTTGCGGTGTCATGTATCTGGTTCAGGAGCGTCAACTGAAAGCCAAAAAGATCGGAGCCATTACACAGAGACTCCCATCCCTGAAGGTTTTAGATGATCTGAACTATCAATCCTTGACCTATGGATTTCCTCTTCTGACTCTTGGGATCATCACGGGAGCCATCTGGGCAGAATACGCCTGGGGCCGTTACTGGAATTGGGATCCCAAGGAGACCTGGTCCCTGATTACTTGGCTCCTTTACGCGGCCCTGCTCCACCAGCGTCTGACTGTGGGATGGAGAGGTCGGAAGGCTGCTATCATGGCCATCATCGGATTTTTGGCCGTACTCTTCACCTTCCTGGGTGTAAACCTTCTCCTCCCGGGACTCCATGCGTACGCCAACTGGCAATAAGTGAGGCCAAGGGTTTTTTTGCTTAATCTTTCTATCACTGGGTGAGATGGAACTCATCGCTATAGGACTGAATCATAAGACGGCAACGATTGAGATTCGGGAAAAACTCGCCTTCTCTGAGAAGGAAATCGAGAAGGCCCTCATGCAGGCCCAGACCCTTCCTTGTCTAAAGGAAAACATGATTCTCTCGACCTGTAACCGGGTCGAGATCTATGCCGCTACCCGAAGGTCTGGAAATGCCATCTTCGATCTGAAGGATTTCCTTTCGAAATACCATGGCCTCTCTCTGAAAGATTTTGAAAACAGCCTCTATTGCTTCACTGGGGAAGAGGCGGTCAGGCATATCTTCCGGGTTGCATCAAGTCTCGACTCGATGGTCGTAGGGGAACCCCAAATCCTTGGTCAGATCAAGTCTGCCTACGAAATTGCAGCCCAGGCGAGAACTTCCGGCCTGATCCTTCACAAACTTCTTCACCGGGCCTTTTTTGTAGCCAAAAGGGTGAGAAATGAGACAAAGATTGGCAATAGTGCCGTATCGGTCAGCTTTGTTGCCGTTGAACTGGCCAAGAAAATCTTTGGAACCCTTGAAGACAAGACCGTTTTACTGATCGGGGCCGGAGAGATGTGTGAGTTGGCTGCCCGGCATCTTGTCACTGGAGGGATTAAGAAGGTCCTTGTGACCAATCGGACCTATGAACGCGCGGTGGCCCTTGCTCAGGAGTTTAAGGGAGACCCGATTCCTTTTGAAGAGATGGCGCAGGGGTTGAAAAAAGCAGACATCATCATCAGTGCCACCGATTCGCCCCAATATCTCATCCAGCATGATCCGGTTGCTAAGGTCATGAAGGATCGGAAACAGAAACCCATCTTTTTTATTGATATCGCAGACCCCCGAGACATCGAGCCCAGAGTCGGCGATATTGGAAACGTCTACCTTTACAACATTGATGACCTTCAGAATGTGGCCAATGACAATATTCAGGGCCGGGAAAAGGAGGCTCAACGGGCCGAAGCGATCGTGCATGAGGAGGTGGCCAGGTTTGTCCATTGGTATCGAACGCTGGATGTCACGCCGACCATCGTTGCCTTGAGAAAAAAATTTGACGAGATCCGGAGGAAGGAACTGGAAAAGACTCTTTCCCTTCATCCGAATCTCTCAGAAAAAGAGAGAAAATCGTTAGAGGCCCTGACTTCAGCCATCATTAATAAGATCCTCCATGAGCCCTTCACCCTTCTCAAACGAAACCATGAAAATGGGGGAGATGAACTTTACCTCGACACCCTTCAAACCCTCTTCGGTCTTTCGGAAAAGCTTCCAGAAACATTGGATGACGGGGCATAAAGGAGATACCCATATCGAATGACCTCAAGTGAATTCAGAACTCCCCTGTCTGGAAAAAGGATCCTGATCACCCGGGCACGAGAACAGTCGGCTGAATTTAGATCCCATCTGAAAAAATTAGGCGCCGAGGTGGTCGTTTTTCCCACGATTGAGATCGTTGCTCCCCTGCGCTGGGACAGACTCGATCAGGCGATCGATCGGCTCCAAACCTACGACTGGATCATCTTCACCAGCGCCAATGGCGTTCACTTCTTCTGGCAACGGTTGAAGGAAAAAGACCATCGTCTTCGCGTTCCTTCCTCTCTCAAAATTTGTGCCATCGGACCCGCCACGGCAGATCAATTAAAAGAAAAAGGAGTTCCTGTCGATTACGTCCCCAAGGAATATATCGCCGAAGCTATCCTCGAACGATTTGGGAAGATGGCCCTCCGGGGATGTCAAATCCTTTTGGCCAGGGCAAGAATTGCCCGGGATGTCCTCCCCAAAGGGCTGAGAAAGATGGGGGCGGAGGTGGATGTGGTTGAAGTCTATCGCACGGTCAAACCAAGAGGAGGGGCGAGAAAATTGAGGCAACTCCTGGCAGACGAAAATATCGACGTTATCACGTTTACCTCTTCATCCACGGTGAATCATTTTGTCGAACTCCTAAAGAAGGAAAATCTGAAGGCCCGTCTGAAAGGGATTGCGATCGCCTGTATAGGACCGGTCACCACCCGGACCGCAAAAGCCTGGGGAATGAAGGTGCCAATCCAGCCGAAAGAGTATACGATTCCTGCGCTGGCCCGTGCTATCGCCGAATACTTTTCTACCCGTCACCTTCCAGAGGGGAGAGGGCTTCGTCGTGAATTCAGCCGAACGGCAGGGTGAGGGAAGAACTATGGATCCCTCCACCATTGAGGTTATCCTTTACGATCTGGGGAATGTGATTCTCCCCTTTAACCCTTATCCGATTGCGGAAAAACTCGCTCGATTCTCTTGCCACCAAGAATTCCAGGACCCCCATCCGATCTTTTCCTACCTCTTCGATTTCGAAAAGGGGGCCATCAATGGTTACGAGACGGGAAAGGTATCGTCTCTCCAATTCTTCCAATCCCTGAAAGAATTTCTTCAACTCTCTCTTTCGTTTGAGGCCTTCGTTCCCATCTGGAATGAAATCTTTATCGAGGACCCGGAGGTCTCCGAAACGATCCGCTTCCAGAAAAGAGGGTGGAGACTTGGCCTTCTTTCAAATACCAATCCTCTTCATTTTGACTATATCCTCTCAAAATTTCCGATCGTTCGGGCCTTTGATCGGTGGATTTTATCCCATGAGGTGGGATTTAAGAAGCCGGCGATCGAGATCTTCCAGAAGGCGATGGAGTGGGCCGGGACAGAACCCCGAAGGATTCTCTTTATCGATGATCTAAGGAAAAATGTGGATGTGGCCATTTCATTAGGAATGCAGGGGGTCCACTTCGCTTCTGGCCAACAATTGAGAGAAATTTTCAAGGCGGCTCGATCTCTAACGCCCTACAATGCCCCTGACCCTTATCGTGGTAAAACAGGGGTCGGATAGTCATGGTTTCGCGGGTCCTTAGCGATCTCAGCCATGAGAAACTCGATCGCCTTTTCAAGCTGCCGGTCTTTTCCTTCCAATTCATCCTTTGGGGTATTCTCCACGACCCTATCCGGGATGGCGCCGAGGCCTTCGAGCTGCTTACCGCCAAGTTCCCACATGCCAACCGAAGCCAGTCGAATCAATCCGCCATCGATCAGTTGAGAAGATCTGACCGCGATGACGTAGCCAAGGGTCTGCTTTCCAATGACAGTCCCCAAATGACGGATCCGGAATCCGCTCGAAAAGACCTCCGCATCGCTGAAACTGTATTCATTACAGAGCACGACGACCTTTCCATAAAAACCCTCAAAGGGTCGTTCTAAAGAGACCGAGTCGCGTTGCCTGACGATTTGATATGGCTTTCGCTCGAGCATATCGATGAGCTTTGCATCGATAGAACCGCCGCCATTATAACGGACATCGATGATGATGGCCTCTTTGTACCGGTAAGCTTCAAACCATTTCTTAAACTCTTTGAGGTCGGTCTCGTTCATGGTCTCGAGGTGGAAGTAGCCGATCTTTCCGTTACTCCCCTTTTCAACAATCTCACGGTTTCTTTCAAACCACGCCCGGTAGCGAAGGGGGTAATCACTCGTAATGGGTTTGATCCTCGTGACGATTGCACCCTCCCAGGTGGGCCGACTGTTGGTGGTAAGCTTTACGTGGTTCTGGTGCTGATTGACAAGATACTTGAGGTAATTCTCATCCGCCGAAACCTTTTCTCCATTGATCGCAAGCAGATAGTCTCCCTCCCGAATCTTCACATAATCAACATCAAGAGGTGCAAAAAAACGATTCTCGGAACGTTTCCCTTTATAAATCTTTTTAAAACGATAGAACCCTGTTTCAGAATCAGGAATCAATTCCGCCCCGAGAAGCGCCACGGGGTAGCGATCGACTTCATCCGGTTGATCCCCACCAAAGACTCCTTTGTGAGAGGCATTGAGTTTACCCACCATCTCAAGTATCAGCAGACTGAGTTCCCGGCGTGTACGAACATAGGGCAAGAGGGACTGGTAATATTCCCTCATCCCTTGCCAATTCACCCCATGCATATTCGGATCATAGAAATAGTCTCGAACCATTCGCCAACTCTCATCGAAGATCTGTTGCCATTCGACCTTGTGGTCCACCTTCAGGCTCAAATTGGCGAGTGAAATAGGCTCTGGTTTGCCTTCTTTACCGTTCGCTTCAAGGAGTTTGAACCCCTCTCCATCCCATATGACCAGTTTCTTTTCTTTCGCAGCAATCCGGTAGCTGATGACATGTTCGGCCACCTTACGGGATCGGAGTTCCTTAAGATCGAAGGAATAAAGGTTCTTCCCTGGTTTCTTTGGTTGTTCGTCAGGTCCTGTCTCAGGCATGGGCATTAAGAAATAGTAATGGGTATCTGTGGCCTGAAGATCGCTGTAATGGCCCGGTTTCAGAGGGGCCCGTCGAACGCGGTCCCGAATTCCCTCAAACTCGATCCTCACAGGAACAGGAATCGGCTGGACCTCTTTTGCTTCTGTATCTCTGGGCGAATCTTTCTCATCTTCTTTTGACTCTTTCTTGTTTGGCTCTTTTTCCTGTCCCTCCTCGTCCTCCGGTTTCTCATAGGCAGGCTTTTCTTCTGGCAATAAACTGACACTGTGAACTTCTACCTGGTCCGGATTGGGTCTGGATAGAAATATGAGTGTTTTTCCATCCGGAGTGAAAACGGGATGATAGTCGTCGTTTGGACCCGTGAGGATTGCGGTCGATTCTTTCTTTTCCACGTCGTAGAGATAGATATCCGAGCTAAAGTTCTTCTCTTGATAGGCATAAGCTACCCATCGGCTATCCGGAGACCAGCAATAATCTTCGATCAGATCGACCGGATTATGGGCTAGGGTCACGGATGCTTTGGATTCGGTATCGAAAAGGAGGAGGTAATGATCATTTGTATGATACAGAAGTTTCTTGCTGTCCGGGGACCAGGAGAGACCCAGTTTGAATTTGCCGCTTTGCGTCAACTGCTCCGGTTCACGCTGGCCCATCTGGTCCATGAGGTAGATCTCCTGCTCTCCCCTCAGATCCGAGACATAAGCAATCCATCGGCCATCGGGGGACCAGGCGGGATACTGTTCACGGTCGCTCAGAGATCGTGTGAGTTTGCGGGTATCCCCGTACTTTACAGGAACCGTAAAGAGCTTTCCCCGGCCGTCGAGAACGATCCGTTTTGCACGTGGCGACACGTCCCAGCCTTGAATAAATTTTACCGGGTTGATAAAGGTAACCATGTTAAAGTGGTCATCGGTGGACGCGGTTACCACAATCTCTTCCGTCACTTCCGTCTGTGTATCCAGCCGCCAGATCTGCCCACCGTTCTCATAGACGATCCACCGGCCATCCGGACTCATTGATGGCCATTGAACGCCTCCAGGGCTATGCCTCGTCGCTTGATCAATCCTCTTGGTTTGGAGGTCATAAGTGAAGAGATTGGCAATTCCATTCCGGTCAGAAACAAAATAGATCTTGTCGTCCTTTCCCCACATGGGCCAGGTATCATTCCCGGGATAGTCTGTAATTTGCTCAAACGTGGCATTCCCGGAGTCATAAAGCCAGAGATCAAGGTTCAGGGTTCCCTTGTACCGCTTCCACCACCAGTACGTCATGGGATGGCGGACAAAAACGATCTGTCTTCCATCTGGAGAAAAGCTGGCAAGACTGCCCCGGTCAACGGGGAGCTTTTCCGGGAATCGGGCATCGAT
Source organism: uncultured delta proteobacterium (assembly GCA_963806715.1). Taxonomy (GTDB): domain Bacteria; phylum Desulfobacterota; class BSN033; order BSN033; family UBA1163; genus CAWEAV01. The sequence goes on from CAWEAV010000023.1 coordinate 7,579, forward strand.
CGAAACCTTGAAGAGTTCCGTGAAAAACTGGGAATAGGCTGTGCGGTTTGAGGAATAGATGACGTATTGACTGTCAGGGGTTCAGCCCACAACCGTCGCCGGCGTCGGTTCAAAGGTGAGCTGTTTCGGTTCGCCTCCCTCGACTGGAATAAGGAAAACGTTTGTGCCTCCGAAATAATTCCCCGTGAACGCAATCCACTTTCCATCAGGTGAAAATTTCGGATTGGATTCAAAACCGTCATGGACCGTCAGGCGCATCGCCTGGCCCCCCTCCTGAGGAACAACCCAGAGATCGCCCTGGTAGCTGAAAACAATTTTTCCGTAGGCAATGTCCGGATATCGCATCAGTCGAAGGGGATTGGCTTGAGTCCATCCAGAAAAAGGGCAAAGGATGGATAGGAATATTAAAAATAAGACACTCCGTCTCATTTAAGATACCTCCCTGTTTCGGGACGCCCTGTAGCCTTTCGTGGGCCTAAAACAATCGGGCACAGGGCCATCACTACTATATCCCCCACGTCCTTTCTGTTGAATGACGTATTGGAGTGTTTGAGCCTGCCCGTTCAATGGTATCCGTTCCAAGACTTTTTTATCCGGCCGTTTGTCCTGTGGCGGGCTTAACCCAGATATTGCGTAAATTTTCACTATACGGCCATGGGCAAGCCGTTCGGAAAGGCTTCAGGGCGAACCTTTCGTGAAAGCAATACTTACGTCCCAGACCTCTGCCGGAGTTCACATTGAGAGGAATCCTCCCCCTCCCTTAAAATGTCAAATCAACCGCCGTCTGAAGCCTTGAAGAGGGGTTTGCCCATGGCCGTTTCTGCACCTGGCGGGTTAACTTTCATCAAATAACAATTAACTGGTCATTATGACACAGCCTCTAAAGGGGAGGGGGTTATGAAATCCTAATTGTGGTATAAAAGGTCTGTCCTCCCCGGCTGACGAAGAGAAGGATGGACTTGCTCCTCTTCATCTTTGCCAACCCTTCTTGATAATCTCTCAGGTTTCGGACCGGCTTTCGACCAATCTCTTTGATCACATCTCCAGCCTGCAGATTGGCTTCCTCAGCAGGGCTGTTTGGGGTCACCTCAATCACGACGACTCCGGCTCGATCTCTGAGGTTAAATTCTTTCGCCCATTGAGAGGTAATTTCATCGACTGTCAACCCAAAGTCAAGCTCTGGAGCCTTCCGTTTGAGAGACGCCATCTTCTCCTCTTCCATCTCTGCCACGGTCACTTTTAAATCGACCTCCTTTCCCTCCCGGATCACCTTGATCACCACCGTCTTTTTAATCGGGGTCTCCGCAACAATGCGCGGAAGGTCCGAGGCATCCTTGATCTCCTTCCCATCAAAACCGATAATTACGTCTGCCCTTTGTACCCCGCCCGCTTCGGCT
>CAWEAV010000024.1:0-138003 GCA_963806715.1 uncultured delta proteobacterium
TTCCAAAAAAAGAGGACTAATAAGATGAGGAAAATCTTTAGAAAGGGTCCAAGGATTCGAGGGTTCAAGGATTCGAGTGCTTCTTTTTTATGTTTTACCTTACAGGAATTACCTTTGAAGTTTTCACCCATCTGAAATGTCTAAACCTTTTTGCTTGGCCCCTTGAACCCTCGAATCCTTGAATCCTTTTGGCTTTATCCAAAGCAGGTGTGTTGGAGCGTTTCCTCTACGTTTTGCATATCGAAAGTAACGGCATGGAGCCTCATGTTTGCTCCGAACTGCCCCGGGTTGACACATAAGGTCTTCCCGATCCGATCGTGGTAGGAACCGGAGAGTTCGGGCGCCTCATGGATATGGCCATGCAAGGTCAGGAGGGGTTGGGCGCTTTCAATAAATCTTCTGATGGATCGGCTCCCCGTAAACCTCCCTCCTCAATTTGATCCACCTCTGTCCCAAAGGAGGGGAATGCATGACATAAATGGTTCTCTTTGGATCTTTTGGCTTTGAAAGATGATCCAAATCCTCCCGTATCGTCTCTCGCTGTCTCAAATAAAGATAGGGATCGACGGGAACGAGAAGATCCGTCTGGTCTTCAGATCGAATATAGGAGGGGCTTTTCTGGGGAGGCCAGGGAGACTCCAGGTCATCCATCTTCTCAAAATCTTTTGGCCGAAATGGAGTCGGGGGGACGAATGGGTATCCCATGATCTCAAAACCGTTGTCGAAGAGATGAACTCTCTGGCATAGATCGGTCAGTCCTTCCATTGGCCTATGAAAAAGATAGGGGTAACCCAGATCCCAGTTTCCAGGGATGATGAAGATCTGGTGAACGGTTGTTGTGTCAATCATCCTCTCGAAGAAAGGGAACAGAAACTGATCGATAAAAATATGCTGATTCGGAATCATCTCTTCATATCTTCTGGACGGAGGAAAGGAGGGAAGGAGATCGCCACCCACTGCCACAAATTCTGCCTTGAAAGAGTGGGTTAATGCGAGGAGATCCTCATAGAGAGGAACCTTTCCATGGAGATCGGAGGTATAGATTGCTTTCATGGCTATTCGTCAAAATCTTCCATAAGAACCCACTTCTCCTTCTTTTTAAACATTTTAAAAGTAACATTACAAAAAGAGCATAGAATTAAGTCTCCAGGTTTCTCGTCACCATCCAGCGGTATATCGGCATCACAGATCGGACATTCCAATTCGACTGACATAGGTTTCCTCCGTCTATTCTCTCAGGCTTCAATAGGTTAAATCCTAAGAAAAATCAAGTCATTTTCTATTTTTTTAATGAATTGTTGATTTTTTTTCTTGCATCCCAGCTCAATATCTTATAAGAAATGAGAAGGGAAATCGAGATCGGAGTAAAGGTTAGGAGGTCGGAGAAGAAGAATTAATCTCCGAACCCCGAACTAAAAACTATATTGGGGGATTGAAAGATGTTTGGTCTGGGTTTGCCGGAAATTCTTGTTATCCTGGTGATTTTTCTCGTTCTGTTTGGGGCTAAAAAGCTCCCGGATATTGGAGAAGGCCTCGGAAAGACGGTTAAGGAGATTCGAAAAATCCGGAGCGAGAGGAAGACTGACAAGGAGAAAAAGGAGAAAGAAAAGAAGGGGGATCTTATCTCGGATCTCAAAAAGGAGGTTGAGGGCATCCCGGGCGTAAAGGAAGCCAAGGAGATTAAAGAGACGGCCGACAAACTTAAGAATCTTAAGAAGATGCTAAAGTAGAAGAGTCCCGACCTAACCCTCCATTTCAGACTTTTCCACCTCATTTACACACGGTAACATTAATCGTACCAAAGATTGCCATTCCCGCGAAAGCGTGAATCCAGGGAAATACTGGATTCCGGGTCAAGCCCGGAATGAATGGCCTCGATCTCGTAGAACGCGCGGGCTCCCGCCTTATCCACGCGCATCAGAGTGCGATAGTGAGTCCAGGATAGATTCGGATGCAACTGCCCTGGTTGCCAGGATTGGCTACGCAGCGCGTAGCCTTTTTCTCTTGCAAGGCCTTCCGACGCCGCACTTTTAGAATCCGAACGCAGTGCGTTCGGAATGTGGTCATCTCCCATTGGAGTAATTGTAAAAATCGAACGCACTGCGTTCGATTTCTGGATATCTATTAATATGGGATATTCCACATAAAAGTTCCGACAATATTCGAGATTTCTTACTGACCATCCTTTTTCGCAGTCCTTTGTTAGACGATCAGATAGATCTTTGAGGAGTTCCTCCCCATACCCGGCTCGTCGCTTTCCCTGCTGCTCCTCTTCAACGATTTCTCGCCCTATCAACCAGTTGGCCACGACCTGGGTCGTGTTGACCGTCCGCGCCACACTGGTTCGGGCCGATTCCAGAATGAGCCGGATGCGATCATACAGCGGCGTCGCTTCCTTTCCTGGCGTACTTGCTGATTTCTTTCTCACGGATCTTCCTCTTTAATAATCTTATGGAAGTCCCCCATTTCGGCGCAGCAATCAAAAAGTCAAGCGGTGAGATTTCTTCTTGGACTGTGCTCGAACCGGCCCGCGGCGTTCTACTCCTTCTCTGTCGGAAACAAATCGGGATGCGCCGACGGATCGTCCACCATTTGCGCGAAGATCACCGCCCGCGCCGCCGCCAGCGGCCGCCTCGCCCACCACAAGTGCAGTGTACTGGGGTGGCCGTGGCGGATGGACTTCTCACGGGCACTGGCCTTATTGATAGCGTCCAGCGGCAGGGCGACTTCAATCAGTTTTTTCCGGTAGGATCTGGTCATGGGAAGAACAATCGGTTCAACCAGGATACCAGGACATCAGCCTGGGCCACATTGGGATCAAGGAACCTTGCTGTGATCGCTGTCCCCAGTGGTTTCCCCGGTTCCTCCTGCCATGCGAGCCAAGTGTGAATGATCGCCTTGGGTTCAACGAGCCGATTGAAGCGTCGCTCTTCCTCCGGGATAGCCACCACACTGGATTGGACGTGGCTGAACAGCTGCGACCCGGCAGGCACAAGAAAGCGGAGGAAATCCTCCAAGATTCCCTTGGTCTGGTTGTCGGGCATGATCCAGATGCCCATGCGAGGCAGCAAAATCCCAGGGGGCGGGTCAAGAATGGTGCCGTCGGGCGTTGGGTTGTCTGGCACAGTCTGGTACCCCACCCGGATGAGCCGATCTCGCAGTGACTGCCACCGCAATCTCAAGTCGGTATCCGCATCAATGACCACTCCGACAATGTCCCCATACTCGCTTGCTTTTAGACGAACAGGGAAACTGTCCAATAGTTGGTTGACGCCACCGTGTGCCTTGACATCATCGAGTCGCGGCAAACCCCGATTCCCGCAGATGTGCTTCAGCACATACTCATCATCAGGACCCTCTACCAGCAGAATCTTTTTGGCGGCCATATCAGCGCACCTCGATTCTGTCACGTGTGGCAACCGCTAATTCATCCTCGTGGAAGACTGTCGGGATGATTTCTTCACCTCTACGGGAAAGCCTAACGAGTACCCCTTCCTCCGGCGTCTCGGCGGCTGCTTTCTGGAACGCTTCAATGGAGTCCCAACTATGGGACGTGGCGAAAACCTGGATACCCAACCGCTGAGACAGCTTGAACACTGCACGCCAGGCATCTAACTGAACAGTGTGGTGCATCCCGTTCTCGAATTCGTCTATTAGAAGGAGACCATCCTTCACATTGACAAGAGACAGCACAATCCCGAACAGACGATTCAGCCCGTCCCCAAATGAACGCAACGGGACAGGCCGAGGTATGTTGTTGGCGCGGACAATCGCAGTACGTGTCTGCCTCGGTCCCTCACCGCCCACCATGGACACAGCGGATATCTCAGGGTCGATTATTTGCAAAGCATGCACGACATCCTTCTCGCGATCGGAAAGAGCGATCTTATCCCACAATGTGCCAAGTGTGGCGGTCCTTTCGCCCCCGTAAGGGCTCACAAAGATACACGGCATTCGTGGTTCATCACCAACATCAGGTCGAAATGGACGGGCGCGATAGGGGTAGCGACGAAATCGGTCTAATGGAATGATACGTCTTGAACCACCCACTTCAATAACCAATGCGGGCACTCCTTCCTCCATGCCAAAGAGATCCCTATTTTGCGCCACAAGCCTTCGGATGCCCTCTGGGGTTTGCTCTTCTGAAAACCAACCGACCCCCAGGGTCAACCCCATCGGCCCGGTCTCTCCTATTGCGGATACAGAGATAGGTAAGAGATTCGGCGAGAGTTGGGGAAAGCCGTTGAACAGAGTTGACATCTGGAACAAACTATCGCTCTCGACCGGTCTGCTCGGCTCCTCAGCCTCTCCAATGTCTTCCTCTCGATATCTGAGGATTTCGTAGATCACGGATGGTGAGGCGTCGGATGTGAGAATACGAAGTGCCTCCAATACCGAAGACTTACCGGTGTTGTTTCGTCCCGTAATCAAGTTGACCCTGCCTAATCCCTCGATTCTAAGTCTGCGGAACGCCCGAAAGTTTTCGATGGCAATGCTGACGATTTTGGGTTTCATAGTAGGTCTCCATTAGCTGCACAGTCTCTATCGAATCGAGTTCCTCTTTCCATGCCTCATCAAATGCCCGAGGATCGGCATAGTAGGCCTTCGCATTTCGAACCACTGAGACCAGAAGAGGGCCATCCTCGGCTTGCAGGTCTCGTACCTCAAGCAATCGCTCAATCTGCACCTCGCAGAACTCCCCGTAGAGTTGACCAACTGCGGCGCTCAAGAAAGCGGCAATGACTATCTCAACTTGGTCAAAGGAAAGAACCACCTTTCGACCCTCCGCCAACAACGATCCGATCTTGTTGTGGACGCGCTGACCATCATCGACTGAAACGCAGAGTGGTCCGCCCACGACATCGGCCACTCGAATAGTGATGGGATCGCTCATCGTGGCGCCTCTGCCCGCGCCAACAGTCCCGCAAAGTTATAGTTCACGCTCGTCACCCCGAAGTCTGGCTCGCGCTGGAAGGGGCGGCGGACATAATGCACATGATGGTTATCGCCATCGAACTCGACAATAGCGAGGATGAAGTCGTCCGGCTTGTTCAGCGAATACAGGATTTCGTTCTTGGTGACGGTTATCGCAACGGCGCCCGCCACGCGACCCTTGACCTCGATGAAGCGAAGTCTGCCGGTTCCCGGCACTCGGCTTTCAATGTCATAGCCGAGCTTTTCGGTCTCGCGATCGGAGGGCATAAAACCAAGATCACGTTCGACCTGCATGACAATGGCACGGGCTTGTGCGGCGGATGCCTGGGTGTCTTCGAGAAGCGACGGCGTCCCGACGGCACTTTTCCCAGTCATCATGGCCAAAAGCCCAGCGGGGATCACAAGCAAGCCGCCCAACGCAACCGGGGGCAGCGGAGAGATCTGCTTTTCGAGCTTCAATTCCTCCATGCGCTTCTGGAGACGCGCCTGAAGGGCATCGGCACGCTTTCGGGCCTCGTCCGAGTTGAGGCGGGCATTAGGTTTGCCTGCCTGTTCCTGAAGCTTGAGTTGCTCGGCCCGATGATCCCAGTAGCTGATCTCCTTGGTCAAACGGTCTTGAACGGCTGCCTCGGTCTTGGCAATCAGATCAAGTCGCCGGGACCGCACTTCTGCAAGATGCTCGGGCACAACCTGGGCAATCGCATAGCCTTGGGCCTTCTGTTCCAATTCCCGGTTTACCCATGCGCATTCCGGCCGAGACAGGATTGCATCCACGGACGGCTCACTATCCGTAAGAGGACGGTAGTCGAGATAAGGGGCGTAGTGCAGACTGTGGGTGTTGCCGTCGGGGTCCAGTTCCACATAGAGCATAAGCTTGGAGACCGTGCGGCGGTCCCCCGCGCGTGTGAGGCTGGCGTCCTGGATGGAATGTTCAAGGTAGAACAATACACGGGGTGACGTTCCCGAATCTCGCTCATCGACCAAGACCGTCCCTCGCCGTAGGAGGTCGCGATGGCGTTCAAGCGTGAGGTCTATGGTAGCGTCCAGCAACGGGTGTCCGGGGCATAGGAAAGCGGCGAGGGGCTGGCCCTGCGGCGTCACAAGGGACTTCTCAAAGGCGATTCGCTCGTAGCGCGGCAGGACCGGCTCGCCGATCCCGATTAGGCGATCCCGATTTCGCACAGGCGCTGGGACATGGGTGACCTCGTAGCGACGCGGCTCACGTTGTTTGACGGAGCCGCCCAGGCGCTGGAAGGCATCGAGGAAAAACGACTCGATGTAGTGCGGCTGAAGTCGGCGCGCTTCGGCCCGTTCCATTTCCTCGCGGACGCGGTATACACGAGTTGCGTCCATGGTATCGTGGGCCAGCGCCCGTTCTTCGATCAAATCCTGCAACTGGCGTGGATCGAAGGCATTTGCGACCACTTGTGTCAACCGGGCTCGCACCTCGGGCCGCTCCCCATAGCGGATCGCCTCAATCAGGAGATCACGCAGGGGCTTGCCCTCGAACTGGAGCTTGCCCAGGACATCGAACACCTGGCCTCCGAGCGCCTGTCGGGCTTGTTCGAGTTTATCCAGCAGCGTACGATAGACATCGCCCTCTCGGGTTTCTTCTGCAACAAGGTTCCAGAGGTGGCAGACCTCTGTCTGGCCGATACGATGGATGCGCCCGAAGCGCTGTTCGATCCGGTTTGGATTCCAGGGTAGGTCATAGTTCACCATCAGGTGAGCTCGCTGCAGATTGATGCCTTCACCCGCGGCATCCGTTGCCAGTAGCACCTGGACTTCGGGGTCATGCTTGAATGCCTCCTGAGCCTTTCTCCGTTCTTCCCGGCCCATCGCGCCGTGAATCAAGACCACGGACTCCTTTCGGCCAAGCAGCGTTGTAACACGGTCTTCCAGATAGTTGAGGGTGTCGCGGTGCTCAGTGAAGAGGACCAGTTTCTGGTGCGGGGACGGCGTCGGGGGTGGGATCGGCCCTGAACCATAGGGAGACTGGAGATTCCGCCACTCGTCCGGGACCGGATGTGGATGCGAAGATTGAACTGAGCAACGTGGCCAGTTCGCGCCATTTGCGGTCATCGCCACTTCGGCGGAGAGAGAGCGCAAGAACCTCCAGGCGTTTGAGTGTCGTGATTTCCGCTTTTAATTCGGCAATCGTGCGTGCAGCGGTGGCCTGATCTAAGATTTCCTCTTCGGCGGTCTCGACTTCGTTGTCGGGCGCGTCCTCCAGATCTTCAATGTCCTCAGCCTCCATCACCGGCACGCCCACCGCCATACTCGGAGCAGGTCCGCTTCCCCGCTGGAGCAATTCCAGTTCCCGGAGCCGACTTTCGAGACGCTCGCGACGGCGCCGCAACGATTGGTAGATAGCCTCGGGGGATGAAGCCAAGCGGCGTTGCAGAATTGTGAGCGCGAAACCGACCGTGCCAGCGCGTTTATCATTCTGGAGAGACTCCGCGCGGTTGAACTCCTCTCGCACGTAGTCGGTAACTTCTTTGTAAAGCTGAGCTTCAGCGTCGGAGAGTTTGTAGGGCACCGTGTAGGCAATTCGTTCGGGGAAAAGCGGTGTGGCGTCGAACTTCAGCAGGCCCTCTTTCACCATCCGACGCATCAGATCGGAGACATCCGATACGTGGGCCCCGTCCCTGAACCGACCTTCGAAACGATCGCCGTCGAGCAGCGCCATGAAAAGCTGGAAATCCGCTTCCTTGCCGTTGTGCGGCGTTGCCGTCATCAACAGAAAATGGCGCGTGAGTGTCGAGAGAAGTTGGCCCAGCCGGTAACGCTTGGTGTACTTGATTTCGCCGCCAAACAGAGTGGCGGACATTTTATGAGCCTCGTCGCAGACGATGAGGTCCCAACGACAGTCCGGAGCTTTGATCTTCTCCTGGACATCCTCGTTGCGCGAAAGCTTGTCAAGGCGTGCAATGACCAGGTTTGCCTCCAGAAACCAGTTTCCGGTCCGCGCGGCTTCGAGCTTGTCGTTGGTCAGAATCTCAAAGGGTAGATGGAACCTCCGATAGAGTTCGTCCTGCCACTGTTCAGCAAGGGAACCAGGGCAGACCACGAGGCAACGATGGAGGTCACCGCGAGCGATAAGTTCCTTCATGAGGAGCCCGGCCATGATCGTTTTGCCAGCGCCCGGGTCGTCGGCCAGCAGGAAGCGAAGCGGCTGGCGCGGAAGCATCGTCTCATAAACGGCTGTGATCTGATGTGGCAGCGGTTCGAGCACGGATGTATGAATGGCAAGGACAGGGTCAAAGAGATGAGCCAGCCGGATGCGATGCGCCTCGGAGACAAGGCGAAACAGTTCTCCGTTGCCGTCAAAGCTCCAAGGACGGCCTTGCGTAACCACCTCCAGGCGCGATTCGTCGTGTCGGTAGAGGAGTTCGTTTGCCACCTTGCCGGCAGGGCTCTTGTAAGTGAGTTCTAGAGCTTCAGAACCGAACCACTGCACGCTAACGACCGTAACGAGTGCGTCGGGCAGAATGCCACGTACGGCCGCGTTGGGCCGGAGGTCTTCGAGCTTGATCATACGATGCACCCCAGTTGGCAGGTTGATAGCGCAAGGTGCTTGTAGGCGCGCAAGCGTTCGCCCTCCCAGTCACGGACGTTGAAGGGCAAATTGGCCACGACATAGTTAACCTTGAAGTCTAGGCGGAGGTCGCGGTGGAGACTATAGGGATGCTCCATACCAATGTCGGCTCCAGCATTATTGCTGTTCTCGTTGGCCATTTTAGCTTTCCTCTTCGCCAAAGAATCCTTGCAACAAATCCTTTCCCCGTTCGCCTAAGTCACAGAGCAACTCCTCAATCTGTTTCAGAGCCAGCGGCGACGGTTTGGCGCGCCCATTCTCCCAACGGTTGATGGTCGGAAAGGTTACGCCGAGCTTGGCCGCGAATTTCTCCTGGGTTAGCCCCATTCGGTCGCGAAGTTCACGAACTAAGCGAGGTATGTCAGCTTGGAAATTCAACACTCTTTTCCTTTTGGATCCAACAGGGACCAGAGCGAATTACAAATTATAACGTGGAACCCATCAGATGATATATCATACGATAAAAGGAAACCAAGTCAAGGGGTGAAGACCGTTGACCACCATTCACTTTTGAATGGGCTATCAGCAAGGATAAGGAACATCGCATTAATTGAGCAAATCCGGTCAATGGGGAGTTGGAAGATATCGTCGTGCAGGTGAGAAGATGATCAGAGGTACCAAGACGGATGTTCTTTTAATTCTTTAATGAAGTCCTCCACCATTTTCTCCAGGTCATATTGAACCTTCCAGTTCCATTCTTTGACCGCCGGAGTCTCATCCCACCGTACACCCTGATGCATCTTTTGAAAGGCCATCGCTAAGTCATCCGGGTTGAAGCTGATCTTTGCGTGAGGCAGAAAACGAAGGACGGCATTCTTAAGGTCCATGGCCGTAGGGATAGGATGGATCCCTGCGAGGTTATAGTTCATCGTCTTAATCTGGTCGATGGGCGCCCTTGAAAGATCGAGGAAGGCTCTTGCGGCGTCCTTGAAATAGAGGATGGGGGCAGCCGTTTCGGGTGTGACAAAGATCTCATAGGGCTCGCCCCAAAAAGGCTTCTCAATGGCCCATGCATTATAGATGGAGACATTCTTTGTTTTTGCCCCGGGCCCCACAATCGCGGGCAAGCGGACAGAACGAAAATCGATGCCATACTTGCGATGGTAATATCGGCCCAGCAATTCCCCAAAAACTTTACCACATCCATAAATGGTGAAAGGACGCTGCAGGGTACGATCGTCGATGACGGTCAAGTCTTCCAGATCAAGGCCATAAGTTCCATTGCTACTGGCAAAGACAACCTGTTCGACCTCGAAGAGACGTGCCCCTTCCAATACATTGTAAGTACCGACGACATTGGTTGAGAATGAGGCCTGAGGGTTTTGCTCCGAGGGTATGGAGAGCATGCCACCCAGGTGGAAAATGGTTTTGGGTTTGCAGGCCTGAATTACGGTGAAGACCTCACCCATATTTCCAAGATGGCCCTGAAAGTGATGCCATTGTTTTCCGTAAGCCTCCAAAACGGAGGAGTCTGATTTGATATCGAAGGTCGTAACGGTTTTGCCCTGGTCAAGCAGTGTCCTGGCCAAGGTGCTCCCGATAAACCCCGTTCCTCCTGTGATGAGATCCATCATTACCTCCTAACCAAATAACCAATGCACCTGCCTTCGCTGAAGCGCCTACGCACAGGAGACCAATAATCAAATAATGACCTAAACCCAGAATTCGATTGTCAAATATGATGGTCTCCTAAGAAATCATAATTGGTCCTCCTGAAATGAGGGGTCTCCAATATTTTGACTTTTTGGAGAAGACCATCAAATGCAACTTTGGTTGATTTGAACATTGGATTGGGTCATTATTTTGAGTTTGCCTGCCTGCGCGTAGCCACTTCGGCGAAGGCAAGGGATTTGATTGTTGGAATTTTAGATAAAGCTTGTATGTTCCTTTCCTTTCAATTTCAGGATGGCTCGGATCTCCTGTGGGGTGGCAGGCTCAAAATCGAGTTCCTTAAGGAGGCCCGCCATCTTCTTCACCATCTCAGCATTGCTCTTCGCCAACACCCCTTTGCCAAGATAGAGATTATCCTCCATTCCCACCCGCACGTTTCCGCCCATGATGGCTCCCACTGTGCAGAGATTGAATTCATGGCGCCCCGTGGGAAGCACGGACCAGACATAATCCCTGCCAAAAAGCTTGTCCGCTGTATTCTTCATAAAAACCAAGTTCTCAACCGAGGGTTGGATGGCGCCCAGGATACCTAAGATGAGCTGGATCCAGAAGGGCGGGTCGATGGCTCTCTTATCCGCCCAATAAGCGGTATTGTAGAGATGCCCTACATCGTAGCATTCCAACTCAGGTTTGGTCCCATTCTCTTTCATAATCTTGAAAATGCGCTCTTGGTCGTAAAATGTATTTTTGAAGATATTGTCCTTCGATCTTTCCAGGTAGCTTTCCTCCCAATCATATTTGAATTCTTTGATCTTCTCCATGATAGGAAACAGCCCAAAGTTGAACGACCCCATGTTGATCGATGCCAGCTCGGGCTTAAACTTCCGGACGGCCACCATCCTCTCTTCCGGGGTCATCGTGGGTGCACCCCCGGTGGTAATACAGATAATGACATCGCTTTTCCGATGGACCTCCTGACAGAATTCCTGAAAGAGGCTGAGGTCCATCGTCGGTTCGCCAGTCTCCGGGTTCCGGGCATGAAGATGGACCGACCCCGCCCCTGCCTCACGGGCCGCAATAGCCTCCTGGGCGATTTGAATCGGAGTAATGGGAAGATAGGGACTCATGCTTGGGACATGGATCGATCCTGTGACCGCACAACTGATGATCACTTTATCAACCATTGTATCCTCCTCTTATCCCCAAAACGGACCTATCTTTTCACATAGAATTTTGATTCTGATCATTTGATGAACTCGTAAAAAGTCGGTATTTTCTCCCGTTTGTCATTCCTGCGAAAGCAGGAATCCAGCTATTTCGCTGGGGTTCTGGATTCCGGCTTTCGCCGGAGTGACGGATTTTGGACTTTTTACGGGACCATAATCCTTATTTACCTGGGTCGATTCATCGCTCGATAACAACGGTAAAGAATCGATAGAACTTCAAAGGGCTGCTCAATTTCGGGAAAGGTGGGAATCCCTTGAGGTTCGAGGAATTCTTTACACTCCTCCATGTATTGCTTGTCCGCACTGAAGGTAACCAGGATCGGTTTTTCAGGATACTTTTTTGCCAGTTCAAGGATAAAGTTATATGAAGGGATCCCCGTTTCCTTCGTAAGCATGAGGACCGGGACCACGGCATCGATGTTCGGGTCTTTGAGCACTGCCTCCATGCCCTCTCCATACCCAAACTCGACCCCGCTCACCGATGCGGCTGCCCAGATGTCCACCGGGTTTCGCATCCGGATAAAAGGAGGGCTGATCTCCTGAAGCCTCTGCCGGGTTTCTTCCTCCAAATCCGGGACTTCAAGACCCAGGCTGATGCAAAGATCGGACAGAGCGACCAGCATCGCCCCAGACGGGGTCAGGAAACTGACCCGATTCCCCCTGGGCAAAGGGATCATTGAAAGGGCTTTTCCCGCAAGGATCAATTGAGTGTACTCTTTTACTCGAACGATACCTGCTTGACGGAGCAAACCCTCCACTAACCGGTCCTCCGAAGCCATGGCCGCTGTGTGAGCGACTGCAGCCTTTTTACCCGCCTCTGTGATACCACCCTTCATCATGACTACGGGTTTATGGCGGGTCACCTCCCTTGCGATCTCTAAAAAGCGTTCCGGCCTTTTGATGCTTTCAAGGTACATGATGATCGCATGCGTCTCCGGATCCTTGGCCAGGTAATCAAGGGCCTCACTCTCTTCTACGTCTATCTTGTTCCCAAGGCCAATCACCCGCGCAACACCAAAATGCTCGCCCGTAAGAATGTATCTCATGGTGTGCGTGGCAAAGTTACCCGTCTGTGCAAGAAAGGAAATCTTCCCCCGACGGATCTTCCCCAGGGGAAATAACGAGGACGTAAATTGATGGGGAGTTGAAGTGTGCCCCGACGTATTCGGGCCGATGACGCGCAACCCTTTCTCGCAGATGATGTCGATCATCTCCTGCTGGATCTCCGCTCCATATTCATCCACCTCTGCAAACCCACCCGCGAGGAGGACAATCTGCCTGATGCCCTTTGCAGCACATTCCCGAAGGGCCTGCGGGGTCTCTTTTGCAGGTAGCACGATAATCGCCAGGTCGATTCCCTCAGGGAGACTGGCGATTGAGGACTGGACGGGCATGCCCAGGATCTCCCCGCCTTTCGGGTTGACCAAATAGATTTTTCCTGCGTACTCATTGGCAATGATATTCCGAATGACCACGTTCCCGGATTTTCCGGGAGTTGCAGAAGCTCCGATGACAGCCACAGCCCGAGGGGTAAAAAAGCGATCCAGAGATTTCGTCTCGTACAATGGCACTTCCGGTGTTCTGGAAATGTATTGCGACCGAAGCAGAATCTTGACATCCAGCGCCGTTATCCCATCCTCATTCACAACGAAAGGATTAATGTCAACAGAATCATAATAACCCGCTGCATCCAAGCCAAATCGAGCCACACCCATGATCCCATCCACGATCTTGTCGATATCATAAACTGGCCTTCCCCGAAAACCTGTCATTAGCTTGAAGCCTTTTAGGCCTGTAAGGGCCTGGATTATTTCACTCCGTGTCGCTGGAAGCATCAGAAATGCCACATCCTCAAATACTTCTGTAAAAATTCCTCCGAGACCAATCATCAGACTTGGACCAAAATGGTTGTCATGAGTTAGACCTAAGATCATCTCTACGCCTGGGCTTACCATTTCTTCTGCAAGCAGGGGCACGCCGGGAAAAAGAGTCCATAAGTCCTTCGTTGCCCTTTGGAAAGCGGAGTATTTTTCAATTCCCACTTTTACTGCTCCCCGATCGGTTTTATGAATCAGGTCTGGAGCCATCGCCTTTACGACCAGGGGATATCCCAGTTTCCTGGCTGCTGCCCGAAGTTCATCAGGATGGGTCAGCCGTTTACCAGGAGGGACTTTTATTCCGTACTGGGATAGCAGAGCCTTTCCAATATCCTCGGGGAGGAGGTGTCTTTTTTCGTCGATCGCCTGTTTCAGTGTTTGATGCAGATCCATCATTTTTCCTCGGCAGAGAGAACTAATCATCTGGAATTTCTAATGACAAATTTCAAATGTCAAATGATAGCCAAATCTCAGACGTTAAATATGTTTGGGTTTAAAATTTGACATTCATCTGACATTTGAATTCTGAAAATTGGATTTATATTTTCTTTGCGGTCTTCAGTTCCTCCCGGAACAGACGGAGCCGGGCATAGAGTTTCCGGTCCCGCTCTCGTTTTATTGCCTCTGCTGCCCCCTCCTTGTATTCATAAAATCCGTGGTTGGTCTTCAACCCCAACCGACCCTGTTCCACCTGTTTTTTCAGAAGCAGAGAGGGTTTCATTTGTTCTCTCTTCAGTTTTCCATACAGATATTCATAAACCGAATAATAGGTGTCCGCTCCCGCCTGATCGCAGATCTGGAAGGGACCATAGGCGCTCAATCGAAAACCAAAGGAGGTTCTGACGATCTGATCGATCTCTTCAGGCGTCGCAAGCCCCTCCTCAGCAATGGCCAATGCCTCTGCGGCCATTGCCATCTGGATTCGGTTGGCCACAAATCCCGGAGCGCTCTTGCAGCGAGTGGGGACTTTGCCAATGCGTTTCATGAGATCCGTTGCGATCTCAATGGTCTCCTGGTTTGTGGGCTGGAAGGAATGATTTCAACACAGGGTGTAATTTGGGGCGGATGGAACCAATGAGTGCCAATGACCCTCTCCGGATGGGCGGTAACGGCACTCAATTCATTGATGTCAAATGAAGAGGTATTGGTTGCAAGGACGACGTGGGGTTGCGTCCAGCTCCCGAGCTGTTGAAAGAGCCTCTTCTTTAAATCGAGGTTCTCATTAATCGCTTCGAGTACATAATCGGCTTTCGAGGCGGCTTTTTTTAAATCGGTGGTAAATTGAATGTGGGATAAGGTTGGCTGGACCTTTCCTTTTTCGATCTCACCCAATTCAACCATATATTTCAGGTTGTCTATGATCCAGCCCTGCGCCCTTTTGAGCAGATCCTCATGTCTCATCTACCAACCAACCGGAGAGAGTGGTTCATCGCAAAGATCTGGGCAAACCCATGTCCCATCGTTCCTGCACCTACGACAAGGACCTCTTTGATTTCCATGATGTCCGTCTCCTTCCAAAAAGTTTCCTTTCCTCTTTCAGGGAGAGGGGCAATGCCGTAGGGGATGTGCTTTGATCAGATATTGCGTTATGATGATGATCTGATCGATTTGATTAAACCCCAAGATATTTCTGTCTCAACTCCACATTCTTAATGATATTATCCGCAGGGCCTGAAAAGACCATGTGTCCGTTCTCTAAGATATAGGCCCGTTGGGAAACGGAAAGGGCCAGCGTTGAGTTCTGCTCGACCAGAAGGATCGTCTCTCCCTTTTCCTTCAGTTCCTTTACAATCTTCATGACCTCCATCACCATGATGGGAGCAAGGCCTTCTGTAGGCTCATCGAGAAGAACCAGGTCCGGATTGCCCATTAACGTTCTGGCAATCGTAAGCATCTGCTGTTCCCCGCCGCTCAGGACTTCTCCCATCCGGGATTCGATCTCTTTCAGCTTGGGAAAGTGGTCGTAGATTCTCTCAATCGTCCAACGTTCTTTTTCTCCATTGTCTTTCCTGGCAATCTCAAGATTCCGTTTTACGGTCAGGTTTGGAAAGATCCTCCGGTTATCGGGTACAAAACCAACCCCTTTATTGGCAATCGTGTAGGGGGGAAGGCCCGCAATGTTTTCTCCCTTGAATAGGATCTTTCCTGCCCGAGGCGGGGTCAGCCCCATGATCGAACGGATCGTCGTTGTCTTCCCAGCCCCATTCCGACCTAAGAGGGCAACGACCTCTCCTTCCTGAATATCGAGGGAGACATCAAACAGGGTATGGGCTTCCCCGTAAAAGGTATTGATTTTTTCGACCATTAACATAAGTTCTCCTCACCGTAATCAGGCATAGCGCATGGGGCACAGAGCATAGCGTGATAAAGAAATCTTAGAGCGAGATTCTTCGCCTCCCTCAGAATGACAGAAAAAAATCAAGCGATAAAATGAATTCTTCTAAAAATCGCCATGCGCTTTGCGCTATGCTCTGTGCGTTCATTACGCCAGACAGTACTGGCCTCCCAGATAGGCTTCCTGAACCTTTTCGTTTCCCCGGATTTCGTTTGGGGGACCCTGAGCCAAAACCCCCCCCTGGGATAAAACAACGATCTGGTCTGAGATCGACATGACGACGTCCATGTCGTGCTCAACGACAACCAGAGTCAATTGCGAAGAGATTTTTTTCATGAAACCGGAGATCCGTTTCCGGTCCTCTGACATCAGCCCGCTGGTAGGTTCGTCCAGTAGAAGGAGTTTAGGCTTTGTGGTCAGGGAGATTGTGATTTCGAGGATTCTCCGATCCCCATAGGAGAGTAGCTTGACGGGTGTCTCTTCCTTTCCGGAAAGACCGGTCTCCTGAATGACCCGGAACGTCTCGCCCCGGATCGAGGCAAATTTATTCGAGTCCGCGAAGAGTTCCCTGCCATGTTTTTGTTGGGCCTGCACCCCGAGCCAAACATTCTCAAAAAGAGTCAGCTCATTGAAGAGATTAATGATCTGGAAGGAGCGAGAAATCCCCTTTCGAATGATCTCGTGGATGGGAAACTTCGTGATATCCTCCCCTTTAAAAATGATCTTCCCAGAATCCGGTTTGATCAGTCCGGTCAACAGATTAAAGAAGGTTGTTTTCCCAGCCCCATTCGGGCCGATGATTGACGTCAATTTCCCTTCCTCAAAATCAAGGCTGACCGAGTCAACGGCTCGCAATCCCCCAAAATTCTTCGTCAATCGTTGTGTGGTAAGTATTGCCATAACCCCTCCTACTTCAGAACCGCCCTTTTCTTGCCACTCAGGAGTCCGAGAATACCTGTCGGGATGAAGAGGATCACGAAGACAAAAATAAGCCCATAGATAAACAGCCAGTCGATTTCGAAATGGAGGACATCCGAAGCCCTTGAGATATAGGCGCTCAGGAGGTCCCGTGAGGAGATGAAGATCGTTGCTCCCAGGATAGGACCAAAGAAATTGACCAACCCTCCGCCCAATAGGTTCATCATGACGACGTTTCCGGATTGGGTCCAATCGAGCACGGTTGCAAAAGCCGAATTGATGAGGAAGGTGTAGAGGCCGCCTGCAAGCCCTGCGAAGGCGCCTGAAAGCGTAAAGGAGGCCCACTTATAAAAGTAGACGTTATACCCTAAATATCTTGTGCGAACTTCATTCTCCCGGATTCCCTGGATCACCTTGCCGAAAGGAGAATGGACAATCTTCCAGACAATGATTGTGGCAATCAAGAATACAGCCCAGCAGAAATAGTAGTAGTTAATGGATGTGGACAGTTTGATTTGAAACAGACCTGGAATGCCAATGGGAACCCGATCAATTTTCGACAGCCCTGTTTCGCCACCTGTCAGCTCTTCCCAGCGGAAGGCAATGAAGTAGAAGACTTGCCCAAAGGCAATCGTGAGAAGGGCAAAATAGATTCCCCTCTTCTTGGCCACGATAAGGCCCACTAAGCCCGCAAAAAGGGCTCCTCCCACAATGCTAAGCAAAAGGGGAATCCATAATCCAGGATAGACACGCAGAAAAATGATACCTGCCGTATAGGCCCCAATGCCAAAATACGCCCCATGCCCAAAGGAGGTCAGCCCTGTGTAACCCAGCAGGATATTGAATCCTACGGCGAAGAGGGACCAGATCATGACTTCTGTTCCCAGCGAAAGATATTTTCCGATGAAGGGCAACTTCGGGAAAAAGAAGAAGAGCACAAATATCCAAATCATCGGGTGGGTCAATTTCTTCCACCATTGTTGCTGAGACTGCATCTTAAGCCTCCAGTACGCTTTTTTCTCCCATCAAACCTCTTTGCCTGAAAATCAGGATGAGGGCCATGATGACATAGGGGATGATGTCCTCCGCCCGGGGAAAGACCATGACAATCATGCTTTTCGACATCCCCACGATGAGCCCTCCAATGACACTTCCCCAGAAACTTCCAATCCCACCCAAGACGACGATGATGAAGGCAGGCATCAGGATATCGGTGCCCATCGCAGGCTTCACGCTGTAGATGGGAGCTGCAATGACTCCGGCAATACCTGCCAGGATGGAACCAAGTCCAAAAACGAGCATCCGGAGACGGGGAAGGTTCTTGCCGAGGGCCATGATCATTTCGCTATCGTAGGCACCGGCTTTGATAATCCCTCCATAGGGTGTCTTCTCTAAGAAGAGCCAGGTGAGAAAGATGATCACGATGGCAAGGGCTGCCAGGAAGAGTCGATACTTGGAATAGGTCATAAACCCGAGTTCGATCGACCCGGCTACAAACTCAGGGGCCTTCACCGAGTAACCGATCTTACCCCAGATGGGAACCATTCGAATCACGGCCTCAAGGGCGGTTGCCATTCCAAAGGTGAGCAGGAGCCCAAAGAGAGGATTGCCCCCATAGGTTCTGCGAATGGCCACCCGCTCAAGAACGATGCCAAGGACCCCCACAAGTATTGGAGCAATGATAAGGCTGACCCAGAAGGGAAGTTGAAAATATCTCTGGATCGTAAAAGCAAAATAGGCACCAAATGCAAAGAGGACACCATGGGTGAAGTTGATCACCTGCATCACACCCAGGATCAGCGTGAATCCCAAAGCCACCACTGCATAAACGAGCCCATTCACCAGGCCGATCATGGCGAATGAGGAAAACTCACTGATAAATTCCTCCATTGCTTTTTCCTTTCAGACTCCCCTCACCCCATCCCTCTCCCGGCGGGGAGAGGGGAAGGATGAGGGTAATAGGGTATAAAGAGTTTAGGAAACGTTTTTTATGTCGAAGCAGGGTAATCTTCCAGCTTCACCGGGTTCTCTTCTTTGCTTCTCGCCACATCCTTTCCAGGGCACCACTTCAACAGTTCGAAAAAGTCGGTCCGGTCTTTCATATCCTTTTCTCTCTTTGACTTGACCACATAATAAGCCCAGACAAATTGATGGTCCCATTCACGGATGTAAATGGGATCGTTTTTCAAAGACTCATTCAGGGGGACCGTGTAGCCTTCGAGGGCTTTGATCACCGCTGTCACGTCATCCTTCCCTACCCGTTGAATCGCCTTGAGGAGTTCTCTCAGTCCGATATATCCATTGGCCGTATCCTGGGTCGGAACCGGGATCAGTGCTGCTGGAAACATCTTCTTATAGTTGGCCACAAAGGCCTTGGCCGTGGGAGTATCAATGCCGTGGTACCATTCTGTTCCATGGATTCCGAAGTTCTTCTTGGGTCCAGCAGCCCAAACATCTTCATAATCATAAAGAGTATGGACGATCGTCGTCTTCTTATAGACTCCGAATTCATAGATCTGTTCCATCAAGGCAGCTCGGTCCACCCCGCCTACGGTGATGACAAGGGCTTCCGGTTTTGTGGCCAGGGCCTTTTGAAAGAAAGCACTGTAATCCCGGGTTCCCAGAGGGATCTTCGACTCTCCCAGATCCGTTCCCTTGTACTGTTCCAAGACCTTTCTTCCCCATCGGGTCCCTGACCATCCCCACTCGTAGTCATGGGTAAAGAAGTACCACTTCTTCAGCTTGGCCACTTCAATGACGTAAGGCCCCAGGCATCTCAGGGCCATGGCCATGTCAGGGCAAACACGGAAAACGCATCGATGGGCCTTCTCACCGGTGATCGTATCCGAGTTCTGGTTGGTGGCGATGTAGAGAACTCCCGCTCTCTGGGCCACTTCGCCAACCGACACAGCAGTGGAGCTGGAAACCCCACCCATCAAAAACTTCACCTTATCCACTTCAATGAGCCTCCGTGCTTTCCTGGCAGCCACCTGAGGATCGGTCTCATCGTCCTCGACAAGCAATTTGACAGGCTGGTCTAAAACATTCTTGATCTCGGCCACGGCCATCTGCATGCCCATTCGCTCCATCATCCCGTGGTCGGCATAATTCCCGCTCGCTGGACTGACGATACCGATTAAGAATGGCTCCGCTGCTACAGCCTTCTTGGCGATATAGGGAATCCCAGGGCCTCCTAACAGGGCTGCCCCTGCCATGGCCCCTTTCAGAAAACTCCTTCTCGATATCTTTGTTTCTAATCTTCTTTTTCATAATTACCCTCCCTTCTCAATCTTTGCTCCAAAAAGGTTAAGGTGATGGGTGAAATCGAAAAGTCACCTCCTTTCTCTTCACCCGGTTAGGGTGCCCCTCTCGTTATAAGAACCATTCCCTTATTAACATAACTCAAGGTCTGTATGAAAGACGGCTGACGTGGGCACAGACCCTGTTTTCTCCGTAGAACATCTCTAATATCCCTTTAGTGGGCGGTCCAGCCGCCATCGATCAGTAGAATATGACCTGTCACAAGATTGGATGCCTCTGAAGCCAGATAAATCACTCCGCCGATAACATCCTCGGGCTGTCCCACCCGACCCAACGGGATATTCCCCAGGACGTATTTACGAAACTCTTCTTTTTCAAACATAGGCTTTGTTAAGGGCGTTTCAATAAATGTCGGCGCAATGGCATTCACGTTTATATTGTATTTTGCCCACTCCACGGCCAGCACTTTTGTGAGTAGATTCACCCCTCCCTTGCTGGCACAATAGGCTGCTCTCTGAAGGAGACCCACGCTGCCCGATTGGGATGAGACATTGATGATTTTCCCCTTCTTCTGCTGAATCATTACTTTTCCGACCGCCTGGGCACAGAAAAAGAGGGCTCTAAGATTGGTATTCATGATCTTGTCCCACGCCTCTTCCGTCACATCCACGGCCCATTGGGGGATATTAAGCCCTGCATTATTGACGAGGACATCGATATGGCCAAACGTCTTTAGGGAAGTTTCGACCATTGCGTGGATATCCGAAATCTTTGTCACATCCATCTGCTGAATCAAGACCTTTCTGCCGATCTCTTGGATTTCGCTTCCCACCTTTTCCAATTCTGAAACGGTGCGGCTGCAGATGACCAAATCGGCTCCGTATCTGGCCAAAGCCAAGGCGGTCGAATAACCCATGCCTCTTCCAGCCCCGGTGACAAGAGTCACCTTCCCAGAAAGGTCGAATTCAGAAGAAATTTTCTCCATGATTTTCTCCAACAAAAATTTTTATCGCAGAGGAGTATTTTTATGATTCAATCGGGAGACGGCGATTGAATCATAAACCCTAACCCTTCGTAAATCAAAATGGTTCGGTCCACGACGGAAGTGATAGGGAGGGCGACTGACTCGTGTGATGTAGAAATCTTTGGATTTGGCAGTATATCCTGCCAAATCCAGAAGAATCCTTTCTCCGTGCCCTCTGTGCCTCTGCGGTGAGATCGCTTTATTGAACGCTCCTAAACTTTGTCCAGTCCCAGTTCCTTCAATTTTTCCGGAGTGGGGATCCCGTCCTCGCTCCACTTTCGGTAAGAATAATAATCACTCAAAAGTTTTCCAATAGGAGGAAGCTGATTGGTGAGGTCCTCGCCTGTCCGGTTCAGGGTCATGAACCGGTAGGGGAGAAAATCATCTTTTCGGCTTACCCCGAGACGGGTATTGTCCATCCTCTTCAGAGTAAAGAGCCTGTCTCTGGACCGGTCTCTTCATAAAGGATCTTTGCCTCAATTCCGAGACCCCCTACATATTTCCGGATGACCTTCTCATCCAGATCCTCCACCTCCACCTTTCGATTGTTTAAGTCGACTCTCAAAAGTTTTTTGTGATAGCCGAACATAGAAGCTCCTTTCTCTAAAAATGCCGCAAGGGGTACGGCGTGAGGGGTAAAACCACTTACGACTGACGTCTCACGGCATTATACTTCAGCATATTACAGCGCCTTTTCATAAATTTTTTCTATATCCTGGATCGTCATGGCCCTTGGATTATTTCCCATGAGCCGGGTCACATTGATGGCTGCCTTTGCCATGGCGGGAATACCTTCTTTCGGAACCTTCAATTCCGTAAGGGATTGGGGGATCTTGAGGTCCCGATAAATCGCCTTTACCGCCTTGGGTGCCTGATAGGCCTGTTCGAACAGGGGCAGGTGGTCAACCTTTTCTCCGAGGAACTGGGCGATTTGAGCAAACTTAGGAATATTGCCCAGAACATTAAACTCCATCACGTAGGGAAGCAGAAGACCATTGGCGATCCCGTGGGCAATATTGAATGTCCCTCCCAGAGGATAGGCCAATGCATGGACAGCTGTCACTCCTGCGTTGGCTAAAGAGATTCCAGCATAGAGGCTTCCAATGGACATATCATAGCGGGCCTCCAGGTTATTTCCGTTTGCCACGGCTGTCCGGATGCTTCTGCCAATCAGGATCATCGCCTCCTTTGCAAATAAATCGGTGAGGATATTGGCATTATTGGAGGTGTAAGATTCGACCGCGTGGGTCAAGGCATCAATTCCGCTCGAAGAAGTGACAGAGGGAGGCATCGATACGGCTAAGAGCGGATCCACAATCGCTATTCGGGGCAGAATATAGGGGCTCACCACCGCCTTTTTTAGCTTTTCTTTCGTATCGGTCAGAATCGCATTCGGGGTGACCTCCGCTCCTGTTCCTGATGTCGTAGGAATAAGAATCGCCGGAATGCCTGGATTCTTCGCGAGGTTAACCCCAAAATAATCATAGACGGTACCTGGGTTGGTGAGCATCACAGAGGTGATGGAGGCAATATCCATGGAGCTCCCGCCACCTACGCCGATGATCAGATCAAATTTCTGCTTTTTTGCCATCCCGAGGCAGGTGTCAAAGCAGGCAATATCCGGGTCTGAAAGAACTTGATCATAAATCTCCACCCCGATCCCCTCTTTTTCCAAGATGTCCTTCGTCTTTTTTCCAATCCCGGAGCCGATGACGCCTTTATCGGTAACGACAAGGGTTTTCGTGGCGCCGATCCCCTTGGCCTCCGGCCCCAATCTCTCAAAAGCACCCATCCCTGCGAGGATGAGATGAGGTGATCTGAGACTAATCACTTGATAATCCATAATAATCTCTCCTTTCATCCAGGACTTGGCAAATAGTTCGATGAGCTAAAATGAGGGGCGATTCTGCTCGATCTGGCGATACCCTCCACTTTCAAAAACCATCTTTCGACCTCACCTTTCTCCGCCTCCCATGGAGAGAGGGAGGCTCAGACCTTTTTCAATGCCTCTACCATGCGGTCGAGGGCTTCGACCAATGTTTTCCTGGGGCAGGCAAAGTTGAGCCGGACGAATCCTTCTCCTCCTTTCCCGAACTCACTTCCGTCATTTAGCGCTACCCTGGCCTTTCTGAGGAAAAAATCTGAAGGGTTTCCTAAAATCCCTGCATCCCTGCAATCGAGCCATGCCAGATAGGTCGCCTCCATCCTGGTCATCTTGATATGGGGAAGCTTCTCTCTAAGAAACTGGGTTAAAAAATCTCGATTCGCCTTCAAATAGAGGAGCACCTGGTCGAGCCACTCCTTCCCGTCACGATACCCTGCAAGGGCGGCAACGTGACCCAGGATATTGACACCTGGAATAAGCCCATGGGAAAAGGTCTCCCAGATCTTTCGAAGCCTGAGGTTTTGGATGATCGCAAACCCGCAGTGAAGACCTGCGATATTGAAGGTCTTGCTTGGCGCCATGAGGGTGACCGTCTGGCTGGCGACTTCAGGATTTAGGGTTGCCATGGGTATATGATGATATTCCGGGAAGAGCAGATCGCAGTGGATCTCGTCCGAACAGATGATCACGTTATGGCGAAGGCAGATCGCGGCAACTTTCTCCAGTTCTTCCCTCGTATAGACCCGACCCACGGGATTGTGGGGATTGCAGAAAATCAGAATCCTGGTCCGATGGGTGATCGACTTTTCAAAGTCATCAAAGTCGATCTCATAGGTGTCTCTTGTCTGAACCAAGGGTGGATCATCGAGTACCCGCCCATGCATGACAGGGTCATGGACAAAATGGAAATAGACCGGAGGCTGAACCAGAACTCCATCTCCAGGATGAGAAAAGGCATGGAAAGCCAGGTTAAGGCCCGTCACCAAACCCGGAAGAAAAACAATGTCTTCTTCTTTGATTTCCCAATGGTAGAGTCCTTTAACCCGCTCCAGGATGGAGATCCGTAACTCCTGAGTTGGGCGGGTGTACCCGAAAATACCATGGTCGATCCTTTGGTGAAGGGCTCGGATGATAGGGTCGGCAGAAATAAAGTCCATGTCTGCTACCCATAGGGGAATCACATCGTTGCCATATCTCTGCCACTTATTGCTGTCGGTTCCTCTTCGCTCAATGACCTGATCCAAATCGTATTTTTCCATTCTTCCATTCCTATCCCATTTTTATTTTTGTGTCCTTTTATTATATTAGAGATACCCGCCAATCATCAAGGTAACTTCATAGAATTAAGTTCGAACGCTGCCACCCACATGTCTTATCGGAAGGAACAATATCTCAAGAACTTCCCATTGATAATTTGAGGGGAGTGTTATAATTATTTTTGGAAGACAGGTTTGACGCATAGGGCCAAACCATTTGGAGGGAGAAATCGATGATTGTACAGAATCTAAAAGACGTGAAAAAGACGAAGATAGAGACTTTCCCTTACCGGGGAAAGTCCTATGAGGTTAAGAGCGTATGGGTTCAATGGCTCTCTCAGGCTGGGCCGAAGGATTCACCCGAATACGGCCTTCGGTTTTTTACCGTTGGCCCTGGAGGCGAAATTCCCATTCACAACCATTTTTACGTTCAGACGATGTATGTCCTCAGCGGCGGCCTATCCGTAATCTCCTATCATCCCGAAACCGGAGAGACGGTAGAAGAAAAAAGGGTGGGGGCTGATGGCTTTATCTTTGTTCCAAGCATGGAGCCCCACAGTATCCGGAATGTCAGTGATACGGAAAGCGCCACCTTCCTGTGCTGTATTGCCAACGTCTATGAGGGCGAAAGTCTTTGAGGACTTTGTTTCAGGCGGAGGCTGGGTCAGGCTGAATCGTTCATTCTAAGGACCCCTGCTCCCTGGATCATCCCCTGCTTTAATGATATCAAAGCTTTGTTTGCCTCCTCCAACTTAAACACCTCGACTTCGGGGATGATAGGAATTTCAGCGGACAAGAGGAGGAAATCCTGGACATCTTTTCTCGTGATATTGGCAACACTCTTGATCTCTTTCTCATCCCAGAGATGCCGGGTATAGTCCAGGGGAGGAATCAGGTTTCTTTTTCGGATCACCGCCAACACCAGTCTTCCACCCTTATCCAAGGCTTTCAAGGCCCTTGGCACGGTTTCCCCAACAGGAGTAAAATCGATGGCGCTCTGGAGCCTGTTCGGAAGTTCATCTTCCGGTCCTCCTGCCCAATGGGCTCCAAGTTTCTTGGCCAGATTCTGATGGGCCTCACTCCTTGTGAAGACAAATACTTCGCAGCCCCAATATCGCGCTATCTGAATGACAATATGAGCAGAAGCTCCGAAACCGAAAAGTCCAAGGCTTTGACCCTTCCTGATTCCAGAGAGCCTTATGTTGCGATATCCGACGGCACCGGCACACAGTAGGGGAGCAGCTTCCGTATCGGAAAAACGTCCAGGAATGGGATAGGCAAATTCCTCGTTGACCACGGTGAACTCGCTATAGCCTCCATTCGAATGACATCCCGTACCCCGAAATTCAGAGCATAAATTCTCATTCCCCTCCTGGCAGAAATGGCACTTCCCGCAAGCGGAATGGATCCAGGCAATACCCACCCGATCCCCGAGACCAAATCTTTTTCCCTCGGAACCCAATCGCTCAACCCTCCCAACAATCTCATGTCCTAAAATGATCGGGAGGTTCGGCTTAAGCCTTCCTTCGATTTCATCCAGTTCTGTATGACAAACTCCACAGGCAGAAACCCTGATTAAGATCTCCTTCGGTCCAGGAACTGGAACAGGCAAATCCATCGGCTCCAAGGGCTCCTTTTCGACTGTTGAAATTTCTCTTAGGACCATTGCCTTCATTCTTCACCACCCTGCTCTTTCAGGGACCCCTCCGTTATGGATGCAATTGGGTCGGAGTGGTCTCCCCTCCGAAACCTTAAAAAGCGGATCATCAGAGGG
This sequence comes from uncultured delta proteobacterium, assembly GCA_963806715.1. Lineage (GTDB taxonomy): Bacteria > Desulfobacterota > BSN033 > BSN033 > UBA1163 > CAWEAV01. The sequence goes on from CAWEAV010000024.1 coordinate 25,701, forward strand.
AGGATAACCCGCAGGGTTAGTGCTAAAGGGACCGTTTTGAGGGTATCCACCCTTCTGCTCATCGTCCAAAAATGCCGCTTTAAGTTTTCTCCGGAGAGGCCATCCCGACCCTGAGAATAGGATCTCCGGCCATAACTGAGGCATTGCCCCTTTCATTGTTTCCCTTGCTTTCTTGTTCAGACTAATATATAATTAATGTTTATATAATTAACATTGTTAAATTTCAAATAAGTTGCATAGAGCCTTTTTAGGCCATCATCCTCAAGCCCTCGAAGAACTCTAAACAACTACTTTGAGGGCTTTTTCTATCTACACACAAACCCTCTGGAAAGGAGAAGCGTCATGAATATCTATGTTGGAAATTTATCGTTCAAAGCAACAGAGGAAGATATCCGCCAGGCCTTCGTGGCCTTCGGCCAGATAAGTTCCGTAAACATCATTAAAGACAAATATAGCGGCCAATCGAGGGGGTTTGGGTTTGTGGAAATGCCTGACAAAACTGAGGCCCTGGCAGCGATCCAGAATCTGAATGGAAAGGATCTCCTTGGCCAGGCGCTGAATGTCAACGAGGCGCGTCCCCGCGATGACCGGGGGGGTAGGTCCGGTGGACCCGGAGGGTCTCGAGGCCGAAGAGGTGGCGGCTACAGTGGAGGTGGCGGTAGAAACCGTTATTAATTTATTGCCTGCCTATGGAATCTCATGGGCAGGCCCGTTTTCAGTCATTGAGTGCTCCTGAGGCCGCACCCCAGCAGGATCCAGGCCTTTTGCCGCCGGGAACCACGAATCGGACATCAGGAGAGAGGATAGATTATGCAAAGAAGAAGACATGGAAAGTCCCATGGCGGGTCCCATGGACCAAGGCCGCATGGACCAAGACCTGGGTCTGGCCATTCAACCCATTCAGGCCATTCAAGTCGTCCCAAATCCTATAAAATCAACTGTTCGGGTTGCGGAAAAGAAGTCATTGTTCAAGTTCCCCCGCCAGATGATAAAAAACTGCTGTGCATGGATTGTTTCAGAAAATAGGAGGGTCAGAGTCCATCATAGCTCATAGGAAAAAGGAGGTTAATACATAAAAAAGGATAGACTTGAATGGATTATCTCAGGATTAAATCAGTATAGATTAACGGAAAGGGAAGACCAGCTTATTCGATTGCTAGAGCAGGAATTCGGTCAAAAAAATATGCTGACAGATCTGCAGGAAGAAAAAATAGAAAGTCTTTATAAAGAAAAATCAAAACTGGTACCCGATAAAAACTATTTTGCTCCCAAGGCGAGCAAGACCCAGGGTAAGACCAGGGTCAAAAGGCCCCACGGAAAGATCATCCCTTAATAAACCCTTGCTGAGTCTACACCTCTCTCATTTGGATATCACCCGTCGGCTTTCCCATAATACCTATTTAAACATCACCTCCTGATGGCGATTCTCACCCAATCTGTGATTCAGCCAGTGAGACTATGGACGTCAGACCTCAGACTGAAGAGCGGAAATGGCCAAGAGTGCGAAGAGAGAGAAAATGGATGTTGGAGTAAACAAATCTCCCCAATCCTCCAAATCCCTAAGCAAAAATTGGGTTAGGTTCCTGTGATAAAAGAGTCTGGTGTCAGAAGTCTGAAGTCCAGTGTCTGAATTGCAGTCACCCAACACGTGGCATTGATTCGATACGGAATATCTGATACCATTTCGATATATTTTTCCGAAACCATTTCCAAAAAATTGATCCATTCGACAGCGCAACCCCGATCCATCAAGAGTGTGTAAAGTGCCATTCAGGTCAATGGGTTGAGAGCAGCCTGAAAAAGAATGAAACAGCGATGCTTGATCATTGCCGATGATTTAACAGGGGGAGCAGATACTGGGGCTCAATTCGCCAAAAACGGCCTCAGCACCTTTTTAATCACCTCTGATGAAAGCTACCCAATCGACTTCTCGAAGTATAGCCACCACAATACTCTGGTCATCAATACTGATTCAAGAGGACTAAACCCTGGAGCGGCATTTCTTTCAGTTTCAAATCTGTTAAAGGGCTTTAACCCAGATCTCTTTCCTCTCATCTATAAAAAGGTTGACTCCACTCTCCGCGGAAATATCGGATATGAGATCGATGCCCTGATCGCAGAAACAAACCCTTCGGTCTGCTTTATGGCCCCTTCCTATCCTGAACAAAAGAGGACTGTGGTTGACGGCGTCCTGATGATCGGGGGAAAACCTTTGGCCTCCACCGAAATTTCCTGTGATCCTACTTTCCCTGTTCAAGAGTCTCACGTCTGCAGACTCCTGAAGCACCAATCCCGGAATCCCGTCGGATGGATTGGCCTTAAGGATGTGGCTTCTGGCGGCGGATCTCTGCAGAGAAGGGTGGACGAAGAAAGGAGAAAGGGAAATCGAATCCTTGTCTTTGATGCGGTGAGCCGTCAGGACCTCATGAATATTATCATTCTCGCCTTTCAAATGGAAAGAAGGCCCTTGCTGGTGGGTTCGGCCGGCCTTGCAAAGGAGGTGGCCCAAAAACTATCCTTCCCCAAAACAGAATCCCTTCAAACCTTCAAGGAAGGGCCAGGGCCTTTCAAACACATTTTTATCATCAGCGGGAGTGCGTCGAGTGTCACTCACCAACAATTAGAACATCTCCATGGAAAAGAGGTCCCGGAATTTATCCTTCATCCGTCCTGGGTAACCCGGGGTGATTGCACCTCTGAAATCAAAAAAAAGGCATTCCTTGAAAAGATTGCAAAGGCCCTCTCCAAAAAACATGCCCTTCTTAAAGCTCCCCCCGAATTCATTGCGAAGGATCTGACAGGCTTTCCAATTCATCTCAAGATTACAGAAATGTTGGCCGTGCTCGCTCTTTCCGCACTGGAGGAATCGGAAGTGGTCTCTCACGAGCTTGCACTGGTCTTAACGGGGGGTGAGACCGCGATGAGTCTCATCCGTCTTCTTCAAGCGGAGGGAATCGCAATCGAAGGGGAACTACTGGAAGGGATTATGAGGGGCTATCTGGTAGGAGGGAAATGGGATGGCCTCACAGTCGTCACCAAGGCCGGGGGCTTTGGAAAAGAAGTTGCCCTGAAGAGCATCCTTGAGATTCTCGAAAAGGGGTAAACAAACGTGGAGTTGTCGAATCCTGCGATTCGCGGAACCGATGCATTGGGCAAGCACAGTGGACTGCCCCTCAGTCAGCTTGCCCAAATTGAAGGAGTGATGACCATGAGACCCTTAATCGGAATCAGTGTTGGAGATCCTGCGGGGATCGGGCCGGAGATTACGGCCAAGGCACTCTCTCTCTCTGAAATCTACGAGGTTTGCAGGCCCCTTGCCGTCGGAGAGGTGGAAATGATGACGGATGCCATCCAATTCTCAGGATTGAATCTGAAAACCCATCCCGTATTGTCTCCGAAAGACGGCTTTTACCAGTTTGGGACGATGGATGTACTCAATCTGAAAAACATCGTTGCCAAAGTGATCACACATAAGTTTGTCTCTGCCGATTGCGGAAAGGCATCTTTTGAATATGTAAAAAAAGTGATTGAGTTGGCCCTGGCAAAAGAGATCGATGCTACGGCCACGGGTCCCATCAACAAGGAAGCCATCAACCTTGCCGGGTTTCACTATTCCGGCCACACAGAAATCTACGCTGATTACACCCGCACCGGGGACTACGCCATGATGCTTCTCCATGGCCATTTTCGGGTCATCCACGTTTCGACCCATATCTCCTTGCGAGAAGCCTGTGACCGGGTCAAGAGGGACCGTATCTATCGGGTCATCCAGTTAGGGTATGAGACCTTAAAGAAACTTGGAATCGAAAGTCCAAGAATTGGCGTTGCAGGTCTCAATCCCCATGCCGGAGAGAGCGGATTGTTCGGCAGGGAAGAGATCGAGGAGATTAACCCGGCCATCAAACAGGCCCAAAAGGATGGCCTCAGTGTGGAAGGCCCGATTCCTCCGGATACGATCTTCTCAAAAATGAAGGGGGGGCAATATGACCTTGTTGTCGTGATGTACCATGACCAAGGACATATCCCCACCAAACTCCTGGGCTTCCAGTATGACGAGAAAACGAAGACCTGGGGCTCCATATCGGGTGTCAACATCACGTGTGGCCTGCCCATCATCCGGGTTTCCGTCGATCACGGAACAGCCTTTGGAAAGGCGGGCGAGGGAAGAGCCAATCCAGAGAGCATGATTCAAGCGATCAAGATCGCGGCTCAAATGGCAGTTCATAACAAGGTTTAGCTATGACTCTTATGGAAATTGAAGTTCGGAAACGTTAAAATTGATTTTGTGTCCGAACTTTTTTTGAAACGTGACGATGATGGAAAATTTACCCAAAATCTTCAAATTCCGACAAAAGATTGAGGTCCCTCGGTTGGAGAATATCGAAAAGAGGGTCCACGAACTACTCGATCGGCTCGAATTAAACGGAAAGGTCAAGCGGGGAGAGCGCATCGCTTTGACGGCTGGAAGCCGTGGCATTAAAGACAAACCGAAAGTCCTAAAGACCATCGTTGAGCGACTGAAGGATTTAGGCGCTTCTCCCTATGTGGTCCCCTGCATGGGAAGTCATGGAGGAGCCACAGCAGAGGGTCAGGTTGAGGTGCTGGAAAGCCTCGGAATTACCGAAAAGAGTGTAGGTGCTCCGATCCTCTCCTCCATCGAGGTCGAAAAGATCGGGAAGACAAGATTTGGAACTCCTGTCCTCATCGATAAGAATATTTTGAAGGCTGATAAGATCATTCTCGTCAACCGGATCAAACCTCACACCGATTTTAGAGGAGCGTTTGAGAGTGGCCTGATCAAGATGATGGTCATCGGCATGGGAAAGCCTGAAGGAGCGATGATGGTTCACCGGCTGACGATTAAGCATGGCTTTCCGGCCATCCTTACAGAAGTAAGCTCGATCATCCTCAAAAAACTCCCCATCTTCTTTGGGATGGGAATCATTGAAAATCCCTACGATGAGACAGCCTTTATTAATCTGCTTAGACCTGAAGAGATGATGGAAAAGGAGAGGGTCCTCTTAAAGAAGGCAAAGAAACTGATCCCCCGTCTTCCCTTCGACCAGATCGATTTCCTGATTGTGGATGAACTGGGAAAAAATGTCAGCGGTGCCGGGATGGATACAAATGTGATCGGAAGGAGCACTTTTATTGGGAGTGCGAAACCGACAAAACCCAGGATCACCCGTATCTTCGTCCGGGATTTGACTGAAGTAACCCACGGAAATGCGTGCGGAATCGGGATGGCCGACTACACGACCCAACGTCTGGTGGAAAAGATCGATTACCCATCGACCTATATCAACTGTATTACCGGGATGTGTCCCGAGAACGGCCGAGTTCCTATCTCCTTTGAAAAGGATCGGGATGCCCTTTCCGCGGCCCGTGACAATTCAGGCGTGTCTGATCCAAAAGATCTCCGGATCTTATGGATTAAAAATACTTTGGAACTGGAATATGTCTATGCCTCCCAGCCTTTTCTGAGGGAAGCCTGCTCAAACCCAAAACTGGAGATCCTTGGCAAGCCTGTTGATCTTCCCTTCGATGAAAGTGGAAATTTGATTTCACAATGGCATTAGGAAGGCAGACGAGCACGTCTCTGAAAAAAGGAGGGAAAGGACATGGCAGAAACGGTAAAGGTCAAAGGCATGAGTTGTAATCACTGCGTCATGTCGGTTACAAAGGCACTCACCAAACTTGATGGCATCCAGAATGTCCAGGTCGATCTTCAGAAAGGAGAGGTCCGATTCGACAATAGGAAGGCCGTTGCGTTGGACAAGATTGAAAAGGCCATTACAGACGCCGGGTATGAAGTGGTTTCATCTTAAACAGAGGTTAAGGTCAAGGTCGAGGGTAAAGATTTAAATTCGAAACAATCTCAAATGATCAAAATGCAAATTTCCAGGTAAAAGATTGGCTTTCGTTTTGTTCATTGGGTGATTTGAATTTTGGATTTGTTTCGCCTGCCTGCGCGATCAACCTACACCCGTCGAAGGCAGGAATTTGGATTTTCTGATTTCGAATTCATTAATTTTCAAAAGGGAGGAAATGATGCCCATCTACGAGTATGAGTGTCGAAAATGTGGAAAGGTATTTGAGGTCATCCAAAAGGTGGATGAAGGAGGAGAAGGGCTTAAATGCCCATCCTGTGGGAAAAAAAGACCGGAAAAGGTAATGTCCTGTTGCTTCAGTTCTTCAAAGGGGTCAGAATCAGTCTCCCCGGCGCCCCCTTCATCCTGTGGTTCGGGTCCTTCCAGATTCTCCTGACACTAAAGGAGTACACCGGTGGTTCACCGGTTATGATTCAAGCAAGGATTCAGAAAACAAAGGCTTTATGCCAGGATGAAGCACGCTGGAGATTCATCACTCCAGCCTTTTATTCACTCTCCGGTAAATATCCGGTTATAGAAACCGAATTACCGATGCCCGGCACCAGGTTCATTGCAGTGACCATTTAAGGGCATTAACAGGAGTTGTTTGGAGGGTCCGACCTACCTTTCTTATAATGCTCCAAGAGGGCATTCACTTCACTGAATCTCGAGCGCATACTACCATCTGTCAAAGGAAATTGACCACAAGATGTGACGAGTGCCCTCGTCATAGGTTCGAGCGGTAACCCGGAATGAGCTTCAAAAGTCAAGTACCAGCATTAAGGGAAGAGGCTTTTCTATCACGGGCAGGTAAAATTGTTGGTGGACAACTCGGGTTAGGCCAAATAACTACTTGATTATTCTAATTAATTTTTTGGGTGAATAGGGTTTAGACTTGGCTTATTGAGCTATCACAAACTCCGGTGGTTGCCGGTCGAGGAAATAAGCATTGTTGTCGCTTTGGTAATAACGATCAATAAAGAAGCCCCTATACGTCATGGGCATAGGGGCTTCTTTATGTGTCAAATTCTCTAATCGATAAATTCTCTATTCGCTCTTTTCTTCGGAGGACGTGTTCTTAGGCTTTTCCTTTGAGGATTCCTTTTTGCCTTCTTTCTTCTCTCCCTTTTCGCCCTTGCCTCCTCTTTCTTTCTTCTTGGAAGTAACCTTTTTCAGAACCTCTTTCGCCTTTTTTACGGCCGATTTCTTCTTCTCCTTTTCCGGAACTGCATAGGTGGTGAGCTCGATAAGAGAGAGAGGGGCTGCGTCCCCGAGCCGCCTTCCCATCTTATAGATTCGCGTATAACCTCCCTGCCGGTCTTTGAAACGGGGAGCGATTTCGTCAAAGAGCTTCTTCACCGTGTCTCTGTCTCGAAGAAAGTCAAAGGCCCTTCTCCGGGCAGTAAGGTCTCCTTTTTTCCCGAGAGTGATAATTTTATCAGCCCAACTCCGGAGCTCTTTTGCCTTGGTTAGCGTAGTCTTGATTCGGTCATGGGTGAGCAACGAAACCACCATATTGCGAAACATCAGTTCCCGATGCTGGGAATGGCGACTAAATTTTCGGCCTGCGACACGATGCCTCATCCCTTCCTCCTATCCCGTCGTTCCTAATTCCATCTCGCCTTCCGCATTTTTGGGAGGCCAATTCTCCAGTTTCATCCCCAAGCTAAGACCCATCTCAGACAGAATCTCCTTAATCTCGTTCAGGGATTTTCGACCAAAGTTTTTTGTGGCCAAGATCTCTGCCTCCGTCTTCTGAACCAGATCCCCAATCAGCTTGATATTGGCATGTTTCAGACAGTTGGCAGACCGGACGGAGAGTTCGAGTTCATCGACACTTCGAAAAAGATTCTCATTCAGTTTTTCATTCTCTTTGGGGACATCGGAGGTCTCGACCTCCTCCACCTGTTCATCGAAGGTGATAAAGAAGGAAAGTTGATCCTTCAAGATCTTCGCTGCATAGGCGACAGCTTCCTCAGGATTCAAACTTCCATCGGTCCAGACCTCCAAGATCAATTTATCATAATCTGTCCTCTGACCCACCCGGGCATTTGTCACCGTGTAGTTGACCTTCTTGATCGGTGAAAAGATGGCATCAATGGGAATGGTTCCAATGGGTTGCGTTTCTTCTTTATTTCTCTCCGCCGGAACATAACCCCGACCGGTCTTGACCACCAGTTCAATCGAAAGCTTACTATCCTTCGAAAGCGTGGCGATGTGATGTTCTGGATTGAGAATTTCCACCGAATCGCCAGTGATGATATCTCCTGCCTTGAGCTCTCTCGGCCCCTCGGTCTTGACACGGATGGTCTTGGGGCCTTCGGTATGAAGCCTCAGCCTCACCTCTTTGAGGTTCAGGATGATCTCGGTGACATCCTCCTTGACACCCGGCATCGTCGAGAACTCATGAAGGACGCCGTCAATCTTTACCGAGGCAATCGCCGCCCCCTGTAAAGAGGATAGGAGGATTCGTCGGAGAGAGTTGCCGATCGTAATCCCGAATCCCCTCTCGAGAGGTTCGGCCGTAAATTTTCCATAGAAGGGTGTGGATGTCTCTTTTTCGATTTCCAGCCGCTTCGGCCGAATAAGGTCTTTCCAATTTTTTTGATACATATAACCTCCCCTGTATAAAAGGGTTTGAGCCATCATTTCGAATACAGCTCGACGATCAATTTCTCCTGAATGGGAATGGTAATGTTCTCACGGGCTGGCAGGGCTTTGACCTGCCCACTCATCTGATCCTTATCCAACTCGAGCCACGGAGGAACGCCTCGCCGAGCCACCCCTTCCAATGCTTCCAGGATACGGACGACTTTCTTACTTTTTTCCCTTAATTCAACCCTATCTCCCGGCTTGATAAGATAGGAGGGAATGTTCACCTTCGTATGATTGACCGTGAAGTGTCCGTGCAAAACCAGTTGCCGCGCCTCGTTTCTTGAATTGGCAAATCCGAACCGATAGACGATATTGTCCAGTCTCCGTTCGAGAAGGTTGAGGAGGTTTTCGCCGGTGATCCCCTTTTGCTGATCCGCCCTTTTAAAGGTATTTCGGAACTGGTTCTCCAAAAGGCCGTAGATTCTCCGGACCTTCTGTTTCTCCCGTAACTGGGCACCATAATCCGAGACCTTTTTCCGTGACTGACCATGCTGTCCCGGCGCATAATTTCTCCGATCCACAGCACACTTCTCGGTGTAGCACCGCTCTCCTTTTAGAAAGAGTTTGAGGGTTTCCCTCCGACACAGTCGACAGACCGATTGCGTGTATCTCGCCAATGTAAGCCTCCCTTATACCCTCCTCCGTTTTGGAGGACGGCATCCGTTGTGGGGAATAGGTGTGACATCCTTGATGAGGTGAACCTTCAGCCCCGCTGCCTGAAGGGATCGGAGGGCCGACTCTCTTCCAGCCCCCGGTCCCTTGACATAGACATCGATCGATCGAAGGCCATGCTCCATCGCCTTTTTAGCCGCATCTTCGGCAGCCATCTGGGCGGCAAAGGGGGTGCTCTTTCGAGAGCCTTTGAAGCCCTGGGTACCGGCGCTCGACCAGGTGATCACATTCCCTTCTTTATCGGAAATGGTAACGATGGTGTTATTGAACGTTGCCTGAATGTGGGCAATACCTGAAAGAATATTCTTCTTAACCTTCTTTTTCTTCACTCCAGGCCCCTTAGCCATAGTCCCTCCTTTATCTCACTATTCCTTCTCTTTTTCTTTCCCATGACAGCCCGCCGGGGACCCTTTCGTGTTCTTGAATTCGTATGGGTCCTCTGTCCCCGCACCGGCAGGGACTTACGATGCCTTAGCCCCCGGTAGGATCCAATGTCCATCAGCCGTTTGATATTGGTTGTTACGTCCCTCCGGAGGTCTCCTTCGACCTTATACTCCTGCTCGATCGCATCTCGCAGTCGAACCACCTCGGATTCGCTCAGCTTATTGACCTTGGTATCCTTGTTAATTCCCGTTTTTTCAAGGATCTTGTTGGCAGAGGGCCTTCCAATTCCATAGATGTAGGTGAGTGCAATTTCGACCCTTTTGTCCCTCGGAAGATCGACTCCTGCAATGCGTGCCATGCTGCTCTCCTTGTTCGCTGCTCAGGGTTAAAGGACCGCTACGCTCAAGGGAAGAGGTAAGATCCTTTTCCTTTATCCTCAAGTCTCCGGCTTGCCGGAGACGCCCCTCTATCCTTTAGCGTTGTTTAACCTTGTCTCTGTTTGTGTTTGGGGTTCTCACAGATCACCCGGATCACCCCTTTGCGCTTGACGATCTTACACTTTTCGCAAATCTTTTTTACGGATGCCCTTACCTTCACGGTTTCTATTTCTCCCGAAAGATAATCCTTCCCCGGGTCAGGTCATAAGGGGACAATTCAATTGTCACTTTATCCCCGGGAAGGATCTTGATAAAATGCATTCTCATCTTTCCAGAAATGTGGGCCAGCACCTTGTGCCCATTCTCCAGTTCAACCCGAAACATAGCATTAGGAAGGGTTTCTAACACTCTTCCCTCAACCGTGATCGCCTCCTCTTTCGGCATATCCCCTCTTCCCTTCTACGCTGTAGACCCAATCCAAAGGATCAGGTACGCCTGCCCTTGAGCCGGCCCTTTCTCATCAATCCCTCGTAATGTCTGCTCAGCATGTGGGCTTCAATCTGTTGAACCGTGTCCAAGGCCACCCCCACCACAATCAGAAGCGCTGTTCCCCCGAAATAGAAAGGGACATTAAATCTCCGAATAAGAATGGTGGGCAGGACACAGATGACCGAGACATAGATGGCTCCCCCAAGGGTGATTCGAGTAAGCACTTTATCGATGTATTCCGCAGTCTTCTGCCCTGGTCGGATACCCGGGATGTAACCCCCGAATTTCTTCATGTTATCGGCGACGTCGATGGGGTTGAAGGTCACCGCAGTGTAAAAATAGCAGAAGAAGATGATAAACCCCACATAGAGGAGGTTATAGAGGAGCGCCCCCGGACCTAAGCTACTCAGAAGTGACTGAACCCATGGATGGGATTCCAACCAGGGTCTTGGCACGAAGTTGGCGACGGTTAAGGGAAACATCAGGATCGATGAGGCAAAGATCGGAGGGATGACGCCCGCAGTGTTCAATTTCAAGGGAAGATGGGTGCTCTGCCCCCCATAAACCCTCCTACCTACAATTCGCTTGGCATACTGGACAGGAAGCCTCCGCTGACCCGTTTCGACAAAGATGATAACCGCCACCACCAAGATCATCAGGGCCGCGATCACAAGCATCGTGATGACGCTGAGTTGTCCAACCCTGATAAGCTCGAAACTGCTGGCAATGGCATTCGGCATTCGGGCCACGATGCCCGCAAAGATGATCAGGGAGATCCCGTTTCCAATCCCTCTCTCGGTAATCTGCTCTCCTAACCACATGATGAAGGCTGTACCAGCCGTGAGGGTAATGACGGTCAGGAAGCGGAAGGACCATCCTGGGACCATGACGATCATCTCTCCTGCGGCTCCTCTCATATTCTCCAGTCCGACCGCAATTCCAAACCCCTGGATCATGCTGAGCACCACGGTCCCATAACGGGTATATTGCACAATCTTTTTCCGACCGATCTCTCCTTCCTTCTGAAGGCGATCGAGATAGGGGATCACCACCGTCAAAAGCTGAAGGATGATCGAAGCGCTGATATAGGGCATGATACCCAGGGCAAAGACAGAAAGCCTCTCGAGGGCGCCTCCGGAAAACATGTCGATGAGACTAAAGATCGTCCCCTTAGCCTGGGCGGCAAAGAAAGAGGCTAATGCATCTCCATTGATCCCGGGTGTCGGAATATGGACACCGATTCGATAGGCAGCCAGAAGAGCGAAACTCCAAAGAATCCTTCTCTTCAGCTCGGGTATCTTGAAAATGTTTTGAGCCCCTGAAATCATGAACCGATGACCTCCACCCTCCCAGATGCAGCCTCGACCTTTTGAAGGGCAGCCTTACTGGCTTGATGAACACGAATCGTTAACGGATGCTGGAGCTCTCCGTCGGAAAGAAGCTTGATGGCCTCTCCCCTTTTCCGGAGGAGGCCGGATTGAAACAACAGATCCGGTTCCACAACGGTATCTTTAGGAAAACGATTGAGGTCTTTGAGGTGAAGGATGACGAATCGTTTCTTAAAAAGAGGGCGAAATCCCCTTTTCGGAAGGCGCCGCTGAAGGGGCATCTGTCCACCCTCAAATCCAGCCTTGATCCCTCCTCCTGTACGGGCCTTTTGACCTTTGGCCCCCCTGCAAGCTGTTTTGCCGTGGCCAGAGCCGATCCCTCTTCCAACCCGTTTTCTCTTCTTCCTTGACCCCTCTGCCGGTTTCAGTTCTTCGAGTTTCATCCCAGTTTCCTCTCGATCATTCCATCACTTCCACCAAATGGCTCACACGCCGGATCATCCCTCGAATCTCGGGTCGATCCGGCAAAGTGAGGGTTTGACGCAGTCGTCTGAATCCAAGGCCTTTGATCGTCTCTTTTTGATAGGACGGCTGTCCAATGGCGCTCTTTTTCCATCGAATTCGAATCATCTTCTCCATGACAGATCCCTTAACTTTCTTCTCCCCTGGGTTGTCTCTTCTCCATCACCTCTTCAGGAACCCTCAATTGGCCGAGTCCCTGTAAGGTGGCCTTGATGAGATTATGGGGATTCGTTGATCCAAGTGATTTGGTCAGAATGTTTTCAATTCCTGCAGACTCCGCAATCGCCCTGACCGTAGCACCGGCGATCACACCCGTTCCTTCGGAGGCCGGTTTGAGGAGCACCTTCCCTGCCCCGAACTTTCCCGTCACCTCAAAGGGGATGGTCTTATTGAGGATCGGGACCTTGATCAGATTCTGCTTCGCATGCTCGATCCCTTTGCGGATGGCCTCGGGAACCTCATTGGCCTTCCCCAGTCCGCTCCCAACATGGCCTTTTCCATCTCCCACGACCACCAGGGCGCTAAAGCTGAATCGCCTACCTCCCTTGACCACCTTGGCCACTCGGTTGATATTAACCACTCGGTCCGTTAATTCTAAAGTACTTGGATCAATCTTCGGCAATGTCCATCCCTCCTGGGTCACAATCCTGATCTAAAAGATGAGCCCCTTAGCTCTCGCAGCCTCTGCCAGTGCCTTGATGCGCCCGTGATAGAGGTACCCACCGCGGTCAAAGACCACCTTCTGGATGCCTTTCTCGAGGCATTTTTGGGCGATCAGTTCCCCGACTTCCTTCGCCGCATTCACATTCCCCGGATACTTGAATTTCCCTCGAAGCTCTGGACTCAACGTGGAGACACTGGCCAAAGTCTTCCCTTCGGTATCGACGATCGCTTGGACGTAGATATGCTTCAGGCTTCGAAAGACATTGAGACGAGGCCGTTCGAGGCTTCCCTGGATACGACTCCTCACCCTTTTCTTCCTTTTCAGTCGGCTTGATTCCTTAAGGTTTTTCAAAGCTTCTCCTCCCTGCCTGCCGGCAGGCTGGCCTGCCTGCGTCTGCCTCTTCCTTGCCCAATAGCAGTCCTGGCGGGCCTCTTAGGCTTTGGTTTTTCCCACTTTCTTACGAATTCGCTCGCCAAAATAACGGACGCCCTTCCCCTTGTAAGGTTCAGGGGGTTTGATCGACCGGAGCTTGGCGGCAACGGTGCCGACCTGTTGTCGATCGATACCCCTAATGGTAACCAGGGTCTGCTTCTCAATCTCTGCGCGAATGCCTTCGGGAAGGGAAAAGGAAATGGGATGGGAAAATCCCAGTGTCAGTTTGAGGTTCTTTCCCTCCATGTCGGCCTTAAAGCCAACCCCAACGATCTCCAGTTTCTTTTCAAATCCCTGGGTCACGCCCGCCACCATATTGGCGATCAGACTGCGCGTGAGTCCCTGAAGGGACCTCGATATCCGCTGATCGTCTCGACGTTGAACAAGGATTTTATCGTCTCCCACGGAGACCGTGATTCCTTGCGGAAGAAGATGGAGAAGATGGCCTTTGGGTCCAGTGACCTCCACCTTCGAAGCATCACAAGAGACCTTCACCTCTTTTGGGACAACAATGGGCATTCTTCCAACTCGTGACATGAATTAACCCCACTTCAAAATTAAGATTTCAGATTTTTCGCATTCCAATCTGAAATCCGCGATCTGCAATCTCCAATCGGACTCACCATATGTGACATAGGACTTCTCCGCCCACATGGGCTTTCCGGGCGGATTTGTCCGTGACAACGCCTTTGGGGGTCGAGAGGATGGAGCGGCCCAACCCACCCATGACAGAGGGGATACGATCGTTCTTCGTATAGACCCTCCGTCCGGGTTTGCTGACCCGCCGGATGTGGATGATCCCCTTCCGGGCCTCATCATATTTGAGAAAAATACGGATCACTTCGTGCTGTCGATCATCCGTGATCACCTTATAATTCTTGATAAACCCTTCCTCTTTCAGAATCTTGGCAACCTCCCGTTTCAGCCGAGAGGAAGGAAGGTCCACCTTTTCGAATTTCGCTTTAGATCCGTTCCGAATTCGAGTGAACATATCGGCCAGTGGATCGGTCATGGACATACGAACCCCCGTGTTCTGTTACCAGCTGGATTTAATCATCCCAGGGATCTCGCCCCGGGAGGCATACTTTCTCAGGCAGAGACGGCACATGTCGAACTTGCGATAATACGCCCTCGGTCTTCCACAGAGAGGACACCGGTTGTACTGGCGCACCTTAAACTTCTGTGGCCGTTTTGCCTTAATCATCAATGATAGCTTTGCCAATGTCTTCCTCCCTAAATGACTGATAGAGGGTGGAGGCAAGGGGTTTGAGGCCAAATCTTTTGCCTCATCCCTTTAGCCTGTAGCCTTTAGCGAATCTAATTTCGAAAGGGCATTCCGAGTAACCGGAGTAACTCCTTCCCTTCCTCGTCAGTCTTGGCGGTCGTCACGATGACGATGTTCATCCCCTTGATCTTATCGATCTTGTCGTAATGGATTTCCGGAAAGATCAACTGCTCTCGAATCCCGAGGGCATAATTCCCTCTTCCATCAAAAGATTTTCCGGAGACACCCTTAAAATCCCTGACCCTCGGAAGGGCCGTATTGACAAAGCGGTTGAAAAATTCGTACATCCTTTCCTGTCGAAGCGTCACCATACAGCCAATCGATAGTCCCTTCCGAAGTTTGAACTGGGCGATCGATTTTTTGGCCTTGGTGATGACCGGCTTCTGGCCTGTAATGCCGCTCATCTCCTGAACGGCGGAATCGAGGATCTTGATATTCTGGATGGCTTCTCCGAGTCCCATATTGATGACAATCTTCTCCAGTCGAGGAACCTCCATCACATTCCGATAGTTAAACCGCTTCATCAGGGCGGGAACCACATTCTGTTGATAGTTCTTCTCTTTAAACTTGGCCATACCCTCACCTATTTATCAAAAATTTCCCCGCATTTCCGGCAGTACCGGGCCTTCTTGCTCCCCTCAACAACACGATGTCCAATGCGAACAGGTTTGTTGCATTTTTCACAGAGGAGCATCACATTGGAGGTATGGACAGGGGCTTCTTTTTCGAGAATCCCCCCTTGCCTCTGCTTGCCATGGGGACGGGCGTGCCGCTTGATGAAATTGATCTTCTCAATGATCACTTTCTCCTTCTCCGGCATCACCCTCAGGATCCGGCCGCTCTTCCCCTTTTCCTTGCCACTCACGACCATGACCAAATCATTCTTCTTGACATGCAATTTCGGAGCAATCATCTTCAATGCCTTCCTTCTTAGAGGACCTCCGGTGCCAAAGAAACGATTTTCATAAAACGTTTGGCCCGAAGTTCCCTCGCCACGGGACCAAAGATCCGGGTTCCAATCGGTTCTCCTTGAGGATTGATGAGAACTGCAGAGTTATCATCGAATTTGATATAGGAGCCATCAGGACGCTTCACCTCTTTCCTCGTCCGAACGATCACAGCCCGGACCACATCCCCTTTTCGAATCTTCGAATTGGGCAGGGCGTCCTTGACCGAAACGACGATGATGTCCCCGAGGGTCGCATATTTCCGTTTGGTGCCCCCGAGGACTTTGATGCATCCCAGCTTTTTTGCTCCAGAATTATCAGCCGCTTCAAGAATAGTACGCATCTGGATCATTCAAGACTCCTGTGCCGCTCGCCCTGTTCCGCATGTGGGAAGCAGATCGTGGTAACCTCTTTTTCCATGCGATCTTCCACGTTCTGCTTTCTCCTCTCTATCTCTGGTTAAGCGGCCCGTTCAAGGATTTCCTTGACACGCCAACGTTTCTCTTTGCTGAGAGGTCGGGTTTCAATCAGCAGAACCTTATCACCCACATGGCACTCCTTCTTTTCATCATGGGCCTTGACCTTGGTTCTCTTCCGGATATATTTCTTATAGACTGGATGAAGGACCAGACGGTTGACCATCACTACGACGGTCTTATCCATCTTATCGCTGGAAACCACACCCGTCAATGTCTTTTGCTTCCCTCTCTCTCCCATAGGTTTTATTTCCCTTTGCTGAGGCCCTTCTCTCGAAGGATCGTTTTCAACCTTGCGATATCCCGCTTCACCTGAGGGATCCGCATGACATTCTCCAATTGACCTGTGGCTTGCTGGAAACGGAGATTGAAGAGCTCCTCACTGAGTTCTCTCTCCTTTTCAAACAGCTCTCCTTCATTGAGAATACGAAGATCCTTCGCTTTCGCTTTCATCAATGGTCCTCCCTCGACACAAACTTCGTTGGGATGGACAGCTTATGAGAGGCCAGGCGAAAAGCCTCTTTTGCCCTCTCTTCAGGAATCCCCTCCATCTCGTAAAGGATCCGTCCAGGCCGAACCACCGATACCCAGTCCTCGGGGGGACCCTTTCCCTTTCCCATGCGCGTCTCTGCAGGCTTTTTAGTAATCGGTTTATCCGGGAAGATCCGGATCCAGATCCTGCCGGTCCGCTTGATGAACCGGGTCATGGCAATTCGTGCCGCCTCGATCTGTCGGGTGGTCACCCAACCGCAGGAGGTGGCCTGGAGCCCAAAGTCTCCAAAGTTGAGGGTATTGCCACGAGAGGCTTGCCCCCTCATTCTCCCTTTCATCTGTTTTCGATACTTTGTCTTTTTCGGCATCAACATAATTCTGTGCCCCTTTTTTACCCCACGGTCCCGATCACCTGACGATTACAACTAACTTCTTCCTTCAGCACAAAAATCCAAAACTCAAATTTCAAAGCTAAAATACAATCCGAAGCATCTGGTTCGTTTAGGCTTCTAACATGGGTGCCTGTTTCGAATTGATCCCTGCGGGATGCTTCGCACGTGCTTCGGATTTAGAGACTTATGTCTCCTTAGGCAGCCAGTTCATCTCCTTCCTTGGTCGGGAATACCTCTCCCTTAAAGATCCAGACCTTCACCCCAATAATTCCATAGGTTGTCTTGGCTTCAGCCAGGCCATAATCGATATTGGCCCGGAGGGTGTGAAGAGGCACGCGTCCTTCCCGGTACCATTCCCGACGGGCCATTTCAGCCCCACCAAGTCTTCCCGCGCAGGAGATCTTGATTCCCTTGGCTCCCAGCTTAAGGGCGGAGCCAACCGCCTTCTTCATGGCCCTTCGAAACCCAACACGACGTTCCAGTTGGAGGGCTACATTTTCAGCAACCAACTGGGCATCTATCTCTGCTCGCTTCACCTCCTGGATATTGATGAAGATCTCCTTCTGGGTCATCTTCTGGAGTTCCCTTTTTAGATTCTCAACTTCGATCCCCTTTTTCCCAATAATAATGCCAGGACGAGCCGTATAGATCGTCACCTTCGCCTTTTTGGCCTTGCTGGCAGCCCTTTCAATCTCGATCTTAGAAACGCCAGCGTGATAGAGCTTCTTCTTGAGATGCTCCCGGATTCGGAGGTCTTCGATGAGGAGTTGTGGATAATCCTTCTCCGCGTACCAACGGGAATCCCAAGATTTAATAAACCCCAACCGAAAACCAATTGGATGCACTTTCTGTCCCAAGGTCTCTCCTCCCTTATCGCTCGTCTAAAACGATCGTGATATGGCTCGTTCTTTTTCGAATCGAGGTGGCCCGACCCAAGGCTCTGGGCATAAACCGTTTCATGGTCGGCCCCTGGTCCACCGTGATCGTCTTGACATAAAGGCGATCGATATCGATCTTTTTTTGAGTCGCATTCGCAATGGCCGATTTCAATAGTTTGACAATAATCCTTGCCGCTGCCTTAGGTGTAAAAGCCAGGAGGTTTAAGGCCTCCTCTGACTTTTTGCCTCGAATCAGATCAGCAACAAGCATTGCCTTCCTCGGTGCTATTCGAGTAAATCTCAGTTTTGCCTTCGCTTCCATCTCTGCCTCAGTCTCAGGGGGTCGCCTTCCCTTTCACTTTTGTCTTTCGGTCTCCCGAATGGCCATGGAAGATACGGGTGGGAGAGAACTCTCCCAACTTGTGCCCGACCATTTCCTCCGTGACAAAGACCGGAATAAACTTCTTGCCATTGTGGACCGCAAAGGTCAATCCCACCATCTCCGGAATGATGGTGGAGCGTCTGGACCAGGTTTTGATCACCTTTCCCTCTCTTAACCTCCTCGCTTCTTCCACCTTTTTCACCAAATGAAGGTCTACGAAGGGTCCCTTTTTGATTGAGCGGGCCATCAATCTCTCCTCTTCAGTATATATTTGTCCGTGCTCTTATTTTTCCGGGTCTTCTTTTCCAGCATGCCCCAGGGGCTACAAGGGTGCCTGCCTCCAGAACTCTTTCCCTCACCTCCGCCTAAGGGGTGATCGATGGGATTCATGGCCACTCCCCGAACGACTGGTTTCCACCCCAAATATCGTTGCCTTCCAGCCTTTCCGAGGGAGACGTTTTCATGCTCAATATTGCTCACCTGACCAATGGTAGCATAGCAATCCTGCAGCACCATCCGGACTTCACCGGAGGGGAGTTTGATCTGGGCATATTTCCCTTCTTTCGCCATCAATTGTCCAGAGCCTCCGGCACTGCGAACGATCTGTCCTCCCTTTCCAATCTTAAGCTCGATGTTATGGATCAACGTACCGGTTGGAATATTCCGGAGGGGTAGGGCGTTTCCAGGTTTGATATCGGCGGCTGAACTTGCAATGACCTGATCCCCCGCCTTCATCTGTTCCGGAGCCAGAATATATCGTTTCTCTCCATCTTGATAATGGAGCAGGGCGATCCTTGCCGATCGGTTTGGATCGTATTCGATCGAGGCGACCGTGGCCGGGATCTCTCTCTTATCGCGCTTGAAGTCGATCAACCGATACATCCTTTTATGGCCCCCTCCTCGATGCCACGCCGTGATTCTTCCATAACAGTTTCTACCTCCAGACTTTTTTAGGGGTGACAGGAGGCTTTTCTCCGGTTTCATTCCGGAGACCTCTTCAAACATGGGAACGGTTTGGAACCGCTTTCCCGGGCGAAGTAGGCCGAAACTTTTTCAGTGCCATCTTTTAACTCCATGAATGACTAAATTCTAAATTTCAATTTCTAAACAAATTCTATGAATCGAATTCCAAATGTCAAAGCTCAAATTTCAAATCAAATCCAAATCCCCGATGTCGAACCCTTTTATTTTGAACTTTAGTAGTTATTTGCCATTTGAATCTTGGAACTTGGAATTTACGGTTTTAGGCTCCTTCAAAAAAATCGATCCGATCCCCTTCTTTCAGGGTAACAATCGCCTTCTTCCAGTCGGGCCTTTTCCCATATTTTCTCCCCAGCCGTTTCATCTTACCCAAAACATTGGAGGTCCGAATGCCAACCACGTTCACCTTAAAGAGGCGCTCTACGGCTGACTGAATCTCTACCTTGTTGGCCTTCCGGTCAACTTCAAAGGCATATTGATTGCCCGTCTCCTTCTGCTGGGTGCTTTTCTCGGTGACCAAAGGCCTTCGGATGATTCTCTGTGCTTCTTTCATAGAGCACCCCTTGTAGCCGAGGAACGGCTTGACGAAGTAAAATCAGGTAATTATGGTTTAGAATATCGTAGACATTTAAGCCTTCTTGGCGGACGATCTTCACGTTTGGGAGGTTCTCGTGCCGATCGTTCCAAAAAGGTCCTTTTTTCATCCGTAACGATGAGGGCATCCTCAACCTGAAATCGTTTTAACACCTCAAGGACCTGCCGGGTTTTGAATCCTTCCAGAGGAAAATCGTCGAGAAGAATCAGTTTCCCTTCCTTATGTTTCAGGGTGAGGGCCCCTCGAAGGGCTGCTCGCCTCATCTTTTCAGGAAGGGAAAAGGCGTAGTCCCTTGGCATGGGACCGAACATCGTTCCACCCCCCCTCCACAGAGGAGAACGCCGGGACCCTGCCCGGGCCCGACCCGTTCCTTTTTGCCGCCAGGGTTTTGCTCCCCCACCGCGGACAAGGGGCTTGTTTTTGGTTGCCGCCGTCCCTGTCCGCCGGGAGGCCAAACTTTTCCGGACGACATCATAGAGCAGAGATGGGTTGACCTTCGCATCGAAGACCCGATCATCCAGTTCCAAATCACTCACTTTTTGATTTTCAATGTCATAAACAGCTAAAGTAGCCATGGCGTTACTCTCTCTATGCCGTTGTGGAGGCAGCCTCTTTCTTAATCGCACTTCGAATGAGAACCCATCCCTTCGGGCTTCCAGGGATTCCTCCCCTGAGCAGAATGAGGTTCTGATCCTCTTTAACATCCATCACCCGGATATTCTGAACCGTGATCCTATGGTTTCCATGGTGGCCTGGCATCTTCATATCCTTAAAGACATGGGCAGGATACGAATTGGCTCCCACGGACCCTCCATGACGGAAATATTCATGGGTCCCGCGGGAAGCATTAAAGCCATGAAACCCATGGCGTTTGATGACCCCCGTAAACCCTTTTCCCTTGCTGATGCCAACCACATCCACGAATTCTCCGGGCTGAAAGAGGCTGAGCGTCACCTCCTGACCGAGTTCATATTCCTCAACATTATCCACGCGGAATTCCTTGATGTAATAACAGGGGTCCGCCCCTGCCTTCTTGAAATGCCCGGAGAGGGGCTTGTTGACCCTCTTGCTGTTCTTTTGAAGGAAGCCGAGCTGAAGGGCACTGTAACCATCTTTCTCCTCGGTCTTTTTCTGGATCACCTTACAGGGCCCGGCTTCAACAACCGTTACCGGTATGACTGAACCATCTTCAAGAAAGAGTTGGGTCATCCCTAATTTTCTTCCGATGATTCCCAGCCTCTGTTTCATTGCCTCTCATCCCCCTTCAGTTTGATCTCGACATCGATCCCAGCCGCCAGATCCAATTTCATCAGGGCATCGACCGTTTGTTGAGTGGGCTCCAGAATATCGAGAAGACGCTTGTGGGTTCGAATCTCAAATTGCTCCCTCGATTTCTTATCCACATGAGGAGACCTCAGGACACAGAACTTATTGATCTTGGTGGGAAGAGGGATGGGGCCTGCCACACTCGCACCCGTACGTCGAACCGTATCAACGATTTCCATCACCGACTTATCCAGAAGCCGGTGATCGTAAGATTTCAAGCAAACTCTGATCTTCTGCGTGGTCATTTTTTACCCCTTCCTATTCAATGACTTCACTGATGACCCCGGCTCCCACCGTCCGACCCCCCTCCCGGATCGCAAACCGCAACTCCTTCTCCATCGCAATCGGTGTGATCAACTCCACCGCCAATTGCACATTGTCCCCGGGCATCACCATCTCTACCCCCTCCGGCAACGTCGCCACCCCCGTCACATCCGTCGTCCGAAAATAAAACTGCGGCCGATACCCATTGAAAAACGGCGTGTGACGACCCCCCTCCTCCTTCGTCAAGATATACGTCTCCGCCTTAAACTTCCGGTGCGGCGTGATCGCTCCCACCTTCGATACCACCTGCCCCCGCTCCACCTCTTCCCGCTTGATCCCCCGTAGCAGAGTCCCTATATTGTCCCCAGCCTGACCCTGATCCAGAATCTTCCGAAACATCTCCACTCCCGTGCAGACCGTCTTTACCGTAGGCCGTATCCCCACAATCTCCACCTCATCCCCTACCTTGATCACCCCTCGCTCCACTCGCCCCGTCACTACCGTCCCTCGTCCACTGATCGAAAAAACATCCTCCACCGGCAGCAAAAACGGCTTGTCAATCTCCCGCACCGGCTCTGGAATAAACTGATCCACCGCATCCATCAACTTCCAAATCGCACCGCACCACGAACACTCCGGCTTCCCACACCCGCACTCCAACGCCTTCAGCGCACTCCCCCGCACCACCGGCGCTTCATCCCCAGGAAAATCATACCCGCTCAACAACTCCCGCACCTCCAACTCCACCAAATCCAATAACTCCGGATCATCCACCATGTCCACCTTGTTCAAAAAAACTACAATGTACGGCACCCGCACCTGCTTCGCCAACAACACGTGCTCCCGCGTCTGAGGCATCGGCCCGTCCGCCGCCGATACCACCAGGATCGTCCCGTCCATCTGTGCCGCCCCCGTAATCATATTCTTGATATAGTCCGCATGCCCAGGACAATCAATGTGCGCATAATGCCGCTTCCCCGTCTCATACTCCACATGCGCAATCGCGATCGTCAACCCCCGCTCCTTCTCCTCCGGCGCCTTGTCGATCTGATCAAATGCCATATAGCTCGCATACCCCTTCGTCGCCAACACCCTCGTGATCGCCGACGTCAACGTCGTCTTCCCGTGATCCACATGCCCAATCGTCCCCACATTCACGTGCGGCTTTGTCCTCTCAAACTTCGGCTTCGACATGGCTTCGCCCTCCTTTAAATATTGGATGCCCTCAGGCCACCCGCTTGAGCTCAGAGAGGATCTCCTCGCTCACGGATCGGGGCACCGGATTGTAACGGGAAAACTGTAAGGTGAAGGTCGCCCTTCCTTGGGTGATGGATCGAAGGTCAGTCGCATACCCGAACATATTCGCGAGAGGAACTTCACCGGCAATGATGTTTGTTCCCTTGCGGTATTCGACCCGGCCCGTTTTACCTCTCCGACCGTTCAGATCACTCATCACTTGGCCCGTAAATTCCTCCGGGGTGATGATTTCAATCGACATCAAGGGTTCAAGCAGGACGGGGTTGGCACGCCGGGCCCCTTCCTTGAAGCCCATCGATCCAGCAATTTTAAAGGCCATCTCAGAGGAATCCACATCATGATAAGAACCATCAAAGATGGTCACTTTGATATCGACCATGTGGTATCCTGCCAGGATCCCTTTCTCCATCGCCTCATGCACACCCTTTTGGACTGCCGGGATATACTCTCTCGGAACGGTTCCACCCACAATTCGGTTCACGAATTCAAACCCTTTTCCCGCCTCTTGAGGTTCGATCGTTAACCAGACATGGCCATACTGACCCCTTCCTCCCGATTGCCGGATAAATTTTCCCTCTGCCTGAACCGTTTTCGTAATGGTTTCCCGGTAGGCCACTTGGGGTTTCCCGATACTGGCCTCCACTTTAAACTCTCTTAAAAGCCGATCCACGATGATCTCGAGGTGGAGCTCCCCCATGCCAGAGATGAGAGTCTGACCCGTCTCGTCGTCTGTCTTGACTTTAAAAGACGGATCCTCCAGAGCCAACTTGTGAAGAGAGGTTCCCAGTTTTTCAAGATCTCCTTTGGTTTTTGGCTCAATCGCGATAGAGATCACAGGTTCAGGGAAATGCATCGATTCGAGAATGATCGGCTGTTTTTCATTGCAGATGGTGTCCCCCGTCGTCGTATGCTTCAGGCCCACGGCAGCAAAGATATCACCAGCAAAGACCTCCTGAATCTCCTCCCGTTTATTAGCATGCATCCTCACCAGACGCCCAATCCGCTCCCTCTTTCCCTTGGTAGGATTGAGAACCGAATCTCCAGACTTGAGCGACCCTGAGTAGATACGGAAGAAGGTCAGTTGTCCAGTGTAAGGATCGTTCATGATTTTGAACGCAAAAGCAGAGAGGGGATGTCCGTTGTTGGCAGAAAAACTCAGCTCCCGACCATCAAGGTCCACTCCCTTGACAGGGGGAATGTCCAGGGGCGACGGAAGATAATCAATAATCGCATCGAGCAGAGGTTGGACCCCTTTATTGCGGAAAGCAGCACCGCAGAGCACAGGGGTTCCCTTTAATTGAAGGGTCACCTCCCTGACTGCCCGCTTCAACTCGGACTCGGAGATCTCCTGACCATCGATAAATTTCTCCATCAAAAAATCGTCTCGTTCAGCGAGCCGCTCGATCAGGGTCTCTCTCTTCCGGGAAGCCTCTTTTAAGTAGTCTCCTGGGATATCGAGGACGTCATAACGATCCCCAAGACTCTGGGAAGCATAAAGGAAGGCCTTCATGGTGACGAGATCGATCATCCCCTGAAAGTCGTCTTCTCTCCCGAGGGGGATCTGGAGGGGAAGAGGAGTCGTCTTGAGACGATCTGCCATCATCTTGAGACATCCATCGAAATCAGCGCCCATCCGATCCATCTTATTGATAAAGGCAATCCGGGGGATCTGGTATTTATCAGCCTGCCTCCAGACTGTTTCTGACTGGGGTTCCACTCCTCCCACCGAGCAGAAGACCGCAACCGCTCCATCCAGGACCCGGAGGGATCGCTCGACTTCAATCGTGAAGTCCACATGACCAGGGGTATCAATAATATTAATCCGGTGTTCTTTCCAGAAACAGGTGGTGGCGGCCGAGGTAATCGTAATCCCCCGCTCTTTTTCCTGCTCCATCCAGTCCATGGTGGCAGAGCCTTCGTCCACCTCTCCGATCCGGTGAGTCACCCCTGTATAATAAAGGATCCTCTCCGTCGTCGTCGTCTTGCCGGCATCGATGTGGGCCATGATGCCTATATTTCGTGTAACTTCCTTTAGTCCTTGATTCGACACTGCTAAAACTCCTATCTCCAAACTATCTGCTTTCTACCATCGATAATGGGCAAAGGCCTTATTGGCCTCAGCCATTTTATGGGTATCCTCTCTCTTTTTGACCGCTGCCCCGCGGTTATTGGCCGCATCGATCAGTTCTCCTGAAAGCTTCTCCTTCATCGTCTTTTCGGCCCGCTGTTTGGCATAACCGATGATCCAGCGGATGGATAGGGCTGTCTTTCGCTCCTGTCTCACCTCCACCGGCACCTGGTATGTCGCGCCTCCAACCCTCCGGGGCCTGACCTCAAGAACGGGCTTTACGTTATCCATCGCTTGCTTAAAGGTTTTCATGGGGTCGGATTTGGTTCGATCCTGGATGATGCCCACGGCTCCATAAAAGATGCCTTCGGCTACGCTCTTTTTTCCTCGTCGCATAAGCCCGTTGATAAATTTGGCCACGAGGGGATCATGATACTTAGGATCGGGCAACACTTCTCTCTTTCTAATTTCCCTTTTTCTTGGCATGATGGCTCTCTCCCTCTTCCGAAATGATCTAAGAGGTTTTTAGAGGAGATGGTTCCTTGGTTAATTACTTGGGTCTTTTGGCTCCGTATTTAGAGCGACTCTGTTTCCGGTCTTGAACACCAACAGAATCCAGGGTGCCCCGGATGATATGGTACCGTACTCCGGGCAGGTCTTTTACCCTTCCTCCTCGAATGAGGACAACGGAGTGTTCCTGGAGGTTATGGCCGATACCTGGGATATAGGTGGTTACCTCAATGCCATTGGTCAAGCGAACGCGGGCGACCTTTCGAAGGGCAGAGTTCGGTTTTTTAGGGGTTGTTGTGTACACGCGAATACAAACCCCCCGTTTTTGGGGGGATCCAGTTAAGGCTGGTGCAGATGTTTTTCTCTTTAATTCCTGTCTA
This sequence comes from uncultured delta proteobacterium, assembly GCA_963806715.1. Lineage (GTDB taxonomy): Bacteria > Desulfobacterota > BSN033 > BSN033 > UBA1163 > CAWEAV01. Next base: position 51,327 of record CAWEAV010000024.1, read on the forward strand.
CCCTTTCGAACAAGCTGCTGAATCGTCGGCATCAGTCACCCTCTTTTTAAGAAATCAATTATTTCAGCAAGTTAAGATTACATCCCTTTAAGGAATTCACAAAAACGGAAAAACCTTAATAATTTATCAGGTTTTGTCTTATCTGTCAAGCTTTTTTTTAAAAAATTTTCAAAATCTGAAAACCAGATATGTTTTTAATAGGTTAAAAAATAAAATGCTTATTGACCCATCTCATGAAAAAGCATTTCGTGCATTGACTCGTCACTCCGGCGAAAGCCGGAGCCCAGGGGATTGGCCTTTGAGTACTTCCTGGATTCCGGTTCTCACCGGAATGACGGCTTTATGGGTTACTGTGAACACGGATAACCTTTAAGGGCTAAATCAATAAGCGTTAAAAATAATAATCCCGTCTTTTCCTGTTTTTTCGGAAGTTTTTAATTCATCTAAAATTCTCTGAAGGTAAGCTAATTCTCCCGTACCAAGAAAGGGGGAATAGAATTACGGATCAGTTTTTTAGGTGAGCATTGCTTGTCCGATTTTAAATATAACTTAATCACAAACTGATGACAATCAACGAATCATTTTTACTTTACAAACAGCTCATAATATTATATGGTATTTGGCACAGATTAAATTTAAAATGTGTTGTCTAAGGATAACTCCCAGAATTTTCCAAAGGGGTAACTTCTTCCAACTAAAGAGAGTAAGAGGGTCCCTTTAAAAACCTCATAAAATCCCTCGGGGCGAAGATGGAAGGTTCTGTAAGAGATCGCTTTCGACTGATTTATCTAAAGTCAACCGAGTCCGAAAAATCGAACTTGATCGGACCGGAACTGTCCCCACCTTCGAACGAGAAGAACACCACCGCTTCCTCTATGTACGGAATTCCAGGGACCTTCTCCTCCCAAACCCAGCTTGAGCAGGCAATCAGTGATCTAAAACACCCTGACCCAAAAATAAGAAAGTTGGCAATTCAATATTTAGAAAAAGGGGCTCCCGCTGCTGTCATCCCCTATCTTCAAGAAACCCTATCGGACCAGAATCCCGATGTAAGGGCTCAAGCGATCCTCGCCCTGATCAAATTAAAAGACCCTGATCTGCATCGGCTGCTCAAAAAATATCTCAGAGACAGCAGCTCAAAGGTGAAGATTGCAGCCCTTCGGGGTATTTTCCAATCTCGAGAAGGAGTAGATCTCAACCTCCTGCTCCAACTCTTGAGCGATGACTCTCCTTGGGTGAGACGGAAAATGGCTACGCTTTTGGGCTGGATTCAAATGGAGGGTGTCCTCCCTATTCTGGCAGAATTGTCAAAGGATCCAGATGCAAAGGTGAGAAAAGCAGCCCTCTTCTCCCTCCTCACTCTCTACCCGGAAGAGAGTGAGGACCGATTAATCAAAGCGATGGCAGACCCAGAACCCCGCCTTCGAAAATGGGCAAAGAGGGTTCTTGAAAAAAGGATTGAGAAACCCGTCACGGTCGAAGGAGAATCAGGCCCCTCTTCTAAAAAGACCGGAGGACTCGGCTACCCTAACCTATGACCACTCAATCGTTGCCGTTGATTCAGAGAGCTCAGATCTTGGGGGATTGGGTCTATACTCCCATGGCTTTTTCCAGGATCCTTGGCATTTCAAGACAGGAACTGATCGAGAAAGAGACCGAGGGTATTCTTCCCCGTGCCAAAAGGAAAGCCCGACACGAACGTTATTATAAACCCGGGGATGTAGTTACCTATCGGAATCATTTGGGACTCCCTCCCATCATCAAATCGATCCGGAAGCAACTCTTCTTGAATTTCAAGGGGGGAACGGGAAAAAGCAGCGTTTCCGCCTCCTATGGGTTTCGTCTTGCCCAGATGGGGGTTAAAACTCTCATGATCGATCTCGATCCGCAAGGCCATCTCACCCAGTGTCTGGGCCTTGACAATTCGCAATATCCCAGGACCTTGTTCAGTGCCCTGATTGAAAAAGAGGACCTTGAACGGGTCATCATCAAAACAGATCTTCCGACACTCGATATCATTCCTTCCAATCTGAACCTCTCCCCTGTAGAACTCTCACTCTTTGCCATGAATTCCAGGGAATTCCGGCTTAAGAGACTTATCAGCCTTGTGGAGAAGAATTACGAACTGATCGTCATGGATGCCTCCCCGAGCATTGGGCTCCTGAATCTCAATGCCATCCTTGCTTCAAACGATCTCCTCATCCCCGTCTTGGCCGACTTCCTCTCCTACCATGGCTTGAAGATCCTGTTTGAAACCCTCTCCACTATCGAAGAAGATTTCTCCTTTGTCTTTGAAAATATCTTCATCTTCTTGAATCGCTACAATGAGTCTCACCGGATCTGTCGGCGTTCGAAAAAGGCCCTGGAAACCCATTACGACCAGTATCTTCTTCATACACTGATTCGCCAGGATACGAAAATTGCAGAGGCCACCAGCCGGGGGACCCCCATCTTCCTCTTTGCCCAATCGTCGAAGGGCGCTACCGATATTCAGAACCTGATTGATGAGATTTTTCAATTGAAAGGAGCCGAATATGACGGATGAGTTTACAAATAATGTGGCCCAAAAATTCCCGAATACCCAGAGCAAGGAGACGATCGAAAGACCATGGGATGTGACGGAATCGAAGGTCGTCACTTCCATCAAAAAACAAGAAGATGGAAAGAGAGAGGATTTGACCGAGCGTATCCACGGCCTCTATTCAGAACTCCGTTCTTCCCTCACCGTTCGTTCTGCCTTAGAATTTGACCTCAAGAGGGCCCATCGGATTTTGGAGGAAGTAAACCGGGTCAAGGGTGAGGTGGAGAAGATCATTGAAATGTTGAAGGCCATGGAAGAATATATGAAAGAAAGAATCAAATAGGGAAGTCCTGTTTCGGAACTGATGATCGAGGAGGAAGTGGGATGAAGCCAAGAGGTCAAATGATTGTTGGAGACGGGTTCGATGGATTTGATCGGAATGTGGCAGGGAAAATGCCGAAGATTCGAAAGGAGGAAGACGCTTCTTCCATTTCAGAAGAAGAGGAGACACAACCCCTCCATGAAATTTCTCAGGAAGTAAAACCTCCGGAGAGATCAACTGAAAGGAAAAACATCTTTACCCCTCAGCCCAAGGAAGAGGACGGGGAGGAAAATCTGGAAATCTTGAAACTCATCGAAGATCTCCACGCCCAACTTCTCGTGTCGAATCGAACCAAGAGGGCTCTGGAAATGGACCTGGTCTCCTCTCAGAAGACGATTCAGCAACTGGGACAAGAAAATCAATTTCTTGGAGTCCAGATCGAGGGGCTGAAGAAGGAACTTCAGAGATTCCAGGACCTCCAGTCCGAGCTGGTCTATCTCGAGGAGGAGAACGAAGACGCATTGGAGCGGATATCAGCATTGCAGGGGGAGATGAAGCTCTTGAAAGAGTCTTTAGCCAAAACCACTCAGGAAAGGGACCAGACTTTAATCCAGATTCAGACGCTTGAGGACAAGATCGAACAGAATGACATTCTTCGAATGAAGGGAAGGTTGAAGGAAAGAGAGGTCTCCCATTTTTCTGTAGAGAACCAAGAACTCCGGGTAAGGTTGGAGGAGGCCCTTGCACAAAACGTCGATTTGGAGAAAAGATATGAGGTCCTGAGAAAATCGTTTAATGAGGTGAAAGAATCGCTGACCCTGTTAAGGGACACCTGTAAGACTGATTATTACAATCTTTCCGACACCGAATGAGATCCATAAACAATTGACACTCTGTGGCAAATCAGTTAGTATTCAACTACTTTCAAATTCCTCGGATGGATTCGTAGAGAATTACCCTCCCATACGACCTCATCGGGGCTTGTCATTAATTTACTCATAAGGAGAAACCCTCTTGAAGATTCGCCTGATCGATCCAGCCTATGAACACCCTTTTGTCAGCCATTCCCAAAAAGTGATTAAAACCATCTGGTTTGCACGCCTCACACTGACCACCCTGGCTGCTTTAACTCCGCCCGGAATCGAAGTGAAGATCACGGACGAAAATGTGGAGTCCATTGACTTTGAAGAAGAGGTTGACCTCGTAGGGATTACCGGAATGGTGATGCATGCGAAGAGGGTTTATGAAATCGCGAAGCGATTTCGGGATCGGGGCATTCCCGTTGTCATGGGAGGGCCCCATGCCTCAAGCTGCTCCACTGAGGCGAAGGAGCATGTTGACTCTGTGGTGATCGGTGAGGCGGAAACGGTCTGGATAGGTTTGATTAACGATCTCCAGATGGGTCATCTCAAACCCTATTATAAAGGAGAGGGCTACTGTTCGATGAGGGAGCTCCCTCCGCCTCGGCTCGATCTTCTCCGTAAAGAAGCCTATATGACGGTCAACTGTGTCCAGACCACCCGAGGCTGTCCCCATCAGTGCGACTTTTGCCACGTCACCCACTTCTTTGGAAAGACCTACCGCTGTCGACCTGTGGACGAAATCATCCAGGAGGTCGGGCGTCTCTCAGGAGAGTTTATCGTCTTCATTGATGACAATATTGCTGGAAACCGCCAACATGCCAAGGAGCTCTTCAGTCGCCTCAAACCCCTAAAAAAGAAATGGGCAGGCCAAGCAAGCTTGACTCTCACCCGTGATCCTGAACTCCTGAGGCTTGCCGCAGAAAGCGGGTGCGTCTCCTTATTCATCGGCATGGAGTCCCTTTCTCCTGAAAACCTCAAAGAAATGAACAAGGCTTTTAACCGAGCCCACCAATATGAAGAGGCCCTTCGTGCGCTCCATGATCATGATATCATGGTCGTAGCGGGTTTCATTTTCGGATTGGATCATGATGATGAGGGAGTTTTTGAAAGGACCCTTCGATTCTGTGAGCGGAATCGCATTGAACTCCCGAGCTTCTTCATCCTTACGCCTTTGCCCGGGACCCCCTTATTTCAGAGAATGGAATCGGAGAAAAGGCTTCTCCACAAGGATTGGAGCAAATATAATGGAGCCACCGTCGTTTTCAGGCCAAAATTGATGACAGAAGAAACCCTTCAACGGGGATTCAATTGGCTCTGTAAAGAAGGATATTCCTGGGGCTCTATCGTGAAGAGGGTCTTCCATCCTCAGCAGCGATTCTTCACCCGGGTACTCTCTAATGTTGCTTACCGGAGCATTGCCCAGAGGACTCCAGAAGGCCATGTCTCGCGCCTTTCGAAGTCCTTGCAGCGGATGAATGATACCATTCCCCTTAAGAGTACCCGCGATCTGATCATGAGAGTCGGAGAAAAGATTGCAGAGAAGAAGCTTTTGATTGGCCAAAAGGCAACCGACACTCTCAAGCTCTATTCGGTTTATAATGAGCGGGTGAAGACCCTTGTGATTCGACTGGAGGGATCGATCGATCGGGAAGGAGCAAGGGAGTTGGTGAAGAGAATCGAGAAGGCTTTAGGTGTGGAAATCGAGCGGGTCATCCTTGATTTCAAAGATGTCGCTGCATTTTCATCAGAGGCAATGATGTTGCTTTCAAGGAAAGGGTTGCTTCAAAAGGAAGAGGGAAATCCCTGGATGGCCATTAATATTCCAGATCATCAATGATCAAAAATCTGCTTGCTGAAGCCATCTCTACCTTTCTGAATACCTGGAAGACCTGCGAGCCGCCTTCTGCCTTCTCCTTCTAGCCTCTCGCTGTTTTCTCTTTTTCTTAACCGAGGGCTTTTCGTAGGCTCTTCTGTTCTTCAGTTCCTTTAAAACACCGTCCCGAATGAGTTGGCGTTTCAAAGACTTGATCGCATTCTCGATCTGATTGTTTTGAACCTTAACCTCCAAGGACAATCGTTCCTCCTCTTCCTAATTCAGTCAGAATTACCTATTCCTATCCCGCCTTCCCTTGAAGGAACTCTCTCCTTTTTTCTGAGGTTTGGCCTCGCTCACGACCAATGTCCGATCCATCAAGGTTTTCCCGTTCAGGAGTGAAATCGCATTTTGGACATCTGTCTCCGAAGTCATTTCCACGAAACCAAACCCTCTTGGCTTCCCAGAATACGCATCGGTAATGATTTTAACGGATTGAACGGCCCCGGCTTCAGAAAAGAATTTCTTGAGGTCTTCCTCCGAAGCACTAAAGGGAAGATTTCCAACATAGATTTTGAGGTTCATGATCTTCCTCCCCCCTTAATTTAAAACCCCCGGGACTTTCTAAAGAGTCTCCGGAGGTTTCCAAAAACTTTTTATCAAGTTCTATTATTATTCTCCAAATTTCATCATCTGTCAAGTTGAAATTGGAAATCCGTTTGTGTGACAGGTCTGTATGGAAGTTTAAGTCCCGGATCATTTGACATTTCTATCCTATTTCTTTATATTAAGCAAGTTTTACAATAGACAGTCTGAAAAGAAAGGAGAAATAAGATTGCATAACATTACATACAAAAGGGAGATGGCCGAGAAGACGGTCTGCCATTTTAAGGTGGAGGCTCCCCGAATAGCCCGGAAGGCAAAGCCGGGCCAATTTGTGGTCCTAAGGGTCAACGAAACAGGAGAGCGGATCCCACTGACCATGGCCGGGACGGATCCCTCTGAAGGCACAATCGATCTGATCTTTCAGGTGGTGGGGAAATCGACTGCCTTCTTGAGGACCCTCAATGTCGGGAATGGGATCATGGATATTATCGGTCCTCTCGGGAAACCCACCCACGTTGAAAACCTGGGAACCGTGGTCTGTGTGGGCGGGGGAACAGGGGTGGCAGTAATGTATCCTATCACCAAGGCCTATAAAGAGGCCGGAAATAATGTCATCGCCATTATCGGCGCCCGAACGAAGGACCTTTTGATCCTGGAAGAGGAGATGCGGGCAGCCAGTCATGATCTGAGAGTGACCACGGATGATGGAAGTTATGGACATCACGGATTTGTCACCGACGTCCTGCGAAAAATACTGGAGGAGCGGAAAGATGTGAAGCTCATCTGTGGCATCGGCCCAGTGCCCATGATGAAATTTCTATGTAGACTGACAAAGGAGTACGGGGTGAAAACGATCGTCAGCCTGAATCCGATCATGGTCGATGCGACCGGGATGTGCGGTGCATGCCGTGTCACCGTGGGAGGAAAAACGCGATTTGTCTGTGTCGATGGTCCTGAGTTCGATGGTCATGAGGTCGATTATGATGAACTGATCAAACGGTCCCGGGCCTACCTTACGGAAGAGAAGGCCTCCATGGATCGATTTGCCAAGGAAGGAAAATAAAGGGGGTTGAAATGGTGGAAAAGAAAGAAAAAAGGAAAATCACGCGGCAGAAAATGCCCGAGCAAGAACCAAAAATCAGAGCCAAAAATTTTAAGGAAGTCCCCTTTGGATATACGCCCGAACTGGCCCAGATGGAGTCGAATCGTTGCCTCCAATGTAAGAAGCCGAAGTGTATTGAAGGATGCCCGGTCGAAATCGATATCCCGGCCTTTGTTAAACTCATTTCAGAAGGAGACTATACGGGAGCGGCTCGGAAGCTGAAAGAACGAAACAGCCTTCCTGCTGTTTGCGGTCGGGTCTGTCCCCAGGAAGACCAGTGCGAAAAACTCTGCATCGTCGGGAAAAAAGACGAACCCGTAGCGGTCGGTCGCATGGAAAGGTTTGCCGCAGATTGGGAAAGGGAAAAGGGAGGCGTTTTTATTCCCGAAAAGGCACCCTCCACCGGGAAAAAAGTCGCTGTTGTGGGATCAGGCCCGGCGGGATTGACCTTGGCAGGAGACCTCATCCTTAAAGGACATGGGGTCACCATTTTCGAGGCCCTTCATAAAACCGGGGGCGTCTTGATCTACGGCATTCCGGAATTCCGTCTGCCCAAGGACATCGTCCAGTCAGAGGTTAATTATCTGGAGAGGCTGGGTGTGAAGGTGGAGGTCAACTGTGTAATCGGAAGGATCGAGACCGTCGATGAACTGCTTCGGGAATATGATGCGGTCTTCCTCGGGTTAGGGGCTGGACTTCCCCAATTTCTGGGCGTCCCCGGGGAGAATCTCTGCGGAATTTACTCTGCCAACGAATATCTGACCCGCTCCAATCTTATGAAGGCTTATCTCTTCCCCCAGTATGATACCCCGATTGCCCGGGGAAGGAATGTCGCTGTTTTTGGGGCAGGGAACGTGGCCATGGATTCAGCCCGTACGGCTCTCCGGTTAGGAGCGGAGACCGTCCAGATCGTCTACCGCCGGTCGAGGGATGAAATGCCTGCCCGAATCGAAGAGATCCACCATGCGGAAGAGGAGGGGGTCCAGTTCTATCTTCTTACGGCACCCGTCCGATTTAGTGGAGATGACAATGGATGGGTGACGGGGGTCGAATGTCTCCGGATGGAGTTAGGGGAGCCGGATGAGTCGGGAAGACGGAGACCGATTCCCATCAAGGGTTCGGAATTTCATCTGGAGTGTGACCTGGCTGTTGTAGCCATCGGTGCAGGCGCCAATCCTCTTCTCCCGACAACCACTCCAGGGCTGGAATTAAATAAGAGAGGCTATATCGTCGCCGATCTCGAGAACAGGGAAAACCAGTAAGCCAGGGGTCTGGGCAGGAGGAGACATCGTCACCGGATCAGCCACGGTCATCCTGGCCATGGGTGCTGGCCGAAAGGCCGCCAATTCCATCCATGATTACTTGATGAGTCAATAGGTTATCTATAAACCTGTCCAAGGAGGCAGGGATATGAAACCAAAGAAGGAAGGGCAGACCTCAGGGGCTCTGCCCTTTTTCGTATCATAAGCTTGGGAGGAAATATCGATTCATTCAGCGGCACCCAATCTCATTCTCAACCCGAATCTGTTTCTTCGTCCCAATTCGAAAAAAGGAGCCGAACAAAAATGGTAAAGACGTTTAAGCGACTGCTGCTCGTTGTTTTCATTCTTTTTTTATTTGCTCTGTCGTTTCATGTACAAAATGTTATTGCCCGTGACTCAAAAAACTTCTTATGGAAGGTTCAATCAAATACGAATACGGTCTATCTCTTGGGTTCTATCCATTTCTTTAAAAAAGAGTTGTATCCCCTCAATAAAATCATCGAAGATGCCTTCGACCAGTCTTCCATCGTGGTCGTGGAAGCGAATGTGAACGATGCCGGTCAATTGGATCTTCAACAATTGGTAGAAAAGGCTATCTATCCCGATAATGACACTCTCGAAAAACACGTCTCCAAAGACACGTTTGAACTTATTAAAAAACGGACTGAGGGGCTCGGGATTCCCCGCGAACTGATCCATAAGCAGAAGCCATGGTTTTTGGCGCTTATGTTCTCATCTGTCGAATTCTTAAAATTAGGGTTTGATCCAAGGTATGGGATTGACAGATACTTTCTCTCGAAAGCAGCCGGAAAGAAAAAAGTCATCGAACTGGAAAGCCTTGATTATCAGATGAACCTCTTCTCCAATCTTTCCGATCAGGAGCAGGAACTGTTTTTATTACTGGAATTGCGAGATTTGAACAACCTGAGCCAGGAGGTTGCTACCCTGTTAGAAGCCTGGTTATCCGGTGACACAAAAGGCGTGGAGAAGATCATCACTCAAAGCGTCACTGAAGACAGCAGGCTCTCTCCCATCTACGAGATCCTCATTTACGATCGAAATAAGAATATGGCTTCAAAGATTGAGGATTTTCTCAAAACGAAGGAGACCCTCTTTGTGATCGTCGGCGCAGGGCATCTGGTTGGAGAAAAGGGAATTGTCGAGATCCTGAAGACCAAAGGATATGTTGTTGAACAAATGTGAACGAATCCGGTAAGAAGAGGGTCGCAGCGCTTGATGAAAATTTTAGTCGATGCAGATGCCTGCCCAAAATCCGTGTTACGAATCTGCCTGAACGTCGGGCATAAATATGACGTCCCCATTTGGACCGTGGCCAGTTTTGATCACTACATCGAATCGGATCATCATATCATTGTAGGAACTGACCCTCAGGAAGCGGACCTAAAGATTATCAATTCAACAGAGGCCGGAGATGCCGTTGTCACACAGGACTGGGGACTTGCGGCCATTGTTGTCGGAAAGGGAGCGAGGTGTTTGGGCCCGGGTGGCCGCGAATTTCGTTCAGAAAAGATGGAATTCCTCCTGGAAGAGAGGGAGATCAAGGCCAAATTCCGGCGAAGTGGTGGCAGGACAAAAGGACCAAAGAAGCGAACGTTAGAGGATGATCGACGGTTCGAGGGCTGTCTTGAAAAGATCGTTTCACAACAGAAGGTATCTTCCGCTCAAACGTTCTCATGATATGGGTAAAACGGTCGCATTGTCCCTCGGTATCAGACTTCCTCTCCGACGATTCTTCTATCAACAGGGTCAATGAAGTCCCATGGCCTCTTCAGCCTCCCCGGGATCATCAAAGCATCGGGAAGGGACCCCTCCTGTGCCACGATCGTTGCTCCAAACACCCGAGGAATCTTTGGCTCAATAGCTGATTTGATGGAGCAATAGGAACTAACGCAGGTTTGCCGGTTCGGTAAAGTAAGGAAGCGATTAGGTCAAGAAGGCGGTGACGAGAATTTAGAACTGGCTATCGGCTTGGGAAACCGTGTCGCTTGCGATGCCAGTCGAGATAGGTTTGCTCTGGCCAATACTTTGGATCGCTGGGCAGAAAAATCCTTCGCCCCTCAAAATCTGCGAGGCGTTGTCCCGGCACCCCGTCTTCGATGAACTTTTCTCTGTTCACGAGGACCCGGTAATCATCATTCAACGACCAAAGGCCGCGATCGAACTGCCAGTGGGCGTTCTTCGAGAGTGCTATCCCATTACGGGGATCATTGTTACGGGAGTCACGGAACTCATGAATATGCGCTGCATCCACGATGCTTTCCATCTCGAGAGTGGTCATCCTGTAACCCGTAAGACCACAGGTGTGTTTGTAGGCGAGAACCACCACCTCGATGCGAAAGCGAGCATCGCGCCCTGTTTGAATGCTCACTTTGTATAGTTCTTCGTCTTCATGGATTTCGGAAGCAGCCGGTTTGATCTTAAGCATGCTGTATAGTGCTACCCTTTCTTCGGGGCGGAAATACGGTTCAGTTTCAATCAGTACCCTTCGAGCCCTCTCACGAAATCTCTGATCAGCAAGACAGTTGAAGAAACTCGGGTCAAATCTGATGATTGTAGTCAGTTTCTTATCTGGTGAAGGTTTGCCCTCTGCCGTCAACGGTTGCCACATTCCGGATGTCCCAAGGTGGTGGAACGGTAATCGAACTTCAGGGGACTGCTTGCGACGCTGGGCCACAACAGACCAAAACACGCTGAACCTGAAAGCAAGATCAGGAGAAAGAGTAACTTCGCGGCTCATGATCTCGCCCTTCTCCGCCATCTCCATGATGACCAACAAGAGAAGTGGCTTGTGGGGCGCCGGATTCCCCCGTGCCCGGTCAATCCGCAACCTTGCGAGTTTGTGTAACCAGTATTGTTGGTCTTTGATCATCGTGTTAGTGGATGGAGGGAGTTTCTTTCTGAACGGTGCTTCTATAAAGGTCATCCTTCAGGATGTTGAGCAGGTCGTCAGGGAGTCCGTGGGCGCGGTGGCTTTCACTGTATTCTTCCACCTTGGCAAGCATACGGCGCAGCGTGTCCGCGCGGACGTTGAGCTCCTGGGCCACTTCCTCTTCCATTTCGCGAAGGCGATTCAGTTCGTTGAGGTCGGCATTCATGACGACACCTCGTTGTTTGTTTATGATGCGGGCGACGCCCCGGCCGTCGTCGGGGTCGCGCGCAGCTTTCCACAATTGTTGGACCAGAAGGAGTTCCTCGGGCGTGATGAGTTTCAAGCCAATTTCTTCCTGCAACTTCAGTAGGCGCTTCAGGAGTTCCCGGCGACCTTTGATGAGGAGTGGCCCCGGTGCTTCATTGCCATTCATGCGGCGGCTATATATCATTGCATAAATAAGGCGACATAATGCTATTGAAAAGGATGTAAGAGACCTTGGACCTGAAACGGAGCTTTCTGAATACTTCGGAAAGTTGAAGTTAAGGATGAATATAGTTCGTCGAGAGTCACGAAGTAACGATTGTGCGTGGCATCCACTCGCGTATAGTGCCAGACTCTTTCTAACGCATTGAGTTCTGGCGAGTAGGTCGGCAGATTGTGAACCTCGATGTTCTTGCGATGTCCAGAAAACCAATCCCAAACCTCCCCGTCCTTGTGGTAGGAGGCGTTGTCCTGGATCAGATAAATTTTGCGAGGAAAGTAGCTTCGCACTAACCTCTCCAGGTAGACAATATAGGTCGAAGCATTGAAGACTTTTTGAAAATGGTAGAGGAAACGGGCCGCATAGAGCTCGACCGTGCCAAAGACTTTTAAAGTCTTCCTCTGTCCGGTAGTGGGAATTTCGGGCTGGCATCCTACCCTTGCCCAGGTTTGGTAAAGAGTGGGGTCCTGCCGGAAGGTGGCTTCGTCTTCGAAGAGGATCGCGGCTCCTTCGCTCTTGGCTTTTTTTTAATGTCCGGATAGCGATACCGCACCCACCGAGATTGAGCTTGCTTGTCCGCACGGGCCAAGACCTTCCTGGGTCGCTGGACGGAGAACTCCAATTTGTGAAGGATACGGGAGACATGGGCTGGATGGTAGGGAACCGAGAATTCTTCCTCAATAACTCTGGAGACCATCGGGCAGGTCCAAACGCCGGAATTGAATCCATAGGCAATTGGGCCGCTGTCCAAAATGTCTCCCAAAGTCTGCAGTTGCTTATCGGAGAGTTCCTTGGGGCGACCCGGCCGGTGTCCCTCCAAAATTCCCTCCATTCCCCATTGTTTCCAATGGTGCAACCAAATGGAGACTTTGGATCGATGCACTTTGAGGAGACTGGCAATTTCAGGGGCAGTTCGTCCTTCCATATTGAGCACCACCGCATGCAGTCTCCGCGCCACCCGGTAGGCCCCTTCCTGGGCAGCCTGTTTGCACAATCGGATGAGTCTTTTAATCGTGCTTTTGGTTCCATGAATCTTTTTCGCGTTCATGGTATCGTCCTCCCGATACCATGATACAATATGTAGCTTTATTTATGCAAGTCTATATATCTCGCCAGCCGTTGTCGGGATTACGGAATTCCAGGAGCGTTTCGCGGAATTCGATGAGTTGTTCCATTCGCTCATCACCGGCAGCGAGCAAACCTTCGCTGGCTTTATCGCGTTCGACAACCGTACAGGTCCAGCATCCGAAGCGGGAGTTACCACAGGCTGGGGTGCTGGTGTCATCTAGTAGTATGATTCCAAATTAATATTGCAATATGTTTTATTTTATGGTATCGTTGTGTATCCCTTGGGAAAGGAGGATACCACGATGCCATTCGTAAGTAAGCGAGCGAAGTTGGAGGTACCGGCAGAGGAGATGGATTATTTGATCCAATGCAGTCGTTCCCGGACAGAGGGCGCAGCCAAGATCCATCGAGCCAAGATCCTGTTAGCTTACCAGCAAGGGGAGTCGATTTCGAAGATCGCCAGGGAGATGAGAACGAATCGTCCCAGGGTAGAACGGACCGTTCAGAAAGCTCTGGAATACGGGGTTCGATCGGCATTGCGGGATCTTCCTCGTCGTGGTCGCTCACCACGGATCTCTGCCGAGGCCAAAGCATGGCTTGTCTCAGTGGCTTGTACGAAGCCCAAAGATCTGGGCTACGCGGCCGAGACCTGGACGACTCGAGAGCTTGCTCGACATGTCCGCAAACATTGTCTGGAGAGTCGTTATCCATCTTTATGTCATTTATCTCGAGGGACCGTATCAAAGATCCTTACGCACAGCGAAGTGAAGCCACACAAGATTCAGTACTATTTGGAACGTCGAGATCTCGAGTTCGATCTAAAAATGGCCCAAGTCCTCCTGACCTATAAGGAGGTGGAGCTGATTCGAACCTCCGATCCTAAAGCCAAGGAAGCACCTTATGTTGCCGTGCTTTCTTATGATGAAAGACCCGGGATTCAAGCGATCCAAAATGTGGCCCCTGACCTTCCGCCCGTTCCTGGAAAGCATCCTTCCATCGGAAGGGACTATGAATATAAAAGACACGGCGTCGTTTCCCTTTTGGCCGCCATTGATCTTGTTTCTGGCCACGTCCATGGAGATGTTCAAGACCGGCATCGAAGTGCAGAGTTCACAGGTTTTCTTAAGAAACTTGATCACTTCTATGCCCCAGATATCAGAATTCGAATGATCCTCGATAATCATTCCTCCCACATTTCCAAAGAAACGAAACGATACCTCGCGACCGTTCCGAACCGCTTCGAGTTCATCTTTACTCCAACCCATGGGTCTTGGCTCAATATCATTGAAACGTTTTTTAGTAAGGCCACGCGGTCTTTTTTGAGAGCCCTCCGCGTCAAATCAAAATCTGAGCTCAAACAACGGATCCTCCAATACATTGACGAGGTCAACCAAATGCCAGTTATCTTCAAATGGAAATACAAAATGGATCAAATTACTATTGGCCATGTGGACTCTATTAATTGATATGTTAATTCGGAATCGCTCTACTAGATAGGACATTCACCGTTCGAGGCATTGGTGTATAGCTTGTAAAGCGTCCGGTTGTCTCCACCCCATGGATTAGTTTTCTGGAGCAGATATGCCCAGACTTCCTCTGTGGTGAGGAACTCAATCGGATTGGACACCCAGACGCGGGGCAGATCTAGGTGACGACTTAGGCCGCTGCGATTGTCGCGGCCAGCCATTGTTTGCGCGCGTGTCGAACTTTCCGCCCGACGTGCCCCCAGGTGCAGGATCGCCTCGCCCCAGTGGCCGATCCTCTGGTTCACGAAGACGGTGACGGGATCGATCTTCAGCCGCTGCGTACACCAGCGGAAGGTGCGGTTGGGCGGAGGATAGCCCGGCCGATGATGTTGACCCAGAACGAGCTCCGGAGGCGGCTTGAGGAGACTGACCTCGATGTTGAGGCCGTTCTGCTGGGAAAACTTGTGCATCCGCGCAAGCGTACCTTCGACTATTTCTGCGATGGCTGGGATTTCCACGCGCGTGTCGGTGCAGAGAATCGATATAGACTTTTTTCGCTGCGCGGCAGCAATGGACAGGACAGCGTCAAAGATCAGTGATGCGAGCATCGTGCTATCCTTGCCGCCGCTAAACCCCACCAGCCATGGGCGGTCGTCCTCTGCGTAGAGATGACTCAGGAAATCTCTAATATCTCTATAAGCACTGCTTGCCATCATTGCATCCATGTAGAAAGAATATCCAGATCATTGGAGATGTGTTTCTAAAATGCATCCCGTTTCATCTGTGTAATCAAGCATAATTTCAAACTAAACCTAAATTGAGCGATTCTTATAAGCGGTCACCCTCGCGAGCCGATGGGCGACGAAGAATCCTATAGATTAAGTCCACCCAAAGAGAGATTCTTCGCTTCGCTCAGAATGACAAGAAAAGACACGGCCCGACATCTTCTGGTAAGAAAAATCGCTCAGCTTAGGTTAGATTTAATCTTTTCTGATCTTTTGTCAAGTCTAAAATCTCAGAAATGGTTTGGGCAATCGACCCTTTTCATAATTACCATTTTATTGAGCCAGTGCCTCTCCCCATTTTATTCTTAAATCCTCAGTTCAGGAACTATACTAAGGGGAAGGGCCTCCACCTGAGGATGCAAAGCATACCGCTCTTTTCCTGGGTAGATCACATAGATTTTCTTAAGCTGAAGGTCCTCAAGGGCAACGTGAAACGAGCGGGTCATCGACGGTGCATCTGTGCATTTGAATTCGAAGCCGTAGCGGTGGCCTTGCCGAAGAAGCAGCAGGTCCAATTCTGCACCCCGCTGAGTACTCCAGAAGTAGGCATCGCGTTCGCCAAAGATCGCCACGGTCTGTTCCAGCGCAAATCCCTCCCACGAGGCCCCGTATTTCGGATGGGTCCGTAGATCTGGCAGGGAATGGATTCCCAACAAGAAATGGAACAGTCCAGTGTCTCGAACATAGACTTTAGGCGATTTAACCTGTCGCTTTTTAAGATTTTCAAACCATGGCGGTAACACACGCAGGACATATGCCCCACTGAGGATGTCCAGATAATGGCGGACCGTGTTAGGCGTCACATCCATGGAGCGGGCCAGTTCGGATGAATTCCAGACCTGTCCATGATAATGTGCCGTCATGATCCAGAACCGGCGTAAGGCTTCTGCGGGCACGCGCGACCCAGTTGAGGAATGTCACGTTCAAGAAATGTGGTTGAAAACCCCTCCGTCCAGCGCCAGACAGCCTCATCGCTTGGGGCAAGAAAGGCGCGGGGAAACCCGCCTCGGAGCCAGAGAAGGTTCTGCTGTTCCGGGCCCACCTCATCAATAGTGAACCCTGGAATGCGCACAAACAAAGCACGCCCAGCCAATGTTTCTGAAACGCCGCGAACAAGGTCCGGTGAAGCGCTTCCCAAGAGCAGGAATCTCGCGGGATTGCCGGGCCGGTCAGAGAGCGGCCGCAGCGTCTCGAAGAGTGACGGCAGCCGCTGCACTTCATCAATCACCACTAATCCACGACACTCGCTTAGTGTCAGTTCGGGCGTAGAGAGGGCTTCCCGGCCCGCTGCTTGCTCGAGGTCGAAGGATTGAACTTTGGGGTATTTCGCCGAGACCATACTGGCCAATGTTGTTTTACCGGTCTGGCGTGCACCAAGAAGCACTGTGACCGGCGACTCTTTCAGGCAGCGCAGCACCTGACGCGCAAGCCGGGGACGGGGTATTAATTGTTGCATATCATCATTCTATCTGAAAAATTTCAACAATGTCAAGGGACCCTAAAAATTGAAAACTCTCCGGTTTGACTTATATTCGCCCCTCTCATATAATCGATCTAATAACGACCCTTCCGTTAACGCCCCGCCTACCGGACAGGCAGGCATAAAGGGCTGCACACCATGAAACAAATTGCTGCGGTCGTGGTGTTAATCTCCATGATAAGGAGCAAAATATGTCCCTCTACCTAAATGCCGATGAGACGCGAGAAAAACAGAAATTGGAAGGGCCAGAGTGACATCGATGAACTCATGGGAGCAGGGTGAAATCCTGAGACTTGCAAGAAATTTTATGGAGAGCCGACCTTTGCTTTCCGGGACTGAGTTAGATCTCTTTACCCTCCTTACACCAAAGCCTCTCTCCGCTCAGGAAATTGCAGCCAGAATTCAGGCCGATCTGAGAGGCATCACGATCCTCCTGGATGCCCTTTCAGCCATGGGCCTTCTGACCAAACGGGAGAAAACCTATCAATGTCCTTCTTCCGTTTCTACCCTATTATCCTCAGATGCTCCGGAATCGATTCTGCCTATGGTTCTTCACATGGCCACGGTCTGGAAGAGATGGTCCTCTCTGACAAATATTGTTCGAGGCTCTCAACAACCCGATCAACAAGTTCCGCTTTCCCAAAGGATGAGCGAGATCCGTTCCTTTATTGGCGCTATGCATGTGATTGCTTCCCCCTAGCCCCTCGGATCGTCGCCGCTGTTCGGCCTTCCTCCTCTCGGTCTCTCCTCGATGTGGGTGGAGCCATGGGAACCTATACGGTTGCCTTTCTTCAAGCCGTCCCTGAAATGAGGGCCACCCTGTTCGACAGGCCTGAGGTGATTGAAATGGCACGCCCATTTTTAGAGAGCATGGGCCTGATCCACCGTGTCACAATCGTCACGGGAGACTTTTATCAAGATGAGTTCCCCAGGGGCCATGACCTTGCTTTTGTCTCAGCCATCATCCACCAGAACAGCCCGGAACAAAACCGGAACCTCTTCCATAAGATATTTCGGTCTCTCGACTCAGGCGGAAGGATCATCATTCGGGATCACTTGATGGACCCCGACCGTACCCGACCCATGGAGGGTGCCATATTTGCCGTGAATATGCTCGTCTCCACAACCGGAGGAAATACCTACACTCTCGATGAAATAAGGGCTGGGCTTACCCAGGCCGGTTTTATTAAAATCCGCCTCATTCAACCTGGAGAGCATATGGATGCACTGGTAGAAGCCTCGAAGCCATAGAATCCGGAAGGCATCGGACCAGGCTACGAAATGGGATTAAGAAGATTGGGTTGATGTAATTCTCAGGAATTTGTAGAGGATACGGGTCATTTCCTGCTTTTCACAGATACCCTGATGAAGCTCCGGCAGGGACCTTTAATTCAGCAAGTCTGGTTGGTACGGGTTGGCCTGCAAGGGAGGAAAGCTCCTGAAGCAATGAGAATTCATCCTTGTTTGAGGTATCCCGCCCAGGGCTTCCAGGACTGCCCGGTTGAATTTAAACGGGCTTGCTGTCGATGCCAATACAACCGGTGTCGAATCCCCGGTCTCTTCCCGGTATCTTTGCAGGACACTGTAGCCAACGGCCGTATGGGGATCGATCAAGTATCCGTGATCTTTCAAAGACCTCCTTGATGGCTTGCGAGGTCTCCTGATGATCAGCAAACCCCCCATAAAACAGGGACTGGAGTTGGTCCAGGGCATCCCGGGGGATCCGATACCACCCTTGAGTCGACAATTGTTTCATCCAGTCGGAAACCCAAGCAGGATTTGCGACCCACCAACTCAAAGAGCAGACGTTCGAGATTCGAAGAGATCAGAATATCCATGGAGGGAGATTCGGTCTTGTAAAATTCCCTCCTCCGGTCATAGACTCCGGTTCGGATGAAATCGGTCAGAACCTTGTTGATATTGGAGGCGCAGATCAGTTTGGAAACGGGCAATCCGCATCCGGATGGCATAATAGGCAGCAAGGATATTCCCGAAGTTTCCCGTAGGAACGCAGATATTGATCTTTTGACCGCGCTTGACCTTCCCTGCAGCGACCATCTCCTCATAGGCCGTGTAGTAATAAACAATCTGTGGAGCGAGCCGTCCCCAGTTGATCGAATTGGCGGACGAGAGTCGATAATGAAACGTCTCCAGCCGGTCATTGATTCGCCGAATCGGAAAAGATCTGTCTTGACGCCGGTCTGGGCATCGTCAAAATTGCCGATGACCGCACAGGCCCCGGTATTCGAACCCCGCTGGGTAACCATCTGCAGGCGCTGAATCTCGCTCACTCCCTCATGGGGGTAAAAGACAAAGATGTGGACCCCCTCGACATCGGCAAATCCCTCCAGGGCGGCCTTGCCCGTATCCCCTGAGGTGGCCACAAGAATAACCACCTTATAGTTCTCTCCCTCGGACTGGATGGCCGTTGTGAGCAAACGGGGCATGAGCTGAAGCGCCATGTCTTTGAAGGCCAGGGTGGGGCCATGCCAGAGCTCGAGAACCGCCGTTCCATCTCTAAGGAATTGAACAGGGGCCGTCAAAGGAGAATCAAAGTTTTCGGCATAGGCCGTTTTGCAGGCAGAGGTCAGTTCAGCCGTCTGAATAATCGGTCAGAAAGGCCTTAAGAATCTTAACCGCCCTGGCCGAATAGGATTCTGATTCGATTCTAGCAAAAGGATGATCACCCAGATTTGGAAAAGAAGAAGGGACATAAAGGCCATTGTCCTCGGCAATCCCTTTAATGATCGCCTTTTTGGAGGGGATCGCCGGAGAAGAACCCCGGCGTGCTGATGTATTCCATGAAAAAAGATTAGCATATCTCATTTGGTCCGGCAACCTCTTGTGGTTCGTAATGCCTCAGTTATGCTCGCAGATCCTATCCCAGGATTGGGGTGGTCTCTCCGGGAGAAAACTTGAAGCGGGACATTTGAGCGATGAGCAAGGCGCAGATACCCTCAAGACTGCCCCTTCAGCACCACGCCCGATTCCCCTCTCTCTGAATGATCCGCTTTTCAAGGTTTCGGAGGGGGGTCCCCCCCAATCCAATCATACCTGAGACTGAGGGGCTACTGTGGTTCAGTAAAATCCCTCGATTTCTTGAGATCACTTTAGTATAATAAAGGCGTTCAATTCTACAGGATCTCATCGTATGCCCGATGGGAGATCAGACCGTATCAATTTTATGTGGGGTGTGGAATGGTGAGAGGACAGGAATTTGCAGCATTTGAGAGAGAGCTCATCCGCAGGGAAAAGCCTGACCTGAAACGAAACCTCAAGTTTGTTGAGGCCCTGTTTCAGGAGGCAGTCGATCTGGGGGTGTTTCCACTGAAAGACCCTCTCGAAGGACTGGAGGTGGACATCCGGATCGCGAAGGTGATCAACAGTGTTCACAAGGACTCCTTGAGCGGATCGGCCGGCAACTCCGAAAAGCGTCGATCCCTTATATGATCATCGGAGGACAGGCTGTCTTACTTTACGGCGAGCCCCGTTTGACAAAGGACATTGACATCACCCTGGGGATCGGTGTGAGTGAGCTGAATCGCATCAAGGTCATCCTTCCCGGGATGGGCCTTGAGGTACTGGTTAAGGATGAGTTGCAATTTGTGGAGAAGACCATGGTGCTTCCTACCCTGGAGAAGCGAAGTGGCATCCGGGTCGATCTGATCTTTTCTTTCTCGCCCTATGAAATGGAAGCGATTGGGCGAGCAAGGGGCATCCGACTGGGCAGGTCAGAAGTGAACTTTGCCTCGGCCGAAGATGTGATCATTCATAAGGTGATCGCAGGCAGGCCAAGAGACCTGGAGGATGTGAAAACGATCCTCTTGAAAAACCCGGGGTTGGACTCTGATTATATTCTGAAATGGCTTGATGAATTTGATCGGTCTCTTGGGGGGACGTTCCGTGATCAGTTTGAGTGGACCTGCAAGGAATCAATGGGTTCATGTACCTGAGAGGATGAAAAAACATAAAGACCATCACCTTCGGCAAAACGAGCGGGTGGTAAAATGTAAACTGTTTCATGTTCTCAGTAGTAACTTCTTTACTTTCTCGTAACAAAAACAGGAGACTTCGTGATCGTTGACCATACCAACCGCCTGCATGAAGGAATAGCAAATCTTGGTGCCGACAAACTTAAAGTCCCTCTTCTTCAATTCTCTGCCCATGAGGTCAGATTCTCCAGTCTGGCAAGGAATTTCCGTTGAATTCTTCCAAGCGTTCTGAATGGGTCTGCCTCCAACGAATTTCCATAAAAAAGAATCAAGAGAACCGGACTCATCCTGGATCTTCAAAACATTGTGGGCATTCTGAATCACTGCCTCAATTTTTGCCCTGTTCCGGATAATGCCAGGGTTTTTGAGTAACTCGTCAATCTTCTTAGAATCATATTCCGCTATGATACCCGGTCGGAACCCATGAAATGCCTTTCGGTAGTTTTCACGTTTCTTCAGGATCGTCAGCCAGCTCAGCCCTGCCTGAGACCCTTCCAACATGAGCATTTCAAAGAGACGGATGTCATCATGGACGGGGATACCCCACTCATGGTCATGATAGTCAATGTAGATTGGATCATCCGTACACCACCGGCAACGCTTCTTCATCGTGGTTTCACCCTTGCGGTCTGGTGATTGTCCTTTGGATGGGTGAAGAGACTCCGCTGAGGAATATTGAAAAAAGTTAAAAGCGCTTCTACCCTCGGGCAGAAGCGCTTTCATCTAAAAAATTAAGAAATATCTCGTTCCTACTTTTTTCCCTTTTTAGGTGCTGCGGGTTTTTCCGGGGCAGCGGCGGCCATCTCCTTGAAGGTATTGTCCCATTTATCAATCATTCCTTTTAGTTCATCCAACTTGGCTTTTGCCACAGCCGGATCGGACGCAATCATCTCTTTCGCTTTATCCAGGCCTTCGCTCATCGTTTTGGCATCCGCCGTCCAGGCCTCCTTGTCCTTCATCTTCTTTTCCATCATCTTGGCTGCTGCCTCTAAATTCTTCCATGCCTCCTGAGTGGCTGCCAGGGCAGCATTGGCCTGATCAGCAAGGGCCTTCTTTCCCGCTTCTACGGCTGCGGCAGCCTTTTCAAATGCGGCCTTTGCAGCAATGTATCCCTCCTTGGCTTCCTTGTACTTCTTATCTTTCACCTGGGATTCAGCCGAATCCCAAACCTTCTTTGCGGCCTCGAAATCCGAAGAAGCATACTTATCAGCCCCAGCAGACATAGCGGCATCCATCGCTTCCTTTGCAGCCTTTTGTTCTGCCTCCGGCGGCTTCGAACACCCAACAAATACCAGCAGCAGAGAAAGCACCACCAACACCGATAACAACCTGACTTGTCTCATAACACGAATCCTCCTTCATTTGAATTTGTATTTGTCCGATTTTGGACAAATACAATTATAAAAAATGTTTTGCGTTATATCAAGAGGCTGGGGAATAACCCGACAGTTGATAAATTTCGCGGACAGGTTTCTGCAACATCAGGGTTAACCCAGATATTGCTTAAATTTTTACCATACGGACGTGGGCAAGCCGTTCGGAAAGGCTTCAGGGCGAACCTTTCGTGAAAGGAATACTTACGTCCCAGACCCCTGCCGGAGTTCACATTGAGTGGAGTCCTCCCCTTCCCTTAAATTGTCAAATCGACCGCCGTCTGAAGCCTTGAAGAGCGGTTTGCCCATGGCCGTTTCTGCACCCATTAAAAGGCGGGTTAACTCAACCTTGACAGAAAAAGTTCCAGGAATTTTTCTGAGCTTGCTTCCAAGCATACTTCAACCTCTGGATCTCCCCGTGCTTCCAAAACCTGCCCATAATGCTCTCCAGCCCGAGTCTCAACTTGAAGAGCCAATTTCTCTTTCTTGACTACCGTTGGGTCAATCACAACCCCAACGGCGAGCGGGTCATGGAGGAAGAAGGCTTCTGCCATGAGTCTGAATTGCCGCTTGATGGAATCATACCCGGTTGCCTCAACAACAAATCGAGAAAAGGAATTATCAATGAGGTTTACTCGTTCTACCATGATTTGAGGGGTGAGAAAAACCCGGCGCGTGACATCAAGCGGAACCAGAGTGATGGGTAACCTTGACTCCAGGACGATCCTTGCCGCCACAGGATCAGCATAGAAGTTAAATTCCGCAGAGGGAGTGATATTGCCCCTCGTTCGAACGGCTCCACCCATGATCACCACTTCTTTCAGCCTCCTCATCCCTCCCGGATCTCTTTGGAGCCCTAATGCGACATTGGTGAGAGGCCCTGTGGCAACCAACATGATCTCTCCAGGATGTTGATGAGCCATTTCCAGAATGAGCTCATCTGCCCGACCGGGAAAAATCTGCCAATGTTCCTTTTCCGCCTTCTGGAGCTTTGCTCCTCCAAGTCCATCCTCCCCATGAAAGGAATAGGCGTAAACAGGTTTCCCTTTTAGCGGACCCTCTGCCCCTCTGGCGATCAGGGGTCTGTGGCGAGGTTGGATGAAGGAGAGGACCTTCTGAATATTTTTAAACACCAGGTCCAATGGGACATTTCCATTCACCCCGGTGATCGCTTTTACCTCGATCTCAGGGGAATGGAAGGCAAGGATCAATGCCAGGGCGTCATCTACCCCTACATCGCAGTCAATGATGACTTTCTGACCCATATTGATGACTAACCTTTGGCATGTTTCTGGAAAATGGTTCTACCGGCATCAACGAAAACGGAGGGCTTTAGAGTTCCGAGACAAGAATTGTTTTAAACTCGGAGATTGAACCTGTAACCCGGAGCTTACTGGCCTTAACCTAAAGCCCAGAGTAACCCTATGATAGCCCCTAATGGGATCGATACATAAGGGTTACACGTGAGCGTTCAGGAGCTCCCAGTGTTTCGGGTGAGATAGCTCAGGACAAGCCCGGCAGTTCCGCCCAAACCTACGCCTAATAAGATTCTTAAAACCATTGTCCCTCCGTGGGATTAAAATACCACTCCCCCGCACTGAAATCAACTACCCTTTTAACTGTTGGCCTGAGGGTTGGAAAATTAAACCCTGTCCGCCGGCAGAAGGGGGGCAGGGTGCAGATAAAATCCCTATCTTTGCTCGACCCCTTAGAATACGTTCAATTCAGACATAAGGGGGTGAAATCTCTATAAGGCGCTATGAAGGGGAGTTACGCGAGGGGGTAGAGAACAAAGTGGTACAAAATGTTACGCCTTTATATTTTTTTCTTGACTTATAACACGTAATATATATAATAGGTGTTATGGACCTTAGAGTTCTTTCTCTCCACCGGAAGAAGGTCGATGTCCTGATGCGAAAACGGGCTCGATTGGAGCGGCTCACGATGGAACGTTCTCCGATGGTGGCCGCT
Organism: uncultured delta proteobacterium; assembly: GCA_963806715.1. Classification (GTDB taxonomy): domain Bacteria; phylum Desulfobacterota; class BSN033; order BSN033; family UBA1163; genus CAWEAV01. The sequence continues at coordinate 75,325 of CAWEAV010000024.1, forward strand.
TCTTTTATGCCCCGAAGGCTGAGGCCGGGAGGTGCTTTGGTGTATTATCTTTCTGCCTCGGTCCAAGGGGAAAGCCGGCATCGCTATGTGCGCAAAGAAGAGGTAGGGTACTGGCGGAAGCGGGCCTTGGCCTGGCGCAGGTTCATGAAGGCCATGGCTGCCTGGGTGAAGGTGAATCGGGAAATCGAGAAGGAGCTCAGAGAGATCGGGAGGCTTCGGGGTGAGCCGTTACCAGGAGGGAGACAGGGGTGAGAGAGGAACTGATTGTTTTTAAGGAGAATAAGGTGGAGGTTCGGGAGAGATTGAAAGATGGGAGGATTGATTATTTGGATCTGACCTCCTGGAGTTTTCAGGATCGGCTCTTTGGGTTTTTAATCGAAGAGCGATTTTTTGAGTGGTGTGCCAGCCGTTATCCTACGCCCCGGGAGAGGGAGAATATTCCGGTTTGGTTTCTGCTGGCGTGCGTGATTCAGATGAAACTTCATCGGACCGCTGCCTTCCAAAAGTTAGGGTATATCCTCCGGTCAGGTTCCATTCTGACGAGGGTGAGATTTAATGTGGGATTCAAGGGAGGAGGATTTAACGATAAGAACAAGAAAGGGCGGGAGATTCCTATCGACCAAGACACGGCCCGCAAGTTCTTTACGGATACGGAGGCCTCCGGGGTCCAAGATTGGTATAACAGAGATGTACAGAAATGGCTCAGAAGACATCGGGGCTATTCGGACAAGGAGGGGATTTTTATCCTCGATCCAACCTTGGTTTGCCTTCCCGATAACCCCCATTACAAGGAGTCTGCCCTTTTACCGTTAGACAAGGAGGGGAGGTATGTGGATGTCAAGAAGCTTTCTCCGGAGGAGAGGAAGCGATTCAAGTATAGCCGGGCTTATAAGTTGACGCTTTTGCTTCATTGGAGTCGGCAGGATGATTATTTCCTGTTCGCCGGTGGACACTTGGGAAAAGGGGATGATTCGGGGCTTAAGCGGGGAGAAGAATTAGTTGATCAATTTGTTGCGGAGATAGGCAAAGGGGTGATGAAGCTTCTGATCATGGATCGGGAGTTTATCGATGGGGCCATGATCACCCGTTTCAAAAAGACCTACGGCATCGACTGTTTAGTTCCCTTGAAGTCCAACATGCATGCGCTGCTGGATGCCTTGGGGATTTCGAAAATAGAGAAAGTGAAATGGCTGCGATACCATGAGATCAAGAACGAAAGGGGGAACGTGGTGGAGGTGGAGGAGGTAGCTGGGGTGGGGCATGTGGAATCGTGGGAAAGTTGCGAGGTTCCATTATATGTCGTACTGGTACGAACAACGAAGGCGGATGGCGGGACCGAGATATGGGCCTTGGCTTCGACAAAGGAATACAAAGATCCCCGATTAGCCAGGGAACTCTATAAGGGTCGGATGCAGATCGAGGAGAGAATTGACCAAATCAAGAATTGTTGGTGGGCGGGTTGCTTTACCACGCCTCATTTCAACGCCGATGTGGTCCACGTCTTTTTCGTTTTGCTCACCTACACGTTGATTCAGTTATATTTGAAGGCAACCCATCACGAAGAGTTAGCCACCAAGACGATCGAGACGTTAAAACAGGAGGAGCGATTAGGGAAGGACGCCGTCATTGTCTATGCCGAAAAATACTTCGCCGCCTTTGACCTTGATGAGTATACTAACATCATCCTCGATCTCAAAACAGCACCTCGAGAGAGAATGCGTCGGTGGATCAAGAGGTTTAGAAGGGACAAGATCAGATCTCCCTAAAGTAACTGACCCTCCTGTTCATTCTAACTCCCTCGCTTGCTGCCCAAGGGGAAAGCTTGGAGAGGTTTTCTCTCACCCAGCCCCGCCCCTCCATTTTCACCCCGGAAATTGAAAGAAATTGCTTCTATACCTTCCCCCCAGTCCTTGGAGCTCCTCCGTTCGAAGAAAAAATGGCCACCCTCCCTTTCTCCGCCTTGGTTATGTCTGAATCGAACTTAGAATACTGGACCCCTTGAACCCTTGGGATGAAATAGGTATAATGCTGAAAATTTTTGATCGGGGAAGAGAAAATGAGAGAGATCACTCCTGAAGAATTACTATCTTTTGACGGAAAAGATGGAAAACCTGTTTATGTCGCCTTCCAGGGCAAGGTCTATGATGTAACGAAGAGTCGTCTCTGGGCGACAGGGTCCCATATGAAGAGGCATCCCGCCGGAAAGGATCTCACCGGAGAGATCGCTGCGGCGCCTCATGGACCAGAGGTCCTTGAACGGTATCCGCAAACAGGGGTCCTCCAGAAAGGACCCCCTGAGGAGTTGAAACATCTTCCTTCCTGGCTTCAGAGTGCCCTCGAACGATTTCCTTCTGCAAAGCGTCATCCTCATCCCATGGTCGTCCACTTTCCAATCGCTTTCTTGATGGCTGCTTCTCTTTTTATCCTTCTTTATCTTTTATTGCGAAACCCCTCCTTGGAACTTACCAGCTTTTTTCTTCTCCTGCTCGGGGCAATTGCCTCTCCCTTTGCTTGGGCCACAGGCCTGCTCACCTGGTGGATCAATTACAGATTGAAGCTCAATTATTTTATAAAAAGAAAGCTTCAACTCTCTGTCCTCCTTCTTGCGCTGGAGACCACCCTCGTTCTCTGGCGCAGTCTAAATCCGGCGACTCCCCCCGAGCAGGTCTACTCTGTCTATTCTATCCTGATGCTAATCCTTGCCCCTGTGGTAGGTCTTTTAGGCTATTATGGGGGCCAGTTGACATTCCCGAAGGAGTGATCGGGTGAGGGCGCGAAGGGGTGACACGCGGGGATACAGGTTTAAAGAAATGTCATGGATGAAGGTTATGCAAAAAGCCTATGCCGGTTCAAACATATCTTTGGGGGCACCGCATAACGGGCAGACCCAGTCATCAGGAAGTTTTTCGAACGGCGTGTTGGCGGGAACGTTATTGTCAGGATCGCCCTTTTCCGGATCGTAGATATAACCACAGACCGTGCATTTGTACTGTTGCATCGCATCCTCCAATTTTGAATTCGGAATAAATTCGTCTAAGCACAAGGTGTTTGAATCTTTTTATCTATGCTCTCTGCGCCATGCGCGTTCGGTTACTTCAGGATATCCTCATCGTATTTCTTTTCGAGAGAGTACTTATGTTTGGCCTCCTGGGTCGCCAGAAATTCAAAAAGCTTCTTTATTTCCTTGTCCTTGGCAGTCTCCGTCAGATCCGCGTAAAGCTTCAAAGACCGTTCCTCCATCTTCATGGCTACCCGTAGAATATCGGCATAGGAGAGATCAGGCCTGAAATCAACATCGACCATATAATCACTGATCTTCAAATCGGGAACGGTCTCAATCTTCAATTGATCAATCTTCTCGATGGTGATCTCCTCAAGCAATTTCCGATGCTTTTCCTCTTCCTTTGAAAAATCGATAAACAACTCCCTCGCCCCGGAGTATTTGGCAACCTGACTTGCCTTCGTATAGAAATTGAGAGCAACCACCTCCTTTTCGATCGCAAACTGGATGATTTCCCCATATTGTTTTAGTTCCATAAGATCCCCCTGATTTCTGGTTCCCTTCGATGAAGGAGAAACAAATTCTCCTGAGATGATAGGGAACTATTTTAAGAGATGGCTCTTCTCCGGTCAAGATAAATTTACGCTTCCCTTTTTAACAGGCGAATGGAATTGAGGATGACGAGAAGGGAGCTTGCCTGGTGCATGATCGCGCCCAGAATCATGGTCATCCATCCCTGGGTGGAAAGAAAAACGAGGGTCGAATTAAAAACGAGGGCAAAGACGAGATTCTCTTTGATCACATGAAGGGCTTTACGGGAGAGCCGGATGACTTGCGGGATCTTTTCAAGCTCGTCTGTCATGAGGGCAATATCGGCTGTTTCGATGGCCACATCCGTTCCCACGGCACCCATGGCGATGCCGACGTCTGCAGCGGCCAGAGCCGGTGCATCATTGACGCCATCTCCAACCATGGCCACTATCTTTCCGCTTTTCTTCCATTCCTTGACCATCTTCACCTTCTCTTCCGGATAGAGCCTCGCCTCATATCGCACTCCCAGTTCCTTTGCAATCCGATTCGCCACCTGCTCATTGTCACCCGTGAGCATCCAGATCTCAGAAACACCTTCCTCTCTGATCCTGTCGATGGTGGCCCTTGCCTTTTCCCTCAAGGTGTCGGAAATGGAGATACTTCCCACGACCCGACCCTCCAGTGAAACGACGAGGGAGGTCATCCCATGGGATTCTTCCTCCTTGAGTAACCCTTTAACCCTTTCTGGAATCTCGATCCCCTCTTCTGTTAGCATATCGGCGCGGCCCACAAGAATGGTTTTTGAATCGAAGGTTGCTTTCACACCTTTTCCTCTGGAGTCTTGAAAGGATGCCGGGTGCGGAATAACAAAACCCCTCTCCCCTGCCTTTTCCACAACAGCCTTCCCTAAAGGATGTTCAGAGCGCTTCTCCGCAACCGCTGCCCAGTAAAGGACTTCTTTCTCATCCGCACTGTCGAAGCATTGAATCCCCACAACCTCCGGCTTTCCCTTGGTCAACGTCCCTGTCTTATCGAGGAAAAGGGTTTTCAGCTTTCCCATCAGCTCCAGGTAGACCCCTCCTTTGATCAGAATCCCTTGGTGGGCTGCATTCCCGATGGCGGCCACGACTGCTGTAGGGGTACCTAAAACCAGAGCACAGGGACAGGCGACAATGAGAATCGTGATGGCTCGAACCGCTTCCCCTGTGATAAGGAAAGTGGCGAAGGCGATCACGAGGATGGCCGGGATGAAGTATCGCGAAAAGCGATCCATCACCCTCTGGGTCGGTGATTTTTCTGCCTGCGCTTCCAGGATCAACCGCTTGATCTGGGCCAGTTTTGTGTCTTCGGCAACCTGTGTTGCTTCGAGCTCGCAAGACCCGGACTCATTGATGGTCCCGCAATAGACCTTGTCCCCGAGCCCCTTCTCGATTGGGATCGACTCTCCGGTCAGTGTGGATTGATTGACCAGCCCGCAGCCGGAGATAACCTTCCCGTCCACGGGGATTCTCTCTCCCGGCTTTACAATCACAATCTCATTCGACCTCACCTTTTCGATCGGGACCTGAATCTCCTTTCCCTCCCGTCTCACCCAGGCTGTCTTCGGAGAGAGCTGGATCAGGGAAGTGATCGCCCTCCGGGCTTTATCCACAGTGAGATGCTCCAGAAATTCACCCAGAAGCATAATGAAAATAACGGCAGCAGCCTCCCGGTACGCTCCGACCGAGGTTGCAGCGATCGCTGCTATGGAAACGAGAGTATCGACATTTAAATCCGGGATGAAGAGGGCCTTGATCGCACTCTTCAGAACAGGATACCCCCCCACGATCAAAGAGACGATCGCAAAGGCCTTGGGAAGATAAGAGGGACCTAAACCAATCCACCCAAGAATCACAGAAAGGGCCAGTGTGATTCCAGAGATCGCCAGGAAGAGATAGTGTCTTAATTCCTGCCATATGGCCAGGGTTTTTTCAGCAAAGCTTTCCTTCAACACATAACCGGGTTTGGTGATCGCCTTCTTAATCCGATCCGCTTCCACCCGATAAGGGTCATAATGGACGGTTGCGGTCGAGAGGACGTAACTGACTTGCGCAGAGAGGATCCCGGGAAGGTGCTCAACCGATTTCTCAATATTGAGGGCACAGTCCGCACAATGAATGTTGTCAATATTAACGATAATCTTGGTCTTTCCTTCGAACTTCTTTTCTTCCATTGATCAATTCCCAAAAGCGCATCGTGTAAAGAACATCAATGAGAACCATCCACCTTCCGCATTCCTCTTAATCTCCCCAGCTCCAGATACCGGTATTGTGGAGGCTATAGTACTGGTCGTTCAGCAATTTTTCATGGAGCTCCTCTTCGCCGGCTAACCGTTTGTACATCTCTTTCCCACGGGGGTCTTCCGTTAACTCAGCCATGGACCGGTAATAGGCCCCTGCCTTTTTCTCCTCTCGAATAGCCAGTTTCAGGGCATCCATATCCGTAAGTTGATCCTGACCCTTCGGTTTATCGGCTTTCAGTGAGAGAGCCTTTTGCTTTAAGGCTATCCCCGAATAGAGAATCCATTCGCCCTTATTTTGAAGGGATTTGGATAATTCTTTTAATTTGTTGTAGTGGTTCATTTCAAATTCGGAGAGCTGTTGAAGCATCTCCCTGCCCCGAGGGTCTCTCGTCTTCTTAGAGGCTCTTGAATAAAATTGAGAGGCCTCTTTCTCTGCCTGCATCGCCGTCTCAATCGCCTTGAGATTCTCCCCTTTGTTCCATGGGATATCCTTCCCGCAAGCACTGCAGGTCAACCTCCTATTCCTTTTGATCACATCCTCAACCTTCTCCAACCCTTCAAGGGTGATATCTGCCTCAGCGCCACAAGAGTCGCATGCAGCAGGTTCCCTCAGCCTTACTCCGGGTTCGATCTCTTTACCACAGCTTTTGCAGATCAGTTTTTTCTTCTTTTTTTTGACAACGTCCTCAACGCTCTCAAGCCCTTCGAGGACCATGTCCGCCTCAGCCCCGCAGTTCTCACAGACAAATCTCTCTTTCGACTCTGCTACCATTACTTTCTCCTTTTAATAGGAACCCATAATTCCATCTCCTGGTATTGGTTCTCGGCGAGAATCACTACTCTTTTACCTTCAAGGCGCATCATTTCTCCTTCCAGACAATAATTTAATTATTCCTTCTTCTTTATGCTATCCCTCTTCCCTGCCGCAAGCCTTGAACCCTCTTCCCGAAAAAACCATACCCACAATTCAGCAAAGGGGTGGCAAATAAATTTAGATAAATTCGTCGGAATGGGGACCGGAGGTTAGCGAAGCAATCTTCTGGACACGAATCAGAAGCTGGTGCTCAGCCTGAGGTATACCTGCCCATTTCTCCTCATTGTCTGGTCCGTATCCATCCAGGATAGCACCCCTGTCGATTCGCTCAATTTCACCTAAAATCTGATAGCCTTCTTTCGTCTTAGGATTTAGAATGGCAAGAGAAAGCTTTCCGTTTTCCGAGAGGTTCTCGACCCTGATTCATTAAGACAAAACCAGGCCTTGAAGAGGGCCTTGCCATCTTCCGTGAAGGTCATCCCCTCCGATGCAGCGATGTGAGGGGTTCCTTTCCTGTCGGTGGTTGCCAAAAAAACGATTCCCAATTTTCGGACCAGCCTCTTTACCTTTTCCAGTATCTCTCTTTCCATCATCATCCCTCCTTCTTCAGACCCAAGGCAAGTCTCCTTCCAACCTCAAAGGCCTGATGAAGCGTCTCCGGATGTTTCAGGATATCTCCCTTGACATCAACTTCTCGGACGACCAGTTCGCCCACATATTCCGCATTCAGGACATCGAAAAAATATTTGGCGGTGAGGATCGCTCCCTCAAAGACCTTCTGCCCCTTCGTTCCACCTACAGAAATGAAAAAACCTTTTCTCTTCTTTCCCTCTTTTCCAAGAGACGGGTCTTTCAATTGATACTTCCTTGACCAGAGGGCCTGACACCTGTCTATCAAGGCCTTTGCCCAGGCCGTGACCCCATAGAAGAAGATCGGAGAGGCGAGAATGATGATATCCGCTTCGAGGAGCCTTGGATAAATCTTCGCCATGTCATCCAGAATGATACAGTTCCCGTCTTTGTAACAGGCAAGACACTCCTTACACGGAATGATGTCGTATTCGATAAGGTGAAGACGTTCCACCTCGGCTCCCTCTGCCTCTGCGCCTTTGAGAGCCTCCTCCAGAAGAAGTTCTGTATTCCCGCCCTTTCTCGGGCTGCCAAAAATACCTAAAACCTTCATTTAACCTCCCATACAAAGCAACCAAATTCTGGCAGGGGGCGCTGCGCTTAACGCTCCCCGATCCTTATTATTGTATTAGCCTAAGCTCCCTTAAACCATCCAGTTTGGGATCTTCGATCCCTTTATGCTGAATCAAAATCTTAAAGACCTCACCCATTCCAATTTCCGGTTCAATCAGGTGCTTTATCGACAGCCGCAGTTTCAATCTATCGATCTCAGGCAGTTTCCTGCCCATCGCCTCCATCTCCTCTTGGATACCCAGGCCGATGAGAAAACGGTACTGGGGAACGTAGCCTGTCAACGTTAACCCTACCTCCTCTCCCTTTCGAATCAGTCCGGTGAAGTTGACATGGGAAGTCATATCCTGTTTTCCCAATCTCACAAATGGATTTTCGGAAACCTGGTGTTTATAGTAACAGACGGAGGGTTCCCTCCTGCCGGTAAGGAGCATAGAGTTCTTCAGCCAAGCAACCATAATCGATCGTGAGAACAAAACCTTTCTTCAGGGATTGTCCTACCCTTCCCATCCAATCCAGGGCCTGGAGATTCACCTCTGCTTTCTGACCCTCTTGAAGGGAAATCCCCATCCATCTGAAATAAGTCTCAATCCTTGAATCGGAGGGCTCTCCCCATCGTTCCTCAAGCCGACCATTCCGTTGAGTGACATATAATTCTTTCAGGCCTCCTTGATCCAGCATGACCCTGTGTACGGGAAAGGCATCCACAAGTTCATTGGATAGGAAACAGCCTCTAAAGGGGCACTTCCCTTCCCTAAATGCCTCAAGACTCATCCAGGAAATCTTCCCGGTCTTCTCTTCTTCAACAAGTCTCTTTCTCTGCTCTTCTAAAAAATGGGGAGCCGTCTCAATGAGAGTATAGTGAAGGTGCTGGTAAAAAGAGGATGCGTTCTCTTTTGCCCAATGGAGGATATCCTGACAGAGAAACCCTCTGCCTCCTCCCATTTCGACGACATCAAAGGTTTCTCCTCCCAACATTTCGGCCATTTGAGAGAGCTGCTTTGCGACGAGGTATCCGAACAGGGGATGGACACAGGAGCTGGTATAATAATCACCTTCTTTCCCAATCTTTTCACCCTCCGTCTGGTAGTAACCAAAATCAGGATGGTACAGGCACCATTCCATAAATTGAGAAAAAGGAAGTGGGCCTCGCTCCTCAATCTGGGAGAGGATAAATTTCTTCAGCCCTTCTGTCCGGGTTCGACCTTCTTCTTCCATATGCAGAGGAGTTCCCTTTGATGATACCCAGATTGGACTAACTCCCATCCTTCTTTCCCCTTCTCGCAGAAGAGGGTTTCTAACCAGCCAAGACCACCTGAGAGTGCGTCGTAGGGGATAAAACACTGGCCTGTCTGATCGCATTCGATCATTTTCTCCTGCCCTCCGGCCTGCGGTCCTGGTAATTCATGGATGGTAATCTGATACTCCCATTGGGTCATATTCCCACCTCTTCTTAAATCTCGTAGGTTAAAACACGAATCAATCCGATGGTGGCACCGCTGCTGTCTGTCGTTGTTGTATCACTGACCGAGACCACCTTCTTCACCTTATTTTCCGCAATAAATTGATTGACTTGGTTATCTAAGGTATCCAATTCCTTCATCGTCTGAAAAATCCTCAGTTCCGTCGTAAAGGTCTTCACCTTCCAACCCTTCATCTCTCCCATCCCTAAACTCCTTTCCGGTTCACTCTAAGCATAACACGAACCTCCCTTATTAGTCCTCACCTAACTCTTTACCTCCACCTTCTTCCAGGACCTCATGAGCCCAGTTCAGGGTTGCAATCATTTTGGGAAAGCCAATGGTTGTCAACCCTAAGAGGATGGCATGTCGTATCTCTTCCTGTGAAATTCCAATGGCCAGGGCCCTTCGGGTGTGGGATTTAACCGCGCCCTCCGACTCTGAACCGATGGCGATCCCCAATTTTACCAACCTTCTTGTCTTCTCATCAAGAGGCCCAGTGGTGTGACATTTCTTTGCAAGCCTGTCATATTCCTGCTCGACCTCTGGAAACTCCTTCTTAAAGCGCTTGTAAGAAAAGGGTAAGAACGTTCCTTTCCCCATCTCTCCCCTCCTTTCCTATCCTCATGCGATTTTACCACATCTCCTTCCCCAATCATAGAAAAGAAAAATGGACCCTCTCTCTTTACCGCGGGGAACCCCGCCTGTAAGGCTACCGCAGGATGAGCAGCCAGCGTAAATCGCCCCAAAAATATAAACCGCTGGGAAAGGCAATAGCCGAAATATTTCCCTTGGCGTGACATCCGAAACATTGGAATGCATTTTGGGTGAGCGAGGCGTGGAAGGAAGGCTTTGATTCTTTGTGGAAAGGACAGAAACCGATTAGCTCATCTTTTTTCTGCGACATAGCCGACAGAAGACCGTAATGCTCCAGGATCTCTTTGATAGAGACTCTCTGTTTGATCTGCCTGTAGTTCACCCAATTGGTTTTCTGATTCATGGCTGATGATCCCTCCTTCCATGTCCATGATACCGTTTTTCTGAAGATAGTCTACGATAATTCGGTTGATGAGTTTTGTCATCGGGATCTTTCACGATCGCGCGAGTTTATAAAGGTCGGGGATTAGGTCTGCATCGACTTTCGGACTATACATGTTTTTTCTCCTTCGCCTCAATTCCTCCTCTGTGAACACTGGTAACCTCCTTTGTTCTGAATTTTTAAAGATCAGAAGGGTAGCAGATGGATAGGGTTTGTCAAGGATTGCTCCCCAAAAGAAGCCGTTCCAAATATGCACTTGACAGCATATGTCTTAAAAGGCATAATGTCATAGTGAAGTGGGTAGTTCTGTTTCATGAGGATTTCGACCCGGAATTTAACGCCTTGCCCGAAGACGTGCAAGACGAGTTGTTGGCTCATGCCAGCATGCTCCAGACATTCGGCCCTGCTCTGGGCCGCCCCTGGGTCGACACCCTCAAGGGCTCCCATCACGCGAACATGAAAGAACTGAGGTTTAAAGCCGCGGACGGAGTATGGCGCGTAGCTTTTGCCTTCGACCCACATCGGCGGGCCATACTTCTGGTCTGTGGCAACAAGTCGGGCGGCAGCGAAAAGCGGTTCTACCGCGAGCTGATCCGAAATGCCGACAAGAGATTTAATGATCACTTAGCACGAATCAAAAAGGAGAAAGGATAGCCATGGCTACTACGCTAGATGACAAGATGAAGAAACTCAGCGCAGCGCGCCGCAAGAAAATCGAAGCCCGCGCCGCACAACTCATCGCCGAGGAAATGTCTCTGCGCGATCTCCGGAAGGCCCGCAGGCTTACCCAGGAGCGCATTGCCGAAGTCCTCAACGTTGGTCAGGACGGCGTCTCTCGCTTAGAAAAACGTAGCGACCTGCTCATTTCCACCCTGCGCAGCTATGTCGAAGCCATGGGGGGCAGCCTGTCCCTTATCGCTGAGTTTCCCGACCGGCAGCCCGTAATTCTGGCTGGACTTGCCACCATGGACACCGAACCGCCCTCCACTAGCCGGCAGGAACCCGGACGCCCTGACAGATTGGGTCGAAACGCCAGCAGGCGGGGCATCCATTGGAAACAGAATGCCGATCGCCATGCCGCTTAACCTGTCGCCTTCTGTGTAAAAAGGCGACATTTTCCCATAAGGCACCATCTTGCTTTCATCCTAAAGTCGTGATTTTTGAACTTCTTCCTACAACCCAACATTTCAACCCCAAATCGTTGACTTTGAGCGCCTGCATCTGTGTATAATGGAACTGAGTTTCATTCTAAAAGCAAAAACTTTGCGAGTAGGAAGGGAGAGTAGGCGATTGCCTCCGGAATATCTCCGGCTTCAAATTTGGGCACGGTCAAATTTTCGTTGTGTTTTTCATTATAATCTGATAATTTGAGCTCAAAAAGAGAGGGTTGCTCCAATGTTTCGCCGTTTGAAGTGGGTAGCATTGGTTCTTCTTGCAGTGATAGTTGTCGGTTTGCTTGAAGTGGCCAACGAGTGCCGCGCAAACATGATTACCAGGATCGGTGAATACTATCTTGGTCAAGACATCAAAACTGCCCGCGGTTTGGTAGAGATGGCGCCCGAGGAGTCCGCAGTCCTCCGATCTTACCCGGGCTGGTTTGACATGCCGGATGAAAGGCTCTTCAAGGCGAAAATAACCTTCAATCGACATGATTGGGATCTGATTGTTGGCGCTGTTAATGAGAGGATCTATATTTTTGCGCTTCAATATTTTAGTAGCGACCGAGTAGCAGCCGCCAATGTGCTTAAGGATGCGTTGAGGTTTGTTAGGTCGCAAATGGGCGCACCCACAGAACAAACAAAGACCCCCGAACGGAACGTCTGGGACTCGATGGATGGGAGTGTGATCCTTGTAGAACGTGGGGTGATGGGCTTTTGGTCTATCAATTTCGTGGTGACAGGTAAACACCCAAGGCCATAGTCGCGTGGGGTCGAGTGGCTCCACAGGTTCTAACAAGGCACTATTTTGAGGAATGATGAAATTCGATAAAACATCTAACAATCGCTTGGAATCCGACATAGGGTCTTTCGCGGGCGCTCGGCGGTTAAATCTTTCCGTTAGGTCGTTCCGACTTCATCAGAAAGAAGTTCTGGCCCGAGAGAAAATATGATTTCTTCAAAATATTTAGATCTGAAACCAATACAAGCCACTTTTACCCTTGAATATAATGAAAATGATAAAGATAACAAAACGTATATTCTCCTTGAAGGCCATGTAAAAAGGGGATTATCCATGGCAGGGAACAAATTTTCCCTTAAATGTATCGAAGTTGGCGAAGAATACGAGCCTGATATCATCCATATTCCTAATCTTCTTGATAAGTCTAAGAGGGAGGAAAAATTATGGTGTGGAACCGCAATTTTGGTTGAACCTGACAATGATCTTATAAAAGAAGAATTTATTGAAATAACCCTTATTTTGAAAACTAAAGCATTTGAAAGATTGAAATATTTTGTTGATCAATCATTTTTTTCATCAAATGCGGCGATGAGTATTGGTTTATCAGTAGTGGGGACGGAGCCAGACTATGAACTTATTTCTGACAAGTTCCCTTCCGGGAAACATCTGCCTTTAATTGGATATTGGTTTTCGATTAAATCCGCAAATAAAAACACAGTTTAACAACGGCTGATTTAGGACATTAGGCCGGCATTGGGTAGCTAATCCAAAAGAAAAATGAACGTTCTTCGCAAACTAATTTTTTCCGCTTATGTCATCTTTCTACTAATAATTCGCCCCCAACGCTTTATTGAAAAAGCTATGGAGCATGATAAAGCACTGACCTTTCCACCTTCCTCGCTGTCCAAGCAGGCTGCTGATGCTGGAAAAATTCGCCGTTCTCTATTGTTTTCCCTGATTCTGGTTTTTACTTCTGCTGGCGCTGGGTATTTTATTGGCTTTTTTCTGCACAAGGTGTTTGGTGTAGCCTCACGGTTCACCATTTGTATTCTTCAAGTTTTGGCGGCTACTATCCTTTTATGGGCCACCCTTAGTTTTCTTGGATGGGAAATCCAATCCTGGGAAGGTCAAAACCTTACAGAAAAAGTAAATCGGTGGATTTTTCGTGGAATGTATTGTTTGGCTACGCTTATTCTGGTGGTTTCTCTGAGTTGGCCAACGTCATGTTGAGTTATACTGAAAATTTGCCCTTGACTCTCTTGTTTTTTGACCAATTTGCTGTCGCCTTCTACGTAAAAGGGCGACATTTTCATTTTCTCTCTCCTTAGAAAGTCCTTTATTTTCCTCACTTGTGGATAATTAATTTGCGACATCGTGTCGCTTTTTTGTGTAATGGGCGACAAAAAGAAATTAAAAAAAAAAAAAAAAAAAAAAAAAAACTCCCTGTGTCTGGCTTGACAGCACTTGAATCCTGCCATATCATTAACATTGATGAGTATTAATGCGTATTAATTAAAAAAGGAGAAAAATATTATGGTTAAAACCATCCCTATCACCAAAGCCAGGGTCAACCTGGCTGAGGTAGTCAAGAGAGTACACCTGGACAAAGACAGCTTTGTCATAGAAAAGGGCGGCATTCCGGTGGCGGCCATTCTTGATATCGATGAGTTTGAGGACTGGCTGGAAACAAAAGACCCTGGACTGAAAGACCAGATCCGCCAGGGCTACGAGGAGTACAAAAAAGGGAAGGCCGTGCCTCTGGACAAGTTTCTTAGCCAAATCCAAGTCAAAAAAAAATAACCTATGCCCACCTCATACCGGATTCTGGTCACCTCTTTCTTTGAGAAGGATGTCAGGCGCCAGGCCAAAAAAGATCAAAAGATTTTCAAAGAAATTGAAAAGCTCAAAGAGATCTTGGCGGCTGACCCTTATAATTTGAGTAGGAAATTTGATGTTAAAAAACTCAAAGGCATCAAACCTGGGGAGGGCCAATTTAGGATTAGAATCAAACAGTACCGGCTGCGCTACGAGATCTTTGGCCAGGATGTTGTTCTATATTCTTTCCGGCACCGCAAGGATATTTATGAGGTTTAACTAATCGTATTGCCATATCAAATTTCAAAATGTCATCTATGCCCTACCAATACAAACGAGAACCATTAAGTGACGACGAAGTCAACCGGCTCACCAATGCCTGTGAGACCTTCGATGACAAGTTAATCATCTGGACTCTCCTGGACACCGGTTTGAGGGTGAGCGAGCTGGCCAACCTGAAAAAAGACAACATCCTCTGGCAGGAGCGCCGGCTTGTGATCTATGGCAAAGGCGGTCCTTACGGAAAAAAAACAAAGCGCCGGATCCTGCCCATGACCGATCGCATAAGGAGATTAATCGAGTACCAGTTCGCGGAGCACAATGGCACCGGCATGACCGCCCGGACCATTCAGAGGATCGTCAAAGAAGTGGCTAACAAAGCCGGAATCTCCAAACTGGTCACCCCCCACGTCCTTCGCCACACGTTCTCAGTAAACTGCATCAAAAAAGGGATCTCCACCCGGGCCCTGATGGCCCTCCTTGGCCACGACCGCCTGGCCACTACCGAGATCTACCTTAACCTTTCTCCCGAGGATGCGATCAGGGAATTTCAGAATAAGTGGTAAGGCCCACCGTTTGTTTCTTCCTCCTGAAGTTAACAACTGGACTTTTTGATAAAGCATGCTTGATTCCAATCGGTAATCATCGGTGGTTTTTTTTGTTCTTGACATACAACTTTCTTTTTAGTATATTCAACCCATCCCAAAGCAAGTTCTTATCATTTATCGTTTTTCTGAAAACCTTCGATCATAGCGCGTGTGTGGGGGGGGGATTAAATTTTGACCCCAAACCCAAACACAGTTCAATTAAGACGATTTTCCCCAAAGAATTAAGAGTTCAATCAGCATATGATTAGGCAGGTAAGAACAACAAAGGAGGGAGACTGAATTATGTGGAAAAAGAAAGAGGAGAAGAAAGAGGAGAAAGAGGAAAGTTTGTTGAAGGAGTTGTGCGGAGATGATGCAAAATTATATGATTTTCTCAGTAATTATATGTATGAAAATCCGTTAGCGGCCATATCCAAAAAGGATCTCGATATCCTCACCGAGGAGGCGGAAAAAAGCGGGAACTTTAGACCGGCAGTGGATAAGGCCATTTTCGAGGCCGCTCAAAACCCGGGGGAAAGGGAAAGATACATCAAAGTTATCCAAAACCTCGCGTCGAAGACCATACACGCGACGGAGCAAGAAAAAGAAAAGGTAGAGAAGGAAGGACTCACCGACCAGGCTGCTTCCCTTGGGAGAAGAATTGAAAATCAGAAATTTATGAGCGAAAGAGCCGAAGACATAATAAACGTAGCTTCCAAGTTCTACAATGAGAAATTGGTGGAACTGGGAGAAAACGTGAGAAGAGAAGCGAGAGGAGAAGAGAGAAGAGAAGCTGAAAGGGAAGAAAGGAGAACAGAGGAGCTGGAAAAGGCGGGGCGAGAAGCAAGAAAAAAAGAAAGAAGAGAGATGGGAAGAGAAGAGAAAAGGGAAGCTGAGAAACAAGATAAAAGAGAAGAGCTGGCAGCAGAGGAAAGGAAAGAAGCGAGAGGAGAAGAGAGAAAAGAAGCTGAAAGGGAAGAAAGGAGAACAGGGGAGCTGGAAAAGGCGGGGCGAGAAGCAAGAAAAAAAGAAGAGGGAATTAGGTGCTTGTGCCATGCAACTGAGCTCTGATGTTATCCTCTCTTTCATTCGGAAGTTATCAACCCTTTGGGAGGCTGTTTTCCACACTTTGTAGGTGCTAACCTTCAGTAACAACTTTCGTAAAAATGGATTCAAACCAAAGAGAAAAACTCTTTGGCTAAAAGCGGGCTTCTAAATTTATGGGAAAGAGAAGGCTAACCGGCTTCCAAACTGGTTAGCCTTTTTTGTTTTCTCTTATGCCCAGGACACCACCCACTTGACACACTCCTTTTAATTTCCTATCATTGTAACAGATAACGTAAGAAAATCGTATTTTACGATAAGCAAATATTTTAAAGGAGACAAAACCATGTCTGTAGTCAAAGTCAGGCCCCGGCGCCAAGTGACAATCCCAAAAGAGATCTTCAACAAGCTCCACCTGGAGGAAGGGGATTTTATCGAGGCCAAGGCCGAAGACGAAAGGATTGTTCTGATTCCCAAAAAGCTGGTGACCAAAACCGATATTATTCCTTTGAGCAAGGAGGAGCAGAGGATCCTAAAAATGGCTAAAGGGAAAATGGAAAAAATCAAACAGGATCTTGCTCACTCGAAGGGGCTAAGCGAGGAGGAAATAGCGGTCGCTGTCAAGGTAAGTTTAATCGACAAAGATCAAACCTGGTGGTGGACTGAGGAATGGCAGAAGGGAGAAAGGGAGGCACAGAAAGAGATAAACGAGGGCAAGCTCCTGGGTCCATTTGGCACCGTGGAGCAGTTTAAGCGCGCGATTGAAAGCTAAAAACCACGCCTATGGAAATAAAACCCAGCTCCAAATTTGTTCACGACTACAAAAACCTGCCGCCCTTGCTCCGCAAAAGAACAGATGAGCAATTAAAACTCCTTCTGGAAAACCCCCAGCACCCTTCTTTGGGGCTGAAGAAGATGAAGGGCTTTCCGGACATCTGGGAAGCTCGAGTCACAAAAAACTACCGCTTCACCTTCCAAACCCACGGTAATTTTTATTTTCTCCGGAAGATTGGCACCCACGACATCCTCAAACGACCCTGAGAATTTCCGCTTGAAAGCATTCCCTATTTCAGTCGTCCTCAGACCAAGTCACTCGATACGTATAGCGATCATCCTTCAGTGTCATGTTTCCACTCCAACCTCTCAATGGCCTTAAGCACCTGTCTCACCTGATAGGCTCTGGCCTCCCCCCTTTTGTTCTGAATGTTCACCCGGGAATCTCGGTTCAAAAGTGAGTAAGGTGATCTATCTGTTTTTTGGATCTCCCATCAAAATAACGGCCAGTAGGGCTGCGATCAGGGCCATAGCAGCTCCAAAGGAGAAGGCCCATTCAACCCCGATCGTCTTCCAAAGGAAGCCCATCACGAGGCTCGCCGGAAGGGTCGTTATTCCAATGGCAAAATGGTAGGCGCCATAAGCGGTCCCGCGTCTCTGTTCGTCCACCAGATCGGCTACCCAGGCCTTCTCCGTTCCCTCGGTGAGACCGTAAAAAAGGCCATAGACCAGAAACAGGGCCCAAATATGGTAGGCTTTTGTTGCAAAGGCAAACCCGAGATAAACAACGCCATAGATGGCCCAGCCTAGAATAATCACCCTCCTTCTCCCAATCCGGTCCGAAAGGAATCCACCCGGGGTGGAGGAAGCTGTCTTGGAGAGATGGAAGAAGAACCACAACACAGGGATCCATACGGTGCCGATCCCCAGATCGTTTGCACGGAGAAGGAGAAAGGCATCGCTCGAGTTTCCGAGGGTAAAGAGGATAATGATGAAGAGAAAATATTTAAATTTCTTATTCCAGTCTCTCCAGTTTAACCGCAGGGGGATGACGTTGGAACCCGGACCCGGGGTTACATCGGTAACGCCCCGATAGAGGATCCAGAGGCAAACGAGAGCAGGAATGAAAGAGAGACCAAAAACGAGTCGAAGATTCTTGGTCAGATAGGACAGGAGAAGGGTGGCAATAAGAGGGCCTACCATGGCTCCTGCATGGTCCATCGATCTCTGAAAACCGAAGGCCTTCCCGCGCTCATCTTCACTGACAGCCTGAGAGATTAAGGCATCACGGGGCGAGCTTCTCACCCCCTTACCCACGCGGTCCAATGAGCGGAGAAAAAGGACATCGAATGCAGAGGTTGCCAGTCCGATAAAGGGTCGGGTGATGGAAGCCAGAGAATATCCAAAGAGGATGATCCCCTTCCTTTTTCTAAAACGGTCAGAAAACCACCCCGAGAACAGTTTCAAAAAACTTGAAATGCTCTCCGCTATCCCTTCGATCAGACCCACGAAGACAACCCCTGCCCCTAAAATCTGGGTCAGAAAAAGGGGCATGAGCGGGTAGATCATCTCGCTCGAGACATCATTGAAAAAACTGACCCAACCCAAACTCCATACATTTTTTGGAAGTTTTAGCAAAGACTTTATGCCCACTTGACGCTCCCTTATCGTCCACCCCCACCTTCATCCTTCCCCGTCAAAGGGGGAGGAATTTTGGATTGATTTTCCATAATATCCCCCTCTCTCCTGAGAGAAGGAATAGGGTGAGAAGGAATTATTCAAAGATCTTCAAGATCTCATCCCTGGACAGCGGTTCCAGTTCTTTCCTCTTCTTTCCTTCCGTCACCAAGACTTTTGCCGGCCCTTTTTTCACCGTCCCGATCACCTGCAGCGGAATCGAAGCCCTGTTAAAGGCTCTCTGAAGGGTTGAGAGATCCAAAGGAGAGATCGTGAGGAGTAGCGCGCCCGAAGCGATCACGCCCAGGGGGTTCAGCCCATAGATCTCACAGAGAATCCGAGATTCCCGATAGATGTGGATCTTTTCTAAATCGACCTCGATCTCTTTTTTAGAAGCCATGGCCATCTCAATGATACCATTGATCAGTCCTCCTTCTGTGGGATCATGCATCGAGTGGACGGAAGCAGAACCACAGGCAATACGGGCAGCGCGAAGCACCTCAATCCCTGGATAAAAAAGATAGTTCTTG
The DNA here is from genome assembly GCA_963806715.1 of uncultured delta proteobacterium. Taxonomy (GTDB): domain Bacteria; phylum Desulfobacterota; class BSN033; order BSN033; family UBA1163; genus CAWEAV01. Next base: position 94,256 of record CAWEAV010000024.1, read on the forward strand.
GCTCTCTGAAGAAGGAACGGGGCAATACCGCGCCGGAGGAGTTCATGCCTTTTCTCCCGGGCGATGATCGAAGTTCCTTCGATACAAACCCCTTTGATCAGAAGGAGGAGGTCTCCAGCCCTGGCGCCCCCGGTTGTGACAAGCGCCCCTTTTTTGACCTCCCCAATCATACTCCCAGAGAGGATCATCCTTTCAATCCCGGAGGTGACCTCCGTGTGCCCGCCAATCAAGGAAATTTTAAATCGTTGGCAGGCATCGTGGATCTGACGAAAGACTCGTTCGATGACCTTTTTGTCCGAATCTTTCTCCGGAAAAAGGAGGGTGACCACAAACCATTTAGGAATTGCCCCTCTTGTGGCGATATCGTTCATGTTCACAACGACACCGTAGTATCCCATCTCCTCCGTAGTGAAGGTAATAGGATCCGTAGTGACCACCCAGTAGCAATCCGAAGTCCTTCCGGGGTCGATGACGGCTGCATCTTCACCCACCTTTGGACCAAGGATAACCTGAGGATCAGAGATCGTATATTTTTTTAAGAATCTCTGCAGAAGATCAATGTCTAATTTTCCTGTCTTCATCATCTCTTTTTCACCCTGGAAAAACCTACCGAACTTTCCCTTCATTATATTCCCGCGATTTGAGGATGGCAATTCTATGATGAATAAATTGCACTCACTCTTCGACTAATGATTAAAACAAATTTTGGGAGGCGGTGCAACCCTGAATTGTATTTGCCCACCCCCAGTTTTCCTGTCCGTCACACAGGCCTCGGCCAGGGCCAGTCCCCAAAGTTTTGTGATGTGAATTGTTGGCAGGTTTTGCTTGGGCACAAACGATTGACAATAAAACCAAGAGAAGATAATATTTTGTTTAGATTTGCTTTTTGGAGGAGAAGAATATGTTCGAGAAGAGACCTGAGAGACCGAGGGGGTGTGTCTTATCCATTGTTATCTTATCCATCCTTATCCTCTTCGTTGGCAATGAGAGGGCCAATTCTTTAACCAAGGATGAGAAAGATAAATTAGCGGGTGTAAAGGTCCTTGGCAAAGCCTTTGTCGAAGTGGCCAAAAAGGTTCAACCCGCAGTGGTCAACATCACCACGGAGAAGACGGTAACCATGAAGCCGTGGGAGCGATATGGAGATGATTTCTTTAAAGGAAGCCCCTTTGAAGAATTCTTCAGAGGCTTTGGCTTTTCTCCCCGAGAAAAAGGGAAGGAGTATCGGCAAAAACAGCGAAGCGGAGGGTCGGGAGTGATCGTTGACAAAGAGGGTTATATTCTCACCAATAACCATGTCGTCGAAGGAGTAGATAAGGTCAAGGTCCGTCTGAACGATGGAAGGGATTTTACGGCTACGGTAACGGGTCAGGACCGGAGAACCGATCTTGCCGTCCTCCATATCAAGGCAAAGGACCTTCCTGTTGCGACTCTTGGAGACTCAGATAAATTAGAGGTGGGGGAATGGGCCATCGCCATCGGCAGTCCCTTTGGCTTAGAGCACACCGTGACAGTTGGGGTGATCAGCGCAAAGGGTCGTACGGGGTTAGGAACAGGGACCTATGAAGACTTCATCCAGACCGATGCCTCCATCAACCCGGGCAATAGTGGTGGACCCCTCTGCAACATTGATGGAGAGGTCATTGGCATCAATGCCATGATCATCCAGCCGGGCACCGGAATCGGTTTTGCCATCCCGATTAATATGGCAAAACAGATTCTCAACGATCTCATTAAACAGGGCAAGGTGGTGAGACCCTGGCTGGGCATCAGTGCCCAGGACCTCACTCCGGAGATGATGGAATACTTCCAGGTCAAAGAGAAGGAAGGGGTTCTCGTAGGCCAGGTTTACCCGAGTACTGGCGCTGAGAAAGCGGGTCTGGTTTCTGGAGATATTATCAAATCCGTTGATGACAAAGGCGTCAAAAACGTCGCCGAGCTGGTAAAGGAAATTCAAAGAAAAAAAATCGGCCAGAAGATAAAGCTGAACCTCATCCGGAATGGGAAAGAGATGACTGCCGAAGTGACCACCGCTGCGATGCCGGATAAGCCCGAAGGGCAGAAGGAAAAGGAGAAAGAGGCCGAAGAGAAACTCGGCGCAAAGGTTCAGGAGCTGACGCCTCCGTTAGCATCTCGCTACCAAATCTCCGGGGTCAAATATGGGGCGGTCGTCGTTGGGATTGAAGATGGAAGCCTCGCCGACGAAATGGGCCTTCAGGAAGGAGATGTTATCCTGGAGATCAACCGGAAAAAGATCGATTCTCTAAAGGATTTTGAAAAAGCATCGAAGGATGCCAACCTTGACAAGGGAATTCTCTTTCATATCCATCGAAAGGGAAGAAGCTTCTATCTGACCTTCAAGAAATAATATACTAAAGGCCAGAGGTTGGAGGGGATAGGCAAAAAAACTCCTTGGTTTTGAATGACTCAACTGTGGGCCGGATAGGTTCTTAGCTGTTTTGCCTATAGCCTTACGCTTTAACTTGCTGCTTTTATATACCTCATCCTCAAATCATAAAGGAGATAATCAATTAATTTTTCCTCTTCAGGAGCGAGATTCCCCTTGGTCTTTTCCTTCAGCAACCCAATGAGGTCGATGGTCTGCTTGGCCAGTGGAAGTTGTTTGACAGGTTGTTTGGTAACGGGATCAGGAATTTCTCCCAATTGAATGAGGGCTGAAGTGCTTATGGAGAGCAAAAAATTTGTAAAGTTAATTTCGGGGAGGGGAGCTTCCTGGCCGGTGGAATCCTGCCTATGCGGCTCTTCTTTTTTTCCTTCTTCTTTTTTAATCGTTGATTCCTTTTCTCCTTCTTTTTCGGCGCTGAACCTTCTATCCCTGACAACAAAACCTTTATCCTCTTCTTTGTTTTCCATAGTTATCCCTCCAAACCGCTCCATCCGGCTATAAAATTGGTTTCAATTATAAAATTAATCCAAATATTTATCAAAGCACTTGACTTTTGGAAAAAACGTATCTTATATTATTTTTAGCACTCAACAATATTGAGTGCTAACTATTTTTGGAAGGATGTGGTTTAGAATGAAAAATTGGCCCGTTATTAGAAATTCGCTCGAGTCCTATATCATGCAGATCAATCAATTTCCTCTTCTATCCAAGGAGCAGGAATTTGAGTTGGCTGTAACATATCGAAAACACAACGATATCGATGCCGTACAGAAGCTCATAACATCAAACTTGAGGTTTGTTGTAAAAGTAGCCTTCGAATATAAATCCTATGGTATTAAGATCCTTGACCTCATCCAGGAAGGCAACATCGGATTGATGATGGCCATCAAGAAATTTGATCCCTATAGGGGTTACCGTTTTATCTCTTATGCCATCTGGTGGATCAGGGCCTATATCCAGAACTTTATCATCAAAAACTGGAGCCTCGTAAAGATCGGGACAACCCAGGCCCAAAAGAAGCTTTTCTACAAGATTGGGAAAGTGAGAAAGGCCCTTGAAGCCAACCAGGAGAAGGAGAATAAATACGAGTTGCTGGCCCATGACTTGGCTGTTGCCAAAGAAGATATTATCGAGATGGAGCAGCGGATGTCTTCAAGGGACCTCTCCCTGGATGCCCCCTTTGATGACAATAAAGAATTGACCCATTTCGATCTTCTGAAGGAAACCTCTCCAAACCAGGAGGAGGTTTTTGGGGAAGAAGAAGAAAAAAAGGTTCTCGAAAACGAAATCCAGAACGCGCTGAAGCGTTTAAACAATAAGGAAGAATATGTTATAAAGAATAGGGTCATGGCAGATTCACCCCTCACTCTTCAGGAGATCGGGCACCATCTTAAGCTCTCAAGAGAGAGGGTAAGGCAGATTGAAAGCGAAGCCTTGAAGAAACTGAAAAAAGAGATGAGTTCGAGAGTAAGTCTGGCAACATAAAGGGAGGTTGGAAGAATGCCGATCTACGAATACCAATGCAACCGCTGTAATGAAGTATTTGAGATCTTTCATAAAATTGATGAAGACTGCAAGGTGGCTTGTCCGAAATGTTTGGGCTCGGTTAAAAAACTGATTTCAGCCCCCAATTTCGTTTTGAAAGGCGCTGGCTTCTATATCAATGATTATCCCTCCGAGAGCCGAAAAGAGGGGAAAAAGAAAGAAAAAGAGGCACCAAAGGAATCGCCTAAAGAAGGAACGGAGAAAGGAAGCGTAAAGGGCGAGGAGAAAAGGGCTGAGAAAAAGGCCGGCCGATAAGACTCTTTTCGGATTATTTCTTTTGTTTCAATAATCTGGCAACTTCATCAAGGATCAATTGTGAGACCTCTTCTTTTGATAAAAGGGGAAGGTCTTTTATTTCTCCGGAAGGGTATAAGATCTTGACTTGATTAGTGTCTGACCCAAAACCAGCATCTGTTCTGTTCACATCGTTGGCCACAATAAAATCGAGGTTTTTTTCGATCAATTTTTTTCGGGCATTAGCAATGAGGTCCTGTGTTTCAGCAGCAAACCCTACCAGAATTCGATCTCCTTTTTTCCTTCCCACTTCTTCAAGGATATCCTTCGTTCTCTCCAGCTCCAAGGTTTGGTAGGGATCCCCTTTTTTCAATTTATTTTTGCTGACCTTTACGGGACGATAATCCGAAACCGCTGCCGCTTTTATCACCACCGAGCTTCTCTCCACATGGCTCAAAACAGCCTGCCTCATCTCTTCGGCAGTTCGGACAGGAAAGAACTCTATCCCTTCTTTCGGAAGAGGCCGCTGGGTCGGACCTGAAATTAAAGTGACCCGGGCCCCTCTTCGCCTCGCCATTTTTGCCAGGGCAAATCCCATCTTTCCCGTGGAATGGTTGGTGACAAATCGGACCGGATCGATCGGTTCTTGCGTCGGGCCGGCAGTGACAAGGATGGTTTCTTCTCTCAAATCTTTGGGAGTGAAGAGATCGTACATCTTTTCGACCACATCGCCCAACTCCGGAAGTCTCCCCTTTCCATACCAGTGACAGGCCAATTCTCCCTCACCAGGCTCCATGAAGTGGCAGCCTCTCTCGATCAGCGTCTCGATATTCTTCTGAAGGGCCTTGTTCTCCCACATGTTCACATTCATGGAGGGAACGATCAGGACAGGCGCCCTTGAGGCCATCACCATGGTGGAGAGAAAATCGTCTGCAATGCCATTGGCAATCTTTCCAATGATATTGGCGGTGGCAGGCAAGATGACGATCAATTCAGCAAGATCGGCCAGAGTGATGTGCCCGATCTTCTCGCCCTCGATTAAGGCAAAAGGATCCGTAACCACAGGATTTCCTGAGAGTGTTTGAAAGGTGAGGGGAGTAATGAACGCCTGGGTATTTCGGGTCATCACCACATGAACATGAGCCTCCTCTTTGACCAGGAGCCTCACAAATTCTGCGGCCTTGTAAGCCGCGATTCCACCCGTAACCCCTAATACGATCTCTTTTCCCTTAAGCATAATTGTCATATATCACAAAAAAAGGCCATTCTCAATAAAATGATTCAAAAACATGGAATGCTCCCACACCTTCCCGCTTATCCGGGTGATTCGACAAGAATGGAGGAGTTGGGACTGGGTAGTGACGCATTTTGATTTTTCCGGCCTCAATTTCCGCTTGACACCGCGCCCCATTCTTGCAATAATAGATGCATGAGGCGATCAAGCAAACCACTCCCTAAAGACCCAAATCTTTTAGCCTATAAGATTGTGCAACTTTCCACGGAGGAACCAGAGCCAGTCAAGGAAAGATCGGAAATCTCAAAATACCTCTCCGAAATCGGGAAGAGAGGGGGATTGAAGGGAGGCAAAGCCAGGGCAGAAAAGCTGTTAAAAAAGAGACTCAAGGAAATAGCCCAAAAAGCGGCAAAGGCGAGATGGGCCAAAAAATAAAAATGGAGAAGAGGCTCTCACCTCAATAATTGAGCCGAGAGCAGTTTAGAATAAGATGGACAGAAATTTGACTTAAATGGTAAATTATTGCCGATTTTCTCTGATCTATTTTTGGACGTATTTGATAATAAATACATATAACTCGTTGAATTATAAATGATTTTTATTTTCTTCTATCATCCCTATTTTAGCGGTACAATATTTGCTTCCTTGAGTAATTAAATCAAAAATACCATTGTTCTCACGTTAAATTACATACTATCAAGTATTGATTTATTATCATGATGTGCTTTATTATCATAATGATCTTATTATTTAGTTGACAGGAAGTTTTACCTATGATATGAAAAACATCAAAATTACCCACCACCGACGATTCATATGACAATTTGTATTGCAGCAATAGCAACAGAGAAAGAAGGGGAATATGTAGTCTTTGCGACAGATCACATGGTCACTACGCTACTGGGGAACTTTGAACACTCCATACAAAAATATAAGCAGATCAGTAGTGCAACCGTGGCAATGCTTGCCGGAAACCCACTCATTTTTGACGACTTGGTAAGAGTGAAAAATCCTGAGGCATCTTATGATGAACAAAAAGAAGCAATCTATGAAAACTTTAAAACAAAGAGAAAGGACATTATACAGAAAGAACTCCTCGATCCATTAGGAGTCAAATTTGACGATATTATTCCTGAAACTGTAAAAAGTCCTCAAATTAATGAGATAATGCTTAGAATTACTGCACAGATAACGAGTTTCAGTTTAGACACAAGCATTCTGCTTGTTGGATTCGACAAAAAGAAAGAGGCACAAATTACCCAAATTACTCAGGACAATATATCAGATTTTAGGATGTTTAATTTTCACGCAATAGGATCTGGAAATATGCAGGCTGCGAATGCTCTATTGTTTCAGAAACATGATAGAACAGAAAGAGTGAGATCCACTATTTATAACGTTTACAAGGCAAAAAGGAATGCGGAAGTATTAGAAGGGGTTGGAAAAGAAACCGATCTCTTTCTTTTAGGGAATGAAAAAGGATGTCAGTGTTTGAACAAGTATTTGATCTTGTTAAAGGAAATATATGAATCCGAAGTTCGGCAGCAAGGTCAAATCCCAAGTTAGATCAAATCAAAATAGAGGAGAACCTACAATGTACATAAACAAAAGAGAGGAAGCCAATAAGAAGATACCACTAAGGGAACAACTTAATACTGAAATAAAAAGTATTGCAAGAAAAAGACTGATCCAAAAAGATCTTGGTCCGAGCGCTCGTAAGATCCTGGAAGATATTCTTGTGGGAAAGCCTCTGCGCGATAAGGCTGCCTAAATGTTTCCTAACAGCCCACACCACGGAAGAGATCAAAGAGTTGATGCTATTGACTTCAATTCCGTAACGTACCTGACGAGCGATTCATTAACTTCCAACCGTTGCCCCTGAATGGTGTGTTGTTCACCTACATTTAAACAAGCTAATGGGATACGTTTTGTACCACTGATTCTTCCTGCCGAGTGAAAATCATCTAATAAGTGGATGCATTCAAGAGGATTGTCCGAAGATAATAGATCGGCATATTCGTTTGCAATTTCAAGGGTCTGTTTTAAATACGCTTGCGTAGATCTGTCTGGCGTAACGGCAGTCTGCCTACTCCACCCGCAATGAGTCATGACAATTGCATGAACTTTTGGAATTTTATCAATGCCGCCCTGCTTATTTAACCGTAAGAAATCCATGGTGGTTTTTTTTAGCATGGATAAGGTCAAGCGTAACGCCTCTATCGAATGCTGATCTACCCTTGTCGGGATTATTAAAGCATCGGCAGCGACCGATGCTAAATGGGTAGCTCCTCCAAAAAATGGACTTGTGTCAATTAATATTTTTTCATAAGAGAAGCTTTTCTTAAATGATCTATATTTTAGTAATGGACATTAAAATGGTCTTTGTTGTTTCTTGAGATGCTGATCCCAATGTGGCAGCAGTACTCAATTGTGTATAGAGCAGAGATGGAAATAAAAAAAGTTTGTTAGATCCTGGAACGACAAAGACATCATGCCCCCTCTTAAACGGATCACAATATGCGGGGACACTGGTCACGAGATCAGTGGCCTTAACCTGCTTTGTCCCGGGCATCACCATCGGCAACAGTGCATCATAAATGGTATGGGCATATGTTTTCGGTTTGCCCAAAAGAGATTGCGTAAAATTTGTCTGAGGGCACAAATCCAATAAAAGTAAATCTTTATTTCTGAAAATTTCCCACGCCAAATTAAAAGCCAATGTGCTTTTACCAATTTCACCTCAAAAATAAGAAATGGCGTAAGAGTTGAAATTCGTCTTTCGATCTGGATACGGGCTTGTGTTCCACAATGTTTTTGAATCTGTCCAATAATTCGTCAATCTGAGCCATGTTTATTTACCTCCTTGATTTGATCTGATTACCTGCTATACTGTAACACATCGGATTAAGCAGGTCAAAAAAAAAAAAAAAAAAAAAAAGCAGGTTATGCAGATGTAGCTTGTTTTTCTTTTCACAAGATCATTAAAATCCTTGAAATGCTTGAGCCGTTCAAGTATAATGAAGTTATGAATACATAGATAAAACAAAACGGGCTCAGTTGATTTCAGTATTGGTAGAGGGCAATTCACTCCGCGCCACAGCAAGAATATGCGATGTGGCCTTTAACACCGTCCTAAAATTCATACCTCAGATTGGGATGGTCTGTGCTGATATCAGGATAAGGTTTTTCATAACCTGAAATGTAAGCGGGTCCAGTGTGACGAAATCTGGTCCTTCTGCTATGCGAAGCAGAAGAATGTGCCAAAGGATAAGCGCGGCCTATTCGGATACGGCGACGTCTGGACTTGGGTTGCAATGGATGCAGAGACGAAACTTGTTCCTTCATTCATGGTGGGAAACCGAGACGCCCAAAGCGCAAAGATGTTCATTGACGATCTTGCCTCTCGCCTTGCTAATCGGGTACAACTTACAACGGATGGGAATAAGGTTTATCTTGAAGCGGTTGAGGGAGCTTTTGGATGTGATGTTGATTACGCGATGCTTGTTAAGATGTACGAGTCAAGCCAAGAAGAAACACGATACAGTCCAGCAAGCTGTACCGGATGCAAGCAACGACGATCACCGGGAAGCCTGATTTTGATCACATATCCACCAGCTACATCGAACGTCAAAATTTAACGATGAGGATGGGAATGAGGCGATTTACCAGGCTAACCAATGCCTTCAGCAAGAAGGTTGAAAATCACGCCTTTCATTTAGCGCTTCATTACATGTATTATAATTTCGTTCGGATTCACAAGACGCTTAGAATGACACCGGCAATGAAGGCAGGGGTAACGGATCACCTTTGGTCGGTTGAAGAGATCGCGGGGCTTTTAAAATGAGTCACTACCTGGGACTGTTAACTTTTGATTTTTTTTGCTCTATGCGCTATGCGATTTTTTAATCTGGGAGAAGTGAAATGGCAGAACGAGATCCAATCGATCTGATCAGAGAACAGCTAAACAGAATCGAGGAACTGACAGGTCTTCATCCAAATCATGAGACATTTAGGGAGTGGTGCGAGGAGACGAAGACGATCCTTGAAAAGGCCTTCAGTCCGAAATCGATCCATTGTCAAAGCTTCGGGGCCCTCAAATTCCGGGAGATGGGATCCACCCCTTTTTCTTCGCCCGAGATCGATAAGATCAATGCGGCACGTTACAAGAGGGACCTCGAAAATGCGAGGAATATCCTTCAGGGAGCCCTCAAGGAATTGACGTTGGACCGGACACTCTTTAAGAAGATCCAGACAACGCCAAAGAGTGTCGAGGTTTCCCTAAAAGGTGAATATTATCTTTCTTCCGGAATCGATAGTCCCGAACTCATTCAAGCCATCCAAACGGCCTTTGAAGGAAGCGAATTTCACGCTCTTTATGGGAAAGATGCGCCCTTTCATCAGCGGATCGACCGGGTCAAACGTGCTTCCTTTGGAATCTATGATCTCTCAAACACTAAAAAGATCGATACCCTTCTTGAACTTGGTGCAGCCCTTGGTCTGGGGAAGAAGACCGTCATTCTCTATAAGAAAGGGGCTTCTTATCGGGAAGCTATAAAATCTTGGGATCAAATTGAATACGAAAATGCCTCTGATCTTACCGAAAAATTGAAAAAGGTAATTAAGTTTTAAGGAAGGAAGCGATGACACGACCTTTTTATATTGACGTCATCGAGACATTAAATGAAGCAACCGTGCGATATACTGTTGTGGGAGGAGTTGCAACCATCCTGCATGGGGCCCCCAGGATGACAGGGGATTTGGATCTCGCAGTGATCCTGCAAAAAGAAAATTTATTAAGACTCATTGGAGCCATGGAATGGCTCGGTTATAAGCCGAAGGTTCCAGTAAACCCAAGAGACTTATCCGATCGAGAAGCCAGAGAATTATGGAAAGAAGAAAAGGGAATGAAAGTCTTCACATTCTTTCATCCCAAGAAGCCCTTTGCAGAGGTAGATATTCTCATAGATGAACAAATGAATTTTGGCGAGATATGGGAACACCGGGTAGAATACCAGGCAGGAAACATCATTATCCCAACGGCTTCCATCGATGATCTCATCTTGATGAAGCAGGTATCAGCCCGGGACAAAGACCTTTCAGATATCGCGGCCCTAAATCGAATCAAGATTTTAAAAGCAAAGGAGAAGTGATCCTTGGTTCAGCGTCTTTTTGCCCCTCCGGATGAGGATGAAATTCGCCGCTTTATGTCCCTTTCAATCGAGGACCGCCTGAAGTGGCTCGAAGAGACGAAAGAATTTATTTTTACAGCCATGCCCGATGAGAACAAAAAAATATGGGAGATACTTCAGTCCATCAAATCGGAGTAGTTTTTATTGATCTTGGTAGATGGAAACGATTGGTAATTTCTTAAAATTCCCTGCAATCATTTTCTTAGCGAAAGGCCCCTGGTCTGAATTTTCCTCCTGATTCTTTTGATTTTTATATCTACCGCCACATCCGGATCCAACCCTTGGGCCGGTCGATGATTTTATCTCGGGAAAGAAACCGGTTATCAGCCCAAAAAACCCCGGGCGGACGCAAATTTTGACTGAAATTCCGCCATAAGGAATAAGAACATAATCTCTTTTAAAATCCATACCTTAAGAGGAAAAACGAAGTTTTCGAAAAAAAGCTTGACATTCTCTTTTTTTAGTGTTTAAATCCTATATGTATAATATATTTGAATATATAGGATTAAAGAATGGATAAAATGATAAGCCAATGGCGTCAACGGATTAGCCAGCTCAGCAAGATTCGGGGGCGTTTAGAGCATCAGCTCATGAGACCGAAGTCCATGCGGGTGGGTTCCGTGGTGAAGCAATCCATGTTTTGTGGGAAGGCCTCTTGCGCCTGTCATCGAGATCCGCAGAAGAAACATGGTCCGTATTATTATCTTTCTTATAAAGAAAAGGGGCAGAGCCGCTACAAATATCTGGGAAAGGCAACGAGTCCAGAGGTGGAGAGGGCGCGCAACTATCAGGTCTTTCAGCGGGGGATGGCGCAATTGGGAAAGATTCATCGGGAGGTGATCGATCGGTTGTGGAAGATTGGAGAGACGAAGATGTCGGTACGACTCGATTCCGAGAAGGAGGGAGATGAAGAAAAGTAGATGGCAATTTTATGAGCGAGCTCAGGGGGAGGTTTACCGGAAGCTGAAGGGGAGGGAGAGGCCGGAGGCAGTCGTGGGGGCAGGGTGGGGATTGTTGGATCATTTTTTCATCTTCCTTTTTAGTCTGGGTTTTTTTGCTCGGATCGATTTTCGTCCCAAGAGAGTGAAGCGAGTCATGATCCCGACGGTATTGATGATTTTGACTTACGAGATGAAGCAGCTGACGGGGATCTCCAGTATGAATCAGTTGGAGGAGCATCTGTTTCGGGATACGGCCTTACTGAAGATCATTGGATTTACGGCACGTCAGATCCAGGAGGGATTTTGTCAAAGGGGAAAGGGAAAGCGCCGGGGGCCCATGCATCGGGACACGCTGGCCGATTTTCTTTCGAAGTTTTCCTCCAAGGAGATGGATTTCATTTTAAGGGAAGCGGTGCGGGTCTTGGTGAAGCACAAACTGATTCGGGGCAGGACCTTCATCCTGGATGCCACCGATTTGCCAACGACCAAGCATTACAAGGGTTGTGGGGTGAAGAAAGTGGTCAAGAAGGTGAGGAACAAAGACGGTCAGGAAGTGGAGACCGTGAAGTATGTGTCCGGTTACAAGTTATTGGTTCTCATGGAGGCGAGGCATAAGATAGTAGTGGCAGCCCGGGTGGTCAAAATCAACGAGCATGAGAAGAACTTTACCAAGGAGATGATCAAAGAAGCTCAGCATCGAACGGGCGGGAAGTTGAAGGTGTTATTGGTCGACCGAGGGTTCATCGATGGGGTTTTACTATGGTGGTTGTCGAAGAAGATGAAGATCAAATTTGTCATACCAGCCCGGAGCAATATGGAGGTGAGCCAGGACATTCGGGGGTTTCGTTCGGAGAAGGCAGATACCAAGATGATTTTCGTGGAAGAGACCAAGGAGATGAAGGTGATGGGTGTCAGGGGACTTCTCTCCTATGATCAATTTGGAGAGGAGGAACACGGGAGGAGAAAAGGTCGAAAGGACTTTAAGGCCAATCCGATTAATGGAGTCATGGTGCTCCGTTGGGATGGAAGAGATTATGAGCCGGGGAAGGAGAAGGTTTTTTTGACCAACTTTTCTGTCTCTCGGCCCATGAAGATCATTGAGCGATATGATCTGCGTTCAGAGATTGAGAACCAAGGCTTTCGGGAACTCAAGCAGGGGTATCATCTGCTGAAGTATCCCCAGAAGACGGAGGCTGCGGTTCGGGCTCATGTAGTGCTCACTGTCATCATTTATAGTCTGGTCAACGCCTACAAGAGTGAGCAGGGTCAGCGATTGGCCCACCTTGGGATTCGCCGCTGGAGAGGAAAACAGATGGGCCAGAGCATCCATAAAATGATCGTTTACTATGAGGGCATCTATGGAATCGTCGATGTAGAAGAGTTGTTTTACCTCATGGACATGACTCCCAAGGAGCTGTATCGGCTCAAGATCAAACAGCTCCAGAGAGAGATTGAATAAACAGGAAGCTTTCGTCTCGTGAAAGCCAAAGGGATTTGTATTCCCTAAATTCCAAGGACTCCCCCATTCTCCTATCTTCTTTCCCCCTCCCCCCTTCCCCCAATGCGCCAACCCTACGGACGTCTCTTCTTCACCTTCCTTATGGCGGAATTCCAAAAATTTTGAAAAATGCCTTGACACTATCGCAAAAGGGCGTATGATATCGAGAAAATGTTGTTCTTGGCACACCTTGGCCTTAACCTTTCACCTTATTGAGGGGACATCAAACGAATGGAGAATCTCCTCAGTCATTTTAGGTTTGCTCAGTTCCAATTCATTTTAAAAGCGCAAGACTGTTTGTATCTCCCTGCTTATAAAGGTTCAACTCTCCGCGGTGGCTTTGGCCATGCCTTCAAAAAAGTGGTTTGCGTAAAAAGAGAAAAAATTTGTGATTCTTGTTTGCTCAAAGGAAAATGTGTCTACTCCTACGTTTTTGAAACCCCACCTCCACCCGATACCACCCGGATGCGAAAATACCCTTTTGCTCCCCATCCGTTCATCATCACCCCTCCACCGGAAGAAAAAAGGAAGTACCAGAAAGGAGAAATTCTTGACTTTGAATTGACACTGATCGGAAGATCGATGGATTACCTACCCTATTTCATCTATACCTTTGACGAATTAGGAAGAATCGGAATCGGAAAGGCCAGGGGAAAATATCAATTAGAGGAAGTGAGAGTTATGAAAATACGTGAAATGTCAAACGACAAAGGTGAAGGGGAGAATAATAAAGATGAAAAATTGAGGGTCAAAGGTTTAAGAACTGCGTTTACAGAGGAAAAAGCCACAATAATTTATTCAGGGAGAGAGAAGATTCTCCATAATTTTAGTCATTTACTTTCACCTTCCACCTTTCACCTATCACCTTCGTTTAACCTTTCACCTTCCACCTTGCACCTGATTTTTTTAACTCCTACCCGTTTGAAATTCGATGGCAGACTTTCTCCAAAATTAGAATTTCACATCCTGATCCGAAATCTTCTCAGGAGGCTTTCTCTTCTGTCGTATTTCCATTGTGACAAGGAATTAGACCTCGATTTTAAGGGGATCATAGAAAAAGCCCGGGAGGTAAAAGTTGAAAAGTCAAATCTGACCTGGTTCGATTGGGAGCGTTATTCCAATCGACAGGAAACAACGATGATGATGGGCGGATTCATGGGCTCGATTATCTTCAAGGGAGATCTGGAGCTGTTCTTGCCATTTCTCCGACTCGGAGAATATATCCACGTAGGCAAAGGGACAAGTTTTGGACTGGGAAAATACAGAGTACAGGAGTCCGAAAGCGACTATGGAAAGGAAGGACCTTGCTGAGCATTTGGGTCACATATCTTTTTCACATTGCTCATGGTAGCCACAATTCCGGAAAGCGATCATACCGGGCTTAGGCCCATGCTCGAAGGTCAATCTTAATGTTCTGGAGGCGTAGGCGATAAAGATATCGTTTCCGCCTTCGTAATATTTGCCCCTGACATTCTTTGCCTTATGAACATTCAGGATGGGTGGCGTGGATTGATGCTTAGAAGTCTGACCGCTTTGTCAATAGCTCTCTGTTCCCCAAATCCCGACATAGAAATTAAAGGATGTTTCTCCGGGGAGATTTAAGGAAATTTTTTGGTTAAAAAATTGGGACTTCTCCAGGAGGACTCCTGAATTCGTGCATTTCAACGAATGCGATTCCCTCTCAACCTTGGATTTCGAAGATTTTGGGCAAACTCCTCCCTTGGCCTGACTCCCTCTCATCAACGTCTCTTGTTTCATCATTCCAGGCATAAACTCAACTCAAAAGATTTTTTTCGAATCCCTCTGAATAATTCCAACTTCTCCAGATCCATCATCAACTTCAGAACAGTCTCCCCAGCATGTTTGACAATCCGGCCGGCCACTTGCACCATCTTCCACCGAAAGGTCGCAATCGTCTGGTTTACCCAGGATTCCGGACAGGACAGCCGTTTGAATCCAATGAAAAGATTGTAGGCCAACACCCCTATCCTAAAGAACACCGCATTGGCATGGGTCTGCCCACAGGGCATCCGCTCCATCCCAATCCCAACCTTTACTTCCTTATTAAAGTTCTCCGCCTGCCCCCTCTGATTATGCCACTTCAGCACCCCAGCCGTATCCTTCTCTTCCTCCAACCAGTTCGTCGCTACGGCATGATAAAAATACTGCCCTTCCTTCCCCTCAAAGAGCTCGCCCTGTCTCCTCATCTCTCGTTTGATGACCAATCGAAATGCCTTCTTCGTCTCATTCATACAGTGCACCGTTTCCGACAACTCATACCCACATCCCCTCACCGGTTCCTTCCATTCCTCTTCCTTGATCGACCCAATCAATGCCTTCACCGCTTTGTCCTGATCCGCTGTAATGGCATACTTCACCCCATCCTTCTCTAATTGGTTGAATAGCTCCGCCTGATACGAGGCGCTATCCGCCCGATAATACCCAATTCGCTTCCCCACCGGCATCCGCTTCTTGCACTCCAGGTAAAACCCCTTCTGCCCACTCTGAGGAGAAATATTGCCTTCCCGAAACTCATCATAAATACAAATTGCCACTTCATACAAAAAACCAAGTACCGGCATATACCCCTTATTCCCGTTATAGGTGTACAAGGCATCCGCTTTCTCCCCAATAACCTCCGTCGCATCCGCATCTAACGTATAACTCTCCCTCCCATCCCTCTTCAAAATCCTTCCATTGATCTTATTCCGAACCTCATCTAACCCCTTGAGCCCAACCTCCCCGGACTTCCGATCTCCCATTCTTCTTAACCAGTCCCCCACCGTATCAGGCTCAGGAATCTCATCCCGCCCAATCAACTTCATGAGCCCTTCCTCATTCTTTAATTCTCTTAGATCTTCCAAACTCCTCCCGCCCCCCTGCAACATCAACACCACGGCATCCACTATCTCGGAAGGATTAAACCCTCGATTACTCCCGGGGGCCGGTAGATACCGATCCGTCAGCTCTCTCAACCCTATCCCATGGTTGAACTCCGCCATCAATGCCAGTCCTCCATGGGCTGTCAACCTCTCCTTCGTTGTCTCTATCTTGAAAGGAAATACGGTCTGCTGTATCATAACAATGACCTCCTTTTGGTTTTTCGGTTTCACCTTGTAGGTGATATTCTTATATCACCGAAACCTCCAAATCAAAAGGGGGTTTTTTTATTTCTCAAATTCCTATATCTTTTTTAGGGTGTTCGCGGGCCTTCAATCGGGCATAGCCTTCGAGGAAGATGATCTCGAAGTGGAGTCTGAAGGGAGGGATTTTCGTAATCATGTGCGATCATCTCTTCGCTTTTTTTAACGCTTCAGAAGGGGTTGAGGCGGAGACGCCAGGGCGCTTGTCCGCGTTTACTTGCTGCTCGGCTGTCAGCCCCTCTGGAGAGAGTTTCTCTTTAGGAAGGTCCGACATATCCGGGTACTTTCGGACAGTACGGACCGGATAAAGGATAAGGTGGTCGTCCTTGACGGCATATTCAAAGAGAGGCTCATTTCGGAAAGGGGACGGAAGTGTAATTCGTCCCCTCAGATCAGTTTTAAGGATTCTGATTTCGGCCATGTCCAATTCTCCCATTTATTGTTTAAACAAATTATGGACCCATTTGTAACAATTGTCAAGAATGGGTATAAGATCGATGTCAGGAAAGAATTGGCATAGGAAGATGTGACCCCAAAAGAAGCACAGAGAGACGCGGTACAGGTGGATCTGAGGGAACTGCTTGGGAAGAGGACCGGATAAGGTTAAAGCGGGGAGAAATTTATAAAGTCATGGACGTCCCTGAGAAATAATACAAGTTTTGGGCTTGGGAAATACGAAGTCTTAGGATCTGTATCTGATTTGGGGAAATAGCCTGAATTAAAACCGGGAGGGACAAGATGGGATCCAACCATCGATATGAAATCATACTTGGAGCCCTGCTTCACGACATAGGAAAATTTTACCAGAGGGCATGCTCTTCAGAATCTGGATTAAGCGAAATCAGCCGGCGTATGGAGAGCACTATTTGTCCCTCGGTAAATGGTCGATATTCTTATCGTCATGTTCTTTTCACGAACGAGTTTTGTGATCAGCATTTGTCGTATTTACCCCCTGGTTTGGATCGCAATGCTGTAACTAATTATGCCAGTTATCACCATCGCCCCGATTCACCAGGTCAGAAAATCATCCAGGAGTCTGACATACTCTCCTCGGGAATGGAAAGAGAGGCTGATGGCGATTACAAGGGAGGCCCATCCACTTTTCGGCAGATCCGCCTCCGCTCCACCATGGCTGAGATAAGAATTTCGGGCCGTGAAGTAAACGAAAAAGCCGGTCCATGGGTTCACAAGATCTCTGAGCTGACCCCTGAAAACGCCTTCCCATTCCACCAAAATTCAAATAGTGATTCGCCGGGCGAAAAAGATCTCACCAGAGAATACGAAAGCCTTTGGGGGAAGTTTATTCATGCCTGGACTGAAAACCGGGTTGACAATCCCTGGGCATTTGTGAACCGTTCGCTTGGGATCCTGGAACATTTTACCTGGTGCATCCCATCTGCCACAAATGTGTTCCCGGATATCTCCCTTTGCGATCATTTAAAGACCACGGCAGCCATCGCTGCCTGCCTCAATGACACCGAATCTTCCACGGAACCTTTTATTTTGGTCGCAACCGATTTTGGAGGCATCCAGAATTACATTTACTCCATCCGAAGCGGAGCAGGTGGACTTGCCCGGCGACTAAGGGCACGGTCGCTTTTTGTAGCGCTAATGGGGGATGCTTTCGTCCACAGGATTTTAAAAACCATCGGTTTACCTATGACGAACTGCCTGATCTCCTCGGGGGGAAAATCCTATCTCCTTTTGCCAAACAGTCAAAATGTAAAAGAAGCGCTCAGAGGGATCCGGGAGGAAATGGATCACTGGTCTTTGCAGAAGACCCGGGGAGAGATCCGAATTAACTTAGCCGAAGTCCCATTGGCAAAAAGCGGCCTTGAGGACTTTTCGGCCTCGATGGAAAAGGTTAATTCAGCCCTTCGCGAAGAGAAGGAAAGGCCTTTAGCCTCCTGCCTTCAGCAATCTAACAAATGGGTGGATTTCGGAGGGGTCCTTCAGCCCCTGGAGATTCCCGAGAACGGAGGAATTTGTGATTCATGCCAGAGAAACGGTGGTCCTCTGATGCCTGTTAGAGACAAGATGGTTCCCATCTGCGACCGCTGCGATGAAGACCAGGAGGTGGGGAGAGTTCTTCTCCGCTCCAAATATATTGCTTTCTACGAAGGCAAAGACGGTCCATATTCTTTGCCTTTTGGAACATTTGATCTGATTGAAGACACAACAAGTCTCCACAAAAAACCCTACATGGTGTTTTCCATGGGTGGAATTGCGAACGTGCCGGGAGATATTCCCTTTGTTTCCGGTTTCAAGGCCCGGTATGTGCCTCAGGATAAGGAGGGAAACATACTCACCTTTGAGGAATTAGCCGAAAAAGCCAAGGACGAAAATCCCTCGCCTATTTGAAATCCGATATTGATAACCTGGGTTTCATCTTTGGCTCCGGTTTCAAGCGTGACGAGGAGACTGACCGGACATCCATTTCCAGAATAACAACCCTCTCTCGCTCCCTCGACCTGTTTTTCTCAGGCTATTTTGACGTTCTCTTATCAAGCGAGTTTCCTGACATCTATACCATTTATTCCGGTGGCGACGACCTGGTGTGTCTTGGTCCCTGGGACAAAATTGCACGGCTGGCATTGAGCGTACGTGAAAAATTCCGGGAATACTCGTGTGAGAACCCTGCCTGGACCCTGTCTTCGGGGATCGCCATGGTTGGAGTCGAGGACACCGGTGCTCACGGCTGTGGATTATGCCGATCAGATGCTGGATGCAAGCAAAGAAACTTGCGGTGAAAAGATTCTTCCTTCTGACCATGAATACAAAAGCGGATTCAGGTCAAAGGACCGCATCACGTTGCTTTGGGACGTCGGTTCCCTGGGAAAAATATCCTGATCTCCTTACGCGTGGCATATGGTTGAGCCGTTTAATCGCAGGAGGAAAAACTTAACACAAGCAAGGTACGCAGATTGCTCCGTTACGGGGAGATGTTCAGGACCTTTCAGCGTTCCGGGGATACCCGGCACTTAAGATACATTTACCTTCTATCCTATGATCTCAGACGAAACTGGGAAACAGGGTGAAAAGGATGAGGAGGAACGCATTGCCTTGGAATGGGCACAGAAGCTTCTCGTCCCGGAAAATGAGGAAATGGCAGGATTACGGTTTGTCTGTGAATATGCATTGAACATGGTTAGAGAAAAGGAGGCATGACATGGCGAAGATAGGAGAAATGGTAGGGGGGATAAATTTGGGACATGGGGGAGGCGGGGCAGCAAAGTGTCAAAAATGCGGTAGACCGGTAAGAGATCCGAAGTTCAAATTCTGTTATGACTGCGATCAAAAGATGAAGAAAGAAGGCCCGGGAGATCACCAGGCGGTTTCATTGCCAAAGGAATGCGTCTTTGAAAGTTTCTACGACAGCCAGTAACCATCTGAGAAGGGAGATCTTCATCGAATCCGCAGAAAAGGCCTCAGATATTTTTATGAATGCAAACATTTCTCAGACCTCAGTCAGGAACTTGTTCCATCTCCTGAAAGATATGGCAAATCGGATGCAGGCGGACAAAAAACTTGACTTCGGAGCATCGCGAAGGAGACGTTCTATAAATTCCACCGCCAGGTTGTTTACAATGCCAATAGAAAAGTTGACAAAGGCCTCTTCTTCATCCGGTCTTTAAGGAATTTGTTGAAAGCCATATCGATGTCGCGACAAAATCGAAAGAAGAATATGTTGGTTTTGTTGAATATCTCACCAGCATTGTTGCCAGACTGAAAACCAAATAATCAGGAAAGGAGGAGGAATATGAAACTGAAAGAATATATCGAGGTGCAGGGAATGATCGTTTTAAAGGAAGGGTTAAGGGTCGGAGGAACAAAAGAGGCGGTAGGAATTGGTGAAACTGACAATCCGATCATCCGGCACCCCATCACAAGAAAGCCATATATTCCAGGCTCGTCCATTAAGGGAAAGGTTAGATCCTTGCTGGAACAGAAGTATAGCGAGAATTCTCAAAGGACAGGCCGTCCCTGTGATTGCGGTTCATGTTTCATTTGTTCTTTATTTGGATGTGGTAATCCATCAAAAGGAACGAACCCTCAAGGCTCATCTTCCGTGATGCAAATCTGGTTAGTGAAAGCGAAAAAGAGCTTGAAGACGCCCTCCCGGGGTCCTTTGTCGAAGTTAAAACGGAAATTGCCATGGATCGTAACAAAGGGAGAACGATACCGGGTCCCTCCGGCAGCAGGAGCGGATCCCCGCAGGAGCAAAATTTGACTTCAGCTTCACTGTACGGCTCTTCGAGGAGGACAATGCAAAACGAAAAGAATATTTTGGCAAACTCTCCGAGGCCTTTGAGATGATGGAGAAAGATTATTTGGGAGGTGGAGGGACCAGAGGATATGGACAGGTAGAGTTTTTGACAAGGGATATGGGCAAGCATATGTCTGAGCATCTTCGAAACTTGCTATAGACCCAGGAGGAATAAACGTGGATGCTTACAGCCGTTATCGATTCATAATCAAGTTGAAGTCTCCCTTTGGCACTCCGTGGCAGGCCGACACCATCATGGGTCATCTCGTGTGGCTTGTGGCCCATCAGGGAGGGAGAAGAGGGAGTAAAAAATTTCCTTGCTCCTTTCATAGAGGGAAACCCCCCTTTGTTATATCGGATGGCTTCCCGGCAGGCCTTCTTCCTCGCCCATTAGGTTACAGGCAAAATCCGGGAGCGAAGGATTTAGATTCTTACGCAAATGAGAAGGTAAGGCGTAAAGCAGAATTTTTGACTCTCTGCGACTTTGAAGCGATCCGATCAGGGGGAAAAATCGAGATAGATCCAGTTTCCTTCCCTTGGATCGGGATTCAGATGCTCCATGCTGCAATCAGCCGAGAAACGGGAACAACTGGAGAGGGTGGGAATCTCTTTGCAACGAATGCTTGGATCTTGAGACACGAGCTATGGAAAGACGGAGAGGTTCTCTTATCGATATATGCTTATATCCTGGAAGACTGGATTGAAAGGATGGAGAGAATGGTCGCAGACCTTTCTATCGTCGGGTTCGGTAAGGACAAATCTGTGGGGCTCGGTCAGTTTGAATTTCTGAGGAGCGAAAAATGGGACGGTTTTTCGGGATTTAAGGAGGCGAACGGATTTATTTCGCTCTCTACTTTTGTACCCGCTATCAACGACCCAGTTGAAGGCAAATGGGCGATCAACATTAAATACGGGAAATTGGGTGAAAACGCAGGGGATGGCAATCCGTTCAAGAAACCACTTCTACAATTCAAACCAGGGGCAGTTTTTTATACGGACGAACCCCTAAGCCATTCTATGGTCGGGTGGTTGAGGACATTGCGCCGGGGCTACCTGAAGCTATACAGATTTGTTATTGTTTGGCGGTTCCCTGCCTAATCTAATGGCAGTTCCGGAAATGTTCAGACAAATAGGGATAGAAAAGTGGTTTAAGGTCCGTAGACCCTGCCCCTAAATCGCGGCGGGTTTGGAGAAAGAGCGAAACGGAGATTCTCCCCATGGGGTGGATGAGCATGGGGAACTTGATCTGAGCTGCCAGGGAAAGCCTCATCGAGGGGGAGCGAGGGTTTAGGGAGTGAAATCGGAGAGGGGTTCAGGCCTCCGAAACGATGTCTTGAGGTTATAAACGGGAATCGCCGAGAGAGAGTCCATGAACTGTGGAAGGACGCCTGCTGACGGTATGAAGCGCAAAATGCTGTAAGTGATTCATGGGAGATCGTAGTGGAGCTTCAGGGCTTGATCGACATGACCCATGATTTGTTCGGGCAAATGACCAAGCTTCTTGATGAGGCGAAGTTTATCAACGGCCCGGGTTTGGTTGATCATGATCTTCGAACGGCTGCGCAATCCGCCCGTTCCAGCGGGGATTTCGACCTCAAAGGAATAGACCTTCGTGACGTTAGAAGTAACAGGTGAGATGGAAATGATGGGGGAATGGACATTGTTGATGTCGTTCGACACGATCAGAGCAGGGCGGACCTTCTTGGCTTCTGCTCCAAGGGTCGGGTCGAAGGTTACGAGGAAGACATCACCTCGCTTGATCGAGACCATCGTGAACTACCCCTTCCAGTTCCTGGTTCACTCTGCGGATTTCAGCGGACGCTTCCTTGTACTCCGCTGCGAGCCATTGGGCCTTCTCCCCTCTGAGAGCGTCCTTAATGGCTTTGGAGATAAATCGGCTCCTTTTTCGAGGTTGAACCACCTCATTAAGTTCATCGAATGTCTCTTTCGTAAGACTTACATTGATTCTAATGGAGGCCATTGTGTCTCCTTAGTGTTCTATTTAAATGTATCATAATTGCGCACATTTATTTTGTCAATAGTAATTGTGTTTTTGCTCGGACTCAGGAAAGGCTTGGGGACGTCCATGAAATGATGTCTTCTTAAATGCCTGCGGGAGCGCTCCCCGACCGGATGACCCTGCCCTAAAATCCCGGCGGGTTTGGAGAAAGAGCGAAACGGAGATCCTCCCGATGGGGTGGCTCTCATATTCGTGAACGCTTGACTTTATCAATGGGGAATTCTTATGAGGAACCATCAACAGGCAGGAATAAACAAAAGGATCGATTCAGGCTCCAGCCTCTGTTTTTTTCTGTTCGATTTTTTCGTGGAGCCACATAGACATAAGCTGAGCGAAGGGGATGCCTTTTTTTACGAGCGATTCGTTTGGCCATGGAAAGATCAAAGGGGTCAATGCGCAGGGATACGGGTTGCCGTGGTGGGCGACTGGCCTGAAACACTTCTGCCCGTTCAAGAAGGTTTTCAACCTTTTCGGGCCTCTCTTTGCAGAGAGAAGCCTCCCATGCAAAGGCTTCTTTCTTGAGCCGATTTCGCAATTTGGCTGGAAGTTTGCTTATTTCTTTGCTCTCCTCAAATAGAGTTTTTGAATCGCAGGGGACAAGGGGAACGATACCGTAATTTTTTGATTACGTCAAGAAGGGAAAAACCGCTATGGGTGAAGTGTATGATGGAATCATCGTCAGTGTTGGAAAGTCCTGGGAGCCCATCGCCTATTCATTACAAAGAATAAAACCGCGTTTTGCTGTCTTTCTATGTACGGATGACTCCTGTGAAACTGTGGATAAAGTCCTGAATGAATTCCCGATGCCTCCTTCCCGTTACAGGATTGTTGAAATTCCCGACAGTCCCGAGTCCATAGGACAGATGGTCTTACAGTGCTATTCGGCATACAGATGGTTGGAGGAAGAGAAAAAGGTGAGGTCTGAAAAGATTCTGGTTGACCCCACGGCGGGTCGGAAATGGATGAGTTCTGGTGTGACGATGATTGCATCGTATCTTGGGGTGGCCATGGGATATATCGATGTCGCCTTCAAAGACGGAAAACCAGACCCATCAACCATGAAGTTTGTTGGTCTTGGAAATGCTTATGATCAGACGGGTTTCTTGGAAATTGAGCGGGGCATCCAATTTTTCAACGCCAGATCATGGGAAAACGCCAAAAACACCTTCGCCAGAATCGAGTCTCACAACTCTTCTATGAACGATTTTGCTTCAGCTCTAGCCCAGTATTCCGAATTGATGAGACAGTGGGATCAATTCAATCACTATCGGGAAGATCTGAGTCCCCGGTTTAAGGATGCCTCGCATAAACTTCGTCGTGTTTCATTCAGCGATCAAGCCCTTAATAGGGTCGTGTCCGTGATCACAGAAGGCGTGGAGCGTCTTGGGAGTGGCGCGTACCGACTGAATATAGAAGAGCGTCCCAATTTGCTGTTGGTCGTTGATTTATTCTTGAATGCCGAGAGGTGCATCCAAACAGGACGATTCGATGACGGGGTCGGTCGCCTTTACAGGGCCTTAGAGGCGTTAGCTCAATATTATCTCTGGAAGGATTATGGAATAGACACGTCCGACCCGAACTTTAACGAGGTGGAACCGGTCATCCTTGAACGGTTTCGAAAGGCCAAGAGGGAACAGCTTCCAAAACAAATGGCGTTAGAAGACGACTATTTGTTCCTGTTCTGTGCCAAACATGATCTTTTAGGAAAGGCTGTGATTAAAGGCATCAACGAGAGAGATAATCGGCCCAAGAATGTTTTCACTGACCTATTGAGGAAAAGAAACAATTCGATTATGGCCCATGGTTTTGAGCCTGTTGAAGAGGGGCTGTCGAAAAAGCTTCTGAGCAAAATTGAAGAGTTACTCATGAATGCCATTGGAGACCAATTCTCGACATTAAGAGAAGAACTTATGTTTCCTCAGATTCCATCCGTGTTTGTCAAATGAGACGACGGACTGGCGTGGTGAGATTGGGGGTAGATTTTGCCCGATGTAATTTCAGATCTCGAATTTCAAGTCAGGTCCGACCCGTACAACCCGGTGCATCATATTGCTTTAGCGAAGGCCTATCTGGAGGAGGGCGATGAGGAGAAGGCCCGAAGAATCATTGCTATCAAGAGACGTTTGCCTGCGAAAGATCCAACGGTCCATTTTGAATGGGGAAAGCTCTGTGAGGAATTGGGGATGTCCCAGCAGGCCCGGGAATCCTATGAGCAGGCCATTGCCTTAAATCCCGGAAATTCAGAGTTTCATTTTCAGATAGCTATTCTCCTCTATGAAAGAGGAGCCTGGGAACGGGCGATGAAGCATCTGCAGAAGACGCTATCTCTTAATCCTCAAAACGAGGTGGCCAAGAAGATGCTCGCATCCCTCTATGAAGAGATTGGTTTTGGTGGATCAGCCAAGGTTTTACAGGGAGTTCAAAAGAAAAGAGAGTATGCACCGCCAATCCATCCTATAGAATTGACAAAGGAGGAGGCCTCACTGATCCTTGACCTGTTTAAAGGGAGAGAGGTTGGTTATGCCAGATATCATTTTGTGGATGCTGGTAATTTAGCTCACTCCTATATGAATGGAACAATGGGTTTTAACGAAATTCTCAAACACGTGAAAGGAGAGGAGACGTATGGTGTTTACCCTCTGAGATCTGACAGAGCATTGAAGTTTTCAGTGATTCGAGTTCGGGTTCCCTGGAGAAGAATTGTCGGAAACATCAAGGATTCGGGATTTCTTGCCATTTCTGAAGACAATGTGCACCAGTATGCAAGAGAAATTGTAGAAAAAGTTAGAGAGACTGGCCTATCAGCTTATCTTGAAAAACCGGGAGTTCATGAGAGAAGGATCTGGTTTTTCTTCGAAGAATTTATTCCCATGGAATTATCTGAGCGGTGTCTGAATAGCCTTATCGATAGAGCCAAGGCACCAGGGGTTGATATCGCAGTGAGCCTTATTTTGGGATTCAGAGGGTCGGGAGTAGGATGGCAAGACCATCCGGTCATGCTTCCTCTCGGGGTCAATAAACGGGCGGGGAAGAGATGCTTTTTTATCGATGAAGCTGGAGAGGAACATGAAAACCAGCTTCTCTTCATTGAAAAGATTCGAGTCAATCCGCGAAGCGAGATTCAAAGTTTCCTTAAATCAGGAGGAGGACAGACTCATAGGGATCATAAGTTTTCTCATGAGGTGTTATTGAGACTCGAAAGAGAGTGCCCTGTGGTTGAGGAGGTTGTGAAGAAGGCCCGATCAGGAAGGAATCTTCGGAACGAAGAAAAAAGGGTCCTTTACTTCACCTTAGGGTTTTTGAATGATGGCACAAAACTATTGCACGATGTTCTCGAGGATTGTCCAGATTACAGGCCGAATAGAGTGGATCGAATGGTATTAAATTTAGGGGGAAATCCGATCAGTTGCCCAAAGATTAGAGAATTATTACCGGAAACTACTGCTTATCTTCCCTGCAATTGCTCATTCAAGGTCCCGGATGGAAGTTATCCAAGTCCCCTCTTGCATATCGAGCCTTTCGGGGTGAAAGGTGTAAGGTTAAAGGTGGAGGATAGAGGAGAGAAGGTGAAGGATGAAAGATCTAAGGTTAAGAGTGAGTGTACCCTATTTGAGGGGAGGGATGGAATGGAAGAAAAGAAGATAGTGAGCTTTGAGGATTTGGATGTTTATCAGAGGCTATGTGCACTCCATTTGAAAATGAATCAAGCCACTTTGAAATTTCCGCAGTTTGAACTTTTTGAGCTGGGATCACAGCTTCGACGTTCATCAAATGGCGCTCCAGCGAACATCGCAGAAGGGTGGAACAACCGGCATATCAACATATATCTTGAGGGAATTAACAGGTCGATGGGAGAGTTGCAGGAAACCCTCCATCACTTGAGAATGGCATTCAAGAAAGAATATTTTACCGAGACGGAATACGAAAGCTATCGTAATCAATATTTGGAGACAGCCAGAATGCTGAGAGGACTCGAGCGGTCATTAGAGGCATCAAAACCTACAAAAGGTGATAGGTGATTGGGGTAGGTCCTTTCATGTTGTTTTACCTTACACCTTTGTCCTTTCACCTTAAACCTTATTCCTTTGACCTGGGGCGAAGTATGAGCATCCTGTACTTAATGGAACAGAATGTAACGATTTCAAAGGAAGGAGGCCGGCTTCTCATTAAAAAGGAAGGGGTCGTTTCGAGTACGATTCACCTCTTTAAATTGGATCAGATTGTTCTTTTTGGAAACATTTTTTTAACTCCGGCCGTGATCCAACATCTGCTGAAAGAAGGAATTGATACCGCTTTCATGACAAAGAGGGGAAGGTATCTTGGAAGATTACAGAGCGCCTTAGGGAAAAATATCGTCCTAAGGAGAGAGCAATTTAGAAAGATCGAAAACCAAGATTTCTGCCTGAAAACAGCGACATCGATTGTGAAGGGGAAATTGGCTAACCTAAGGACGGTCCTGATGAGACTGAATCGGACCCGTGAACATGTTGAATTGGATAGCCAGATCCTCACCATTAGAAATCTGATAACAAAAGTGGACGAGGTTGAATCTCTTGATTCACTGAGAGGATATGAAGGGAGAGGATCGGCGGTCTATTTCGAAGGTTTTTCAAAAGGATTCTTAACGGAGGAATTCCAATTCCCCGGAAGGGTCAGAAGACCTCCAACGGATCCAATTAATGCCCTTATGAGTCTGGGATATATGCTTTTACTCAATCAAGTGATCGCGGCTGTTAGCCTGGTAGGCTTCGACCCTTTTTTTGGCACTCTTCATTCAATGGACTATGGAAGACCTTCGCTTGCCCTCGATCTCATGGAGGAATGGAGACCGACGATCGTGGATACATTGGTTTTAAGCGTTCTAAATTTGAAGGCCCTCACTCCTTCAGATTTCGAAGAAAGATCATGGGAAGGAGAGGAAACGGCTAAAAACGAAGATACGCCTCCGGCCCATCAATCAGAAGAGAAGAAGGCTGCCATCGTATTAACGGAAGATGGATTCAGAAAGTTCATCAGCCAATACGAAAGGAAAATGAGTCAGAAAGTCCAATATCATCTAACCGGGGAGCAATTGAACTATCGGGATTGCATCAGAGAACAGGTAAGGCACTTTGCCCGGTATCTTAAAGGGGAAGAGAAGGAGTATCAACCAATGCCATTGAGGTAGAAGATGTTCGTAATGATCTCATACGATGTGGTGGATGATAAGAAGCGCCTAAAGCTAATGAAATTCTTGAAAGATTATGGAGACCGTGTTCAGAAGAGTGTATTTGAATGCAATTTTTCTTCCAAAACCTATGAAACAGTGAAAGCAGGAATTGAAAGGATCATTAACAAGAAAAAAGACCGGGTGAGGTATTACCGAATCTGCAAAGGATGCATAGATAAGATCGAAATTTCCGGTTGGGGCGAGATTACAGAGCAAGAGGAGTTCATGGTGATTTAATATGCCCTCAGAATTATTGCATATTGTTGCCAGTTATGATATCGGGGATCCTAAACGTCTTTCAAAAGTAGCCAAATCGATGAAAGATTACGGTGAACGGGTGCTCAAAAGTGTCTTTGAGTGCAATCTTGATGTGCACAAGTTCAACGAATTGAAAAACCGCATAGATGAAACCATCGAGCCGATTGAAGATACGGTACGGTATTATGTATTATGTGAAAAATGCATGAGAGAGGTAGAATATTCAGGAAAAGGTAAATTATTTCAAGAAGATGAGGAATACTTGCTTCTTTAAGGGGTTGGATTTCCGCCAACCTCATTCAAAAACAGGAGTTTTATAATTTACTGAAATCAAAAAGAAATTTTAATTAGATATTTTAGGTCTGCGAAAAATGAAAATCCTGTTTGATTATTTTGAGTTAAAGGAGAATTTCGCCTCCAAAATTAGAAGATCCAGTTTATGCTCAGAGCATATTGAAGAGGGTCTGCGAAAAGGCCTGCTTTCCATTAGTATAAACAGGCAGAAAGGAGGGGCGCAGTTGAAGAGAATGACCTGATGAAGAAGGGATTGAGACTGCCCATCTAAGAAGCTTGCGTATCCCTTCTCCGTGTTGAAGAGAATGACCTGATGAAGAAGGGATTGAGACCATTTTTTAGAATATCGTATGCTTGACTATCAGCATGTTGAAGAGAATGACCTGATGAAGAAGGGATTGAGACACTTGTCCACGGCTATCTGTTGTCTCCACAATGGCTCATTGTTGGAGAGAATGACCTGATGAAGAAGGGATTGAGACCGCACTGCCTTCATGATAATCCATACGCCTTTTAATGTTGGAGAGAATGACCTGATGAAGAAGGGATTGAGACTTACATCATGTGCTTCACTTGCATATGTCTGTTATCACGTTGGAAAGAATGACCTGATGAAGAAGGGATTGAGACCTTTACCGCATCTCCATGCTTCATCTCAACTGTCAGTTGAAGAGAATGACCTGATGAAGAAGGGATTGAGACAGATCATGTCATAGTTTCGTCTTCGCATTGCTTCTACGTTGGAAAGAATGACCTGATGAAGAAGGGATTGAGACTGTCATGCTTCTTTGCTATCATTCAGACTTGTCATGCGTTGAAAAGAATGACCTGATGAAGAAGGGATTGAGACACTGGATGCTCAACTTCCATTGATGCTCACCGTCTAGCTCGTTGAAGAGAATGACCTGATGAAGAAGGGATTGAGACGATCAATGCTCATCATATATCATTGCCAGTGCTCAGTTGTTGAAGAGAATGACCTGATGAAGAAGGGATTGAGACACGGATACTATCATCAGGTTGATCTCACCGTCTTGCTCGTTGGAGAGAATGACCTGATGAAGAAGGGATTGAGACGACTGCTGTACCAACGTTAACTCGTCAGATTGTCCGTGTTGGAGAGAATGACCTGATGAAGAAGGGATTGCGACTCTTGGTGTCATTGACGAATACGTGTCTATGAGTCTCATTGTTGGAGAGAATGACCTGATGAAGAAGGGATTGAGACTCCTCTATTACTAGGTCTATGCTCAGTTCGATACGCAAAATTCCTAGTCCGTTGAAGAGAATGACCTGATGAAGAAGGGATTGCCTGTTAAAACAGGAGATAGGGTCTAAATCTGCAGGGTGAGAGTCTGAAATGTGGATTCGTTGATTTCAAAGTGAAGCCCGCATAGCTTTCGGCAGAACACTACCCCAACTGTCCAACTCGGTGTTCTTATCATGAAACCAATCTCAAGGAGCCCTTAAATGGAAGAGAACCCGAAGAATGTCCCAAAGGCCATTTTTGATAAAGTTAATTCAGAAGATACCTTCGCCCGGCTCATCGGGATGAAGTTGATTGAACTTCAGCCAGGCTTTGCCCGTGCCATTCTTCCGATAACCGAGGAAAAGGTAAACATGTATCAAATGGCTCATGGAGGAGCCATCTTCTCCGTTGCAGACCAGGCTTGCGAGGCGGCAGGAAATAGCTTCGGAGAACCAGCCGTCGCTCTCCAAAACAACTTCCACTTCCTGGCTTCCGGCAAAGCTGGAGACCTCCTCGAGGCCACAGCAAAATTGGTCAACCGGTCAAATCGCATCGGGTTGATTGAATTTGAGGTCCGGGATCAAGAAGGACTCCTTTTGGCAAAAGGCCAGCAACTGATCTACTTTAAGAAAAAAGAGTAAAGAACCCCCACCTGCATCAGAAGTCAAATACTTAATTTTTCAAACCCAATAACCGAGATCCCGAAATAAATTCGGGATGACAAGCAAGCATGGGATCACCATCTGACCCCCTTCAAAAAGGGGAATGGGGATTTGGAATTGAAACTTCTTGACAAGGTAAGGGATTTGGGTATATATAGTTTTTTGTATACAGTATCCAAAACTTCATGCGGGAGGTACCCTGATGGAAGACCTCAATATTTTTAAAGAGATTACGATTTTGAGCCTGGAACAGGCAACGGTCCTTCCTTACTTGACCCTGCGTTTTGTTGAAGAGGGAGCAAATGTCATTCGGCTCGAACACCCTGTTTATGGTGACCCCAATCGCCGGATTGGAGACGATGTGTTAAAAGAGGACCGGATGTTTTCCTATTATCTCTCCATCAATGCAGGGAAAAAGGCCTTGACCCTTGACCTGGCAACTCCGGAGGGACAGAAAATTTTGAGGGAACTTATCCTTAAACTGAAGGTGGATATCTTTGCAACCAACCAGTTGCCGAGGAATTATGCAAAACTCGGAATCGAATACGAGATGCTCAAACAGATCAAAGAGGATATCATCTGGCTGGGAATGACTGGATTTGGTCCCCGGAGCAATGAAGCCGCTTATGATCCGGTGCTCCAGGCAAGAGGCGGATTGATGGAACTCACCGGAGAAAAAACCGGTAGTCCTCAGGTGATGGGAATCCCTCTCCCTGATATGGGTGCGAGTGAACATGGGTATGGTCTTTTGATGAAGGCCCTCTATAAACGGGCAGTGACGGGGCATGGAAGCCGCATCGATCTCTCGATGTTCGAAAGCACGGTCTCCTGGCTCACCCAGGCGATCACCCATACGGTTTCATTTAAGAAGAAGGTGACACGAAGAGGAAATACCCATGAATTCTTTGCGCCGGTCTCTGTTTATGAAACGAAAAATGGCTATGCCTATGTTGCATTGGGAAATGATCGGCAATGGGAGACGATGACCAAGATTCCAGGGTTTGAATCTCTCTCTAAAAAAGAATATGAGCGAAACGCCGGTCGAATTGCCGATGTGGACAATCTCAATCGCGCCCTCAATGCCATCACGAAGAAAATGACCACAGAAGAATTGATCGAAATCTTCAATAAGGCCACCCTTCCCATTTCCAAGGTGAATTCGATTGAAGAAGTCGTCGAGGATTCTTATGTCAAGCCAAACTTGATTCGAAGCAAGGATCCTAGAACCGGAGCGGAAATCGCCATCGCTCCTCCCCCTATTAACACCTCTTTCTTGAGATCAGTCAATCGTTCACTCCGATTTCCTCCCCGATTTGGAGAACATAACGAGGAGTTCTATGGGGGGCTTCTGGAATATCGTCAAGATCAACTGAAAGAGTTTAAGGAAAAAAATATCATCTAGAATAGGATTCAAGGGATCGAGGGGCCGAGGGTTCCAGTGAAGATCTTCCTGAAATGAAAAGCTTGGACCCTTGAAGCCTTGAACCTTCGAACCCTGTTTTGCGACGAAAGGAGTGGATCTATGGCTCTTGATTTTACTTTCGCAGAGGAACAGGAATTCTTCAGACAGACTGTCCGGGATGCCGTGAGCCAACTCATCATGCCCAGGGTGAAGGAACTGGATGAAAAGGAAGAATTTCCCTGGGATCTTTGGAAAGAATTTGCTGGTCTTGGATATCTCGGTCTGAGGCACGAAGAAAAATATGGTGGCATGGCAACCGATACCATCTCTCAGATGATCTTTTATGAAGAGCTGGCCAGAGGCTCCTGCGGATTCGCCATGTCCGTCATCATGCAGATTCTCATGGGGACCTATTTCATCGCCAGGTTTGGGAGTGAGAGTATCAAACAGCGAATTCTTATCCCTGCCATCCAAGGAGAAAAGATA
This sequence comes from uncultured delta proteobacterium, assembly GCA_963806715.1. Classification (GTDB taxonomy): domain Bacteria; phylum Desulfobacterota; class BSN033; order BSN033; family UBA1163; genus CAWEAV01. The sequence goes on from CAWEAV010000024.1 coordinate 126,294, forward strand.
GGGACGATTTGCTTCACCGAGGACCAGTCAGGATCTGATTTAGGCGGAACAAGAACCTTGGCGACCAAGGTGGATGGAGGATGGCGTATCAATGGAAGAAAACAATGGATCACCAATGGACCCATTGCAGAGTTTACCACGGTCATGGCAACCGTTGATACAAAGCTGGGCCTGAAAGGCCTCAATTTTTATCTGGTTGAGAAGAAAACCCCCGATCGGGATGGATTCGTCGCGGGTCAGAGACTCCATAAATTGGGTTCCCGCTGTTCGGTGACGGGGGAACTGGTCTATGACAATGTCTTTGTCCCGGATGAGAATCTCCTAGGAGAAGAGGTTGGCAAAGGGGTCCAGTATGCTGGAGAGATCCTCAATGAAGTCCGTATCATGACAGCAATGAATGCCTTGGCCATTGCAAAAGGTGCCATGGAAGATGCAAAGCAGTATGCCAATAACCGGATCGCCTTCGGTAATCCCATCAGCAAATACCAGTTAATCCGGGAAAAATTTGCAAAATTCTGGGCCTGGTATGAGGCCTCTTGGAATTATGCCTATAAATGCGCCTGGATGATTCAAAATAAGATTCCCTGTATCAACGAATGCATGCTCGCCAAATATTTCGCCACGGAGATGTGCATGCACGCAGTTGAAGAAGCCATGAGGATTTACGGAGGCAATGCCTTCTGCACCGAATATCCTCCCCAACGGTACTGGAGAGATGCAAAATTTTTGCTTTACGGAGGCGGTACCCATGAAGTGCTTTGTGACTATTTGGGGAGGATGTATTTAAGAGATTAACACGGAGGAACTATGGAAATCTTTGTCCTGGTGAAGCAGGTCCCTGATCCGGAAGCCATTGTCAGGGTTAAATCGGATCTGGAACTGGACATCGAAAACAAATACTTCACAAACTTTTTTGATGAGATCGCTATAGAGGCTGGATTAAGGTTGAAGGAAAAGTTTGGGGGGAAGGTTACCGTTCTGACAGTTGACAACAAAAAGATTGATGCCCTGAGGAGGGGAATCTCCATGGGAGCGGATGAGGCATTTCAGATCACGGACCCTGCCATAGAGGGGTCCGACCTCTTTGGCATTGCCAGTGCCCTGGCTGCGTTTTTAAAAGGAAAGCCCTTCGATCTCATCCTTGCGGGAAGACAAGCCATGGATGATGACGCAGGAATTGTGGGACCTGCAGTGGCTGAGCAATTGGGAATTCCCCACGTCAATAGCATTACTGGCCTTGAGATCGATGGTGAGAAGAAAGAGGCGACTCTCGTTCGGGAAGTGGAGAATGGGAATGAAAGGCTGACCTGTCTCCTTCCAGCCCTCTTCACCTGCCAGAAAGGCCTCCATAAGCCGCGCATTCCTCATGTCATGAATGTGATGAAGGCGATGAAGGCCCAGATTAAAAAGGTGGACCTTTCTGCTCTGGGGCTGAGTTCCTCTGATCTTGGGGCTCAGGCGGCCAGAGTGAAAGTCCGGAAATATTTCCCTCCACCGAAAAGGCCGCCTGTGAAAATGATCAAAGAAGATTTCCCGGAGAATGTGAAGACCCTGGTGAAACTGCTCAGGGAAGAGGCAAAAGTTATTTAAATATAGTAACTTAGTTCGGAGTTAGGGGTTCGGAGTGTAAAAGTCTCCGAACTCCGAACCTATTACTCCCAACTATCCATAGAGGAGACCGTTATGTCAAACGAGATATGGATTCTTGCGGAACACCAGGATGGAAGGGTGAGGAAAGTCACCTTTGAGCTCCTGAGTGCCGGCATGGAGTTCTCAAAAAAGACGGGACAGCCTGTTGCAGCCCTTCTATTGGGAAAGGGCCTTGAAGAGGCCATCAAGAGCTTAATTTCCTTTGCTGATAAAATCTACCTATTAGATCACCCTGCCCTTAGCCCTTATACCTCTGATGCCTATTTGATGGCCATCGCTCCCCTCGTCAAAGAATATCAACCCTCCATCCTTCTGGGAGGGGCGACGACCACGGGAAAAGACCTTTTCCCAAGTTTAGCGACGGCTCTTCAAACAGGCTATGCCCCTGACTGCACAGGCTTGACTCTGGAGGCAAACAGTTCCTTAATTGCCATTCGCCCCCTCTATGGCGGAAAGGTATTTTCTGAAATCGCCTTTTCAAATAAGAGACCCCAGATGGCTACGGTCAGGAGCAATACCTTTATTGTTGCAGGAAATCCTGGCAAATCGGCTCAGGTTATACCCATCACACCTCAGGTTGATCCTTCCTCATTGAAAAAGAGAGTCCTTGGTGTGGAGAAGGCAGCCGGCGCAAAGCTCGACATCACGGAGGCTGAAATAGTGGTGGCTGCAGGGAGAGCAATTAAAGGAGCCGAGAATTTTAAGATCATTGAAGGACTTGCAGATGTATTGAATGCCTCTGTAGGAACCTACCCGGGCCGTCGTAGACGAGGGCTGGAGGGACATGAAGGATCAGATTGGGAAGAGCGGGAAGAATATCTCTGCCAAGCTCTATATGGCCTTTGGAATCTCGGGCGCCATTCATCATGTGCTGGGAATCGGCACCTGTAAAACGGTGGTGGCCGTCGATACCGACCCCAACGCCCTCATTTTCAATTATGCGGACTATGGGATGGTGGGAGACCTCTTTCAGATTGTCCCGGCTTTAACCGAAGAGCTTAAGAAGGCATTGAAAGACGCATAGCGCAGAGAGCAGAGCGCCCCAAACTGAGAAATGATAAAATTCAGATTCCATGATTTGAAAATCTGGCAATTGGCAATTCAGATTGCTGATGAGTTGTTCGATCTGGCTGATAAGCTTGAATCAAAAAGGAAATACCGCTTTGCTGAGCAACTCCGGGGCTCCGGAATGTCTATGTCGAACAATATTGCCGAAGGTTCAGGATCTGATTCGAAGAGAGAGTTCAACCAGTATCTAAACATGGCCCGAAGATCAACTTTTGAAAACGCGAATATTTTAATTCTTCTCCAGAAAAGGAAATTTATCACTCCAGAAGAGCTGAATAAATATTTGGATCAGCTTGATCATCTTTGCCGTCAGATTACGAATTTTCAGACTTCTCTTTAATCATGTTCGCTATGCGCTTTGCGCTCTGCGCTATGCGTTTTTTGCTGGTGAATTATGGATAAAGTTGATGTCATCATTGTGGGGGGTGGATTGGCAGGCTTGGCCTGTGCCTATGAACTCGCCGATTCAGGCATGAATGTCATCGTTTTAGAGCGTGGTGATTTCTCGGGGAGTAAGAATGTCACCGGCGGTAGAATTTATCTTGGCCCCCTCCGGCAGTATCTTCCCGACCTCTGGAAAGAGGCTCCTCTCGAGAGACATGTCACAAAAGAAATTCTTACACTCATGGGGGAACAGAATTCGACCACTCTTGAACTCTATAGCGATCGCTTCAACCGAGAACCCTATCCCAGTTACACGGTCCTCAGGGCAAAATTTGATCGGTGGCTTGCCGACCTCCTGTCAGAAAAGGGTGTTTTCGTCATTCCCCAGAAGAACGTGGACGACCTCCTTAAAGAGGGGCAAAAGGTCATTGGCATCAGGACCGGAGAGGAGGAGATTGGAGCAGACTGTGTCGTCGCGGCCGATGGGATTCTTTCCTTCATCGCTGAGAAAGCAGGACTCCGACAACCCTTTAAGCCCCAGCATTTTGCCCTCGGTTTCAAAGAGGTCATCCGACTCGATTCCAAGACCATTGAAGACCGATTTCGACTCGGAGAGAACGAAGGGGCGGCCCAGCTTTTCGTTGGTTCTCTTACAGGAGGGATGATGGGAGGAGGTTTTCTCTATACCAATCAGGACAGCCTCTCTCTGGGGATTGTCGTCGGAATCCACTCTCTTAATCGAAGAGAGCCCCGTGAAGAGGTTTATGAGCTCTTGGATGAGTTTAAAGAGAGACCGGAGATCAAGAATCTGATCAGGGGAGGAGATATCATTGAATATTCCGCTCATCTCATCACAGAGGGAGGGGTTCGCCTCAAACCCAAGGTTTATGGCGAAGGCCTTCTCGTCATCGGGGATGCAGCGGGCCTCGGTCTCAACATGTTGGTCACGGTCAGGGGAATGGAATATGCGATGGCCTCAGGTGTGCTCGCAGGCCGAGTGATTAAAAAAGCAAAGCAGAAAAACGACTTCTCATCTGCTTCCTTAGCTGAATATGAGAAACTTTTAAATGATAGTTTTATAATGAAAGAAATGAGTACTTTTCAAAACAGCCTTCATATCCTTGAAAATGAAAGGCTCTTTACAAAGTATCCCCAGGCCATCTCCAATCTCTTTGAAAGGGTGATGGCGGTTGGTGAGCAACCCAAGCAGGGTCTATATAAGACGGTCTTGCAGGAACTGAAGAAAAATTTCATCAATTTAGAAACCTTTAGAGATTGGTTACAATTTAGAAAAATGTAGAATTAACCAATTCCGTAAGAGCTTGAGAGGTAAGACGCAAGTGATTTTACTCCTTACCCCTAACGCCTTACGCTTCACGATTTTTATTAGGAGCGTTTGAATGAAGATTACCGAGAAGTTGGCTCTTGATGCCTTCAAAAACGATAAAGAGCCTCATATTCTTCTCGATCAGAAGATCTGCCACGCCTGCAAGGAACGCTTTTGTATCTATGCCTGCCCGGCTAATCTTTACGCCTTGACTGAGAACGGAGATCTGACCGTAGAATTTGCAGGTTGTCTCGAATGTGGTACCTGCATGATTGCCTGTATTTATGGCTCTGTCAAATGGAAGTATCCCAAAAGCGGGTTCGGTGTCCAATACCGATATGGATAAGATTTGTTAAAAAATGTCGAGAGAAATTAAGATCACTGATGAGAGTGGATGATTTTTTACCAAACTGTCAATTTTTGTTCCTTCCCCCACAATGAGATGTGCGATGGTTTCCCCTTCCCAAAATAAAAATAAACAATAGATATCAACGGCTTATATTTTCAGCAAAACTTTGGATAGAATGGCATACTAAATGCACCGCCTATATAGAATCTGCAGATATGAAAAGGGCAGTAATAGAAATGGTTTTTCAAATTTTGAGGCTAATCCAGATTCTAATACGACCCAGATAGTCAAATTGAACACTTGAGAGGGAGGTCCTTATGAGAAAGATCGTTGTTCCGGCTGTTTTGATTCTAATCCTTTTTCTGGTCTCTCAGGTTTCGGCAGCAGAGAAACCCAGGATCGGCGTATTACGATTTACCAATGATACCAATGCGGGATGGTGGTCAGGGACTGCGGGACGAGACCTTCAGGACATGCTGGCTACAGAGCTGGTCAGCACCGGTTCTTTTCAGGTTTTAGAACGAAAAGAGCTGGAGGCCGTGCTCTCAGAGCAGGATTTAGGTGCTTCTGGTAGGGTCAATCCTAAAACGGCAGCCAAACTAGGAAAGATCAAGGGCGCTAGATATTTGGTGGCGGGAACAGTCTCTGCTTTTGAAGAAGGAACGAGCGGGCAAAGTGGTGGAGTTTCGGTATTTGGTCTTTCCGTGGGAGGAAAAAAGGAGAAGGCCTACATGGCCGTTGACCTGAAGGTCATCGATACGGATACCGGAGAGATTGTGGACGCGAGGACGGTAGAAGCTACCTCGGAATCAACCGGAACGAGGGTGGGGATCAGCGTTCCATTCGTCTCAACAGGTTTTCAAAAACATGAAAAAACACCCACTGGCAAGGCGATCCGGGCCTGCATCATCGAGATCTCAGAATATCTGGACTGTTCTATATCGAAGGGAAAGAACGATCCCTGCATGCAGGAGTACAAAGATAAAGAAAGTAGTCGAAGAGAGAAGACGAAGAAATCGATCAAGCTGGAGTAGCTGGGCTTTGTACGACTCTCGAAGGATAAAAAAACCCGTCTCCGTAGAGGCGGGTTTTTTTATCCTTCGAGTATTACTTGATATGTTTGCTGAATCTATCTGTGTGAAAACATCTGATGACCAGTGTGAATGTCTTTCGAAAAAGTATTTCGCAACTTTCCCAAGTGCAGCATCGCTTTCGGGCATGAATGCCTTCTTATTTCGTCTTTGGGCGCGAGGAGCCGGGTGATTACAGGCAGGACATGAAATATGGGAACAAAAATGAAGAGGTACCGAGCAGGGTAAAGTTGTTTCAGCCGTAGATGGGTTGTGAGCAACGAGGCGGTCCACCGATTTATCAATTATAAACCTGGCAACCGCCTCGCGAGCGAGTGAAACCACGACCTATCTGAGATTCATCGCAGGCACATGGGGTACATAAGGTACCGGTAATTCATAGTTCTTGTTGCAGACTTCAATGACTTTGCTTTGGGTTAGCTTTCCTTCTTCCCAAGTCTTTCCGTGAACGAATCCGCATTTCGATTTACCGTAGTCTGGATAGGCCTGATACATCATTAACCCATCCGCTGTCTTGTATTCCACGGGTTGTTCATAAATGACAGCCTCTACTGCAGCCTTTCCTTTTATATCTGCAAGAGAGGCGCCTTCAACTATCCTCGGGGCACTGCCCACCGGTCCTCCAACCCATGTGGTTTTGCTATCCATAGTACTGGGCTGAGTCGCTGCAAAAAGGGTAAAAGGCAATAAAAAAATCGCTATCCATCCGACTATTTTCTTTAATATTAAAGTAATTATCGAAAGCAATATTTCATTAAGAAACAGAAAAATCTTTCAGAAAAAATTTTTTCTTGACAAAAATATTACTTTTTGCTAATTAACTAATCGATAAGTAAGTTACTCAAAATTTAAACGGGAGTGTTTTATGGGATTCACCATCGATATTGATACAGGTGGGACTTTTACGGATGGTTTTTTTGTTAGGGATGGGGAGGTTAGGTCCATCAAGGTCCCAACAACGCCTCATGATCTGACCGTTTGTTTTCTTGAATGCATTAAGGAAGGGGCTCAACAATTTGGGATTGACCTTCATCAGATGCTCTTAGAGACGGATATTATTCGATACTCCAATACAATTGGAACCAATACCATCATTCAAAAGAAAGGTTCCAAGTTGGGGTTGCTTGTTACCAGCGGATATGAGGAATACCCTTTACCAAAAGGCAAGAGTCTCTTTCGAAGAAGATGGGATAGGAACCTTTATTTCAAGGGAGATGGTATCAGGGCTTGAAGAAGCAATCGACGAAACAGGTCAAGTGGTAAAACCTGTTCAACCTGATGAGGTGATAGAGAAGGCCCAATTTTTAATTGATCACGGCGCAAGGGCAATTGTAGTGAGCCTGAAAAATTCCTGGTTAAATCCAGTTCATGAGAAGGAAGTTAAAAAGATTATTAAAAAAGAATATCCCAATTTTTATTTAGGGTCAGCCACCGTCTTCCTGTCCTCAGAAGTCATCGATCGTGCCGATGACGCTTTAAGGACGAACAGTGCATTGGTCAATGCATATATCCACAGTATGCTGGTGAGGTATCTCTACAAGGCGGAAGAGGATTTAAAAAAAAATCTTTTTGCCAAACCTTTAATGATTGTTCACTCAAATGGAGGGGTTGCCAGGGTAGCGAAGACTAAAGCCATCAATACTTACAATTCGGGGCCCGTAGCCGGATTGATGGGAGCAGCTTTCTTAGGGAAACTTTATGGGTACCCGAATCTCATTACGGCCGATATGGGAGGAACCAGTTTTGATATCGGTATCATTTTAGATGGTCAGTATTCCTTTAATATGACCCCCAGGGTAGGAGGGATTTCGATTAACCTCCCCATGATTGAGATTGGGACCTTGGGGATAGGGGGTGGATCGATCGCTAAGGCAGATCCCAAGACAAAGGAATTGAGGGTGGGTCCTGAAAGCGCAGGGGCACTGCCAGGGCCAGCAGCCTTTGACTTAGGGGGGCGGGAGGCAACCGTAACGGATGCAAACATCCTTTTGGGCTTCATCGATCCAAATTATTTCTTAGGCGGCAGGATGAAACTAAATAAAAAGAGAGCATCCGAAGTGATTCAAAGGCGTGTAGGGACTCCTTTAGGCCTGAATTTGGAACAGGCAGCGATGGAAATAAAGAACGCTGCTGATCAGACGGTTGCAAGAGAGATTGAAAAATCATTGATTGCAAGAGCGGGAGATAAAGGGATCCTGAAGGATATGGTTCTCATGGTCTACGGGGGTGCAGGGCCTACGCATTGTTGTGCGTTCGCAGACCTTTTAGGAATAGGAAGGATTCTCACAACCCCCTTCTCTCCGGTTTTTTGCGCCTTCGGTTCATCCATTATGGATGTTCTTCATCTATACTCTGAAACCAAACCAATGCTTCTCTTCGATGGGAAGGACTATGCTGACGATTATCGTTCCCTCAACGATCGAATTGAGCATCTCAAGACAGTTGCCTTAAGGGACATGAGGGGGGAAGGATTTCCTTCAGAAAAGATAGAGATCTATTTGGAGTTCATCATGAGGTGCGATGGAGATGGAGAGGAAGCCAGAGTGAGACTTCCCTATTTCTTATTTCAGAAGAAAGGAGATCTGGTAAAGATTTATAAAGATTTTTTAAACGAATATAAACGACTCCACCCCCTTGTGGATCCAAGCGGAAAAGCGGTCATTCTAATGACTCTTGGACTTGGAGCTCTGGCACCTACTCATCATTTCCAGATTTCTGAGTTTCCCTTTCCAGGGAGAAAATCCAGACGGTGGCCTAAAAGGAGAGAGGGAAATTTTTTGGGGAGTGGATGGGTACAAGAAGACAAAGGTGTATGATCGCGAGAAATTGGGCATAGGAAATAGGATTTTTGGTCCTGCGATCATTGAAGCGAAGGACACGACTTATGTCATTCCTAAGGAATGGGAATTTAGAATGGATCGCTTACATGAATGGAATGATTCAGAGGGTATGAAGATGAAAAGGCAGATTACCGAATATCTCGATATCGATTTGAATCGTGAGATGTGGTGCTGTAATCGTTGCGGAGGGGATCTCATTTCTGCGAGGGAGAGCTATAAGAAGGGCTGCCTCGTCTATGAAAGGGATGCCAAAGAGATTCATCCTCCTGTGATCCAAGAGGGGGCCTATCGCTTTTCTCCTGATCCGGACTACTGCCGGATTCTTGAATTCTACTGCCCTCATTGTGGGGTCATGGTTGAGGTTGAATATCTTCCTCCTGGCCATCCAATTACCCATGACATCGAATTGGATGTCGATAGATTGAAATCTAGGTATTTAGGCGAACCGAAAAAATGATGAAGGGAACAATATCCAACAAGGCCCTCATTCAGAATCTCTTTTCATTAAGGGAACTTGTGCGATTGCCTTTCATCCCTATCATTTACCGATTTGGAGCAAAGTTAACCCAAATATCGCCCGAAGAGATGATGGGAGATGCCACGGAGTTGACCAATAGCCTTCTCACCTGCCAGGAACTTTTTGGATACGATGCTGTCGTCAGTGGGTTCGATTTTGCATTACATAATAATGTCATAGGGTTTCCTACCTCTTCAGAGGACGGGATTTTGACCCTTGCTTTTCCAGCAGAGTATTTGAGAGGCGGTTTTCAGATTGAAAGAATAAAATGCTATCCCATTGCGGTAGAAGCCACTCGCAGACTGAATCAAATGGTGGGAGAAAAACTTGGTGTATTTGGAATTGCCACAGGGCCAATCACTTTGGCCTATTATCTCGGAGGGAAGATCGTTTTAGAAGACCCCCTTGCTGGAAGCTCAAGACAGTTTTTGGATATTTCCAGAGAAGTTAGCTTGAAGATAAGCAAAACCTATGGGGAATTACAAGTGGATGGTGTTCTCTTTTTCGAGTGGGCTCTTTCGTCCCCTACCCTTCGATCAGTTGAATCCTATTCCCCCATCTACCAGACGCTAAATAATGTAGTCCATTTTTATAATTCCCGTTTGATGATTGCCCTTCCTAATTTCGATCCGAAAAAATTGAACTCCTTCTGTCAATTAAAACCGGATGCCCTTCTGTTAGGGAAATGGGAAGGAGAGGATTTAAGCTTTTCTAGCTTGAAAGAATTGTCGGATCTCTATCAAATCTCTTTTGGAATCGGAATCCCTTTCTCTTTGGGCAGAGAAGAGATGTTTAGAACATTAGAATGGGTCACCGAAGGGATGGAGAGGGAGAGGATGAAGAGGGGTATTTTCCTGTCCAGCGCTGGTGAAGTACCCTATGAGATGGAGGTTGAAGATATGCATGACTTCATGGAGAGGGTCCAGCAAATCCGTCTTTAGAGGTGGGACATGGGATACGCAATCGATATTGATGTTGGGGGAACGTTTTCTGATTTCTTTATCAATAAAGACTCGGAAGTGATTGTGGTAAAGACACCAACTACCCGCTATGACTTAGGCGTTTGTTTCATGAGGGGATTGGAAGAGGGTGCAAGACAGTTCAATATCTCGTTAGAACAACTTCTCGAAGGTACAGAAACGATTCGTTATTCCACCACCATTGGGACGAACTCTCTCATCGAGCGTTCAGGCCCTAAGTTAGGCCTGATGACGACAGCTGGATTTGAGGATACCATTTACATCGGTAGGGCAAGGCAGTGGGCCGATGGAGCATCCACTTTAGAGAATAAAGATTTGGCTCGAATCCGAAAGCCCGATCCACTCATCCCCAGAAACATGGTCGTTGGCTTAAGGGAGCGGGTAGACTGTTTTGGTAATGTGGTGATGCCCCTCCAGAAGGAAGACGTCTTGGAGAAGGTTCAATATTTGGTGGACAATGGGGTGAGGGGATTTATTGTTGCCTTCCTCTGGTCTTTTATTAATCCGGTTCATGAGCAGAGGGTCAAAGAGATCATCGAAGAGGAATACCCTGAAACCTACCTGGGGAATATGCCCATCCTTCTCTCGAGTGAGATTTCTCCCAAGAATGGGGAATATACCCGGACGATGACGACGATCGTCAATGGCTATATGCATCAGGAACTGGCGGAGCAGCTTTCCAATCTTGGAGAGAAGTTGAGAGAGGCGGGTTATAAAAAGCCTCTCCTCCTTGTGCACAATACCGGGGGGACAAAGAAAGTCTCACGGACCAAGGCGATCAATACCCACAATGCAGGTCCTGTCGCCGGGCTTTGTGGCAGTTCTTATCTTGGAAAGATCTACGATTTCAAGAACATCATCTTCACGGATATGGGAGGGACGAGTTTCGATATCGGAGTGGTCGCAAACGGTGAGCTTCGATTCTATGACCTCATCCCGGTGATCGACCGATGGAGAACTCAAGTTCCTACCATCGAAACGATCTCAATTGGTGCAGGAGGGGGATCGATTGCCTGGCTCAATGAACTGATAGGAAATCGCCTTGAAGTGGGTCCCATGAGTGCCGGATCAATGCCAGGGCCGGCTGCCTATGACCAAGGGGGGCATGAACCCACGGTTACCGACGCCGATATTGTGCTGGGGTATATTGACCCAGATTATTATCTTGGTGGAAAAATGAGGTTAAACTCCGAAAAATCGGTCAAGGCGATCAAAGACAAGATTGCCGGGCCCCTTCAGGTTGATGTGACAGAAGCAGCCCTCATGATTAAGAAAGTGGTTGATTCCCGGATGGGCCAAGAAATATTTAAAGAGGTCGCTTTGAAGGGGCTAGACCCCCGCGAATTTATTCTCTTTGCCTGTGGCGGGGCGGGTCCAACCCACTGCTGCGGTTTTGCTCCCCATCTCGATATCAAAAGGATTCTAACCTCTCCCTTTTCAGCTGTATTTGGAGCCTTTGGAGCCTCCACGCTTGACGTTAAACATATTTATGACAAATCGAAGC
>CAWEAV010000025.1:0-22094 GCA_963806715.1 uncultured delta proteobacterium
ACCCTGGCAGTACGATCCTGGAATGGAAGCTTCTTTTTTCAGGTCCTTTTTTTCAGAATCGGTGAGGCTGAGATCTTTCATGACGGCCAGGTCAACGTCCATCTGGTCAAAGGTAGTGAATCCAGGGACGATCGTATGAACATTGGGATCCTGAAGGACCCATTTCAGAGCGGCAGTGGAATTTTCACTGTGGGGGGTCTCCCGGCTGCCACCCCGGATTGCTTTCATTCCGACGATTCCGAGACCTGCTGGGCTGCTGGGCAATCCCGTCTCTTACCTCTGTATAATGCTTTTGTTGATAATTATAAGCGGTCAGAATGACATCATACGATTTGGAGTCGACTGCTGCATGAATGACCTCTGGCTCATTCATGTGGGTCGTGATACCGGCAAACCGAAATTTTCCAGCCTTTTTACCCTTTTCCATTGCCTTCAGCACGGGTTCAAAAAGGACCGATTCCCTTCGGGAAAACACCATGATGATAGAGAATATCCACATAATTCAACCCCAAACGCTAAGACTAATATCCAGTTTTTTATAAATTCCTCTGTCATTGCCCCTTCTGTGTAGAGACCCGTTGTGCGATCCTGAGGAAGACTTACTTTGCTGCCGATGAAGAAAGAATCTCTGGGTCGCCCCTTGATGACCGTTCCAATCACTTCCTCGTTTCGTCCTTGCATATAGGCATGAGCTGTATCCAGAAGCAAGATGCCTTAATCCAGGGCCGCCGGACAAGATTGGGATATCCGAATTCATGACCCCCATGTTGATTACCGGGAGTTTCAACCCTGTCTTTCCAAGGGTTCGATAAACAAATTTCTGCTCTTTTCCCTTTATGTCAATGACCTTCTCTTCCTGTTTCTTCTCATTCGAGGCCAAAAAAAAGAATCCTCCAAACCCCGCAAGCGTTGATTTCATAAAGTGCCTTCTGCCCATCATTGTCTTGCGCATCGCCCCTTCCCCTTTCCTATTGGCATCGTTAATGGCAGTCCCCTCATCCAGGACCCGGCTGGGTTAAGACACAGCTTACCCATTTTAAACTTTCTATTTCGTCTCCTTTAAGTTCTCCTCAAGAAGTTTCAGGTATTCAGACCGAAGATCAGGCTCATTTAAATCTAACACTCCGAAGACATATTTTCCACGCCAGTAAAGATCGACTAACCCGTGGTGGAGATCGGTTAATGTATGCCGGCCTTCCGTCACATCCATTTCCGCAAGCTTGGTCTGTTGAAAGTACTTTTGAAGGATATTCTTGCATACATCTTTATCCCCACAATCCAAGAGAAAGAGTTTAAACTTCTTCCCGGAGAGTTCGTAATCGGCGGTGAACGCAGAATGGAAGAACGCGTATCCGAGAAAGTTCCTTGCAATAAATTTCTCTGAGTGACTCTTTTTCCCCTCCGCGGGAAAGGAAGAGAGGATGGAAGGCAGCCCCCCTTTGTCACCCAGATTCTCTACCACCTGGTTTGCAAAGGCTCGCAACATCTCCTGATCCTCAGCGCCGGTTTTGTAGCTATTTATCTTCACGTAATAACACCCCGACAAAAAATTTAAGAGATTTTTGTCAATGTAGCCCTGGGCTCCAATCTCCAAATAGTTGGCATCAGGAAGGCGCTCCTGACTGTAGATACCGAAGGCATCGGTTGGAGATTTGTGCCGATATACTTCGACCGTTATAGAGGCCTTTTTGTCATTCAGATATTCCGCCACTTTCAACTCCTGAAAATCATACGCCAGGTAAAGGTCGGCAGCTCCATCGATATATTCATAAAGTGTTTTTGGCGCAAAGGCCTGGATCTCGCCTGATTGTTTCCATCCGTTAACTTCAGGAAATTTGATTTCATATGCTGTCAGGCTTGAGACCCAAAACAAAATGATCGATCCAAATATCACGCGTGTGGCTTTAATCATTCCTATTTCCTTTCTTCTAAAGATGGGTCATTTGCCAGAGCGACGCCAAGAAAAGAGGAGCAATTGTAATTCATCAATTATGGAAGCGATTGGGTTGGGGTAGATACAGCTGTTCAAGTTTTCTCCGGAGAGACCACCCCGACCCTGGCTCTGAGCATTGGATCTCCGACCGTAACTTGAAGGTGTGAAAAAACCCTGTTTTTCCCGATCAGCTTCACTCCGGCCCGCATGGATGGGCAATTGGAGAAGCTTTAGGCGGAACCTCTAAAATTGATCTGCATGGTCAATCCCTGCCCGATCGCTCCGATTTACCGAGAAGCACCGCTACCCATAACATCCGATGACCCGCATCGTAAAGGTTGGACAATACGCCCGTCTTTACGGGCCGAGGCACGGTTCCCAACTTTTCACACCTTAAATGTCAATCAACAACAATGTAACACGAAGGCCATGAAAGTTCATTGGCTTGTCAGAGTTTTTTCTTTGCTTGTTTTTTAGCAGGTTGTCTAAAATCCGACAAATGTTTCGCCTTTGCATCATCAACGAATCAATAGGGTGCCCTGATATGTTTTTACCAACCACCTAATAACTTTCACAAAAACCAAATAACCTCGATTCTCCTGCAACTGGCACACGAATTGCTGTTTGTCTTTAGAAGCTTTCATCCCGTCCGTCCCCCTTCTACCTTCTCCTATGGGCGAGGACGAGAAGAGAAATGAACTCACTCATTGTGAAGCATGTGGATATTGAGGGGCCTGGAATAACAGAGGCCTGTTTGAGAAAGGAAAACATTCCATACCGGATTCTTAACCTTGAATTGAACGACCGTTTTCCAAAGTTGGATGATCTCACCCATATCATCCTTCTGGGTGGACCGATGAATGTCTATGAAGAGGGTCGATACCCTTTTCTCAGGCAAGAAGATCTTTTTATCAAAGAGGCTATCCAGAGAGGGAAACGAATTTTAGGCATCTGTCTTGGAGCCCAATTGATCGCCAAGGCCCTTGGTGCAAAGGTCTGCAAGGCACCGGTGAAAGAAATTGGCTGGTATGACATCTCCCTGACGGAGGAGGGAGCGAGAGACCCCCTGTTCTCTCCATTTCCAAAGACTTTTCCTGCGTTCCAATGGCATGGAGATACATTCGACCTCCCGAATGCCGCGAAATTGATGGCAACTTCAAGTCCTGTACAAAACCAGGCTTTTCGCTATGGTGAAAATGCCTACGGTCTCCAGTTTCACCTGGAAGTAACCGAAGCGATGATCCAGGAATGGATGAAAGAATATGAGAAAGAATTTGAGGTTGGCAGGCCTCTCCAAACCCCTAAGGAAGAGATCCTTAAAGAAACCGAGAGAAAATGGATAGATTACTCAAACCAAGGGACCATGTTCATTTCTCGGTTCTTAAGTTTCCGCTCATTTAGGGTAGGGCATAAAGGGAATCCCTAATCGGCCCATTTCACCCAGGGAGCCAACCCAAATACCTTTCGCACCCAATCCCACAATTTTGCGTGTCCTCTCCATTGCAAAGGAGCGAAGAAAATGAAAAGGATGTCTATTCTATTTCTGGTGTTCGTTTTTTTCGTTATTGGTATAGCTTCAGCCGAAGAACCTAAGAAAGAAATGTCATCCCAGCAGGTACCCGCCATTGCCACCCCTCCTGCTCAAACAGCCCAGGCACCACCCAAGGTGGATACGGGAGATACAACCTGGATGCTTATTTCCTCTGCTTTGGTCATGCTGATGACACCCGGACTGGCCCTTTTTTACGGAGGCATGGTAAGGAGAAAAAATGTTCTTAGTACGATCATGCAGAGTTTCATCGCTCTTGGGGTGATTACCATCCAGTGGGTGCTCTATGGTTACAGTCTTTCCTTCGGTCCTGACATAGGAGGCGTCATCGGAAACCTCAAATGGATCGGGCTGAGCGGTGTGGGACTCGACCCTTATCCTGATTATGCCGCCACGGTTCCTCATCAGGCATTTATGATCTTTCAGATGATGTTTGCCGTGATCACACCCGCCTTGATTACAGGGGCGTTTGCCGAACGGTTCAAGTTCAAGACCTACCTCGTCTTTCTTATCCTATGGGCCACCTTTGTCTATGATCCTCTTGCCCACTGGGTTTGGGGAAATGGAGGCTGGATCAGAAACCTCGGAGCCCTCGATTTTGCAGGAGGGTTAGTTGTTCATATCAGCTCTGGAGTCGCTGCCTTGGCAGCCACTCTCGTTATTGGGAAGAAGAAGAGGCTATGGCCATGAGCCGATGCCGCCCCATAATTTGACCATGACACTCCTGGGTGCAGCCCTGCTCTGGTTTGGCTGGTTTGGTTTTAATGGGGGAAGTGCCGTAGCCTCGGGTTCCCTGGCAACCTCTGCCTTTGTCGTCACCCATATCTCGACCGCCGCTGCTGCCCTGTCCTGGATGATTGCCGAATGGGCCTATCGAGGCAACCCAACGGTCCTCGGCGCTGCATCGGGAGCCGTCGCCGGACTGGTGGCCATCACCCCGGCATCCGGGTTTGTGGGACCCATGTCTGCCCTCATCATCGGCCTCGCTGCAGGAGTGGTTTGCTACCTCGCAATCAACCTTAAATCCAAATTCGGATATGACGACTCCCTCGATGTGGTGGGTGTCCATGGAGTGGGTGGTACCTTGGGAGCCTTTGCTACAGGGCTCTTTGCTTCAAAGGCCATCAACCCTGCGGGGAACGATGGACTCTTCTTCGGTAACCCCGCCCTTTTAGCCAATCAAGGAGTGAGCGTGGTGGTTGCATGGGTTTATTCCTTTGTGGTAACATGGATCATCCTTAAGATGCTTGATCGGGCCCTGGGATTAAGAGTCAGTGATGAACATGAAGTCAATGGTCTCGATTTGAGCCAGCACGGTGAAGCAGGATACAGCTTCTGAGTCAAAAAAGTTCGGAGTCATGAGTTCGGAGTTCAAAGTATAGATTCAAAATCAGATACTTCGAACTCTCTTTCAGATCTCCGAACTCCGAGCTAAATTTCTCCGAACTTCAAAGAGGAGGAACGATGAAAAAGATTGAAGCGATTGTGAAACCGTTTAAACTCGAAGAAGTGAAACACGCCCTGACCAAAATCGGTATCCAGGGAATGACGGTTAGTGAAGTCAAGGGGTTTGGAAGACAAAGGGGACATACCGAAGTCTATCGGGGAGCGGAATACACGATCGATTTTATCCCGAAATCGAAGATCGAGATCATCGTCCCTGACGAACTTGTGACCCAGGTCATCGAGACCATTGAAAGGGCAGCCAAAACAGGAAAGATCGGCGATGGGAAGATTTTTCTCTCTTCCATCGACGAAGTGATTCGAATTCGAACAGGGGAACGGGGAAGGGATGCAATTTGAGCTGGGCGTCACCCGCGACGGGCTAAAAGAGGTCAAAAGCCGGATGGCCCAGGCAGCTCCAACTCATTTTTCTCCCAAGGAACTTCTCAGGCAGTATTCTGACACCATTGATGGCATTGTCCGGAAGGCCTTCCAGAAAGCCCAATTGATCGTCTCGTCCTCTTCGGTTTGCCTGGTTGCAGTGGGAGGATATGGAAGGTCTGAACTGGCTCCTTACTCAGATGTGGACCTGCTTCTCCTCTATTCCACGCCGCAAAAGCTCGATCTTCCTCTTTTGATTGAAAAGACCCTCTACCCTCTCTGGGATCTGGGACTGGACGTCAGTTGCAGTTCCCGATCCATTTCAGATTGCCTGAAACTGGCCCAGTCAGACCCCTATGTGAAGACCGGATTGATCGACAGCCGGTATCTCGACGGCGAATATGAATTCTTTCGCTCCCTTTACGAGCTCTTCTCAAAAAAGACCCTCCACCAGAAGGTCCGTGAGTTTGCAGGATCCTTGATGAAGGACCTCGCCCTCCGTCATCAGAAACATGAAGATCCGGCCTATATCCTCGAACCTGATATCAAAGACGGAAAAGGTGGGTTAAGAGACTTTCAGATCGGTCGATGGATCATTCGGGCAAGATATAAGACCGATCGTTGGGACTCGATCCTCTTCCCCGATCAATCGAGAATCCTGGACAGAAGCCTCCAGTTCCTCTGGGCCGTGAGAAATGAACTCCATCTTCTGAGCGGAAGAAGACAGGATCAACTGACCTTTGAACTCCAGGAAAAGATTGCACCCATTCTTCGGTTCTCTCCCGGGACCAAAGGAATCGAAGAGATGATGAGGCAGTATCATCTTTCTTCCCAACAGGTCTGGAACTTTGCAAGCGATATCTTAGAGAGGGTCCTCTTTGAACCCTCACCCGTCAAAAAAGCCTCTTCCGCTCTCAAGCGGAAGAGGTTGGACTCCCTCTTCGGAATGTCCTATGGGGAGATATTTCTCCTTGACCCGGTTACGTTTAAGAGAGATCCCTCCCAGTTAATGACCCTCTTCAAACATTGCCAGGCTCACCGGGCGAAGATGAGTTTCCAGACGGAAGAGGCAGTGCTTGAAGCGCTTCCCTTTTTTGATGACCGGTTCAGGACCTCCGAATCGGTGAATCAAACCTTTCTCGCCATCTTGCGGAAAGAAGAATTTGCAGGATCGCTCCTAAGAAAGATGCATGAACTGGGGTTCCTTTCCCATTACATCCCTGAGTTTTCAGAGATTGAAGGAAGGGTCCATTACGATCTCTACCATGTTCATCCTGTGGATGTCCACTCCCTCATTGCTGTCGAGGAATTGGTCAAGCTGAAGGCGGGCACCTACCAGAAGGAATATCCTCTTCTGACCTCCCTGATCCAGGAAATTGAAAAACCTGAAGTCCTTTATCTCACAGCCCTTCTCCATGATATCGGAAAAGGCATGGAAGGAGACCATTCGAAGGAGGGTGAAGGATTGGTTGTCCGGATTGGAGATCGGATGGGTCTTTCCGTTGCAGACAAACGATTGATGGCTTTCCTGGTAAGGCATCACCTCTTTATGATCGAGACCGCCTTTCGGAGGGATCTCCATGAGGAGGGAACGATTCTCCGGTTTGCCAATGAGATCGAAAATCCTAACCATCTCAAGAGGCTCTATCTTCTGACGTATGCTGACATTAAGGCCGTTGGGCCCGAGGCCTGGACCCACTGGAAGAATTCCCTTCTCATGGAGCTCTTCCTCAAAACGTCCCATTTCCTTGAACGAGGGGAAGGAACCGGGGTCCTGCCGAAAAAGGAAGAGGTCGTCCACCATCTCCTGAAATCGCTTCCTCCAGAAATTGTGACGGAATACGAAGAGCATCTTCCTCCCCAGTATCTCTCCGTATATTCCTGGGAGGAAATTGCCCATCATATTGAAGTCGCCCGTCTCCTGGAGAAGGAATTGCTGCTCGTCGAATGGACCATCGAAGAAAACGACCGGGCAAGAGTGACGGTTTGCACGAAAGACCGCTATGGTCTCTTTTCCAAGATTACAGGTTCGATGTTTTTGAACCGGCTCAACATCCTTGAGGCTCAGATCCATACCTGGGCCAATGGAGTTGCCCTCGATACGTTTAAGGTCGAAGATGCCACCCACGAAATTGAACGCCGCCTCAGGCAATTTAAAGTAGACCTCACCTCTGTCCTGGATGGAACGGCCACTCTCAGAAACCTCCTCTCAAAAAGGGAGGAATCAAGAGCCATTCAACGGAAAATCATTCCCAGGGTTCCTTCTGACATCCGGGTGAATAATCAGGATTCCGATTTTTTCACCATCATTGAGATCACCGGAGAGGATCGTTTGGGAATCCTTTACGAGATCACGCAGGCTTTGACGGATCATGGTTGCGACATCCACTTCGCAAGCATCTCAACCCTCGGAAACCGTATCGTCGATGTCTTCTATATCCAGGATGAATGGGGAGAAAAGATTGCAGAAAAGGATCGAATTGACCGGCTCAAGCAGACCCTCTCTGAACCGGCTTACATTAGGAGGTCTCTCGGGCTGATCGAACATATTTTGTTTTTTGCAATTTAGCTGGATCTGATTGATCGAAAATTTTACTCCCCTCTTGGCACAATAGCTGAAAAAATATATCGAAGTCATTACGTAAGGTTATAATAGATGGAAAAGGACTGCGTTTTTTGTCAGATCGTTCGAGGAGAAAAGCCTGCTGAGATCCTCTATGAACATGAATCCGTTATCGTATTCAAGGACATTCATCCCCATGCTCCCGTCCATCTTCTTGTCGTGCCTAAGAAACATATCCGAAGCCTCAATGATCTAACCGAACAGGATAAAGAAATCGTTTCTGAAATGATCCTGACGGCCAAGGCGATTGCGAGGGAGAAGGGAATTTCGCAGTCAGGGTATAAATTGCTCTTCAATGTGGAACGGGGCGGCGGACAAGTTATCTTTCATCTTCATCTGCATCTGATTGGAGGCTGGTGAAAGGCAAAGAAGGGTCCATTTCACGGCAGAGGCTCAGCGGTGGAAGAAACGTTCGCGGCTATCACCGATTCGGTGGAAAAACTGCTTTCTGCCAACGTATTTCAGCTTAGTTTTCAATATCTTCATGCCCTCCACCCATCATTTTCTTCTGGGTGAATTTATCACGTTCCTATTATCACCCGCATTTTCTTTCTCAATTCCTCGACTGCCAATGCAACTGCTTGGACTTGCCTTCAGCACGAATGTTCGTTTGAACTCAGGCTGAGGGTTCAGCCTTGCCAATCCGTAAACAAGGGTTGACCCTGAACGGCGCTTCACACGTGCATGAACGTTTGGCTCTCGCACCGCCAAATGGTCAAGCAGAGGACTCATAAGATCAGTTCAATTCAGACATAAGACGTGAGACCCTGGGGAGGGAGGATTAGAGGGAGGTGCACGACCGGGTGGTGGGCAAAATAGTGAAAGATTCTGACCCTTTATATTTTTTTCTTGCAAAATAACACCTAATATATATAATAGGTGGTATGGACTTAAAGTCCCTTTCTTCTCATAGAAAGAAGGCCACCCTGTTAATGCGGAAGAGAGCAGGGCTGGAGCGGATCGCCATGGGGCGGTCTCCGATGGTGGCCGCTTCTTTTATGCCCCGAAGGCTGAGGCCGGGAGGTGCTTTGGTGTATTATCTTTCTGCCTCGGTCCAAGGGGAAAGCCGGCATCGCTATGTGCGCAAAGAAGAGGTGGGGTACTGGCGGAAGCGGGCCTTGGCCTGGCGCAGGTTCATGAAGGCCATGGCTGCCTGGGTGAAGGTGAATCGGGAGATCGAGAAGGAGCTCAGAGAGATCGGGAGGCTTCGGGGTGAGCCGTTACCAGGAGGGAGACGGGGGTGAGAGAGGAACTGATTGTTTTTAAGGAGAATAAGGTGGAGGTTCGGGAGAGATTGAAAGATGGGAGGATTGATTATTTGGATCTGACCTCCTGGAGTTTTCAGGATCGGCTCTTTGGGTTTTTAATGGAGGAGCGATTTTTTGAGTGGTGTGCCAGCCGTTATCCCACGCCCAGGGAGCGGGAGAACATCCCGGTTTGGTTTCTGCTGGCCTGTGTGATTCAGATGAAACTTCATCAGACCGCTGCCTTTCAGAGGTTGAAATACATTCTCCGGTCGGGTTCCATATTGACGAGGGTGAAATTTAATGTGGGGCTCAAGGGGGGAGGGTTTAATGAGAAGAACAGGAAGGGGAGAGAGATTCCCATCGATCAAGACACGGTGCGCAAGTTCTTTATGGATACGGAGACCTCCGGGGTCCAAGATTGGTATAACCGGGATGTGCAGAAATGGTTGAGGAGGCATCGGGGCTACTCGGATAAGGAGGGGATCTTCATCTTAGATCCCACGTTGATTGCCCTTCCGGACAATCCAAATTACAAGGAGGCTGCACTGTTACCCTTGGATCAAGGAGGGAAATATGTCGATGTGAAGAAGCTTTCTTTGGAGGAGAGGAAGCGCTTCAAATATAGCCGTGCTTACAAATTGACGATGCTTCTTCACTGGAGTCGGCAGGATGACTATTTCCTGTTCGCCGGTGGACACTTGGGAAAAGGGGATGAATCGGGGCTTAAGCGGGGAGAAGAATTAGTTGATCAATTTGTTGCGGAGATAGGCAAAGGGGTGATGAAGCTTCTGATCATGGACCGGGAGTTTATCGACGGGACCATGATCACCCGTTTCAAAAAGACCTACGGCATCGACTGTTTAGTTCCCTTGAAGTCCAACATGCATGCGCTGCTGGATGCCTTGGGGATTTCGAAAATAGAGAAAGTGAAATGGCTGCGATACCATGAGATCAAGGATGAAAGGGGGAACGTGGTGGAGGTGGAGGAGGTAGCTGGGGTGGGGCATGTGGAATCGTGGGAAAGTTGTGAAGCTCCACTATATGTCGTACTGGTACGAACAACGAAGGCGGATGGCGGGACCGAGATATGGGCCTTGGCTTCGACAAAGGAATACAAAGATCCCCGATTAGCCAGGGAACTCTATAAGGGTCGGATGCAGATCGAGGAGAGGATTGACCAGATCAAGAACTGTTGGTGGGTAGGTGGCTTTACAACTCCCAATTTCAATGCCGATGTGGTCCACGTCTTTTTCGTTTTGCTCACCTACACGTTGATTCAGTTATATTTGAAGGCAACCCATCACGAAGAGTTAGCCACCCAGACGATCGAGACGTTAAAACAGGAGGAGCGATTAGGGAAGGATGCCGTCATTGTCTATGCGGAAAAATACTTCGCCGTCTTTGACCTCGATGAATATACTGACATCATCCTCTATCTCAAAACAGCACCTCGAGAAAGAATGCGCCGTTGGATAAAGAGGTTCAGAAGGAACAAGATCAGGGCTCCCTAAAATAACTGACCCTCCTGTTGATTCTAACCTCGCCTGCTGCCCGCGGGGCACTGGGTGGAGAGGTTTCCCCTCTCCCAGCCCAGTCCTTCCCTTTTCATTCCGGAAATTGAAAGCAATTGCTTCTGCACTCTCCTCAGTCCCTGTGGAGTTCCTCCGTCCGAACGAAAAATGGCCGTCATCCGTTTCTCCCCCGTTGTTATGTCTGAATCGAACAACAATTCGAGATTGCAGTTGACAAAGTATTAAAACAAGGGTATATCGAAATGAAATTGTTCAACTCGTTTTACCATGAGATTGAAAGTCGGAATCACCTACAATTTAAAGAAAGATTTTTCTCCATCCGAAGATCAACCCATCGATGCCCTGGAAGAGTTCGATTCTGAAGAGACGGTCGATGCCATCAAGCGCGTACTCGAAGGCGATGGACACGAAGTGATCAAGTTGGGCGGTGACACGGTCTCCTCGATCGGTTGAGGAAGACGCCTGTCGATATGGTGTTCAATATTGCCGAAGGCCATCAAGGCCGGAACCGGGAAGCCCATATCCCCGCCCTGTTGGATTTCTTGGCATTCCCTATACCGGGTCTGATCCTCTCACCCTTTCTCTCACCCTCGATAAATCTGCTGCGAAAAGAGTCTTGGTGAGCGAAGGCATCCCCACTCCTCGATCTAAAAAGGTTGGAAAGACTGGAGGATCTCGAAGGTTGCTCCTTCGTTATCCCCTCTTTGTCAAATTGTGTTATGAAGGCTCAAGCAAAGGGGTTCGGTTGGATTCAAAGGTGTGGGATGTTTCATCCTTGAGGAAAAGACAAGGTGGCTTTTGGAAACCTACCGGTCCTCCCGTTCTGGTCGAAGAGTTCATTCAAGGCCCTGAGTTTACCGTGGGTATTCTCGGGAATGATACCCCTTCGGTGCTTGGGGTGATGCAGATCGAGATCAGAGGTGTCCCTTCGCGCGAGGCCATCTATTCTCTTGAGGTCAAGCGGGAATGGGAGGAGAAGGTCCAGTACCTTGCCCTCCGTCCCATTGATGCCTCTCTTTTGATGAGAATCGAAGAGGTGGCTCTTCGATCGTACCAGGCATTGGAATGCAGTGACGTGTCGCGAGTCGATATCCGCATGGGAGTGGATGGAGAGGCCTACTTCTTGGAGGTCAATCCCCTTCCTGGTCTTTCCCCGGTATATGGAGACCTTCCGATCATGGCCGGCGGATGGGATGGAGTTATGACCAATTGGTCAGAGACTATTTTTCAACATGCCCTGAAGCGATACGGCTTAGAGGTGCCATAAATTCCTCTTAGCCGAGATGCCGGACTGTGATCCGGGGCATCCAGCATGTCTTGAAAGACTGGATTCCGGCTTTTGCCGGAATGACGACCATTTATGAAAATCATAATTTATGGATAGCCATTAGTTATAAGAGATTATTCTCAAAGTTAAGGTCCGCCGGTGAGATGCAGCCCATCGAAAAGAACCTCTATGAGATCCTTCTCGGAAATTTAAAGGAAGCCGTTATCTTCGCTGATGAAGAGGGCAAGGATCCGTATCTTCAATGCTGTCGCCGAAGAAGTATTTCAGATCAGCGGGGAAAAGGTGATCGGAAGGAAATGGAATCGGGCTATACCCTACCGGAATATCCGAAAACAGCTCGATCTCGTTTACGAAAAGCAGAAAGGACATAACGATGTCGAGCTGGCCATTCAGCTTCCTTCGCCTACTTCCGAAGAGAGTGAAACCAAGTTGCTCCAGTCCAGCTTTTACCCTATTTTTGACCGAGAAGGCCTTTTCATCGGATGTCTGGCAACCTTTGCCGATGTGACGGAGAAGGGCCGGCTATCCCGGGAGATCAGTAAGAGCCGCGATCTCTCGACCATCGGGGTGCTGGCCCGATGGATGGCTCATGAGATTCGAAATCCATTGAGTTCCCTCAATATCAATATTGAATTGTTGAGAGAAGAGCTGTTGGAGCAAGTCCACCTCAGCCAGAAAGAAGAGATCCTTTCTCTTCTCAGCTTCATCAGCTACGAAAGCTTGCGGCTCGAAAACAATTTAAAGGATTTCTTGGATTTCAATCGTCTTCCGCCGCCGAAATTTGAATGGGTTCAGATCAATGAGGTTCTGGATTCGATCGTTCGTCTTCTGGGAGCGGAGGTCCAGATGAAAAATGCGCGGATGGAAACCCACTTTCAAAAGAAGTTGCCCCTCCTCAAGATCGATGTGAGCCAGCTCAACCTCGCTCTTTCCAACCTCCTCATCAATAGCATCCAGGCAGTCTCGGACCAGGGTGAGATCCATCTCTTCTCCCGGGCTTCCAAGAAGAATGTCTTCATCATCATCCGGGACAATGGCGCGGGTATCTCGAAAGATCATCTTCCCAGAATCTTTGATTTTATGTTCAGCACCAAACCCACGGGATCCGGGCTGGGGCTCTCGATCGCCAAAAAGATCATTTCTGACCACCGCGGAGAGATTTCCGTCAAGAGCGAGCCCAATAAGGGCTCCGTCTTTACCATCAGAATTCCAATAGACACCAAACCCAACTGAAACAGGATGGAGAAACAAATCATTCTAATCGTTGAGGATGACCGGACCGTGGGGGAGAGCATCCGGCTTCTTCTGGAGAAGAGGGGGTACTTAATCCTTCTTGCATCCAATGGAAAAGAGGCGCTCTCCCTGTTTCAACGGGAGACGGTGGATCTGGTCATCACGGATCTCGTGATGCCCAAAATGGATGGCATGGTCCTTTTGGAGGCGGTCAAGAAGTTGAGGCCCGAGACGGAGGTGATCGTTATCTCGGCCCAGGGGACGATCGAAAGAGCCGTTCAGGCGATCAAGATAGGGGCCTTTGACTTCATCGAGAAACCCATTAACCCCAAAGTGATTGCCCTGGTGGTGGAACGAGCTCTCGAAAAACAGACCCTTGTTGTTCAGAACCGGGAATTACGCTCCCAGTTGGAAGATCGATTCCATTTTAAGAATATTGTCGGGAAGAGCGAGAAGATGGTCAAGATCTTTGAACTCATCCATCACATCGCTTCCTATGGCAGCTCGGTCCTCATTATCGGTGAGAGCGGAACCGGAAAAGAACTCATTGCCAACGCCATCCACTATCACAGCCCTCGGGCCTCCATGCCTTTCATCAAAGTCAGTTGCGCCTCCCTCAGCGAAGGCATCATCGAAAGTGAACTCTTTGGCCATGAGAAGGGTGCCTTCACGGGTGCCATCACCTCCCGGAAGGGACGATTTGAATTGGCTCACGGCGGGACGCTGTTTTTGGACGAGGTGGAGGACATTCCCCTCTCCACCCAGATCAAGCTCCTTCGAGTTCTACAGGAGGCTGAGTTTGAGCGCGCGGGTGGAAATAAGACGATCAAGGTGGATATCCGGGTCATTGCGGCAAGCAACCGGGATCTCCAGGAGGCGGTAGAGGAGGGTACCTTTCGGGAGGACCTTTATTATCGCTTGAACGTAGTTAACATTAAGCTTCCTCCTCTGCGTGAGAGGAGAGATGATATCCCTTTCCTGATCCAGTTGTTCATTGAGAAATACAATCAGAAGTATCAGATGAGGGTAAAGGGGGTTTCCCAGAGAGCCATGAATGTCTTAACGGATTATCACTGGAAGGGAAATGTGAGGGAGTTGGAGAATACCCTTGAATCCATTATGGTCATTCACAGCCCGGAGGTGGTCAACCTTTCCCACTTGCCTCACGAAGTTGCGGATTTCAAGGGAAGCCCGGAGACCGTTTGCATCAAAATTGGGACCTCCCTCGAGGAGATAGAGAAGGAGATTCTTCTCCAGACCTTGAAAGCAACAAAAGGGAACAAAAGGAAGGCAGCCCAATTACTCGGTATCAATGTCCGGACGATTCACCGAAAAATGGAGGAATGATTTTAAGAACTTTAACCCCTCTAAGATGATTTTAGAATGGCTCGGGCAGAGGGCGTGGCGTATGGCGTAACTCATGAAATCAAAAAACCAAAGTGGATCTGCAAAGGCGATGATAGGGTGATTTTTGCATGAGAGTGACACTTAAAAATTCGAGAGCATAGGGAGTGGAACGAATAAGGATGATTAAGGATGACAATAAGTCTCTGTTCAGGTCTTCCAGCCTTCATAAGGGTGGCATTTTGTCATCCTTTCTTATTCTTAGGTGCGCCAATTTGACTGTTAATGTCGCTGGGTCCGAGTGGTTTCAGTCATTGACTGAAAGACAAGCAAGATGAAATATATTGAAAATTCAACATTTTTAAGAATTTTGGAGAAAAGGATTCAATCGCGGAGTTGGCATGGAAATTGATAGTACTGATTTACATGAAGAAAAGGGAAAAGTACGCCTTCATCCTTGACAAAGACGAGTTTGTTCGACTCAGTTTGAACAAAATTTTGAACAAGTACGGATTTCAGGTCGAGGAGATCGAAGATTTTTCTCAACTCGAGGATAGAAGGAAGGAGATTGACCGGGGAATTGTGCTGGCCGATGTAGAGATGGATGTTCTTGAAAAATGGGTTCCCCTTGTCAAGAAATGGAATGATCATTTTATTTTCATGAGTCCTCTCTTTACAGAGGAACTGAATATTTATTTGAAAAAAATGGGCATTCGTCGTATTATCAAAAAACCTGTTGAACCACGGATACTGAGAAGGGTGATCCGAGACATTTATCCTACCGAAGAAGAGCATTCCGCTTCTTCATCTAAAGGACATGAGAAGGGTTCCCGTTCTATTCAGAAAGGAGGTGAACAAACATGAAAAAGTGGGTCTTTCTTTTTATCGCAATGGCGATGGTTATCAACCTGGCTTTTGTAGGAATCGGTTGCAAAGCCAAGGAGGCACCCAAACCGGAAACGAAGGCAGAAAAACCTGCTGAAGCTCCGGCACCAGCTCCGGCAGCACCGGCTGGCACGGCACCCGCTCCAGCAGCGCCCGAAGCCACAAAGAAATAGTCGAAGAGGTCATCGGGTCGATGGCTTAAGAAAGCCATTCTTATGATTGAGGAAGGGGGGCGCCTCCTCCGGCAACAGGAGGAGGCGCCAAAGGGAATCATTCGTTCCCCTCTCTTTGAAACGATGGAAATCATTCAACGTCAAAAGAAAAAAAAGAGAAGGTGTATCTCCAAGATACAGGAAGGACGATGTCCCTTTTGTCTTGAAGGAGGAGGTATCATAATGATATCTCCTTTTTCTTTTCTAAGAGGCCTAATCCTGGTTGGGGATGCAGGAAGGAGAGAAGATGGAGGCTGCTTCGGATTCTAATTTGTCCGTCCCCCTGCGGGGGGCAAGAACGGCATTGCAACTCGGTTTGTTTCCTACCTCGGATGAGCAAGAGAGGGTGGAGGCTTCCAAAGAGATGGTTCCATCCCCGTGGAGAGATGTCTCGGGTAGGGAATGGAATGACTGGAGATGGCAACTTCGACATCGCGTGACGACCCTCGAACAACTGAGAGAAATCTTGGAATTGACCCCGGAAGAGGTTGAGGGCATCCGGCATTCCAAGGGAAGGCTTGCCCTTGCGGTGACTCCCTACTTTGTGAGCCTCATGGATCCCGTCAATCCCAATTGTCCTATCCGACGACAAGCCATTCCTAGGATGGAAGAGTTTCATATATCGAAAAGCGATATGGTGGATCCTCTCGGAGAGGACAAGGATTCCCCTGTGCCTGGGCTCGTTCACCGCTATCCTGATCGAGTCCTTTTGCTCGTGACTGACCAGTGTGCGGCCTATTGCCGGTACTGTACCCGGAGGCGATTGGTTGGGTCCCATGAAAAGTCGATCACCCCGGGAAATTTTGAGGAGGTGCTTAAATACTTAAGGACCCATCGGAAGGTTCGGGATGTCCTGCTTTCGGGTGGAGACCCGCTTCTTCTTGAGAACGAACGCTTGGAGGAGATTTTGAGCCGGTTGAGGATCATTCCTCACGTTGAGCTCCTTCGGATCGGGACCAGAGCCCCGGTGACCCTTCCTCAAAGGATTACACCCGGTCTCGTGAGGATGTTGAAAAAATACCATCCTCTCATGATGTCGATCCATTTCACCCATCCCAAGGAAATTACGGACGCTGTCAAAAAGGCCTGCGCTGAACTGGCGGATGCAGGCATTCCTTTAGGCAGCCAGACCGTTCTTCTCAAGGGCATCAACGACAAACCTTATATCATGAAGAGACTGGTTCACGAACTCCTCAAGATTCGCGTTCGCCCCTATTATATCTATCAATGCGACCTGGTTGTGGGGACAGAGCATTTTCGGACCTCGGTGGCCACGGGGATTCAGATCATTGAGAAATTAAGGGGGCACACCACGGGTTATGCCGTCCCCACCTACGTCATCGATGCTCCCGGCGGGGGAGGGAAAATCCCGCTCGAGCCGGATTATCTGGTTTCAAGAGGAAAGGGCAAAGTTGTGTTAAGAAACTATGAAGGCAAAGTCGTCGAGTATCCGGAGCCAAACATCATCGAATTTAAGAAATCCAAGTCCGCCGGCGAGGAGAAGGCCATACCCAAGAAAGTGACTGCTTAGGAAGAAAAGAAGGTTTAGCGATTCATGTTGAAAGTCGTGGTCCTTTACAATCTTTTAGAACGGCTCCAGAAAGGGGAGGAGAAGGATATTCTTGCAGAGGATGGTATCCTGGAGGAGATTGGAGCGGTCGAAGAGGCGATTCGCACGCTGGGTCATCAATGCTTTGTGATGGCTATCAAGGATGAGATCTTCACGATCATCCATTGGCTCAGGGAGATTTGTCCTGACATTGTCTTCAATCTGTGCGAGAGTGTCTACGGAAACAGTTGCTGGGAAATGAACATCCCTGCCCTTTTAGAACTTTTTCAAATTGCCTATACGGGATCTCCTCCCCTCACGCTGGGGTTGTGCCAGGATAAAGGAAAAGTGAAGGACATCCTTCTTTCTCAGGGGATACAGACCCCCCGGTACCAGATCTTGGATCGGCCCTCCGCTCCCATCCGACCCCCACTCTTCCCCATGATCGTCAAACCCCTTCACGAGGACGGGAGCCTCGGGATCTCAAAAGAGAGTGTGGTTTTTGATGAGAGGACCCTGGAGAGGCAAATCCAGTATATTCTCGACCGATATCATCAGCCCGCTCTAATAGAGGAATTCATTGATGGAAGGGAGTTGAATGTCAGTTTGCTGGAAACCAACGGGAAAATTGAAGTTCTCCCTGTCTCCGAGATCGACTACTCCGAATTCCCGGAAGGGATTGCCAAGATCTGCGGATATGAGGCGAAATGGATGCCGGAGAGCCTTGAATACCAAAGATCAAAGCCGATCTGTCCAGCTTCCTTAAAGAATGGGATGAAAGAAGAGATTGAGTCCATTGCTACCCGCGTTTTTAAGCTTTTTCGATGCCGGGATTATGCCCGAGTGGACCTTCGCGTGAGCCATGAGGATAAAATCCATGTCATTGAGGTAAACCCAAATCCCGATATCTCCCCCCAATCGGGACTGACCCGGTCGATCAAGGCTCACGGAATGACCTATGGGGAATTTATCGGCAATATCCTTGAGAGAGCCCTGCACCGGAAAACCTCTTGAATCGTGCTGTTGGGAGGCAATCTGGCTTTGTCATTCTTGAATCCTCTGAGCACGATTTTCAAATTCCAAACCCAAAACAAACACAATCAACTCAATAGCCAAAATTGAATCATGAAACTAAACAAGTTATGTTTTGGTAATTTAACACGCAAATAGAACAATCCCCGGCATCCAAGCCTGCTAACAATAATCCCGTCACCCTTGGAGGGGGGAGGGGCGGGGTGGGGGTGGCTCGATTCAATATTTTCATCCTTCGTGGTGCCCTATGGGGCATGAGTGTTTGGACATTGGGCATTGGTGTTTCTTTGAAATTTGGGATTTGGCTGTTGGGATGTTCCTATGGAGATCCTACCGAAGATCATCTTAAAACGTGGGCGAGAAAAGCCCCTCCTACGGGGACACCCTTGGGTCTTTTCAGGGGCGGTTGAACGAATCGAGGGAGAGGTTTCTTCCGGGGAGCTTGCGGAGATCTATTCGGTTCAGAGGGAGTTTTTTGGGATTGGCCATCTTAATCCTCAATCTCAGATCGTTTTTCGCCTTTTGACCTCCCAAAAGGAAGAGATAGGGGCTTCTTTTTTCAACGAGCAAATCTTCACGGCTCTCCGATTGAGAGAGCAAGGGTTGAAAGGCGTGGCCAACGCCTACCGAATGGTGAACGGGGAGGGTGATTTTCTCCCTGGGCTCATCGTGGATCGATATGGGGACATTTTTGTGATTCAATGTCTGACGGCCGGGATGGAGCGACTGAAAGGACTTTTTATTGATCTCCTTGTCAACGCTTTTCATCCTGAAAGCATCTATGAACGAAGCGATGGGGCGATGAGGAAAGAAGAGGGGTTGCCTGAATCGAAAGGTCTTCTCTACGGCAAGGATGTTTCAGACCTTACTGAGATCGAAGAGCAAGGCTGTCGATTCGAAGTCAGGATAAAGGAGGGGCAAAAAACGGGTTTCTACCTGGACCAGAGAGAGAATCGTCATCGGTTGAGAGAGATTGCCAAGGGAAAGCACATTTTGGACGTTTGCTCTTACACAGGCGCTTTTTCTGTCTATGCAGGTGTTGGAGGAGCAAGAGAGGTCACTCTGATCGATTCTTCTCATGACGCCTTGGAAATGGCAGAGAGGCATTTCCATCTAAATCATCTCGATCATCTGCCTCATCGGTTGCTCCGGGGGGATGCCTTTGAATTGATGAGAGACCTTCACCCTGAATATGACGTTGCCATCCTTGATCCCCCTCCTTTTGCCAAGAGGAAAGGGGCCCTTCCCAGGGCATCGAGAGGATATAAGGAACTCAATCTCCAGGCCTTTCGTTTGCTTAGAACCGGAGGAATCCTCTTTACCTTTTCCTGCTCACATCATATGAATTTGGATCTTTTTCAGAAGGTTGTATTTGCTGCAGCGGTAGATGCGGGTAAAAGGGTCCAATTCTTAGGCCGGATGGGTCATCCTGTAGACCACCCTGTAAATTTGTCCCATCCAGAGGGAGAGTATCTAAAGGGAATGATCTGCAGGGTATTGTAGGTTTAGAGAGAAACTCCTATTTGGCGTGGTCCATTTGGGAACAGTTCTGAGAAGGCAGCCGGAAAACTTATCGGTCATGACAACAGCCAAGGAATATCGACAGGCAATCATTACCTTTGTCCTGATG
The DNA here is from genome assembly GCA_963806715.1 of uncultured delta proteobacterium. GTDB lineage: Bacteria > Desulfobacterota > BSN033 > BSN033 > UBA1163 > CAWEAV01. The sequence goes on from CAWEAV010000025.1 coordinate 19,882, forward strand.
ATCCTTATTTTTTTCTGGCCGCTGTTCAAAGGCCGAATCCTCTCCCAGGCGGATGTTGTCTATTTCTATCCTCCCTGGAACATTCAGAAACCCGCAGATTTAGTAACTCCCTCTAACCCTGTTCTGGGTGACCAGACGAGAGAGTTCCTCACCTTTTTTCAAGTTGCCAAGGAATCCTTCTATAAGATGGAATTTCCTCTGTGGAATCCATACATCATGACAGGTACCCCTCTGCTGGCCAATAGCCAGTCGGCTCTTCTCTTTCCGCTCAACTGGCCCTTCTACCTCTTGCCTCTTTTTTTTGGGTTTACCGTGAGTGCTCTGCTTAAGATGTTTATTGCGAGCATGGGGACTTATGCTTTCAGTAGAAAACTCTCGTTTTCTCATCTTTCAGGAATCGTGTCAGGAACGATTTACACGTTTTCCACCTTCAACGTGTTTTGGCTGAATCATCCGCATACGAATGCAACGATCTTTTTCCCTATTCTTCTTTTGCTGGCTGAGAGGGTGAGAGAAAACCCATCCTCTTCCTCCATGGCTCTTCTTGGATTGACCGTGGGCGTTCAACTTCTCGGGGGACATGTCGAAATCAATTTCCTAATCGCTATGGCAGTCACGCTCTTCTTTTTCTTTCGGCTGATCGACTACTGGAAAGACTGGAAACCCCTATTTCTCCGGCTAAAAATCTTTGTGGGGGGTTACGCCTTGGGATTTTTTCTGGCGGGCGTTCTTATGATTCCCTTTTTAGAATTCCTTACTCAAAGCGCAACCTGGCAAGTCCGCTCGGAAGGAGCCCCCATTTTCCTCGAACCGATGGGGTTCCTCAGCGTCTTTTTCTCGGACATTTTTCTTAAAGTGCAGTGGCCTTTTGATATCTCTTTTTATCACACCGTAAGCCTTTATGCAGGTATTGCTCCGCTGATATTAGGGATCATGACGGTGGTCTTGAGACCTCAAAAGATTTCCGTCTTTTTTGTGGGCCTATCCTTTTTTGCTTTGGCGATCGTCTTTGGGGTTCCCCCTTTCTTCCCCTGGCTGACCGCTCTTCCTCTCTTTAAGCAGGTCCCCAATTACTATATGGTTCTTTTTCATGTGTTAAGCGTGAGCCTGCCATTTGTGCATTCAGTTTCGCAAAACAGCATAGGAATTGGGACGTTGGAGCACGGGAAATAGGTCTGCATTTTACACGACTTTGCTACCATTGACCCAATTTTAAAGGTGGAATGAATACTGAGCGGGAAAATCCATTTCAGCATCTCACCCCTCAATCCTGTCCCAGGTGTGGCTCGTTTCCAATTAAGTTCGAAAAAAGACCGGAGTGTATCCTTAGAAAAATTCAGGCAGTCAAATGAAGTGTGAAGTCAGTGTCTTCTCTACCGCTGCGGCAAACGACTTTCCTCCACCTATTTCCCGTCCTCAATGAACGCTCACTGAGGTTTACGACCATCCCGATAGATGCTCATCCCATCGCCACGAATGTCTAGACCACATAGCTCTGAATGGCTACTCTGATTGAATATTGTCGGGATAACCTCAAAACCTGCTTCGTCCAAGACCAAATCCAAAGTCTCCTCATCATAAAGAAAAGTGTGCCCTCCCATACGCATACCCATATTGAACATTTCCGCGTAAGTACGCACGCCAAAACTATCCGTATACCACTTGAGAGAGTTTGTATCTCGCTCTAGGTAGCAACGTGCGAACGTGACCAAATTAGGAGTCAACACCCGGATAACTCCGCCGGGTACGAGGACACGAAAACATTCCGCCAAAAGCCCTTGACCTTCTTGCAGGGAAAGGTGTTCAATAAAATCCTCGGTGTGAATAAGGCTCACGCTTTCATTGTCAAAGGGTAGTCCGTTCGTTACGTTCCATACCAAGTCTGCTTTGATATTAGCTGAAATATCAATATTGATCCAGTCCTTCAAATAATGATCTCCACAGCCAATATGTAGTTTCCGGTCTTGAACACTCAGCTGCTGGAGGCATCTCAACTTAACCTTACGCTTCCAATGGGCTTTGAGACGAGACCGCATGTCTCGTAGTCGTGACTGCCAACTTTTATGGCTCATAGAACTCAAGGCGGTTCTTCCCAAGAATTTTCTTTTGGTAAAGAAAAGTAAAGTTACAGGTTCTAATGTGAAGAGATCAAATGCTTATCGCAAGCCAACAAGGCACGCGCAGCGTGCCAGGAACAATAATTGAACTGCCAC
>CAWEAV010000026.1:0-44024 GCA_963806715.1 uncultured delta proteobacterium
AGTGTTATGGTCGCACTTCATCATTACGTATTGCTAGGAATAATATCCTGTCAAAAATTTTTCTTCCATCTTAAATGTCTCCCAGTATTTTAAGGCAGGTTCCCGGATCTGAAGACAAAGGGCCTTCCTTTTCACCAGATCATTGCCCATTTCCAGATTAAAGACGGGATTGCGGCAACGAGGATTTTCTCGTCGACAGTGATGCCATGAGGATCACGGGGATCGGAAAGGTTGATCTCGGTAAGAGCCAGGTCGATGCGAAGGTTGGAGTTCATCCCTCTGGAAACGGTAGATACGGTATTGAGTAAAATCCCTATAGCGGGCTACATCCTCACAGGAAAAGACAAGGCCTTTCTCTCCTTTGTCTATGAGGTCAAGGGAGATCTGGATGACCCCAAGATTGAAGCCATCCCATTGAAGAGTCTCGGAGAAGGGGTCTTTGGAATCATTAAACGGCTTCTTGAAACCCCCATAAGACCCTTTCAAAAGCCGCCCGATACCCCGAAATAAGGCAACAATCTAAAGAATGTTTTCACAAATCAAATTCCTCCTTGACAATAACAATATGTTGGTTTATTTATCTTGCTACACACTAAATATAGCCTTTTCTTGCCTTTTTGGTTCGACCAAAAAACCAAATATCAGTCGGGGTGAAATCTAAATGTCAAACGTGATTGAGATGAGAAGAGATTGGCAGGAAGGTCGCGAGGAAGCAGAAACAACGGATATGGCCCTCTTCGTTAGAACTTCTGATGAATCGATGAATCACTGGAACCGGCAAAGGATCGTGGATGCTCTTGTACGGGAGACCGATATCGATCTTGATACGGCGAAGGGAATTGCAAAGGAAGTGGAAGATTTGATCGCCACCTCCAAGATCAGAATGATTACGGCTCCCCTGATCCGAGAACTTGTGGATGCCAAACTGATCGAAAGGGGGCTCGAGCAGACTCGAAAGATGCATACCCGGCTTGGAATGCCTCTCTATGATGTGGATCAGCTCATCCTCCACCCCAATAAGGAGAATGCCAATGTCCCCCATGGGCCCGAAGCGACCAACCTTACCTTGGCCGAGAGGATCAAGAAGGAGTATGCCTTGCTCTCCGTCTTTTCGCAGGAAGTCTCGGATGCCCACATGCGGGGGGATATCCATCTCCATGACCTTGGCTTTATCGATCGTCCTTACTGCAGTGGTCAATCTCTCGAATACATCAAAAGGTTCGGCCTGAGCCTCCCTAATTCCATAGCCATGGCCAGACCGGCAAAACATCCCGAGGTCCTCCTCGCCCACATGGTGAAATTCGCGGCAGCCCTTCAGAGTCATTTTGCAGGTGCGATTGGCTGGGATGCAGTCAATCTCTTTTTCGCTCCCTACTTAGTGGGGATGTCGGATCGGGAAATGGAACAGTTGGCTCAGATGATGATCTTCGAGTTTTCCCAGCAGGCCGTTGCGAGGGGAGGGCAGGCTATTTTTACCGATCTCAATCTCTATTGGGAGATTCCAAAACACTTCGAAGATGTCCCGGCGATCGGACCCGGTGGGGAACCCACAGGGAAGACCTATAGCGACTATCTCCATGAGGCCCAACGCTTTGTCTGGGCCCTCTTCAAGGTCTACCAAGAGGGAGATGGATCAGGAAGACCCTTCTTCTTTCCAAAGCCGTTGGTTCACATCACTGAAAAATTTTTTAGGACCCCGGGCCATCTCGATTTCCTCCACCACATCTGCGCCGTTGCCTCCGAAAAAGGCAATACCTACTTCGTCTTTGACCGGGGGAGACGGCAAAAATTTCGGAGTGCTGCCGGCTCAGCTTTAAACTGGACCAAACCGACCTCGAGGATGCAAAACACCCATGGAAGATGCGGTACTGCGCCCTCCAGAACGTCACCCTCAACCTTCCGCGAATCGGCTATCTCTCGAAGGGGAACGATCCTTCGCTCTTTAACAAGATTACGGAGTTTATCGAGACGGCTGTAAAGGCCCATCTCGAAAAGAAAAGGTTTATTGAAAAACTTCTCTATCTGGGTGAGAAAGGGCCCCTCTCCCTTCTTGCCATGAACCGGGACGGGTCTCCCTACTTGAGAATGCAGCGCGCCAGCTTCTTGATCGGAATGGTGGGACTCAATGAACTCGTTCAGATCCACACCGGACAGGAGATGCATCAATCCAGGAGTGCTTTCAAATTCGGGTTAAAGGTGATTGCCCACATGAAACTGTTGATCGATCAGTTGAGTGAAAGCCATGGGATGAGGTTTGTTCTGGAACAGACGCCGGCAGAATCGACGGCCTATCGCTTTGCCAAACTGGATCTCAAATTTCACTCCCCCGAATCAGGGCGCATCGTGAAAGGCAATCTTGCAAGAGGAGAAATATATTATACTAACTCCACTTATCTGAACAACGCCGCTATCCTTAATCCCATTGAACGGGTCAGGCAGGAAGGCCTGTTTCATCCCCTGATCGAGGCAGGGGCTTTGACCCACATCTGGCTGGGAGAAGCAAGACCCTCCCCGGCCTCCCTGGCCAATTTCGTGGTCAAGGTTTTTCAGCAGACCCAAAACGATCAGATCGCTTTTTCCCCGGAGTTTACGACCTGTAACCTTTGCCACCGGACAAGCCGGGGTCTCCGTCCGTCCTGCCCCTATTGCGGGGCCGAAGATGTGGATGGCATCACCCGGATCACGGGTTATTTTACAAAGCTTTCCAGTTGGAATAAAGGAAAGATTGGAGAGCTACGCAACCGGCATCGGAATCAGGCCTTTTTTGAGGAGCAAAAGGAAGGACTTGCACGGGCGACAACATGAATTTAAATGCCAAATGAAGTGAAAGCAATTTCAATGTCAATGCTCAGCAAGCGACTGGAAAGACGTTTTGATGTCACGCTGAACAAAGTGAAGGATGTTAAAGGAGAGACCATGGAATCCGTTAAAATTTTCACGAAAGCCCAGTGCCCCAGGTGTCCGGCTGCAAAAGAGATCTGGAAGAAATTGAAAAGGGAAGGTGTCCCCGTTTTTCACTACGATATGGATACGACCGATGGTTTGGCTGAGGCCTCTTTTTATAGTATCCTCTCGACCCCCTCACTCGTTATCGAGGATGAAGAAGAAAGAGAAGTGATCATCTGGAGAGGGAGGGTTCCAGCCCTCGAAGAGGTGAGGCAGTATCTGTTCATGAGCCTTAGCTGAATAAACAGCTTTCAAAATCTCATCGGAGTCGCTTGGCAACGCATTAGAAGCAGGCGTGTCCCATTTACATTGATGCAGCCTCCGGGTAGACCATGCTCGAAATCAAGGGATTTTTAGAAACCTCCTTCGTGGATTGGCCCGGGAAGATCTGCTCTGTCCTCTTCCTGCCTCACTGCAATCTGCGCTGTCCATACTGCCATAATCATCCTCTCGTACTTCATCCTGAGCAGTATTCATCCCTTTCCCTGAGAGACCTCTTGAATCGTCTTCTCTCTTTTCGGGGTTGGATCGACGGGGTTTGCCTTACCGGGGGTGAACCCACCCTCCATGCCGACCTCCTCTCCCTCATCCAGAAGATCAAACGGCTCGGTTTCTTGGTCAAACTGGATACGAACGGATCAAACCCCCAGCTCCTCAAACAACTGATTTCGGAGAAAAAAGTCGATTTTGTCTCGATGGATGTCAAGGCCCCCCTGGATCCCATTCGATATTCAAGGATCGCTGGCTTAAGTGTCAGCCTGGATCTCATTTGGGAGTCGATCCGGGTCCTGAAAAGAGGAGCCGTGGAATATGAATTCCGAACGACCGTTGTTCCAGGGTTACACTCACGCGACGATATCCTGCGACTCGGAGGGCAGCTCAGGGCAGGTTCGAGAATGGTCCTTCAGAATTTTAATCCAGAGAATCCAATGGATCCCTCCTTAAGAGAGACACGTCCCTATGGTCCGGAGAAATTGAAGGAACTGGAAAGAGAAGTCCAGGGGATGATGTAGCTCCCTTTGCGTCTTGGTAACGAATTGGCTATTTTTGCCTCGTCTGTCAGAAAGGTGAGAAATCCTGGGATCTCCTGGGAGGATAACTCATGGGGAGATTAATGTCGGGGCTGTTTTCCCGGACATTTTTGGGCGGGAGGGTGTAATGCCATCTTCCTCCCTTCGTGCGATCAAGGAACGAGTGGAAATCCTGGAGAGGGGGCTATCCGTCTTGGAATCTGTCCTTCAGATCCTTCAGGATCCCTTTTTCATCCTTGATCAACAGGGGGCTTTCTTAAAAGTTAATCCCAGAGGGGAAAAGATGTTGGGGTATCCTTGGGAGGAACTCCAGAAGATGGTTTTTCTCGATGTGGTCGATCTCGAGGATCTCAGTAAGGTCCGGGACGGATTTGAGGAAATGAAAGAGAATCCGGAGGTTCGGCTGAAGGCATGGATCGTCAACCGGTGGGGAGAGAAGGTTCCCACCGAAATGGTTGGACGCCTCCAAGGAGAGGTGTCTCTCCTCATGCTCAAAGATTTAACGGAGACTGTCAGGTTTGAGGAGGCATGGAAAAAAAAGGAAAAAGAGCTAAACGATAAGGCTCGAGAGAGGGATCAATACAGCCGTGAACTTCAGGCGATGAGAGATCTCTATAAACAGAAGCTAAAAGAGATTGAAAAAATGAGAGAAGAGGCTGTCCTTCTCTCCCACATTGATGATCTCACCGGAATCTACAATCACCGGTTTCTAATTCATCAGTTGACCCTGGAGGTGGAGCGCCAAAAGCGCTACCCTTCTTCCCTTTCCCTCCTCATGATCGACATTGACTACTTTAAACATTACAATGACACCAACGGTCATCTTGCCGGTGATCAGGCGCTGAAAGCCACGGCCCTTCTGATTCAACATGGTGTTCGCCAGACGGATGTCATTGCCCGCTACGGAGGAGAGGAGTTTGCTGCCATTCTGATCAATGCAGGGAAAGAGATGGGGATGGAGATCGGAGAAAGGGTGCGGAGGGGTGTTGCCGAAACGCGCTTTCCCAATGAGCATTTACAACCCAATGGGAATTTCACGGTGAGTGTGGGCGTTGCAACTTTTTCGCCTTCCATCTTGAATCTCACGAACCTGCTCCGAGAAGCAGACAAGGCCCTCTATCGCGCCAAGAGGGGAGGGCGGAATCGGATTGAGGGATGAGGAGATGAGGACAATCGTTGTAACATCAGCCCTCATTACCAGAGGGGAAAGAATTCTGGTCTCGCAGCGAAGGGAGGACGATGACCAGGGCCTTCTCTGGGAATTTCCTGGAGGGACGGTGGAGGAAGGAGAAGAGCCCCGGCAGGCTTTAAAGAGAGAGCTCAGAGAGGAGTTGGGCGTTGAGGGAGAAGCAGGATCGCTATTCGATGCAAGCTTCTATCTCTATCCAGAACATCCTGTTCTTCTCTTGGTCTATCACTATCAAATCAAAGAAGACGTCCCCAGGCCTCTGGGGTGCCGTGATCTTCGTTGGGTAACCCTTGGTGAGATGGGAGAGTTGATCATGCCCCTGGCAGACGAACCCATCCGGAGGCGCTTGCTCTCATCTGAAGGAAAACTTCTCGTGCCCCAAGGCCAGCAGGGTTGACCTGAAACCAGGGGTGGTTGGAAAGAAAGGGTTGAAGCTATGGAAGACAATCGCGCACAGAGCTATGTGCGGAGTCTGGAGCGGACGATCGAAATGAACCATCACTATTTGGAGGAGGCGATCGAAGATTTGCAGGGGATGTGTCGAATTGTTACTCCTGAACGAAGTGTCCCTGCCGGTGTGATCGTCGATGTCCGGGAACTTTATAAGGAGATTCAGAGTCGCCTGACGGAGATCAATGCCATCCAGCAACTCCTGAAAGGGAAGTATCATCATTATGCACGCCGGGACCCTCTTCGGGACAAGAGCCTCTTAGAAATAGGATTTATCGTTAAAACCACCTATTCCAAGTTTGAAAATAATTTGAAGGTGATCCTGGAGAAGCAGAAGGCCAAGGAGAGGGAGCAGGCATCCAGAGAACTCCAGAAGAGAAAGATCCTTCAATGGTTTCGATCCCGAGAGAACCAGATCATGCTGATTCGAAACATGCGGCTTCTGAAGGATCTGAATTACACCCCCGTGCAGGGCAAGGGAGCGGATGAAAGGCGAAATCTGGAAGGGGTACGGAGTCTCACCCTCTTTCTGATCCAAGGAGACACTCAGTCGCTCGACTCCCTTCAATCTCAATTACGATTGAGGGAGCATGATTTCATTGAGCGATATGATCCTAAGGAACTGCGTGGGGTCCTCGCGCACTTAAGGCAGATCGATCCCTCAGAAGTTGAAAGGTTGATCCATCGTCTCTTGGAAGAGAGAGGATTCTCAACCCTGAAAAGTTTGCTTTTATCGGTTCAACCTCATCAAGACCTAGACCTTGAAGGAATGGATTTGATCGAAAGAACTCTGGAAGAGATGAAAGAAGGGGAGGTCCGGACCCTTTCGATTTGATCCATTCGACAACGATTGATGTTGGGATGTTGAAGGATTGACACCCGTTGAGTAAAGTTACATACGGAGTTTGCTCAAGGCAGTTTTTTCCCCTTGACAAGATTTGATTAAATATAATATTAGAATGGTGACAAAATTTTTGAATCATCAAGACGAAGAGGTGAAAACGAACCAAGAAGAAATGGAACCTCCTGGTCACAAAGTTTATTGGTTCGACTTGGCAGTTGGTGAAATAGCCAGTCAGAGTTCTGTATCCGGAAATGATCGTCAAATAATCGGCAACCTAATCCCATTTGGCACATTTCCGGGACCAACCCTGCCAGGGAGCGGAGATGTGTCATGATCTTTATTCTCGGTACCCCGCCTTGTCTCTCAATCGATTTCAATTCTCATAAAGGGTTAGTCCCTTTTCTAAACGAAGGGACGGTCATCATTGAAAAGGTAAACTACTCATGTACTGGATCAGCAAGAGCATCCATCTCCTGAACCGTCTTCGCAGGCAATTGATCATCTTTCTATCAGTGCTTGGGCCAGGCATCATCGTCATGGTGGCAGATAATGATGCGGGAGGAATTTCCACTTATGCGGTTACAGGTTCGAAATATGGGTTCTCTCTGCTTTGGATGTTTATCCCTCTTATTCCAATGGCCTATTATGTCCAAGAGATGACGGTTCGATTAGGAGCTGTCACAAAACGGGGTCATGCTGAGGCCATCTTTGACGGGTTCGGGCCTTTCTGGGGTTGGTTTTCCCTCTTAGACCTGGCCATCGTGAACTGGTTAACGCTGATTACAGAGTATATTGGGATGACGGCTGCGATGAGCCTCTTTGGTATTCCCCCTTGGATCACCTATCTCTTTGTGACGGCCATCTTGCTGGTCGTGGTCATTTCGGGACAATACCTGACTTTTGAAAAAATCGCCTTCTTCTTTTGTATCTTTAATTTCGTCTATATCCCGGCTGCTATCTGGGCTATGGATACGGTCAATGCACCAACCTGGAACGAAGTGCTCAAAGGGTTCTATCATCCCGATTTGCATCAGGGACTGACCGGAGACCTACTTTTCATTCTCATGGCTAACATCGGCACAACGATTGCTCCCTGGATGATCTTTTTTCAGCAAAGCGCTGTTGTGGATAAGGGTTTAGATCTTCATGATATCAAATTTGGCCAGATGGATACCCTGGTCGGGGCTTTCTTAACATGCATTGTGGCTGTTTTTATCATTGTTGCCACGGGTGCAGTCTTTTATTATCATCAACCGCCCATTACGATTGAAGACGCCAAACAGACTGCGGAGGCTATTGTGCCGCTTTTACCCTCAGGATATGGGGCGCTGGCACGTAAACTTTTTGCCATAGGCCTCTTCGATGCCGGGTTCCTGGGGCCCTCTGCATCTCCCTCTCTTCGTCTTGGGCCGTGGGCGAAGTTTTTGGATGGGCTCATTCCTTGAACTATAAAGTCAGGGAGGCACCATGGTTTTACTTGATTTATTTGGCCCTGCTGATCACCTCGGGGGCGGTTGTTCTGATCCCGGGTGCTCCCTTGGTCACGATCACCATGTTTGTCCAGGTGGTTGCCGTCACCCTGCTGCCCGCTGCGCTCGTTTTTTTACTCCTGCTTCTTAATGATAAGGCCTGTATGGGTGAACATACCAGCACGCTGTGGCAGAATTTCGTAAATTGGACTATCGTGATTATCGTGGCGATCATGTTGAACGCTTTTGGGCATCCAAACTCTATTCCCGGATCTTTTCAAATGACCAGTGAGAGGTCAAGATGAGGACATTAGCCGGAGGAGCTTCTAAAGTGGTAGATCTACCGAGTGGCATAGGAAGCTACCAATTTTTTTATTTTTCGGAATTAATCAAACGGCCTATTTGTGTTGGCAAGATTAAAGACCGTATCGGTCAACTCACCGATCTGGTTTTTCTCCTGACCGAGCCTTATCCGGAAGCCGTAGGGATCTATATCGAGCACGGATGGGCAAAGCCCACCGAGTTTGTCCCATGGGCAAAGGTCCTGAGGATCGAAGAGGATGCTATATTCGTTCAGCCCCCCGAGAACGGAGAGACCTATTCTCCCTTTGTCGATCAGCCTGGCTGGATCTTGGCCGATAAACATTTGATGGGGCGCACCATCCTTGATATGGATGGACGACGGGTTGAAGTGGTGAATGATGTCCACCTTCTGGAATCCAGGGGACGGATTCTGATTGTTCATGTGGACATCTCTTTCAACGGATTTCTCCGGCGGTGGGGATTGGGGAAAATTCGCTGGATTAAGAATAATTTGATCTCGTGGAAATATGTCCAACCTCTCTCCGTCGAAGACGCTGTTTCAACGGATAAAGTGTCTCTCTCCGTGACGCGAAAGCAGATCACGAAGATGCCAGCGAGGATCTGGCGGATGCCCTCGAGGAATTGTCTGGGCAGGAACAACAGGCCCTCTTTTCAGCTCTTGATTCCGAAAAGGCCACCAAGACCCTGGTGGAAACCGAACCACGGGCACAACGACAGATCATAGCGAACCTGAGGAAGGAAAGAGCCCATACGATTCTATCCGAAATGACTACCTCCCAGTTGGCCGACCTTTTTTCTGTTCTGCCCCATGAGCAGATGACGAACCTGATGGGTTTGCTCAGCCCCGAACAGGCCGAACGCGTTCGTGCGATACTCTCTGAACGGGAGTCTAAGGCCAGAGACATCATGTGCTCGGATTTTGTCACTGCTTCGAAGGATACAAAGGCGGGAGAGATTCTACACAAGATCAGGCGGTCCCGCGTTGAACCTGAAGCCATCTCCTATATCTACGTGATTGATACGACAACCCAAAGCGTTATTGGCGTCGTCGATTTACGAGACCTGATCCTTTCCGCGGATCATGTCCTTTAGGGGAGATCATGGTTTCGCAGGTTGTTTCCGCAGAGGCCGATGACATGAGGGAAGATTTGGCCGAAATGTTTGCCAAGTATCACTATCGAATGATTCCTGTCCTGGATGAGCAGGACCGTGTTTTAGGAGTGATTCATTACAATGACATCATGAAGGATCTCGTGACCGGGTGAAGATTTAAGGAGAATAGAATGCCCCGTGTAAAAATGACCCGAATGACGCGAATTGCACTTTATTTTATAAGGTTTTATCTGGTGTTTTTACTCATCCTGATTATCATTCGATTTCTTAGGGTCTTCTAATGAATAAGGGGTGTCCAGCGAAATTTTACCTTTACACTTCTCTTCGTTTTTTAGTGCCATCCCTTGGGACGGTGGTTGTGATGGTCGGCTTCACCCTGATCCTCCTGATTCAATCGATTTAATTTGGTCTTCGGTGTTCCACTCTTGAAAGAGGTTTAGCACTTCTCTTTTTTCAGGAGGCGCTCCCACTGGTCGTCCACACCCTTCTGAATGCTTTCGATCTCAGGGTTTTTAAGGTGGCTGAAGCGGCCCTGGAGTTTTAAGTATTCCCGAACAGGGACACTCTCCTTCACCGACTCCTCTTGGATCACATACCTTCCATTTTCAATCTCGTAGAGAGGAAAAGTCCTGGAACGGACTGCGAGGCGTGAGAGTTTGACAGTGAACTCAGAAGGGATTTTCCAGCCCGGAGGGCAGGGAGAGAGGAGATGGATAAATCGCGTTCCCCGGATCTGCTTAGCCTTCTCCATCTTTCGGAGAAAGTCTTCCGGATAGGCAATCGTCGCTGTGGCAGCATAGGGGATGTGATGATCGGCCATGATCGCCATGATATCTTTTTTCTGGTCCTCCTTGGGGTGGTGGGTTGGGGTGGTAGTTGTCCAGGCAAAACAGGGAGTGGCAGAACTTCGCTGGGTGCCCGTATTCATATACGCTTCGTTATCATTGCAGATATAGATGAAGTCCTCATTTCTTTCTGCGGCACCGGAGAGGGCTTGGATCCCGATATCAAAGGTTCCACCATCTCCAGCCCAGACGGTGACGACTGTGTCGTGATATCCCCGAATATCCAAAGCAGCCCGAATGCCCGATGCCGTCGCCCCGCCTGTGACAAAGCCTGCATGGATGACCGGAATGTGTATGCTGGAATAAGGCCAAGGACCCGGTATGATCGACCAGCAGGAGGCTGGGATGACCATGACCGTCTTTATCTCCAAGGGCTTTCAGGGTGAGGCGCATCGCAACGGCTGCGCCACATCCTGCACAGGCCAGATGGCCATGGCCCAAGTTTTCGCTTAAAGGTATTTCCGTTTTTTTCATAGGATCTCCCCATCCCCCTCACCCTTCCCCTCTCCCAGCGGGGAGAGAGGGATCGGTGTTTATCGTTTTAACCCCAACCAGAGGATATCTCCCTCGGGTTGAGAATGCTCCAGGGTATAGAGAAGGGCCTCTTCAATGAGGTCAGGGGTAATATCCCTTCCCCCAAGACCCGAAACGAAACCAAAGACGGGTGGCCTCTCCTCGTGATGATAAAGAGAGGCCCTCAATTCCTGGGCAATGATCCCGCCGACACCCGATGAGAGGTCCCGCTCAAGGACAGCAATTTTTTTCACTCCTCGAATCGCTTCATAGAATTCCTTGGCTGGGAGAGGCCGAAACATCTTGATCTTCAATCCACCCACATTCTTTCCCTTTTCAACCAATTTCTGGATGACGGTTCTTGATGTGCTGGTAATGGCACCCGCCGTAACCAGAAGAACCTCTGCTTCTTTTTTCCCATACTTTTCGATCAGACCATAGCTGCGACCAAAACGGGTCTTGAATTGTTCTTCTGCGTTTCTGGCAATTTCCGGGACCTGTTCCATGGCCTTCTGAATCTTATACCGGAATTCGAAATAATGGTCAGGCGTTGCGATGCCTGAGAAACTGGCAGGTTTCTCAGGATCGACAGGATAGGGAGGCGAATATGCAGGTAAAAAGCCATTGACCTTTTCTTCAGAGGGAATTTCCACTGGCTCGGAGGTGTGAGAGAGGAAAAAGGCATCCAGAACGACCATTACCGGGAGGTGGATCGATTCTGCGATCCAGTAAGCCTGAAGAATCGTATCGAGGACCTCCTGGTTTGTTTCGCAATAGAGTTGAACCCATCCCGTGTCACGCTGGGAGAGGGAGTCACTCTGGTCGTTCCAGATATTCCATGGCGGCCCGAGCGCTCGATTGACATTAACCAGCACAATAGGGAGTCTGGCTCCAGAGGCCCAGTGGAGCATCTCGTGCATGTAAGCCAGGCCATGGGAGGAGGTGGCCGTGAAGACCCTGACCCCACCGGTGGCAGCGCCGATGCAGGCGGCCATGGCAGAGTGCTCGGACTCCACCTTCAAAAAGCGGGCATTCACACGGCCTGTTGCGCAGAGCTCGGAGAGCTCTTCCACAATGGTGGTCTGGGGCGTGATGGGGTAGGCAGCAATCAGCTCCACATGACTCAGCATGACTCCATAGGCCACCGCTTGATTTCCTGTAATGATCCTTTTCATTTCTCCTCCTCCTTCAAGGAGATCGCCTTTCGGGGGCACTCGACGAAACAGATCCCGCAACCCTTACAGAAATCGTAATCGACCTGGTGGGAGAGGGATTTGATCCCCTTCAGAATCGAGGCATCGGGACAGAAGGTATAACAGGTTTCGCATTCGTTGCAGGTGCCGCAGTTGAAGCAGCGGTCCGCCTCTTCCGAAGCGGTCCTTTCCGTGAGGGAGGAGGTGACCTCGAAGAACCCCTTGGTCCGTTCTGGAAGGAGATATTTGGCCTCTTCCACCCTCTTTGCCTTCTCGAAATAGTCAAGATTCAGATCATCAAAGGTGACGACATGGGAACTTCGGGATCGTTCTCCCGGATGAAAGTAAGGAAAGATCGACATAGAGGGGCCGTACCCAACCAGGAGCGATTGGATCACCCTTTCAGGGTCCTCCTTTTTCAGATAGCAGTCCAGTGCAATCGCCGCCCTTTTTCCCGAGCCGATGGCGTGGGCTACCGTTCGTTCCCGCGAGGCAAAATCTCCTCCCGCAAAGATTCCATCCACCGACGTTCTTCCCCCCGTATGGGTGAGGACGATCCCTTCTTTCTTTTTGATTCCTCGATGGAGAAAAGAGACGTCCACTTCTTCCCCGGCAGCGAAGATCACCTGTTCTGCTTCGAGAAAAAATTGAGAGTCAGCTACCGGAACCGGCCTTCTTCTGCCGGTTTCATCTTTTTCAGCCAGTTTCATCCGGAGGCATTCGAGCCTTTTGATTCCCTTATCATCCCGGATTCGGATGGGATTGACCAGAAATCTGAACTCGACCCCTTCCTCAAGGGCCTCGGCCACCTCTTCCTCAAAGGCAGGCATCTCTTCTCGGGAACGGCGATAGAGAATGAGTGGAGCCTTGCCAAGCCGGATCAAAGCCCGTGCCACATCGATGGCCGTATTCCCTCCGCCGATGATGGCTACTCTTCGGCCGATCTCGACCTCCTCGCCAAGATTAATGGCCTTGAGGAATTCAAGGCCCCTTGAGACATTCCGGCTCCTTTCGCCAGGAAGATGAAGTTGCCTGCTCTTGTTGGCCCCTGTGGCGATGAAGATGGCCCCGTAACCTTTCAGGTCTTCCATACCCCTCTCCACCCCGATCGGCAACCCAGTCTTCACCTTTACTCCCAGGGCTTCGATTGCTGAAAGCTCTCTGTTGAGGATTTCTCTCGGCAATCGATAGGAGGGAATACCGGTCCGGAGCACGCCTCCTGCGAAAGGAAGGGATTCAAAGACTGTGACATCGTAATGGAGTCTTGCCAGATGGTAAGCACAACTCATTCCTGCAGGTCCAGCTCCAATGATGGCAATCTTCTCCCTTTTCCTCCTCGAATTTTTTTCTTTTTTTAGCAGGTGAACCTTCTGGCTGGGCAGGTGAGAGGCAAAGTCAGCAACAAACCGCTCTAGGGCATGGATGGCAACTGGCTCATCGAACGAGCCCCGGTTGCATTTTTGTTCACAGGGATGAAAGCAGACCCGGCCGCAGATCCCGGGGAAGGGATTCTCCTCTCGGATGATGTCCCAGGCTCCTTCAAAATCGCCTTGGACCATTTTCAGGATGAATGAAACGATGTCATTCCCTGCCGGGCAGGCTGCATTGCAGGGAGAGGTTTTATCCTCATAAAAAGGTTTTTGGGTCCTCCATGTTCCTGTTTTATTCCAGGCCATGTCTCCCAGAGAAACAGGGATAGAGGGCATTTCTGATTCATGATTGAATGGTATTTGATTTCCCATTTTCAAAGTCCCCTAATGAAAATCCTAAATTCTAATCCGAAATCGTAAATTCTAAATTACAAAATTCACAGCTATCTTTCTGTTTTTGTCATTTCGATTTTGGACATGCGTGCTTGTTTAGTCCCGCGTTTCGTGGGATCCGCGCTTCGAATTGAGAAGTTTACCTCCTTATAAGCCTCTCTGGCCGCCCGGGCATTTTCTCCCCTTTTAACAGGGACTTCCTCGCGGATGGCGAGGACCACGGAATCGATTCCCACGAGGGAAGTCGCCTTCGAAAATGCGCCAAGGATCGCTGTGTTGACGATCGGGTTTGTCCGGGACCCCAATCCATTGCGCATGGCGATTGAAGTTGCATCGACCGTGGCGACTTTAAAATCCTTCAGATGGGGAAATTCCTTTGGCAGCCGGCTTGTATTGACCAAAATCCACCCTCCCCGTTTCAAGCCGGAGGTCACATCCACGGCGCCCAGCAGGGTTGGATCGAGAACGATGATATGATCGGGTTCATAGATGTTGGTCCTGAGCTGGACAGGTTGCTTGTCAATTCTCAAAAAGGCCATGATCGGAGCACCTCGCCTCTCCACGCCAAAGGCAGGAAAGGATTGGACATGATACCTTTCGTGAAAAAAGGCAGCAGCCAAAACCTTTGAAGCAACGACTGCTCCCTGTCCACCCCGTCCATGAAATCGGACTTCAATCATTTTTTTCCTCTTCGGTCAACTATCCCTTCAAGGGATAGACCACGGTTAAGGCTTTCACATTCGATTTCCCTATGGCCCGGTAGGCATGAGGAATGGAAGACTCGAAATAGAGGGAGTCTCCTGTATCGAGGACGTAATGACGGTCCTCGGTTCTAAATTCCAATGTTCCTTGAAGCACATAGAGGAATTCTTCTCCCTCGTGGCTGAAATAGGATAATTTTTCGAGCCTTTTTCTTTTAAACTCAACCAGGAAAGGCTCCATGTTTTTTTTGGACTTCTTGAAGGCAAGGGCTTCGTAATAATAACCACTCTCTTCTCTTCCAAAATATCGGGAATCGATAACCTTGCTCTTATCTCGCTTCACGAGGACCACTTTTTCTTCGGGATTCCCATCCTGGAAAAAAAAACTGATGTTGACATGGAGGGCTTTCGAGATCTTGAGCAGGGTGGCGACCGGAGGAGAAACCACCCCCATCTCGATCTGGGAGAGGAGGGGCTTGGAAAAGCCTGTTAAATCTGAGAGATCTTGGAGGACGAAGCCAGCCTTCTTCCGGAGATCTCTGATCTTTTTACCGATATGAAGCTTCTTGACCTCGTGTTTAATATCTTCCGAGACCATAATTAGCTGTTACACTCTTTCTGAAATTTTGTCAATACGTTTTTTAACTATATTTAACTTTTTTTGGTTTAACTAAAAAAGCTTTAAAGCCAAAAATCGAAATCCACCCGGGCCCTTGGGTTCCCCGATCCATTCAGTGGTGTCAGACTCCACCTTTAGGGTGGGAATAGAGCGAGGCTCAGGATCGACCCTTCCATATAGAGTGTCAATAGGTTGATTTTTTTAAGAACCTCTGTTAGTTTTTATAATTTGTTAGGCATGGGAGATGAAATGAAGATCGTCATTATGGGTGCGGGGGCTATGGGAAGTCTCTACGGCGGATTACTGGCCTCATCGGGTGAAGAAGTCTGGCTGGTCAACATCTGGAAGGAGCATATCGAAGCGATAAGAGCGAAGGGACTGACGATCGAAGGAAAAGGCCAGGAGAAGAATATCGGCATGAATGCAACCACTGATGTTACTTCCATTGGGAAGGCTGATCTGGTCATCTTCTTTGTAAAAACCTATCACACGGAAAAAGCGGTCACCGATGCCTTGGTCCTCGAAAAGGAGAATACCGTATTCCTTACCCTTCAAAATGGCCTCGGAAATGAGGAGGTCCTATCGAGGCAGGTGAATCCAAAGAAAGTGCTGTTAGGTGTTACAAATCATGGAGCGACCCTGTTAGGACCTGGAAAAATCCGCCATGCTGGGTGGGGAAAGACCTTTATCGGTGAGGTCGGTCATCAGGTGACCCATCGAATCTCCGAGATTGCCCAGATGTTCCAGAGGGCTGAGATAGAAACAGAGGTCTCGTCAAACATCCAGCGCCTGATCTGGGAAAAACTCCTAATCAATATTGGGATTAACGCACTCGCAGCCGTGACGGGTCTGAAGAATGGGCAACTTCTTGATCATCCCGAAACCCTAACGTTAATGGAGGGTCTGGTCTCTGAAGCAGTAGAGGTCGCTCGACAAAAAGGGATTCCCATCGAAGGAAATCCGATTGAAAAGGTCAAGGCCATTGCCGAGGCGACTCGAACGAACCGTTGTTCCATGGGCCAGGATTTAGACAATAAACGAAGGACGGAAATCGATGTCATGAATGGAGCCGTGGTGAGGGAGGCAGATCGGCTGGGAGTGGCTGCGCCTTACAATCGGATGGTTACCAATCTGATCAAAGTGCTTGAAAAGACCTATTGAATGCAGAGAAATCCGTAAGGTGTTAGGCGTTAGGGGTTAGGGACAGCAGTCCCTTACGACTTACGTTTCACGCTTTCACGGATGTTTAAAGAAAAGGAGGTTGATATGGAACGCAAAAAGGTGACACCCGTTGATATTCAGGCCATGAAGAAGCAGGGGAAAAAGATCACCATGCTCACCGCCTATGATTATCCCATGGCGCTGTTGGAGGACCGGGCAGGAATCGACATCATTCTTGTGGGGGATTCGCTGGCCATGACCGTCCTGGGTTATGAAAACACACTTCCTGTCACCATGGATGAAATGATCTACCATACGAAGGCTGTGGTGCGGGGTGCAAAACATTCTCTGATCTTGGGAGACATGCCCTTCATGTCCTATAACACCTCTGATAGAGAGGCAATTATCAATGCTGGCCGATTCCTGAAAGAGGGCGGGGCGGATGCCGTAAAATTGGAGGGTGGCGCCAGTGTAAAGGAAATTGTAAGGGCAATCGTCAAAGCGGGAATTCCAGTCATGGGACATATCGGATTGACCCCGCAAACGATCTCCATGCTTGGAGGGTTCAAGGTCCAGGGCAAGGACGCTCAAGCCGCCCAGAAAATTATTGACGATGCCCTCTCCCTTGAGGAAGCTGGAGCCTTCTCGGTTCTGCTTGAGGCCGTTCCCGCCCCGATTGCGAAGATGGTGACCGAACGCCTGGCGGTTCCAACGATCGGAATTGGTGCCGGAATCCATTGCGACGGACAAGTCTTGGTCGTTCATGATATGGTCGGCCTCTTCGATCGTTTCACTCCCAAGTTTGCAAAGAAATATGTTAACCTGAGTGAATTGATTCTCAAGGCAATCGACTCTTACAGAGAAGAGGTCCTGAAGGGGGAATTTCCAACAGACCAGCACAGCTTCCACATCGACGAAAAGGAGCTAAGCAAGATAAAAGGATAAAGGATAGAGGATCATTCCATGCCCTTGAAAGCTTAGCAAGCCTTGACAAAACGATGTTTTTTTCGGATATTTGTTGTTGTCTTCCATTCTTAAAATAAGGAGGAAATGCTATGAAACGGACCTTCGTCATTTTTGCTTTATTGTCTCTTTTCCTTACGAGTGGGGCTTGGACTGATTCTGCTTCATGTCAGACATGGACTTTTAAGCTCGGGAATGCCACGGCGCCGGACCATGCCTATAACGTTGGAGCGCGGAAATACGCGGAGCTTGTGGCCCAGAGAACCGGAAACAAGGTGAAGATCGACATTTATCCCGCCACTCAATTGGGCAGCGAACGAGACCTGGTCGAGGGGCTTCAGCTCGGCACCGTTGATCTCGTTGTCACTTCAACAGGACCACTGGGAGGATTTGTTCCCAAGATGTTTGTCGTGGATTTGCCATTTCTATTCCGCGACAAGGAACATGCCTATAAGGTGCTTGATGGCCCGATTGGCAGAGGCCTCCTCGATGCCTTTTCAGCCAAAGGGATCATGGGCCTTGCTTTCTGGGAAAACGGATTTCGACAGATCACTAACAATGTCCGTCCCATAGAGAAGCCCGAGGACCTAAAAGGGATCAAGATCCGTACCATGGAAAATAAGATCCATCTTGCTTCTTTCAAGGCATGGGGAGCCAACCCTACCCCCATGGCCTGGGGTGAGGTCTACACCGCACTGCAGCAGAAGACGATCGATGCCCAGGAGAATCCAATCGCCATTATTTATACTGCAAAGATTTATGAGGTTCAGAAATACCTGGCTTTGACCGGACATTTTTATTCCCCGTCTCCAATCCTGATGAGTGAGAAGGCCTTTAAATCCCTTCCTCAAGATATCCAGAAGATGATGCTCGATACAGCCATCGAGTGCGCAACCTTCGAGCGAAACCTGCTCCGTGACGACGAGGCAAAACAACTGGCTGAATTGAAAACAAAAGGAATGCAAGTGACAACTCCGAACAAAAAACCGTTCCAGGATGCAGCGGCTTCTGTTTATAAGGAGTTTGAAGGTCAGTTCGGCAAAGAGATGATCGACAAGATTATTGCTACCAAATAGATCTTAATGTCGTATTCAATCGGCATTTCGGTGTGCTTCCAAGCCTTTGCCAAGCGGTTCTTTTGCATATTCTATGGGGACTATCCCATCGTACCTCAGGTCGCCTTTGCAAGGATCTGGAAACAGAGAAGCGAAACGCCCATCACTTTAGGCACTTCACTTCCTTATGAATTCCTTTGTGCATAAACTGACCAAGATCGATAGCCTCCTGGCAAAAGGGGAGGGGTGGGTCCTGATCGCTCTTGTGGTGGTCATGACCGTGGTCGTTTTTCTTCAGGTCCTCTACCGCTATCTCCTCACCCAGCCTCTCTACTGGTCCGAAGAGCTGGCTCGCTACCTCTTTGTCTGGATTTCGATCCTTGGATCTGCCCTTAGTTTACAGAGACGGGGCCATTTCGGGATGGACTTCTTCTATAGGGTGCTACCCGATCAGGGAAGACGATTTCTCATATTCGTTGTTTATGTTCTTATAGGAGTTGTCATCCTTGTGCTCCTCGTCGAGGGCATCTTCCTGGTGCAGAAGACGGCTGCCCAGCAATCTCCAGCCATGGAGATCTCCATGGGCTGGGCCTATGCCTGTCTTCCTGTAGGGGCGTCGCTTATGGCCATCCATCTTCTGGTGATTATCATAAAAGAAGCAATAGAGAAACCAAAAACACACTGAAATAGAATCAGAAAGAAGTTTTGACAAACGATTAAAACCCGATTTTAATGTGTCATTCTGAACCCTTCGCTTGCCGTCATTCTGAAGGAGAGAAGCGACTGAAGAATCTCCCTCAGGGCAGGCTCCGTGGAGAGCCTCAAAGTTCTCGTAAAAACGAGATTCTTCGCTTTGTTTAGAATGACAGCTTTTAGATTTCTTAGATTTCGTCAATCGCCTATTGGATCTCGATATTTGAATTTTTGGGTGCGTTTAAATGGGTATTATACTAAGCGTTGCCTTCCTTGGGTTTATAGCCATTAACATACCGATTGCCTTCAGCATGGGTCTGGCCTCGATCTTCGGCCTCCTGTTAAAGGGAAATATTCCTCTTGTCATTCTACCCCAAAAGATTTTTACGGGTTGCGATTCCTTTCCACTTCTCGCCGTTCCCCTGTTCATTCTGGCAGGGGCATTGATGGATACTGGCGGAATTTCCCTCCGGCTCGTCAACTTAGCACAGGCCCTGGTAGGCCACTTCAGAAACGGTTTGGGAATGGTTTCTATCGTCTCGGAGATCTTCTTTTCCGGAATTTCCGGTTCCACCGCAGCCGATACGGCAGCCATTGGATCAATTATGATCCCGGCCATGAACCAGGCAGGCTACACGCCAGCCCGTGCGACCGCCATCGTCTGTGCAGCCTGCGGCATGGGGATTCTGGTTCCTCCTTGCATTGGCATGGTCATTTACGGGGGTGTCGCCAACGCCTCTGTTGGAGCCCTCTTCGCTGGCGGATTCCTTCCTGCCTTTGTCATGGCAGCCGCTCTCATGATTCAGCTCAACATTCAGGCACGCCGGGAAGGGGTAGCCCCTGGCCAATTTGTAGGGACAAAGCCCCTTTTCAAGGCATTCAAGGAATCGCTTCTTGCCCTTTTCATGCCCATCATCATCTTTGGAGGCATCCTTGGCGGCATCTGCACACCCACGGAAGCCGCTGTCCTTGCCGTGGTTTATGGTCTTGTGGTGAGCATGTTTGTTTATCGGGAAATTGACCTTCCAAAACTCGGGCAAGTCCTTCTCGACACAGGGGTCGTCACCGGGCAGGTGATGATCATGGTAGGAATGGCCTCGGTTTTCGCCTGGATTCTTACCCGGGAACAGGTTCCCCAGGCCCTGGCTGCCGTCATTCACTCCTTGGGAGGCGGGAAAATCCTTTTTCTCCTCATGATCAATATCGCCTTCCTCTTCCTCGGTGCTGTTCTGGAGGGAGTTCCCGCGCTCATCATGACCGTTCCGATCCTCCTTCCCATTGCAACCCAGTTTGGAATCGATCCTGTTCACTTTGGAATCATATTGATCGCGAATATGGGAATTGGTCTCTTCCTTCCTCCTATTGGTCTCGGGGTCTTTATCGGTTGCAGCATCGGTAAGGTTACCGTCTCACAAGTGGCCAAACCCCTTATTCCTTATCTGGCAGTAAACTTCGCCACGGTTCTCCTGATCACTTACTGGCCCGGGTTGACCATGGTGGTCCCGAGTCTGCTCTTTAAGTAGATGAAATCAAATGGATTCGGAGGCAAACCGGGAGATAAGGCTGCGAGGTTCAAAGGCTTCGATTGTGTTCAGTGTGCGAGTACCTCAACTTGAAAGAAATAAAGAAACATTTTGTAAATCTTAAAGGAGGAAAATATGGAAAAGGTAACGATTAAAACTTTGATCGAGAAGAAACAGAACCATAAAAAAATAACCTGGCTGACGGCCTACGATTATCCGACAGCCCAGATGGAGGAGAAGGCCGGCATCGATATCATCCTGGTTGGAGATTCAATTGGAATGACGATTTTCGGATACAAATCGACTCTCCCCGTAACCATGGACCTCTTGATTCCCCATACCGCTGCGGTTCGAAGAGGGGCCCCCAATGTGTTTTTAATGGGGGACATGCCTTATATGACTTATCAAATCAGTGTTCAGGAGGCAATTCGGAACGCAGGCCGGTTTATGGCAGAGTGCGATTGCGATGCCATCAAACTCGAAGGTGGACGGGAGATGTTAGAGGTGATCAAAGGCCTGATCAAGGCGACCATCCCCGTAGTAGGACATCTTGGCCTTACACCCCAATCCATTGCCATGCTGGGAGGATTTAAGGCCCAGGGGCGAGATGCAAATACGGCTTTGCGGATTATTGAAGACGCAAAGATCCTCGAAGAGGCTGGGATCTGTGTCCTGCTTCTTGAGGCCGTCCCGCCGGAGGTCGCCAAGGTAATCACAGAAAGGGCGAAGATTCCAGTATGTGGCATCGGAGCAGGTCCTTACGTTGATGGCCAGTGTTTGATCGTTCATGACATGATGGGGATGTTTGAGGCCTTTACCCCAAAATTTGCAAAAAAGTATGCGAATATTGGAGAGCAGATTGTGAAGGCCCTTAGGGTTTTCATCGAAGAATCGGAAAGAGGTATCTTCCCCGGGCCCGAGCACTGCTACAAGATGCCCAAGGAAGAGATCGAGAAGCTTGAGAGGATGCTCACTGAAAGATCTCCTTGTTGAACAACGTTTGATATTTTAAAGATATATTTGAAAAGAGTATGAATAAGTGAGGCGTCATCGATTCAAAAGGAGAAGATGGCGTTGAAAAAAATAGCGAGGAAGGTTGCTCATGGAAACGAGGAAGTTTTCGCTGCGTTTTGGAAAAGGGACCGCAGTATTCCGCATTCCGGAAGAGCATCTTCTATATGAGGTGATCGGGAATAACCGCCCAGCGCTTCCTGATTTGGCCGGCGCTTACCTCCATGCCCTCGATCATCCGATTGATGCGCCCCCCTTGAAGGAAATCATCAAGCCCAGCGACACGGTAGCCATCACGGTGAGCGACATCACCCGGTCGTGGCAGAAGAATGACAGTACCCTGGCGCTCCTCATTGAATACCTCAACGAGGCTGGAGTGGCGGATTCGAAGATCACCGTGATCATCGCCGTGGGTAACCATCGCCTGAATACAGAAGCTGAGTTTGCGGAGATCTGCAGCCAGAAAGTCTGCCACCGGATTAAGGTCGTTAATCACGACGCCAGGGACACAGCGAATATGGTCTACCTTGGAAAGACCAGCCGTGGCACGGAGGTCGCTTTGAACCGCCTCGTCGTTGAAGCTGACAAGGTCATCCTGACGGGAGGTGTGGTCTATCATTACATGGTGGGTTATGGCGGTGGCCGAAAGAGCGTGGTGCCTGGTGTGGCTTCCTTGAAGACCATTCAGCAGAATCATCTCTGGAGTTTGGGCCCGACCCTGGGTTCAGGCTCCAATCCCGTGTGTGTGAATGGGAACACAAGGGGCAATCCCCAGCATGAAGATGCAATGGAAGTAGCTGCCTTTCTCAAGTCCGACTTCTTGATTAATGTAGTGACCAACTTCGAGGACGAGATCGCAGGTATCTTTACAGGCAACTGGGTTTCGGCCTGGCAGGAGGCCACGGCCCTCGTGGATCGAATGTGCCGTGTCAGAATAGAGGAAAAGGCCGACATCGTCATCGCCTCGGCCGGAGGCTTTCCCAGGGATATCAATCTCTATCAGACGACGAAGACCATTGAGAACGCCCGTTACGCCCTGAAAATGAGGGGTGTGGCTGTGATCCTCGCCGAGTGTGTCGATATTGCCGAGCCGAAGGAATTCTTTGAATGGTTCAAGTACCCGAACGCCTTTGAACAAGAAAAGGCCCTTCGAGAGGACTACAACCTCCCAGGCTGGGTTGCCCTCAAGCAAACCGAATACTGCCGGGATTATCAGGTCCTTTTGTTGACCCGTCCGGAAAATGCCGATTATGCCCGCCAGGCCCAGCGTTCATCCGGTCTTCTCCGCGGATGAAGCCTTGAGACTGGCTTATAAGCTGTGTGGCCTTGACCGACCCAAGATCACCCTTATGCCCTTCGGCGCCAACACTTTTCCGCTCTATGCTGAAAAATAAAGATCAAAAATGATTGGCCTATTGAGATTGGTATAATTCAAAAGAAGATTGCGCATAGAGCACCCACATTCAACTCGTCAAAATATGACACAGCAGAAGATATTCAGCCGTGATTTTATCCTTTGTTTCTTTGCTCAATTCGTTTTTTCAATGGTCTTTTGCATCTTGATTCCAGCCATCCCCATTTACCTTTCAAGATTTGAAGCCAGGGAAGCGGAAATCGGGTTTCTTGTCGGAATTTTCAGTATCTCCTCTTTGGTTCTTCGCCCGATCGTTGGAAGGGCCCTATTAACCCTTCCCGAGAGAAAATTCATGATCGCGGGGATCATTCTCACCGTTTTCTCCTGCCTTGCCTATCTTATTGCACCCCCCTTTTGGCCCCTTTTGATCGTGAGGATCTTTCACGGGATTGGGCTTGCCCTCTTTATGACCGCCATTTTTACGATGGTAGCCAATATCACCCCGGAAACGCATCGGGGCCAGCTCATCAGTTATTTTTATTTGGCTGGCAATCTGGCCTTTGCCCTGGGGCCGTACTTCGCCATGCTTCTCATCAACCGATTTAACTTCATTGTCCTTTTCTTAGTCTGTACGGGACTGTCGTTATGCTCTCTCTTCATCACCACGAAACTGGTCAAGAGGGAAGTCATTCCACTGGAAGATCAATCCCTGAAGGTCCAAACCATTCTGAGTCGCGAAGTCCTTCCGCCTGCTGTCATCGCTCTGATGCTCAACCTCATCTGGGGAACATTGAGCGCCTTTTTTCCTCTGTATGCCCTGAGGCGCGGGGTTTCAAATCCAGGAATCTTTTTTATCTTTTTAGCCATCACCCTCATCCTGGGCCGAGTCCTGGGTGGAAGGTTGTTGGATATCTATGAAAGAAGGAAGGTCATTATCCCTTGCCTCGCCATGATCTTTCTTTCGTTGGCTCTCCTCATCTTTTCCACCACACTCCCCATGTTCATCCTTGTTGCGGTGATTCTTGGAACAGGGTGGTCCCTCCTTTATCCTTCCCTATTTATTTATGCCATTGAAAGTGCAGGTCCATCACAAGGGCCAGCCATGGGAACATTTACAGCCCTTGCCGATTTGGGGGCGGGCATCGGTCCGATGATCATGGGTATTCTTCTTCAATGGACCAGTTATCCCATTATGTTTGTTGGCTTGGCCTTAATCGGCGCCATCAATTTTCTTTATTTTTATTATGCCATCGGAAAGAAAGAAGGACACCCGGGTTAAATGAAGGAGCGTTATGTGAATTTACTTATCGGTCCATAGTTGTGTGGACACCGAAAACTAAATCCCTCCTTCCCTCCCTTTAGAAAAAGGGAGGAATTACCCCTCTTTGGCAAAGAGGGGTGAGGGGAGATTCTCTGAAGATATGTCTTCTCAATTATGGATTCCTTAGTAAAATAAGGATGGCCCTTGAGATCTGTGAGACTCCAGAAAAGGTTGATGGTGAAGCCACTCTCGTGAGCGGGAACTCCGTCTGAGACAATCATGCCGGTGAGAGATATGAAAATCGAATCCAAACCTTTGCAGTGGTCTGAAAATAGAGGGTTTATGGCAGCTATTCACACCCCTCGGACCGCTCTTTTTATTAGACCCGGCTACCCCTAATTCTGGTGATGATAAATCGCCAAAAAGCCAGTAGGTATGTTAGCTAGGAAGTAAAGTAGGGTAAAGAACTGGCGATGTGACTAAGGGCTCTGTTTCCGCCTCCGCCTCATCAAACCCTACATTTGATTTTCCCAAATAAGGTACTTTATTTCAGCAGATTGCTAATAACTCGGTGATTCTTCCTATTTTTTGTCTGCTCGTATGGCATGCCTGGGGCGCCGATAGACTAAACTCCGTTTTCTTTATCATTTCACTTCGCTTTGTTTTTTTCTTGGATTTTGTCATCACACTCCACCTCCTTATTCATTCCAGTTGCTGCATAAGCACTGCCTTAAAAGCCAGGCCACTAGGCTAAACACCAAGTTCCCGCAAGGTGCGCAGATAGCTGACGACATCCTCCCGGCTGAGCATGCCCTGAATTTGCCCATCTATCATCACGGGAAGTTGGTTGACACCATCGCGGTCCATCTCTTCCAGAGCTGTCCATAGCTCGGCATCAGGCTGTACCCGTTTCATCTGCTCGGCCGGGATCATCGCTTGGGCGGCTGTCATGGTCTGCCAATCAGAGCGTGGAATTCCCTTGAGGTGATGTATTGTCAACAAGCCGATAACCACATCACTCCGTTTGACCACGAAACTCCGCCGACCGCTCGCCAAAATGTGATCGTCCACCAAGTGTTGCAAAGTAGTGTCGGCAGGGATGGCTGCATATTGCCGATTCATCGCCTGTGACACTTTATGACCGGCCAGCACATCGTGGAGCGCCAGTTGCTGGACCTGCCCTCTGGCGGCACCCTCCAGGAACCAGCCAATGAAAGCGATCCACAGACCGTTCATGAAGTTGCCGCCAAGCATCTGCCATACACCAAAGAAGATGAAGAGGTAGGCAATGAATCGCCCCACATTGGCGGCGATGAGGGTGGCCCGGCGCATGTCATGGGTGATCCCCCAGACAATGGCTCGTAAGACACCGCCTCCGTCCAGGGGGAAGCCTGGAACAAGATTGAACAGGCCCAGAGCGACGTTGATATAAGCCAGATATTTGAAGAGGGCCAATAGCGGGGCAACTCCGGCGAAGAAAGGCTGCATTAGACTGAAGAGGGCTGCCAAAGCGAAACTAATAGGAGGACCGGCGATGGCAATCCAGAATCCGGCTGCGGCGGTCGGTGGTTCGGCGCCAATTAGGGATATACCACCGAAAATATGAAGCGTGATGCTGCGCACCGGAACCTTATAGCGCATCGCAACCACCGAATGCCCCAGTTCATGGAGCAGTACACTTACAAACAGCATGATGGCTGTCACTGCTCCCATGAACCAATACTGCGCTACAGGCCAGTTCTTAAATTCAGTCGGGTAGTAGCCAACGGCCATCGTCCAGGTGATAAGCACAAAAATCAAAAACCAGGAATAGTCCAGCCCAACGGGGATACCCAGAATGCGTCCTAATGGAATCGTATGTCGGTTCATCCTTCAGCTCCTTTTGTCACCAGTTTTCATCGGTCCGATTCGAGAGACCTGAGATGGTTTATGCCGGATGTTTTGTCAGGCGTGACCTGTCAAAAAAACGACTAATGAAATACCTGTTGAATTTACTCGTCCCGGTCATCCAGATCATAGTCGTATTGGCAGCCCTTGTATGTGTATCCTCCTGGTTACTACGGTTGGGTCCACCTGTTCTTTGGAATGTTCGATGAGAAGGTTACTCATCGCTTCAAGTTTGCTCTACCTTCTCAAATCCCGGAGCAAAAAAGACTCAGACATCCATCTTAGAGCAAGAAGATGCGAGGGGATGCAAGGCTATAAAGCTCTCTCTATGAACCTGATCAAGACTACACAGAGAGCAATCATAATGGCTAAGCCAAGCAAAGTTGTTAATAAATCCGTCCCTTTCCCCATAGCTTATTCCTTTCTTTTGTCGAACCTAAGATCCTTCTTATGTGATCTGTTTTCGATTCAGAAACGATCACCATGTCTTTGGAATGCTCTGGTGAGCAAACCTTCAAGATTCAATTAGAAAAAATTCCAATACAAAATATTCTCCAGATGCTTAATCATTCCTCTTAGCCATTCCTCAGCTCTGATTATCAATTCCCTATTCTCACCCATGATCAGCGGGGTGGAGGCTCCTTTGACCGTATCTCACGAAACATCTATGGACCTCGGTCGGCGTCTTGTTAAGCGTCAGGTCCCATTCGAGATCAGCCATTCGATTGCATCCTCAAAAGAAGTGAATGCCATGACTGGGAAGCCCCTGTTTTGGGCGACGAGTGCGAAGAACTCTGCGTACTTAAATCGTTCAAGTGGACAAAGAACGGCCGTCTTTCGAGAAAAGGCCTTACGAAGGTTGCTAAGTTCAGTACACAGATAGTAAAGGTCGGTTACAGACATTTCTGTCTGCGCCTTTCGAGTGTCTAGGATTATTTCGTAGTCGACCAAAGGGGCCGAGGCTGACGCGATCTCCATAAGCAGTTTCTTACTCTCTTCGAGATCGAGGTGTCCTTCTGGGGTCGCTTTGATGAAGTTGCGCGCGTGGATAATTCTAATATTAGTTGGCATTGTTGCCTCCTTCTGCGTTTGTTGACCCCTAGAAATATTTTTTATACTGCTGTTTCACACTCAAAACGCAGTGACCATACCGAAAGGCCTGCCCTTCCATCTTTGGATCCCTGCCAGCACGCACCTGCAAGGAAGCTCGCAAGCGCCAATAAGTTAACCAGAAGCGCAAACACGATGGAAGCATACCGCTTAGAATCAGCCAGCATTCAAGGGATTATGGCTTGGAGGCCTGCCTTTTAGATCGTGGCAAAGGGACATATTCCACTGAGGGCTGGCGTTTTACCGGCTGAGGATATAGACTCATCAACTGATACAATTCCGGAGGGATCCCTTTTGCCACATGAAGCCCAAGGGTCGTTGCCACCTCATAGGTTATCGGATAATCGTGAGTCCATCTGCCCTCCGTAAGCATCCGTGCCAATTCCTCTGCCTTCTCCGGCGAATATTTCCCTTCGAGGAGCGACTTTACCTGAGATCTTATCTGTTCGATTGCCTTTCTCCCAACGTCCGCAAGGAGCCACGACTTATCATCAATGTCTGATATGGGTTTATTGTCAGCCAACTTCACGAGAGATACTGCTGGATACTCACCCATCTGTGGATCCACCGGGCCAAGCACGGCGTGTTCTTCCATTACGATTTCATCGGCGGCAAGCGCGATCAACGTTCCCCCTGACATGGCATAATGGGGCACGAAGACCGTAATCTTCCCGCGATGCATTCGTACGGCATGGGCGATCTGGTAAGCTGCAAGAACGAGGCCTCCAGGGGTATGCAGAACCAGGTCAAGAGGCATGTCCGGGTCTGTCAGGTGAATGGCCCGGATGACTTCCTCGGAGTCATTGATATCAATGTATCTCAATATGGGGAAACCCAAGAGACTCATCGTCTCCTGTCGATGGATGAGCACAATGACCCTCGAACCCCTCTTCTTTTCCAGCATCCCGATCAGTCTCTGCCTCATGGCCACAAGGAACCTCTTCCTTAAGAGAGGCTGAAGCGAAACGATGATGAAAAAAAGCCAGAACAGAGTCGAAATGTCAAATTTCATTTTTTTCTCCTTTCAATGTTTTGTGTAATGGTAGATTTCATCTGGATAACTCTTACGATAGGAACGTTCCTTCTTTCTCAGAAGAAGACAGAGCACAATTCCCGCGATAAATCCGCCAATATGCGCCCACCAGGCAACACCGCCTTGGGCGTTATAAGAGGCAATGGAAAGGGTGCCTGAGAATAACTGAAGGATGAACCAATATCCAATATAAAAGAAAGCGGATATTTCCACAAAATATGGGAAGAAGAAAATAGGGATCAATGTCAAAATTCGGGCTCTCGGGAACATGACAATATATGCACCCATGACGCCTGAGATAGCACCCGATGCTCCCAATTCTGGAATCGTTGAATGGACGTTCACCAAAAAATTGATGAGATTTGCTGCAATCCCGGAAAGAAAATAGAACACAAGGAACCGGATATGACCCATCTGGTCCTCCACTCTGCTCCCGAAGAGGTAAAGAAACCACATATTTCCAAAGATGTGCAACCAGCCCCCGTGTAAAAACATGCTTATCACGAATGAGAGGTAATGATCAAAAGAAAGACCATGAATAAGGGCCCATTGGGGGTCGGAATATTTTGCGGGGACAAGACCAAAGAGATAAAAGAAATTCTCCAAAATATTCTCGGGGAGGGATATTTCGAAGATAAAAATAACCCCGTTCACGATGATAAGCAGCCATGTGATGGACGGAAACCCTATACGTGAAATGTTGTCCTTAAGGGGTATCATGATTCACCTTTTACATCAGGCCTGAAACCTTAAACCTCTGAGGGCCTAGAGGGTGTGAAGACTGATTCCATTGGGTGAAATCCCCGGCGATGGATCCCTTCTGTGTCGGAGGCCTGACGAACTAAACTCTTTTTTCTTTTACCATTTCACTTCGCCACTGGGCTAAGACGCCTAACATTATTCTTTGTCTACGATGTTTCTCCTTAAGACCAACCCTACAGGCTTCTCAAAAGACCCTTTGAAACACAGAACCCAAAAGCTTTGTATTTGAAGCAAGAGTGCCACGATCCATTGAGATTCATTCTAACCACCAGAACATCAATCCGACTCATTGCAATACCTCCTTTCATTTGTGTTTAGTTCGACTGTCAACTCAGTCGCTCCAGCGAGTGAACAACGCCGCCTTGGCCCGATCCTATGTTGCTTGCAGCTTGGCCTTGGCAGCGCTCATCTTCGCTTGGAGCTTCGCCTTTGCCTCCCTGTCCGCCCGAGCGTACTCGGCTTTCAGGTCAGCAGCCTCTGCCTTGAGTGCCGCGGCGTCCCTCTCGATCTGGTAGTCCAGAACTTCCCCGCGCGCCGGCTCAGTTCAAGCTCGCCTTCCGTGCAGACCCTTTATAGGTCTGCTGCGAAGTCTTTTTCGTTAGCGCACCGTCTCTTTGACAATTGACAGCAAATCTGAGTGAATGCTTTGATTTGTCGAAAGTACCGACACATGTCTTGCCGAATCGTATGGCACAGGACGACCATCGAATCCTGTGACAAGTCCCCCACAGGCCTTGATCAACACTTCACCGGCAGCAACATCCCACGCGTTGGTATGGATGTTAAGAAAAGCTCCCAGACCACCACTCGCAACATTAGCCATGGCAACGGAGCCCGCGTTCACCGCGTATACCGCACCAGATGCCGACGCAAGTTCTTCCAATACATCGAGGAATCGCCTCCTCTTGTCTTTGTCACCTCGAGGCAAGTGCACGGCTATAGCTTGCTCTCGTAAGGGAATTGCTTCTTGCCTGCTTGTGTGAGCCACAAGGTCGATGCGGTTGCCGGCCGCGACCTCCCAAACATATGCAGTGGAAGCCTGACCGGGATCCTCATAAGGCCCAGGCAAAACGCCCGAATACACAACGTTGTGGATGGGATCGTAAGTTGCGCCGATTCTAGGCTGATCGTCTACAAGAATGGCGATGGCAGAGCAAAACAAGGGGAAGCCCTTGCTGAAGTTGGCCGTGCCATCTATAGCGTCCAGGATGACGCGGATTGTGTTCGGTGCACCCGTGAAGAATTCATCCGGGGGCGCAACCTTGTTGGCGATAGAATCGGCGAGGACCTGGGCCAGCCACTCGCAGTACGCTGGGCGCACCGTTTCCTCGCCCAGATATGCCAGGCCGCATCTAAGTTTTTCTGCGGTCGCCGAGAGAAATGAGTCTGCAGCCCTGAGAATTGCAGCGGTCGCGGCAAGGTCAGCGTAGGTTGGTGGGTTCTTATTCTCCTTTCTATACTCGGCATGCATCTTTCGCAGGGTTTCGTCCTCCAGCATTCCTTTGAGTTTTGCCGAGTGTCTCCTCGGCTTGCCGATAGAAACCCATCGCTGCCATACCCCCCGCAATAACCGTTTGGATTGCTGCCTCTTCGAGTTGACGCCAGAGCTGCTTCGTGGAAATCTTTTCGCAAAGCATTGCGCCCATCCTTTCCTCATCGTGTTCTAATATTTACCGCGCGAATATCTTGTTTTCTGTTGTCGCTAAACACATGGAGTGCGTTCCAGTAAATTGGGTACACCCATTGCGGTTGAATACGGTACACCGATTCCAGTCGATTCCGGTACAGGGGTTCCACTCCATGGCGGTACAGTGATTCCAGTGGGGGTCGAAATCCTGGCATAAAGAGCAGCTGATGTTCGGCCGCAGCACTGTTAGCCACCGCCTGGGTAATCTCGATGGTTCCCAGTTCAACCTTGGTACGCACGTATCTGGCCATGCGATCGACAGATCGTCGAACTTTCCCCCTGCTCAGCAATCTGAAGAAATAGCTTGAACCTGACTGGACCTCGAATTACTCGCACTCTGATCTCTTAATAAAAGCACCGCAGCCCAGACGCAGAGCTTCACAATGCCAGTGCTTCCTTGGTGAGTTCCCAAGCTTGCTGCAGCTTGTCGGTGCGCCGCTTGTACTCGGACTGTACCTCGGCGATACGCTGCCTCCAGCTTGGCCTTCCTGTCAGCCTGCGCCTTGGCCATCTGCTCCTTCAGGGACTTGAGCTTCGCGTCCATCTCTCGCTTCGTCGCCTCCAACGCCGCCTTGGCCCGATCCTGTGTGGCTTGCAGCTTGGCCTTGGCAGCGCTCATCTTCGCCTGGAGCTTCGCCTTTGCCTCCTTGTCCGCCCGAGCGTACTCGGCTTTCAGGTCAGCAATCTCTGCCTTGAGTGCCGCGGCGTCCCTCTCGATCTGGTAGTCCAGAACTTCCCCGCGCGCCCGGCGGAAGACGACGCCACCCGCGGCCTCCATGCGGGTATCGACTGGCATCACCCACTCCTCCCAAACTTCGGCGACCACGGCCACCTTGCCCGGCTGCAGGTGTTGCCCGACCTCGCATAGAAAGTCCTCGCCGACTCCGACTTTCGCCAAGTCGTACAGCATACCCCCGACCGTCCCGACATAGGCACCGATTGCGACACCCACGGGCCCACCGAGCAGGCCGATCAAGCTCCCAGTGACCAAGCCGACCGCCGTCCCCAGCGGGCCCTGGTCGGCTGCCTGTTTGACGGTCACCTTCCCGTCTGCGTCCTTTGCAATCACGGCGCTCGCGTAGAGCGTGATGCTGCCCTCGGCATGCAAATCCTTGAGGGCCTTGGAGCCCTCATAGGCCTTCTTCTCGTTATCGAATACTACTACGATCATCTTGTCGTCCATGGCTGTTCTCCTTTCTGTTGGTGGGTGCTAGGCCGTAGGTCCTACACCGTTTTTGTTGTCTGTCCTTCCACGCCGAGTTCCCTACAGTCAGTTTTTCGTGCATGGATAACGATATAGCTCTTTTTCATAATCCTCACCCCTTTCTCTGAAATAAATGACAAACCTATTGCCTCCTCTATTCTGCCAAGTTCTAAATGCTCCAAAAATTGAGAATCCGATCATTTCCGCGCGGAATTCACGTTCATTATGAGGAGGTGGCAAACGGAATCCAAATCGCTCGGTCTCTAGGACTTTGCCGTTGCGCCTTTGGATCGTGAGCGGAGCCCGCGAAGTTTAACACCCGCAATGATCAATATAACCCCGAAAACGATCGCGTAGGTTGCAATCAGCCAGATGAGACCCATTGCTCCCGCACCGGGAAACACCATCAATAGGATCGCAAAGAGAATGGAAGCCACCCCGCTTAAAATGAGCCACCATTCGTTCTCGATTTCCTTTCTGAGGCGAATGGCCGCAGCGATCTCCAAGACTCCCGTTGCGAGGCTCCAAGCGGCAATATAGAAAATCAGTACTACCGCCGTAATACCGGGAGCAACAAGTGCAATCACCCCGATTCCTATGCCCAGAAGTCCCTCCAGCAGAAGAAGCCACCGATCATCCCTTTCACCCCAGTTACCGATCGTCTTGATGACCAGTAAAATCCCGTCAATCAGGACATAGGCACCGAAGAAAATGATGAGCGTTGCCAGCGTGATCCCGGGCCAGGCATAGGCCAGGATGCCAAACAGAATCGCAAAAATCCCTCTCACCACGAAAGCCCACCAATTCTTTGCAAGCAAATCAAACATAGAGCACCTCCCTGAAAGTGAAATAAACCTGAACATAAATTCTCATCTAAGAGACCCCCGGAAAAAGATGAGACGAAGTCTTCGGTTTCGTTCCCAGAACCCTTGGTTGAGTTGGGTACTGCTCACGCCGGTTCCATTGGGGGTCCTTCCCTCACAATCCACTCGCGGATATATGCCGGGCAATTCTCGAGCTGGGTACCATTCGCTTCACAACGAGCCAGAAATCTCACTGCGTCCCGTTTTTTATGATACCTCCCCAATTTACCTCTTGCCTTGACATCTTGAAGAGTTCCCGCAACTCCATTTCCGAAAGGCAGTAAAGAAAGAAGCCCAACAAAAAGTAATAAAACCGGGAACGTTGCCTTCGTCACCATCCTCTCCTCTGAAATTTCTCAGTAAATCTTTGAAATGTCCTTCCTATCCGATTCCGGGATGTCCCGGAGTTTGAATTTCCCTAATCTTGAGAAGGAATTCCCGGGCAGCTGTCTCAACCCATACGGAATGATTCAGCAGCCCCAGAGGCTTTAAAGCAGAAGAAATCCTTAGCCCGAGAGGACTCTTATCCTGACTCCCCGGTTCTGACTCCCAATAGATATGGATGCTCAAATCGGTCTCCACCACGGAGTGATGATATACCCTTATTTCTACCAGGTGCTTTGGCGTATCGGTCGGCGAATCAGACTCACTTACCCCCTTCAGAAGCTCATCAACGAATCGTGCATCGATGTTTGCAGGACAACGTAATGAGATAATCTCAACCCATTTCATGCCACGCCCTCTTTGAATCAATCCTGGATTTGTTTTCTTAATAAGCGAGTTTCGTGCCAAGGTATAAATGCATATAAAATCAAACAGTTACATAAATTCTATTTTATGGTTTACCGAATATGGTAAAGTGTGCTACCATATTTAGTAATTGTTCCAGATATTGTAAGGTGATTTGACTTAGGGAAAGAACTTCATACCCAGAAAGACAGACGAAACGAGGAGAAAACGATGAACGTGGATGAAAATGGTTTTTTCCGCGAGGCGCTGCGTGAAAGCGAAGAACGCCACCGGGTCACGCTCCAGATGGCCATGGACGGCTTCTTGCGCGCCGACATGCAAGGACGAATCCTTGAGGTCAACGAGACGTATTGCCGGATGACCGGCTATAGCGAGCATGAACTCCTGACCATGGCTATTGCGGATGTAGAGGCTGTGCATAGTGCCGAGATGATCGCCGCCAAAATCAGTAGGTTAGCGGAGCTGCGCGCGGATCGTATTGAATCCGTCCACCGCCGGAAAGACGGCAGCCTGTTTGACGTCGAAATCAGCGGTCAGTACCAGCCCATTGCCGGCGGTCAAGTCGTCATTTTTGTACGCGACATCACCGAGCGAAAGCGAGGTGAACAAACCTTGCAGCTCAATGAATTGCGGCTGCACGCCTTGCTGCAACTCAGCCGGATGACCGAGCAGTCAGTGCAGATGATTACTGATTTTGCGTTGGAAAAGGCAGTCGAGTTGACCAAGAGCAAAATCGGCTACCTCGCTTTCATGAATGAGGATGAGACCGTCCTCGCGAAGCATTCGTGGTCGAGGACAGCGATGGAGCAATGCGGTGTGGAAGGCACGCCACGGACGTATCTCGTGGCGGAAACGGGTCTATGGGGAGAAGCGGTGCGCCAGCGTCGCCCCGTCATCACCAATGACTACGCCTCGCCCAATCCCTACAAAAAGGGCTGCCCCGGGGCATGTGGAAGTTGTGCGCCACATGAACATCCCGGTGTTCGAGGGTGAACGCATCGTGGCCGTGGCTGGCGTGGGCAACAAGGAGACGGAGTATGACGAGTCCGATGTGCGGCAACTGACGCTGCTCATGGTAGGCATGTGGCGGTTGTTGCAGCGCAAGCAAGCGGAGGATCGCTTACGGCATACCACCGAAGCTCTGCGGCGCAGTGAAGCTTATCTTGCGGAAGCGCAAAGGTTGAGCCATACAGGTAGCTGGGCTTTCGATTTGGCCAGCGACAAGTATGTCTACCTTTCGCAGGAATGCTTCCGAATTTTTGAACTCGACGCGCAAGAAGGTTTACCGACCAGGGAAGCGGTTTCCCGACTAATCCACCCGGAGGATTGGGACAAAGTGAAGGGGGACTTTGAGAAGTTGCTCCGCGAAAAAGTAGATACCTCGAGCGAGTTCAGGATCGCGCTGCCCAGCGGAGCGGCCAAACATATTCAGGTGATCTGGCACCCTGTCCTGAATAGCGCGGGAGATGTCGTTCAATTCGTGGGCACCGTGATCGATATCACGGAGCGCAAGCGCGCCGAGGAAGCGCTGCGGCGGATCGAAACTTACCTGGCAGAAGCGCAGAGGCTGACCCACACAGGTAGCTGGGCCCGAAGTCCCGGAGGGGAACATTATGATTATTGGTCCGAGGAGACTTTCCGGATTTGGGGCTTCGATCCACAGCAGCCACGGCCGACGTATAGCTCTCTGGCGGATCGGGTTCATCCGGAAGACCGGGACCGGGTGCTCGAAATATTCGAGACGGCGCAGCGCGAAAAAAAGACTATGATCTCGAATTAAGGATTGTGCTGCCCGACGGACAAGTCAAACATATCCATATAATCGGGCATAATGTTTTGAGCGAGAGCGGAAAGCTGATAATCAGGATCGGAACGGTCGTCGACATCACGGAGCGAAAAAGGGCCGAAGCCGAGATCAATAGTCTCAAGAATTACCTCTCCAACATCATCGACTCCATGCCCTCCATATTGGTAGGGATGGACAATGCCCGCACCGTCACCCAGTGGAACCGTCAGGCGGAGGCATTTACCGGCATACCCGCAGGAGAGGCTATAGGGAAACCCATAGCCGATCTTCTCCCCGACTTCGCCCCCTGGATCATGACGATGGGAACCGATATGGACGAGCATCGCCCCTCATCCATGGAGAAGCTCCTCATCGAGAAGGAGGGTGAGCGCCGTTTCTATGACCTCATGCTCTACCCGCTTCTCATAGACGCTGTCGGAGGAGCGGTGTTGCGTATCGAGGATGTCACCGAAAGGGCCC
Organism: uncultured delta proteobacterium; assembly: GCA_963806715.1. Lineage (GTDB taxonomy): Bacteria > Desulfobacterota > BSN033 > BSN033 > UBA1163 > CAWEAV01. Next base: position 35,584 of record CAWEAV010000026.1, read on the forward strand.
GCATCCAGGAGTTGATGGTCCAGACCGAGAAAATGATGTCCATAGGCGGCCTTGCCGCAGGGATGGCCCATGAGATCAATAACCCTCTCGGGATCATCACCCAGGCAGCACAGAACATCGAGCGAAGGATCTCGCTTGAGTTGCACGCAAACCGGAAGGTATCTGAAGAACTCGGCCTAAATCTCGAGGGGATTCGCGCCTATTTTGACAAGCGACAAATATCTGATGCCATCGCAAGCATTCGCACGGCATCGTCCCGGGCGGCGAAGATCGTTGCCAACATGCTCCAGTTCAGCCGCCGCGCCGATACAACCATGGAGTTCACCTCGCTTGCTCAAATTCTAGATCAGGCATTGGAGCTTGCGGCGAGCGACTACGACCTCAAGAAGAAGTACGACTTCAGGAGCATCGAAATCATCAAAGACTATCAGGACATGCCCCAAGTCCCCATCGTCTCTGTGGAGATAGAGCAGGTCATATTGAACCTCCTCAAGAACGCGGCCCAGGCTATGACCGCAAACCCCCCGGACAGGAGGCCCAGGATCACCTTCAGGCTACGATGCGAGGACAGGTATGCGGTGCTCGAGGTGGAGGACAACGGACCCGGCATGACGGAGGATATCCGCCGAAGGGTATTCGAACCCTTCTTCACCACCAAGGAGCCCGGGGTGGGTACAGGCCTCGGCCTCTCCGTCTCCTACATGATCGTCACCCAGAACCACAAGGGGCTGATGGAGGTGCAATCGACACCGGGTAGGGGGACAGTTTTCAAGGTGAGGCTGCCGATAGGGGGGGAGCAAACATGAGCCAGTCGGCAAAAGTATTGATTGTGGACGATGAAGAATTGATCCGCCTGAACCTGCGGATGCTGTTGGAGGATCTCGGCTATTGTGTCGTCGAGGCCGCCGACGGAAGGGAGGGGCTCGATGCCTTTGACCGGGAAGGGCCCGACCTAATCCTGGCCGATCTGAGGATGCCTGTGATGGATGGGCTTTCGATGATTGCCGCACTTCGGGAGAAGAGCACGGAGACACCCGTTATCGTGGTCTCCGGCACCGGTACCGTGCAGAACGCCGTCGATTCGCTTCGCCTCGGCGCATGGGACTACGTCATAAAGCCGGTCGAGGATGCAAAAGCGTTTGAGGTCGTCATCGAACGGACACTTGAGAAAGCCCGGCTTATGAAGGAGAATCGGCTCTACCGTGAGCATTTGGAGGAACTGGTGCGCGAGCGGACGGAGGAACTCCGTAAGGCCCATGATGAACTGGAACTCCGACATCAGGAAGTCAGCCGATTGAAAGACATGCTGGCCGACGACAACCGTTATCTATTTGAAGAACTGCGGTCAGCTTCAGGCGATGAGATCATTGGTTCGGATTTTGGTCTGAAGGCGGTGATGGAAATGGTGCAGCAGGTGGCGCCCCTCGACAGCCCTGTGCTCTTGCTGGGGGAAACGGGAACGGGAAAAGAGGTCATCGCCAACGCGATTCACTATTCTTCGCCCCGCAAGGATGGGCCTTTTATCAAGGTGAATTGCGGCGCAATCCCCGAGACTCTTCTCGACAGCGAGCTCTTCGGTCACGAGAAGGGAGCTTTCACCGGGGCGGTCAGTCAAAAGAGAGGGCCGATTCGAACGGGCCAACAAGGGCACGATCTTCCTGGACGAGATCGGAGAACTTCCCTTGCCCAGGCCCAGGTGAGGTTGTTGCATGTCCTTCAAACGAAAGAAATCGAACGCGTGGGAGGGACAAGTTCCATACCGGTGGACATCCGCATTATTTCGGCTACACACAGAAATCTTGAGGAGATGATTGCCTCCGGGCGATTTCGCGAAGATCTCTGGTTCCGCCTCAATGTCTTTCCCATCATGATCCCGCCGCTCAGGCAGAGAAGAGAAGATATTCCGGCCCTGGTGCATCACTTCATCGAACGCAAGTCCAAGGAGCTTAAGCTCACAGGAGAGACCTGTGCTTGGCCACTGGTGCTATCGACAGGCTTATGGCTTATGACTGGCCGGGCAACGTTCGGGAGTTGGAAAACATGATTGAACGGGCTCTGATCCAGCACAGGGGAGGTGGTGCTCTTTCATTTGAGACGCTTTTGCCCAAGCGCAGTTCCTGGAGACCGCAAGTCGATTCAGGACTCAGGCCGGAATCGAGATCTGCCTCCACTGGACGAGATGAACGCTCAGCACATAAGGCAAGCTTTGGAGATGGCTGGCGGCAAGATCAACGGGCCGGGAGGAGCTGCCCAAATCCTGGGGATTCACCCCAATACTCTCAGGAACCGGATGAACAGGCTGGGGATTCCGTACGGAAGGAAAAGTTGGCAGCCTAATTCGAGAGGGTAGGCGGAAGGGCATCCTTACAGAGGGCTTTCTTGCGCGCGCCAATTCCGTACTGTTCCGCGAAAAGACCTCTGGGTTGCAAGGTAAATCCATGGCTCCCCACCTATCAAGGCCTTTGAGCTAGACGGCTTCATCACCGTGTTTTCCTTCCAAACGGGGCATACCCTCTATCGACCCCTTTTGACCTGGATAATTTGTACAAGTCAGTAATTCTTTTGTAATGGCCAATGTGACAAGGGAGAATCAGAAATAGCTCGCCCTTTTCTTGTTGGATAACACTTGATGATTATCGAGGTTGGATTCATAAGCAAATGTAAAGATAAAGAGAAAGAAAGTCGTATGGACCCACCCCAATAAAATGGGGGTCTTTGGGTTTTCAAAAGCGAGAGTATCTTGCCAAAAGTAAATCCCTAAAAAAATAAGGAAATGTCTCTATTTGATCTTCAAACCGTTGCTTTTCAGGACTTGAAAAACGCAAGGTCGATAGCAGATATTGAAACTTCTTAAAATCGGAAGAGTCTACGTGGAGCACCTCGGTGTGAGCTTCCCTTACTCTTTGAGCGTTGATTTGATGATGATCTTCGACTGAAGGGTTCGATGCACGGGGCACATGTCTGCAATCTCAAAAAGCCTCTTCCGTTGCTCTCTGTCGAGTGTGCCCAGCAGTTCAATTTCCCTTTGAATCTGGTCCAGTTTGCCAGTCTTCGTTTCGCACTCCTGGCAATCTTCGGCGTAAATCTTCTCATGCCTCAGGCGAACCGCAATTTCATCCAGCGGCCAAACCTTGCGATCCGCGTACATCCTTAGTGTCATCGAGGTACAGGATCCCAGCGCCGCCAGCAAATAGTCATAAGGATTCGGCCCGGTATTAGCGCCCCCGAGGGCAATCGATTCATCGGCAAAGAGGTGATGCCCCTTCGCAAGGATTTCCGTCTGATAACCGACCTTTCCCGTTCGAACGATGACGCGGTTGTCCGGAACCTCCTCCGAGATCTCGGGTCTCGGAATACCCAGGTACTTCCTGGACCATGCTGCCAGGATGGAGGCCGCATACAGGGAATCTTCGCGTTTGGAGAGGAGGTGATCGGCTCCATCCAAAGAGACAAAGCCCTTGGGGTAATCTGCCTTTCCAAAGATCTGGAAGGCGTTCTCGACGCCGACGATCTCGTCGGCTGGCGAATGGAGAACGAGAAGCGCTCGTTTGAGGTTGCGAATGCTTTGCTCCATCCGGGTCTGCTCCAAATCCTCAACAAATTGTTTGGTGATCTTAAACGTCCTGCCTGCCAGATTCACCTCCGCTACATCCTCCCGTTCGATTGCATCTAAGGCACTTCCCAGGGCATTCCGAATATGGGACACTTCAGCCGGAGCAGCGATGGTTGCGACCGCTACACAGGAGGGGATGTGCTCCACTGCTCGTAGGACAGCAGCCCCTCCCAGGGAATGGCCAATTAGGAGTTTAGGTGGTTCAAAGGAGTCTTCAAGATAGCGAGATGCCGACACGAGATCCGCAACGTTTGTGGAAAAATTGGTTTCCTCGAACTCCCCCTCGCTTTCACCAAGCCCCGTGAAATCAAACCGCAGTACCGCAATGCCTTCTCCAGCCAGGGCCCTGTTGATGTTGACCACCGCCTTTAAATTCTTCGTACAGGTAAAGCAGTGCGCAAAGATCGCATATGCCACTGGCTTTTCGTCGGCAGGAAGATCCAATCGTGCCGCTAACCATTCACCTTTGCTATTGGGGAAGACAATCTTCTGGAATTGCATAGACCCTCCACGCTTCTGGCGTACGCGCACCTGGCTGGAGATGAGAAATTCTTCCATCCTTTCTCTATAAGGTCCTTGCATTTAGGACATCTCAGTAAAAGTGGATTTATTTTACTACAGAATGGACATACATTTGAATCAGGCGGAATAAGTTTATCACAGTAGCGACAGGGATGCTTATATCCTGGCATTCGTGCTCCCCTTTCAGGTCTCTTTCTCCTTATCCCATCTGACATTGTCGTCCTTAGCACTTACATTGAACCTCAATAAATCCATAACATCCTTCTGCCATTGCTCGGTTGATGAATGGATTACCCTGCCAATAAAAAGTTGCCGAAGGGTCTGGAGCGCAGGGAGTTTCTGTATCGAAAACCTATACCTCTGGTATTCAAGCTCATCAAGTTTCTCATCAGGAAGATAAATCGGCTCCCTTCTGAAGTTTATATCAATCATGCATCGGTTTATCGTATTAATAAATTTGTCAACCTCTTTATGTAAGTCATCCAGATTTTTCTGATCTGAATAATCCTTCCTACTCATGACTCTGAAGAGGTAAGTCGCCCTGCCTCCGCCCTCATCATTGACTGCCTCCATCACAATTGCATTCCCCGGCTCTCCTTGTTTTATACCATAAATCGGGACCAAGAACCAGATATATTCACCTGTGAGGTCTCCTAATAGACCTCTTTTTAGACCGATACAGATCTTCTCCTTCTGTGATATTGCTTTAAGAAAATCATATTCCTCCTTTATGCCCAATACCTCTAACCTCTTCTCAAGTTTTTCCCAGAGGCCTTTAGATACAGATTCTATATCAGACCTCCACGCTGCCCTTCCTTCCTTCATGAACCGTGATGCCTTTTTTATGATTGATGGATCTACTTCAGGAAGTAATTCCTTGAGAGATGACTGGGCCTTCAGAGATATCTCATTAATCGCTTCAGAAAGGGCTTTCTTGAAAGGATCAAGCTCCTTGCCCATCTGTGAGAAAAGAGATTTTTCTCCGGATTCTCTGGTAACGGCAAGGGTGTAATCCTCTTCGACTGTCTTTAGAATATCGCTGTAAGGAATCCTAATGGGATCTCTTTTCTCCCGAATTATCACCATTGCCGTTTCATAAAGACGGGGCTCGCATCTTCCTTTATCTAATTCCTTCCCGCCTCCGTCAAGATATACAAACTCCGCCTCAACCCCTGATTTTCTGACCTTCTCCTCCATGAGCATGTCATTGATGATCAGCTCATTACGGAGTTTGGAAAGATTCCTTAGAAAATCTTCATAGTGATAACCGAGATCAAAAAGGGTGAGTTTCTCTTTTGAAGTCAAAGGGAGATAGATTTTATAATCCTCTCCTGAGACCTCAAGGATATCCCTGTAAGAAATGAGAATCGACCTTCCATGGTTAGGAAGAATGGAGAAACTTTCCTCGTCAAGCCTTGCATGAGCCTCTCCTTTCTCCTTCTCCTTTCCGGCCTCATCGATCAGGGAATAGCTCAAAGAGCACTCCATGAAGCTCAACAGTTTATCTTCTCTGCTCATATGGATGGAATTATAACATAACCTTTATGAGAAATAGACAAAGAGATGAGGTAAATTTAACTATCTCCCTCTAACTTTTGAGCGCCAATACGACAAAAAGAAGGAGACTAATGATTACCGATTCAAATCATGCATACCTGGTCAAAAAACAGGGTCGTTGATTTCAGTAAGTTATCAACGGTCCCAGATTTCGGTGGTATCAGGTTCTAAGGATGAACATATCTTACCAAAAGTAAATCCCTAAAAAAATAAGGAAATGTCTCTATTTGATCTTCAAATCATAGCTTTTTCGGACTTGCAAAACGCAACAAAGATAGCAGAAACTGAAACTCGGCAAACGCCTGCAACATAACAATACGTCAGCCCCGAGATCTGAGATCACTTTTGGGAGGGGAATCAGAACTTTTCAGTGGGAGACGACACGAGCCATCCGCTTTACGGATGGTTGTTAATTCTGTTTTCAAGGGGATTTTATATATTTTTCAAACCATGTCAATACCTTCTGCCAGCCATCCACAGCAGCATGTACCCGGTAGCTCGGCCGGTCAACCGAAAAAAAAGCGTGACCGGCATTTTCGTAGGTGTGGAACTCGTATGTCTTGTTAAAGTGTTTGAGCTCTTCCTCCATGCGCGCGACATCCTGAGGGGAAGGTGAGGTATCTTCCGCCCCAAACAGGCCCAGTAGGGGGCAGGCGAGATTCTTCGTCATATCAATAGGAGCCACCGGTTGGCGCGGCGTAAGGTCCTCGGCTTTGGCAACTACCTTCCCCCCGTAGCAATCTACCGCAGCATCGATCCGCTTGATGTTGCAAGCCACGAGGTAGGCTTGCCGGCCACCGGAACAAAAACCGATGACGCCGACTTTACCCCTGTAGTACGGCTGCGTCTCCAGGTACCTTATAGCCGCATCGATGTCGCCGATACAGCGTTCGTCGGGTACCATGCCAGCAGCGCGAACCTTTGCGGAGATCTCCTCGGCACTGCCCGGCCCCTCCCGATGGTGGAGATGGGGCGAAAAGGCACCATACCCGTGATAGGCCAGTTTCCTTGTCATTTCCTTCATGGCTTCATCCCAGCCTGGGAGGTGATGAATGACAATGACGCCCGGGAAAGGCCCTGCGCCCAGCGGACGCGCAAGATACCCCTCAATCGCATCTCCATTGTGCCCCTTAAAACCTACCGTCTCGGCTATCATACCTTCATACATGGCTGATTCGCTCCCTTATCACCTGATGGCCTAATAAGTTGTTGCACTTTCGAGTGCATTCTTAGCTTTGCTGTTTTGTAAATGTCCTTGGGAATGCCAAAATAATTCGAACTGCTGCAAAGGATCACAAAATTGTGGGCTATTTTCAGGGCTTCCAAATCACGACAAAAATCGCTCTTGAGTGAATTGAGTATATGGCAAAGGGAGTTATGTGTCAAGGCTAAAGTGCCAATGTGTGTTAGCAAAGGGAAAGCGTCCCCTCTAACTGCCAAGCTAAAATGTCCCCTATGGAAGGGGAAAAGATACTGATGAGTCAGAGGCAGCTACAGAGGTGGCATGTGATGGGTTTGGTGGAGGGAGGAAAGATCACCTTGGGGGAGGCAGCGAAGAAAATAGGTGTGTCCTACCGGCAGGCCAAACGAATTCGAGGAGCGCTTCGAGTCAAAGGAGTGAAAGGAATCATCCATGGAAACACGGGGCGCGCTCCATGGAACCGAACGGCGGAGCCTCTCCGTCAGAAAGTTCTCGAGTTCTCCAAAGAGGTTTATGGGGATTTTAATGATATGCATTTTACGGAGAAGTTATCCGAGGACCGACAGATCGAGTTGAGCCGAGAGACGGTGAGGCAGTTAAGGCGTAGGGCAGGGATAGAACCGAAGCGCCGTCGTCGAGCACCCAGACATCGCAAGCGGCGGGAGCGAAAGGCTCAGGAAGGGGCGATGGTGCTTTGGGATGGGAGTCCCCATCACTGGTTGGGTCCAGATCATCCCCCCTGTTGTTTAATGGCCGCAATGGATGATGCCACGGGCAAACTGCTGGCGGCCCGGTTTTTTCCTTTTGAAGGAAGTTCAGGGTATCTATGGCTTCTTCGAGAGCTGGTCAAGCGCTACGGGATTCCTTTGGTAATGTACCACGATCGTCATGGGGCGCTTCATCGAAACGATTCGCATTGGAGCTTGGAAGAACAGTTGGCCGGTCGTCAGGAGCCGACTCAGGTGGGCTTGGCGTTGCAGGCCTTGGGCATTGAGTCCATCGCGGCGCTGTCTCCGCAGGCCAAAGGGCGAATTGAAAGGCTCTTTGGGACCTTGCAGGACCGCCTTATCGCTGAACTGAGCCTCCAAAGGGTTCAGACCCTTGAAGCGGCGAATTGCTTCCTCAAAATCTTTATCCCGAGGTTTAATCGTCGTTTTGCGATCTGCCCCCAAGAATCCGAAAAAGCCTGGCGCAAGGTCCCCCCAGAACTCGATCTGGATCGAATGATTAGCTTCCGCTATCGCTCGGTCGTGGGCAATGATAACAGCGTTCGGATTGGAGGTCTGATTCTGGATCTGCCTCCCGGTCCTCACCGACGCTCCTATGCCAAGGCCCAACTCGAAGTCCGACAACTCCTCAATGGGTCCTGGAGGGTTTATTACCAGGATCAAGTCATTGCGAAACATCCTTCGACCGAGCTTCGGGATCCGGTTCGGGCGCTTAAACATAGCCGACGCATCAAGGGTGCCTTCTCTGAACAATGGGTTTATTGGGCTTCTGCTCCGCCACCGCAAGTTTCTTCGGCCCAGCGGTCATGAGTAGCACGAA
>CAWEAV010000027.1:0-51175 GCA_963806715.1 uncultured delta proteobacterium
GTCAATCAGATCAGCAATCTGATCCCTGACTTTTTTGATTTCCTTGTTAAGATAGCCCATATGTTCTTTAATCAAAGGGATGACCGATTCATGTGCCGTACCGAGCCGATTCTTTTCTTGAGTAAGCATGTCGATCAGGCTATCGGCCCGTCTGACCAAAGCTCGTAGGAACCTGACTTCCGGTGAAGGTGGAATCCAGGCTTCTGGTTTCATGGCCAGACAAAAACGGGCAATAATGCCCGCATCAATCTTGTCTGTCTTAGTACGGATCAATTCACTCTGGGCAAATCCTTTGATCCGGGCGGGATTGACAATACTGACGGAGTGACCGGCTTCATGGAGATAGATGGCCAAATCTTCCCCATAATTGCCGGTCGCTTCCAGACAGGCCTGAACCTGCGGAATCCCCAATTTTCTGAGCCAAAGAGCCAGAGCCTCAAAACCTTCCGTTGTGTTCTTGAATGATTTGTTCTTGACCTTACCATCGACAAGCAATGCCACCTCAACCCTCTGTTTGGCGATGTCGATCCCAAGGACAGGTGCTGACATAGGACTTCCTCCTTTCAATCATGAGAGACGTCCGATCAGTAAATGCTCTGTTCGAATCAACCTTGCAAGTACAAACTCATTCCCATTCGGGACGGTTTATGATACCGTACGAGTTACTGAACAAAGCAATGGAAAGAGGATCTAATCTACAAACCATGCTCTTAGGCATCAGGTGCAATACAGATTCACTCTTTCCATTTACCCCGGCGTCCCAGGGTATTTTATATCACTCTCAATCTATTAGAACACAAGGTGCTATACAAATTTGAAATCTCTTTCCTTCAGCCAATTTTAGCTTTTCTGTTAATCTTAAGTTTTAGTTAAAAGTTAATATTCCATTCCCTCAAAATCCTCCAAGTATTCTACACCATTAGACAATTTATTTTGAAAACCGAAATTTTTCTTGACTTTGAATCTTAAGTTTAATATACTAAACTTATTGTTCATAATATTAATCATACTTCAACAGAAGGAGGTACGCCAATGGAAAACGAGATCAGGCAGGAAAACGAGGTCAAAGTTGAGGCGAAGATCCGAAATCCTAACCACCCCTAGAAAGGGGACAATACCCATGTTGATCCCATTAGGAGATTGGAGGATGTTCAGGCTATAAAAAAACTCCTCTCCGACAATCCGAGAGACCTTCTCCTGTTTACCATGAGGATTAACAACGGGTTAAGGGTCGGTGATCTCTCCGTCTCAGGGTGAAGGATGTGAAGCATCTCACGGGGTCAAAGCTTGGGGTCAGGCAGGCAATCGTAATAGAGTTTTTCTTCTTTGTTTTCTTAATTAAATCCATTTTCAATTTCTCGATTATTTCTTTGAGGTCCTTGTCCTTGCCCATCTCTCCTTCAATTCTAATACTCGCCTGGGTCATCACCATCGGACTCCGCCGAAAATGCCAGAGCCACATCCTTCACCATGCACCCTGAAATAGCTCTCGCAAGATAGGCCACGATCCTTGCCAGCGCTCTTAAACCATTCAGGCCATCATCGCCCTTCAGGTCGATTCCACAAAAGAGGCCTTAGAAGCCCTTGGAAGGAAAAATAGTTAGAAAATAGTTAGAGTGACAATTTTCCCAGTGCCTACCAAGATTAAGAACATTGAAACAGATTGACTTTAAAGGGAAAATCGATTAGCCTTTTAGCTGGAAGTGGACAGGTCCTGGTGGTCCTCCTGGACTTCAAATCCAGTGGCGGGCAGACGATGTCCGTGGTGGGTTCGATTCCCATGCACTTCCGCCATCCGCCTGAAAAATAAAAAGACGATGAAGGAGTGGCCCACCGAATGGGCCTTGAGGTTGAAGGAAAGAGGCAGTGGCTAAAGAACCTGATGCCTCAAGCAAAGCGCTCCTGAAGCGGAGCGATCAATTTATAAGGAGGATAAAATGTTTGGAATAGGCATGCCGGAGTTGTTGGTCATCCTCGTCATCGTGCTGGTCATTTTCGGCGCCAATAAGCTTCCCCAGATCGGGGAGGGAATTGGAAAGGGGATCCGAAACTTCAAGAAGGCGACAAAGGAATCAGAGGAGATCGATGTCACACCCAAAAAGACTGACGAGATTTCGGATAAGAAGTGATATATCGAATACGACAGCCCCTGCGTCAGGATGAAACATATCGCCTACATCGCGATGGGTTCGAATATCGGGAACAAACTCCTCCAGTGCCAGAAGGCCATCGCGGAAATCCTGAAAGTCGACCGCCACAAACTCTTAGCCCGATCTTCCTTCTATAAGACGCAACCCCTTGGTTACACGACCCAGGATTGGTTCATCAATGGCGTGATCAAGATTGAGACACACCTGGAGGCCCATGGACTCCTTCGGTCTTTAAGAGCCATTGAATCTTGTCTTGGCCGGCAGGAGACCTTTCGATGGGGCCCCCGCGCGATCGATCTCGACCTCCTCTTCTATGATCGAGAACAGATTCAATCGGGAGAGCTTGTGCTCCCACACCCGCACCTTCATGAACGTCAGTTTGTCCTCATCCCTCTCGCTGAGATTGATCCTGATCTTGTTCATCCATTTTTCAAGAAGACGATTCAGGAGCTTCTTTGCCAACTCAATGAGGATCAAGGCGTGGAAAGACTTCCCTCGCCTGAACTACCTTGAGCTAAGTTCTTCATCGGGTAGCCAGGGGCAACTCCTTTCAGGCTAGGAGAACCCTTAATGAGTTTCCGCTTTCCGTAAATGAAGCGGCATGTCAAACCATCCTGTCCTCGGCGAAAAAGAAAATCCATATAAAGCCCTTGATACTCCAATCTTTCAAATAGGAACTTCTAAGTTTCAATGACCTGAAATCGATATTAAAGGAGTATTCCCGAGTCTTTGTTGAAATGAAAAATACATGATCATTTAAAAAAAATACTGTATTCACCCTATATACTTCTTATACATCATCTCGTAAATTTGCTGTTGTTTATAAAAAAAATTTGACAAAGCGTTATGGATTAGGTATAGATAGGCTAATCAAAGGGAGCTAAAAAAAACGAAAGGGGGTGAATCTATGAGCAAAAGGGGGTTTTGTTTTCTACTCGTCTTGGTTTTCTTCTCCCTTTCTCTCTCTGGATGTTACTATTTTTCCGCAAAGAAAGAGATGAAGAACGCTGCAAGTGTGCTCATGGAACTAAAGACTGCGGGAGGAGCTGACGAAAGTTCCGTATGAGTACTGCAGCGCCGAGAAATTTCTGGAGATCTCCAAAATGGAATTTGATGAGAACGATTTCAAAATGGCCAAAGGATTTGCCACCCGTTCCAAATCTGCTGCGGAAGCGGGTCTCACTGAAATCAAGAAGAAATAGCCCATTAAAACCGGAAGGGGGTGAAACATGAATATGAAAACCAGATGGATGTTGATTCTCTTCCTGGGAGCAATGGTTCTCTCAGGATGCGGAATCAGTAAAGAATCAATGATGGCATACAATGAGGCCAAAGATGCCTTCCAGAAGGCTACGCTTGCGGGTGCGAAACAATGTGCGCCCTGTCAATATGCAACCGCGGAAGCCTATATGGCCTTGGCTGACCAGGAGGTTGCAGAAAAAGACGAATACGTCCGAGCCATCTCAAATTGGGGATTACGGTTACAAGAGAAAAGTCTTTAGAGGCAATCAAGATTTGCCAGGTACCACCGGCACCGGCACCTGCGCCCGCTCCAGCTCCGGCTCCGGCGCCTGCACCTGCACCTGCACCTGCGCCTACACCAGCACCTGCACCAGCACCAGCACCTGCACCAGCACCGACGCCAGTACCGGCGCCTGCACCAAGTGTACAACCCCAGTTTGAAACGATCTATTTTGACCAGAATAAAACAAACATCAACCCTGGGGCTGCCAAGGGACTGGATCGAAACGGGATGCTGCTCAAGGACAACCCGAAAATAAAGGTGGAGGTTGGGGGTCATACCGATTCAACCGGTTCAGCAAAGGCCAATCAGAAGATCTCGGAGAAAAGGGCTCACAGCGCCAAGCAATATCTCCAGGATAAATTCAACATCTCAGCTGATCGGATGACTACCAAGGGCTATGGAAGTTCAAAACCAATAGCCGATAACAAGACCAAAGAAGGTCGCGCGAAAAACAGGAGGGTGGAATTCAAGATTATCCCGTAGGTCAGGGAACTCACCCGTTCAATCGAGGAGATTTCGATGAAGGTGGCAGAGAAGGTCATTCTGCCACCTCATTTTTTTGTTTCCGGAGGAAAAGATGAAATTTTTTATCGATACGGCAAATCCGACTGAGATTCGAAAGGCCTGCGAAATGGGGTTGGTGGATGGGGTGACCACTAATCCTTCTCTGATCGCCAAGGAGAACAGGGATTTCCACTCCCTGATCCACGAGATTTTCCAGATCATTGAAGGGCGACCGGTCAGTCTTGAGGTGGTGAGCCTCAAGGCAGAAGGAATGATCGAAGAAGGCCGAAACCTTGCGAAAATCGGAGACAATGTGGTCATCAAGATTCCCATGACGATAGAGGGATTGAAGGCGATCAGGACCCTGGTTGGAGAAGGGATCAAGACGAATACCACCCTCGTTTTCTCCCCCACTCAGGCCCTTCTTGCGGCCAAGGCCGGAACGGCCTATGTCAGTCCCTTCATTGGAAGGCTCGACGATATCTCCCAGACCGGAATGGATCTGATCGAACAGATTGTGACCATTTTCGATAACTATGCCTTTGACTCCGAAGTCATCGTCGCAAGCATCCGGAACCCGATCCATGTATTGGAGGCAGCGCTCATCGGCGCTGATATTGCCACGATCCCTTACAAAGTGATTGAGCAGTTGGTTCATCATCCGCTCACCGATATCGGCATTGATAAGTTTTTAGCTGACTGGGAAAAAGTGCCCACAAAATAAAAAAGGGGCTCCCTCACCGGGGCCCCTTAAATCATCGGGCACGTATCAAATTATTTCACTTCGATCGAGACCTGTTTTGGATGGATTTCTTCCTTTTTTGGAAGGACGAGGTAGAGAACTCCATCCTTGTAGCTGGCTTTGATCTTATCCTGATCGATTCGTTTCGGAAGGGTGAACTGCCGATGAAACCCCCCGTAGGGCCTCTCGATCTGGATGTAATGTTCCTCTGGGGTCTCTTTGATGAATTTCCTTTCTCCTTTAACGATCAGCGCATTCTCTTCCACCTTGATATCGATTTCACTCTGGCTCATCTCCGGTAAATCCATCTTGATGAGGATCTCCTGTCCCCGGTCCACGACATCGACTGGAGGAGACCAGACCCCTCTCTGCAGCCCCTCCTCTTTCCAAATACGGGAAAGGGTCTCATCAAAGAGACGGGTCATACGTTCCTGCATGGTGATCAGATCCCGGAAAGGCTCCCATTTCACCAGCGTCATGCCCATCACCTCCCTCATTCAAAGATCTAAACAAATATAATTCAACCAGGAGAGGATTTCAACTTCGGCAGGTATAGCACTTATCGAAATAGTCTTTAGGGAGATTGGCCTTTTCCCTAAATTTTTCGACCTGAAACCAGGGGGCGAAAAAGTTGCCGCAGGCTTTGCATTTCTTCATCTTGAGCGTCCGCTTCCAGCGGATGATCGTCCGCTCATCCCCTTTTTCCTCCATTCCAATCACATCGACCGGACAAACCACCACGCAGGCGCCGCAGGCGATGCAGTCCATTGCCTCTCCTGCAAAGGGAGGGATCATCTCTCTTTGGTCACCCCGAGAAGCAAACTGAATGGCGTGGGCTCCCACCACTTCGTCACAGACCCTTGCGCAGAGCCCGCAGAGGATGCAGTCCTTATCCCCTTTCTTGAAGCGAACCTCCTGGACGCCCATCTCTTTCGCCATCTCTTGAATTCGTTTATCCCCGGGACACATGGCCAGGATGAGTTCGATCATCATCCGGCGGGCCCGCAAGGACCTTTTCTGTTTTTGTATGGATCTCAATGTCCGGTTGCACCGGGTAGGTGCAGGAGCCGGTCATCCGGGATTTCCCGTTTTTCACGACCTCCACCAGGCAGAGGCGACAGGCACCGTAGGGCTTCACCGATTCATTATGACAGAGGTTGGGAATTTCAATGCCGGCATCCAGAGCCACTTGCAAAATATTACTGCCTTCTTTTCCTTCGACAGGTCGGCCATCAATTGAAAAGGGGATCATTAAGTTTTCCTCCTACTCCGATTCTTAGCGTAACCAGATGATCAGCCTATCAGGTTGTGGCTATCGGGCTACCGGGACATCAGACCAACGGCCCAACCTCTGATCACCTATACTCTTCTCCGTCCTGATTCTTTATCCCCTGATAACGGTCTTGTCAATCCTTTAGGACTGTCCTATAGTACTTCAATTGCGTCGAATTTGCAGCTCTCGAAACACATCCCACACTTGATACATTTTTCAGAGTCAATCTTAAAAGGAATACCTTCCACCTTCTTTGTCTTTCTCTGACCGCTGATTGCTTCTGATGGACAGGCCTTTGCACAAGCACCACACCTCTTGCAGATATCGGAAAGGACCCGGTACTTCAGCAGAGGACGGCAGACCTTCGCGGGGCAACGTTTATTCAGGATATGTTCTTCATATTCGTTTTCAAAATAACGAAGCGTGGAAAGGACGGGGTTCGGGGCGGTCCCTCCCAGCTGGCACAGAGAGGCCTCTGCCGTTGCCCAGCCGAGTTCTTCCAGGAGATCGATCTGGTCGATCGTCCCCCGTCCCTCGGAGATATCGGTCAGGATCTCATGCATCCGCTTCGTTCCCTCCCGGCAGGAGGTACATTTTCCGCAGGACTCATCCTTTAGAAAGTTCATGAAGTATTTGGCCACATCGACCATGCAGGTCGATTCATCCATGACGATCATCCCGCCGGAGCCCATCATGGATCCTGCCTCTGTGAGCCGGTCAAAATCGACAGGCAGATCGATCAGCGATTCGGGAATACAACCGCCCGAAGGCCCTCCGGTCTGAACGGCCTTAAATTTCTTCCCTCCGGGAATCCCGCCTCCGATATCATAAACGATCTCTCGCAGGGTGATTCCCATAGGGACTTCAACGAGGCCGGTGTTATTGACCTTGCCGACGAGGGAGAAGATCTTCGTTCCCTTACTTCCCTCCGTGCCGATCCCGGCATACCACTTCGCTCCGTTGAGAATGATCACCGGCACATTGGCCCAGGTTTCCACGTTGTTCAGATTGGTCGGTCTATCCCAGAGGCCGCTCTCCACGAGATGGATGTGCTTGGCCCTGGGTTCTCCCACATCTCCGGCGACAGAGGCCACCAGTGCCGACGATTCTCCGCAGACAAAGGCGCCACCCCCTCGACTGATCTTGACATCAAAATCGAACCCGGACCCAAGGATGTTCTTTCCAAGGAGTCCCAGTTCTCTGGCCTGTTGAATGGCAATCCCAATATTGATGACGGCCAGGGGATATTCGTTCCGAACATAGACATAGCCCTCATGGGCCCCAATGGCAAAGGCCCCGATGATCATGCCTTCCAGTACGCTGTGAGGATTTCCCTCCAAAAGGCTTCGATCCATGTAGGCCCCGGGGTCCCCCTCATCCGCATTGCAGATGACATACTTGATGTCCCCTGGGCTTTTCGACAGGACTCCCATTTGACCCCTGCAGGAAATCCTCCGCCTCCCCGTCCTCGCAGATTGGCCTCCTTCACCTCCTTGATGATGGCTTCAGGGCTCATGGAAAGCAGGGCCTTGGGCAAGGCCCGATACCCTCCCACTGCGATATAGTCTTCGATGGGGGTCGGATCGATGCTGCCATTGTTTCCAAAGATGATCCGCATCTGTCTTTTGTAAAAAGGGACATCCTCTTCGTGGGTGATCTTCTCACCCGTCTCGGGATGGACGTAAAGAAGGGATTCGATGATCTTTCCCTTCAGGATCGTCTCCTGAAAGATCTCCTGGGCATTCTCGGGCTTAACCCTCTGATAGAGGATCTTCTGAGGATGAATGACCACCAAGGGCCTTTTTCACAGAACCCATGGCAACCCGTCATCCGGAGATTGACCCGCGTTGCCTTCCGGATGATCGGAGAGGACCTTCTTAAAGGCATCAACCACCTGATGACATCCGGAGGCATGGCATCCTGTTCCCGTGCAAACGGTGATCCAGGGCTGATTGGGATCTCTCTTGCTGAGGATCTCGTTTCGAAACTGTTCCAATGCTTGAGGAGAATCAATCCTTCCCATTCGAACCCTCCTTCTTATCCGATTGATCCTGGCCGGAATTTCTTAAGAACCCCCGCAACCTTGATCGAACTCATCCTTCCAAAATATTCCCCATCGATCGCCATAATGGGACCCGAGGCGCAAACCCCCAGGCAGTTCACCGTTTCCAGCGTAAAGTTTCGATCCTTCGTCGTCTCTCCAGGACGGATACCCAGCTCCATGGTGATCTGATCGACGATCCTCTGGGCCCCCCGGACATGGCAGGCCGTCCCAAGACAGACATGGATCTCATGGCGTCCCCGGGGCGTCAGGCTGAAGGCCCGGTAAAAAGTGGCGATCCGGTAGATCTTATTGAGGGGGATGTGAAGCTGTCTGCCCACATGTTCGAGCGCCTCCTTGGGAAGGTACTTCTCTTTGGCCTGAATATCCTGAAGGATGGCCAGGATGGCAGACTCTTTTCCTTCATATCGTTCGATAATGGCATCGATCTCTGATGGATTCATCTTAAACTCCTTTTCTCGCCTTCTCTCTCAATTGTTCATATTCCTGATGAATACGTTTTTCAATCTGCTGAATCATCTCATCGGTGAGGTGCCGGAATCGTCCCTGAAGCTGAGTGTATTCTTTAAGGGGCCTCAGTTGCGGGAAAATCGATATTCAGTCGATATTTCCCGTCCTCAATTTCATAGAGGGGAAAAACCCCTGTTTCGGCGGCCAGCCGTCCCAGCTTGATCGAAAGCTCGGGCGCAGACCTCCAGCCGGTCGGACAGACCGAAAGGATATGAAGATAGGCAGGGCCTTCGATCTCAGCCGCTTTCTTGACCTTCTGAACGAGGTCGATGGGATAACTGGGACAGGCCGTCGCCACATAAGGGATATTATGGGCCGCTGCAATGGCCGGCATATTCTTCTTCCAGGTGATCTGTCCCGATCTTCACCTTTCCCGCCGGAGAGGTGGTGGTCGATGCCCCGAAAGGCGTGGAAGAGGATCGCTGGATCCCCGTATTCATATAGGCTTCATTGTCGGTGCAGATATAGATCATGTCGTGGCCCCGTTCCAGGGCGCCGGAGAGGGCCTGAAGCCCGATGTCTGCAGTTCCTCCATCTCCCGCCATTCCGATGGTCACGATCTTCTTGTATGGAATCCTGCCCTTTCTCATCAGGGCCTTCAACCCTGCTTCGATCCCCGAGGCCACGGCTGCCGCATTCTCAAAGGCCACATGAAACCAGGGAACCCTCCACGAGGTAAAAGGGAAGGGGAGAAGAAACGATCTCCATGCATCCCGTGGCTGCAGCAACGATCACATTTCTGCCCAAGGCCTTGGCCACCAGCCGGACGGCCAGTGCCTCCGCACATCCCTGGCAGGCCCGATGGCCCGGCGCAAAATATTCCCTTTGAGTCAATGTCCTGAACAGCAAAGACATTTAAGTTCTCAGTCATTCTCTCACCCCGTAAATTTCATAGCCATCCTTTTTGCCTTCCTCGATCTCAATCTCGGCCTTATCGACCATCTTGATGAAATCGGAGGGGGCCACATCCCTCCCTGAGATCCCTGCCACAAAGTTATAGATCGAGGGTCTGCTGCTCTTCCCCATAGAGGGCTGCCTTCACCTCTGAAGCCACCGGCCCTCCGGGACCACCAACGGAGATGGCCCGGTCGATCACCACCAGTTCTTTGCTCCCAGGACGGCCTTCTTGAAGACATCGAAAGGGAAAGGCCGCCACAGTCGGATCTTCATCAACCCGACGGATCTTCCCTCTTCCCTCATCATGATCGACCGCCACAGAGGCGGTCTCTCCAAAACTTCCCATGGTGACCAGCAGGGTCTCCGCATCCTCGGCTTGGTAGGTCTCAATGGGGTTGTAGTATCGCCCCGTCAGATCTCCAAACGCCTTCCATGTCTCCAGAATCTTAGGCATGGAGGCTCGAAGGGCCACCTCCTGCGCCTTCTTCGTCTCCGCAAAGATGCTCGGCAGGGCAAAGGCGCCCATGGTCACGGGCTGATCCGGATGGAGACGGTAAAGAGGTTTGTAGGGAGGCAGAAACTGATCGATCTTCTCCTGATCGAGCAACTCGATGGGCTCGATCACATGGCTCAGGATAAACCCATCCACATTGATGATGACAGGAAGAAGGACATCTCTGTCCTCGGCCAGCCGATAGGCATAAAAGACATGGTCATAGACCTCCTGGCCGTTCTCCGTGAAGACCTGGATCCATCCGCAGTCCCGAATCGACATCACATCGCTATGGTCATTCCAGATGCTGAGGGGAGCGGAAAGGGTCCGGTTCGCAAGGATCATGACGATGGGCAGCCTCAGGCCGGAGGCGATATAGATGATCTCGCTCATCAGGGCCAGCCCCTGGGAACTGGTGCAGGTAAAGGACCTCGCCCCGGCCGCCTCGCTCCCGACACAGACGCTCAATGCGGAGTGCTCCGACTCCACGCGGAATGAACTCCGCATCCAGATCTCCATTGGCCACCAGCTCGGAAAGATGTTCAACAATATGTGTCTGCGGGGTAATGGGATAGGCGGAGATCACATCCACATTGGCCTGTTTGACCGCCTCGGCGGCAGCGATCGATACCTCCATTCCAACCCGTTTTCCCATTATTTCTCCTCCTCACCATCGTGATGGCTCCGGTGGGGCATTCCTTTGCACAGATGCCGCAACCCTTGCAGTAAAAAAGATCTGCGATGAAATAGCCCTCCTGCATTCAGGGTATAGGCCATATCCGGGCAGAAGATATAGCACAGTCCGCAATGGATGCATCGTTCCTTTGCGAGAACGGGCATGAGGGTCTTCCAGTCGCCGGTCCGATACTGACTGGCATTGCCAGGTTCCAAGACCACATTTCCTACTGGCAGTTCCTTCCATGTCCATTCTGATTCAGGTTTTGTCATACCTTCACCTCTTATTGAATAAATTTGCTATTGAATGAGGATGGTATCCTGATAGGCCCGTTCAAAGGCAGCGATATTCTTTGCGGCGATTCGTCCAAATCGCTCCTGCAGGGGATGAAGAAAGGATCCTTCTTGACGATTTCCGGCCTTGATCAGAGACCCCAGCATGGTTGTATTGGTAATGGGGAGGCCAAGAACCTCCATGGCAATCTTGGTTGCATCCACTGCAGCGAGCTTGTTTTTGAGCTTCAGATCCTCTTTCACCTTCTCGGGGGCCTCTTTGGTATTGGTGACCAGAATCCCGTTGGGTTTCAATCCTGCAGCAACATTGACGATTTTCAGCAGAGAAGAATCCAGAACAACCACAAGATCCGGCTCATAGATATTTGCCCTGATCCTGATCGGTTGATCGCTGATCCGGCAGAAAGCCACGACAGGGGCCCCTCGCCTTTCCGGTCCAAAACTGGGAAAAGCCTGGGCATAATTCCCTTCTCCAATAGCTGCCAGTGCCAAATTTCTGCTGAGGTCACAGCCCTTGGCCGCCTCTTCCATGAAACCGAATTTCAATCATCTAATTCTCCTCAATAGTTATACATAATATAGTATATAATATATTCGATTAATTTATAACAATATTCAAACGGCGTTAACGTTAACATTTATCTCCAAATGTGTCAAGGCAATAAATAAGATCGTTGTAATGCCTCAGTTACGGCCGGATGATCCAAATTCTCAGGGCCGAAGTGGTCTCTCCGGAGAAAACTTAAACGTTACCTTTGCAGCGACTGAGCAGAGGAGATGGATACCCTTGAAGCAGTTCTCTTAAGCACTAAACCTGTCGGTTATCCCCCCTCTAATGGTCCGCTTATTAAGAGTTTTGGAGGGGAGACCACTTTGTCAATTGCACCCATAACTGAGGGGCCACAGATTGTTAAATTTCCCTGCGTCCTTCCAGGGCCTTTGAAAGCGTCATTGCATCTGCATACTCGATCTCTCCGCCCATCGGGATCCCATAGGCAATCCGGGTCACCTTTACTCCGAGAGGGTTTGATAAGATCCGTGAGGTAAAGGGCTGTTGCCCCTCCTTCGACCGTGGGGTTGGTGGCCAGGATCACCTCGATGATCCTCTCTCGTCTTCAGCCGATCCATCAACTCCTTCACCTTGATGTTCCTCTGGACCGATTCCATCTAAGGGAGAGAGCGTTCCGTGCAGCACATGGTACCTTCCCTTAAATTCCACGGTGTTCTCAATGGCGATGAGGTCATTCGGACCCTCCACGACACAGAGGACCTCCTTGGTCCGATGATCGTCCCGGCAGACCCAGCAGGGATCCTCATCGGTCAGATTGAAACAGAGGGAGCAGAGGTGAATCTTTTCCTTCACATCCAGGATCGCCTGTGCCAGTTCCTGAGCCTCGGAGAGACTGCTCCTCAGGATATGAAAGGCGAGGCGGGAAGCTGTCTTTTTGCCGATCCCCGGAAACCTTGCCAGGGCCTCAATCAAATGATCGATGGGTTTCGCATGCGGCGTCGTTTTCATCATCTTCCCTCAAAACAGACCCGGAATGCTCAACCCTCCGGTGATCTTTTTCATCTCCTCGGTCACCATCTCCTGGGATTTTCGGATGGCTTCGTTCACCGCCGCCCGGATCAGATCCTGGAGCATCTCCACATCTTCCCGGTTGACCACCTCCGGATCGATCCGGATCGAGAGGATCTCCTGCTTGCCATTCATCACGACACTCACCATCCCTCCTCCGGAACTGGTCTCGACTCTCTTCTCAGCCATCTCTTCCTGGAGCTGAGAGATCTTCGAATGCATCTCCTGGGCCTGCTTCAGCATGTTACCCAAACCTCTTGACATCGTTCTCTCCTTTCACCCTTTTACAATCCTTCCATCAAAGAGACGGAGGGCCTCTTGAATGAGAGGGTTTTCCCTCATCTCTTTCTCTGAGGACTCCCTTTCTCTCCACGGAGCATGTTTCCCTTCTTTCCGGAGGTTCATCCTTGCCCTTGGCTCCCCCTTCCCCTTCGAAGGAAGAGATGAAGACCTTTACCTCCTTCTTGAGAAAATCACGGCAGAGTTCCTCGAGCTGGCTTCGGTTCTCTCTTTCGATCATCGTCTCGTAGTGAAAAGAATCCTTTTCAAACCCGATCTCGATCCTGTTCATCGCTGAGATGAATCAGACCTCCCATGGCCAAAAAGGATCCCAGCACAGGACTTTCTGGCCCGGACAAAATCGACCAATCCCCTCCAAATCTCTTCCTTTCCCTCTTGCTGGCCCTCATCAAGGGCCTCTCTCTTCTGAATCCGCCTTCTCTGGCTTAGGAGAGGTTCCAATTTTTCCTCCCGATCGACGGAGTGTTTTTCAACAGAGCTCTTTCCTTCCCCTGTCGCTTTGTTGCCATGAAGTTCCTCTTCCCTCTCCTTCACTTTCTGTTGAAGGTTTGGCTTTATCACTCTCTCTGAAGGGAGGTCCTCCGTCAGGTTCCTTTTTTTCCGAGGGATGGGCCTTTTCCAGTTCCTCCAATTTCTTGATGATCTCATCGATGGGAAGAACGGACTGGAGCATGGCCATCCGGATGAGCGTCATCTCCAGCATGGTCCGTGGAAAGGTCGATTGGGCAACCTCCTCCTCTCCTTTCAGAAGAAGGCCGAAGAGCTGGTTCAATTGGTCAAATCGAAACTTTTCAGCCTGCTTTCTTCAAGGGTCGATCTCCTCCTCCGGGCAATTCCAGAAGAGGTTCCGGATGGGAACTCACCTTCAGCAGGATGAGATTGCGGAGATACTGGAGGAGTTCCTGGCAGAAGTGCTGAATATCGTAACCAAACTGATAGATCTGCTCGACGATCTCAAGACATCGGCCCGCATCACGTTCCGCAATGGCTTCGATCGTGTCCGAGAGAATTTTCTGGTCGATCAGGCCGAGGACTTCCGTGATCTCCTCATCCCGGATCTTGATTCCCTCCATAAGAGATCAAGCGATCGAGAAGGCTCTGGGCATCCCTCATGCTTCCCTCGGATTCGCGGGCAATGAGGGAGAGTCCCCGCTGGCTGATCTCGATCTTCTCCTCGTCAACGATTCGTCTCAGGTGCTGAACGATCTCGGCCAAGGGAATTCTTTTAAAATCGTATCGCTGGCACCGGGAAAGGATCGTGGCCGGAATTTTATGGGGTTCTGTGGTCGCAAAGATAAAGACGATGTGAGGAGGAGGCTCTTCCAGGGTCTTTAACAGGGCGTTAAAGGCAGGGAGAGTCAACATGTGAACTTCATCGATGATAAAAATTTTATACCGGCTCTTGGCAGGAGTGTATCGTACGTTTTCCCTCAGTTCCCGGACCTCATCGATCCCCCGGTTGGAGGCCCCATCAATCTCGATCACATCGATCGAGTTTCCATCCGAGATCTCTTTGCATACGGAACATTGATTGCAGGGGTTGTATCTGAGGACCTTTCTCGCAGTTCAAGGCTTTGGCCAGAATGCGGGCGGTAGAGGTTTTGCCCACCCCTCTCGGCCCTGTGAACAAAAAGGCATGAGCCACCCTGTTCTGCGAGATGGCATTCTGAAGTGTCTGAGTGATGGGACGTTGTCCAATCAACGTCCTCAAAGACCTGGGGTCTCTTCTTTCTGGCTAAAACCAAATAGGACATCTCTTCTCTTGTTTGAGGTTGGAGGCGATGAGGGTTGAGGTATTAGTAACTTGTCGATAGCCAGGCACCCCTGCGGCACACAAAGAGGGCTACTACCGCTGCTTCCTTCCGGACCTGACGGGGTTTGTAACCATTTGTTGCGCAGGACCCGGCTATCAACAAGATCAAGTACCTCTATGAGTTATTAGTTCGGAGTTCGGAGCAAAAGACTCAAGAGAATTCCTTAACCACCAGAGGCTTAACAACTCCGAACCCCTGACTCCGAACTCAAAACTCTAATGGCGGAGAGAGAGGGAGTCGAACCCTCGATCCCGTTATTAGCGGAATACACGATTTCCAATCGTGCCCCTTCGGCCTCTCGGGCATCTCTCCTCGACAGCTTCTCAATAATGAATTTTTCGGGATCGCCAGACTCCAGTTTCCTGCCGTAACTTTCGAGCATCTTAACATTATTTTCTCTCAAAATCCATCTCGGTGATCTGGGGATAGGGGTCCGATGTCTGACGTCTATGGTCTAATGCCCGAATCACGGATAAGGACCATTTAAAATTACAGAATAATCGTTGATAAAATACAGTGTTCACCTTATTGACCTTCTTGACCCTTTTTGGATAATGTTTTTAGATCATCCTAATGGAAGGGGATATGAAAATTCTGTCAGTCCTTCCCGGAGTGGTTCTTATCCTCGTTGTTTTCTGGGAGACCTTTGAAACGATCGTTTTACCCCGCCGGGTGACCCGTCGAGTTCGCCTTACCCGTCTTTTCTATCGTTCCACATGGAGATTCTGGTCAGGATTTGTTCATTCCCATATCTCGGGCAAACGGCAGGAAACGTACCTCAGCTTTTACGGTCCCCTTTCGTTGCTTCTGCTGTTGATCTTTTGGGCTAGCGGACTGGTCACCGGCTTTGCACTCATCCACTGGGCATCTGGCTCCGCAATCAATACGCCGCATGGAACGGCCAGCTTCAGCACTTATCTTTATCTGAGCGGGACGACCTTCTTCACCCTGGGACTCGGCGATGTCGCCCCTAATACCCCTTTCGGGAGGGGCCTTATTGCCTTTGAAGCAGGGGTAGGGTTCGGTTTTCTCGCGCTGGTTATTGGCTATCTTCCTGCGCTCAATCAGTCTTTTTCCCGGCGGGAGGTGAACATTTCACTCCTGGATGCCCGTTCAGGTTCCCCCCCCACTGCCACCGAGATGTTGCGCCGTCACAGCCACGATCATGGGATGGAGGCCCTTCAGCAGCTTCTCCACGAATGGGAGCGCTGGTCGGCCGAATTTCTTGAGACCCATCTATCCTATCCGGTCCTTGCTTACTTCCGTTCTCAGCATGATAATCAATCTTGGCTTGCATCTCTCACAACGATTCTCGATACGTGCGCCCTCGTTATCGTTGGTCTGGAAGGAGCCTGCCAACGCCAGGCGGAACTGACTTTTGCGATGGCACGGCATGCCGTTGTCAACCTCTCCACAGTTTTTAACAGTCCTCCCTGCGAACCAGGACACGACCGTCTTCCGCCGGCAGAGTTAGCCTTTTTGCGGGCCACCCTGACGGAGGCCGGCCTGAGACTTCGAGAGGGAAGTGATGCCGATCGGAAGCTGTACGATCTGCGCCGGATGTATGAACCTTATGCCTACTCCTTATCCAACCACTTCTGTGTGACGGTTCCGCCCTGGGTTTCCAAGGTCACACCTGCAGACAATTGGCAGACGAGCGCGTGGGGGAGAAATTCCAGTCTCAAGAGGGTCAGCCAGTCAGGTGTCGTTGAAGACCAGCATTTCTAAGGGTCTAAGGGCAACCAGGAGATAAACGATGATGACGAAGAACGCAACACCGAAGCCGCAGTCATTGACGGAGCGGCCCGCATGGAAGGCCCTTGAGGAGCATTACCAGAAGATACGCAATGCGCATCTGCGGTCGCTCTTTGCCGACGATCCGCAGCGGGGCGAGCGTCTGACCGCCGAAGGCGCTGGCATCTACCTCGACTACTCGAAGAATTGCATCACAGACGAGACGATCCGGCTCCTCGTCAATCTCGCCGAGGAGTGCGGCCTGCGTGAACGCATCGAGGCCATGTTCCGCGGCCAGAAGATCAACGTTACGGAGAATCGGGCCGTTCTTCATATTGCCCTGCGCGCGCCCAAGAGCGAGCAGATTCGGGTCGACGGGGTCGATGTCGTGCCCGAGGTGCACGCGGTCCTCGACAGGATGGCCGCGTTCTCGGACCAGGTTCGCGAGCGGCCAGTGGCGGGGATACAGCGGAAAACGCATCCGGAACATCATTAACATTGGCATTGGTGGTTCGGATCTTGGGCCCGTCATGGCTTACGAAGCGCTGAAGCATTACAGCAAGCGTGACATGACCTTCCGGTTCGTCTCGAACGTGGACGGCACGGATTTCGAAGAGGCCACACGCGACCTCGACCCGGAAGAGACACTGTTCATCGTCTCTTCAAAGACCTTCACGACTCTCGAGACGATGACCAACGCCCATACTGCGCGTGCCTGGGTGCTGAAAGTTCTGCATCAGGAAGAAGCCGTTGCCCGGCACTTCGTCGCCGTCTCGACCAACGCCGAAGAGGTGGCAAAGTTCGGCATCGACACCGCAGAATATGTTCGGGTTCTGGGACTGGGTTGGCGGTCGCTATTCGATGGATTCGGCCATCGGTCTTTCGACGATGATCGCCATCGGTCCCGAAAACTTCCGTGCGATGCTTGCCGGTTTCCGCGCGATGGACGAGCACTTCCGCACCACTCCCTTTAACAGGAATCTGCCGGTGATCATGGGGCTTCTTTCCGTCTGGTACAACAACTTCTTCGGTGCCCAAACGGTTGCGGTCCTGCCTTACGACCAGTACCTCAAAAGGTTTCCAGCCTACCTCCAGCAGTTGACGATGGAGAGCAACGGCAAGCGCGTCACGCTTGACGGCCAGGTCGTCAACTATTGAGACGGGACCCGTTTACTGGGGCGAACCAGGCACCAACGGCCAGCACTCGTTCTACCAGCTCATCCACCAGGGCACCAAGCTGATCCCGTGCGACTTCATCGGTTTCTGCCAGACCTCTGAACCCGCTCGGCCATCATCATGACCTGCTGATGGCAAACCTCTTCGCCCAGACTGAAGCACTGGCCTTCGGCAAGACGGAGGATCAGGTCAGGGCCGAGGGCACGCCGGACTGGCTGGTGCCGCACCGCATCTGCGAAGGCAATCGTCCGACGAATATTCATTCTGGCAGAGCGGCTGACACCGGAGACGCTCGGGCAAGCTGGTTGCGCTCTACGAGCACAGCGTCTTCACGCAGGGAGTGATCTGGCACATTGATTCATTTGACCAGTGGGGCGTCGAACTGGGCAAGGTGCTGGCAAGGCGCATCGTACCTGAGCTGGAAAGCGTCGGGGAGCCTCCACTCCGGCATGACAGTTCGACCAACACACTTATCCGGCGTTACCGCAGGCTTAAAGGAAGACCCTCGTGAACATCGGCGTGATAGGCCGGCTGTGCTTCTCTTGAGTGTGGGCATGGGAGCGGATCAAGGAGAGCAGAGGATGGGCCCATGGATCAATCGAAGAGAGTCAGTAGTCTGCACCACAATTTTTTCCCCACGGAGGTCGAGGGATTCGATTCCCTTGCTGAGCTGGCCCTGGATATGCGCTGGTCCTGGAATCATTCTGCCGATGAAGTGTGGAGACAGCTTGATCCCGCGCTCTGGGAGCTCACTCAAAATCCCTGGGTCGTCCTGCAAACGGTCTCGCGGGACCAGCTCCATCGTGCGTTAGCCGATCCCGCCTTCCGCAAGAAGGTGGATGCCCTCGTGCAAGCCAAGAGTCACGAGGCAGAGTCACCCGCGTGGTTTCAACAAAATCATTCGCAGGCACCGCTGACCTCTGTCGCCTATTTCAGTATGGAGTTCATGTTGAGTGAGGCGCTTCCCATCTATTCGGGCGGGCTTGGCAATGTGGCCGGCGATCAGCTCAAAACGGCAAGCGATCTGGGCGTGCCGGTGATCGGCGTGGGACTGCTCTACCAGCAAGGCTATTTCCGCCAGGTGATAGACAAGGACGGAGCACAGCAGGCCCTTTTCCCATACAACGATCCCGGTCAATTGCCGATCACGCCTTTGCGTGAACCGAACGGGGAGTGGCTGCGGCTGGAAATCAAGTTGCCCGGTTACTCGGTCTGGCTGCGTGCCTGGCAGGTCCAGGTCGGCAGGGTGAAGCTGTACCTGCTCGACAGCAATGACGCGGCGAATTTCCCGGCTCATCGAGGGATCACAAGCGAGCTTTACGGGGGCGGGCCGGAGTTGCGCCTCAAGCAAGAAATGGTACTCGGGATCGGCGGATGGCGCCTGCTTAGAGCCCTCGGCATCAAGCCGGAAGTCTGCCATCTGAATGAAGGGCATGCGGCCTTCGCCGTACTGGAACGGGCTCGAAGCTTTATGGAAGAGACAGGGCAGCCCTTCGAGGTGGCGCTGGCCGTCACGCGGGCGGGCAACCTCTTTACCACCCACACGCCGGTGGATGCCGGTTTTGACCGTTTCCCTCCTGCCCTCATCGAGCAATACCTCGGTTGGTACGCCCAGAACAGGCTCGGCATCTCGCTCCGCGATTTGCTGGCCCTTGGCCGCCAGAACCCGAACGATTCCTCTGAGCCCTTCAACATGGCTTACCTGGCGGTACGAGGAAGCGGGGCGGTCAATGGGGTGAGCCGCCTGCACGGGCAGGTGAGCCGGCGCATCTTTGCAGCCGCTCTTTCCGCGCTGGCCGGAGGACGAGGTGCCGGTCGGCCATGTGACGAACGGAGTCCATATGCCGAGCTGGGATTCGGCGGTGGCCGATGACCTGTGGACAGAGACCTGTGCGAAAGGACCGCTGGCTGGGAACGACGGAGACCCTGGAAGAGAAAATGCGTCTGCGTTCTCGACTCACGGCTCTGGGAACTTCGTGCCGCGGCCCGCAAGTCGCTCGTTGAATATGTCCGCGAACGGCTTTCCCGGCAACTGGCAGCCTCCGGCGCATCATCCGAGGAGGTTGAGGATGCGAAGCATATTTTTGATCCCAACACATTGACGCTGGGCTTTGCGCGCCGTTTTGCCACTTACAAGAGGCCGAATCTGCTGCTGCACGATCCTGAGAGGCTCCTTCGCATCCTCACCGATCCCAGCGCCCCGTGCAACTCATCATTGCCGGCAAGGCCCATCCGGCAGACCAGGCAGGGCAGGCCATGATTCAGGAATGGACGCATTTCATCCGGCGGCCCGAGGCGCGCAACCATGTGGTCTTTCTGAGCGACTACGACATGCTCTTGACCGGGCGCCTGGTGCAGGGAGTGGATGTCTGGATCAACACGCCCCGGCGACCCTGGGAGGCCTGCGGGACAAGCGGCATGAAGGTGCTCGTCAACGGCGGCATCAATCTGTCGGAGCTGGATGGCTGGTGGGCGGAGGCCTATACGCCTGAAGTGGGATGGGCGCTCGGAGACGGCAAAGAACATGGTGATGACCCGGCCTGGGATGCAGCCGAAGCCGAAGCACTCTACACGCTGCTCGAACAGGAGGTGATCCCCGAGTTTTATACCCGTGACCCAAACGGCATTCCCACTGCCTGGGTAGCGCGCATGCGCGAGAGCATGGGCCGGTTGACGCCCCGCTTTTCCGCCAACCGCACTGTGCGCGAGTACACCGAGCAGTACTACATCCCTGCGGCGCTGGCCTACCGCGAGCGCGCCGCCGATAAGGGGCAATGGGCGGACAGGTGGTGAATTGGCAGCATGCTCTGGAACGAAACTGGTCAAATCTGCGCTTCGGCGAAGCGAAGAGTTGAGAAGTGAGCGGAGAAGCACATCATTTGAGGTTCAGGTCTATCTCAGCGGCCTCGACCCGGATACGGTGCGGGTAGAACTTTACGCTGAAGGAGTGAAAGGCGACGAGCCGGTACGCCAGGAGATGACACGGGGCCAGCAACTGGTGGGAGCAAACGGCTACATCTATAGCGCACAGGTGCCCTCAACACGCCCAGCCGACGGACTATACGGCGCGAGTGATACCGCACCGCCCAGGCATTTCGATTCCTCTCGAAGCGACCCATATCTTATGGCAGAGGTGATTCAATTGCGGGTTGCAGATTGCGGATTGAGGAACCAAAAGCGACTGCCGAAATCATAGGTCCATCATTAGATCGGAACCTGGTTCAGAATAATAGGACCTTAAAGCCTTGCCATGGACGTCATGCTGGACTGGTTTCAGCATTTTGGAATGGATCGCGAGGATTGGAATGAGAACAGGGAACCCACCGGCAGATGCGGGGCTTCGCGCGAGATACAAGCAACAGGCTGCCGAGCGCGCAGTAGAATTTGTACAGCCGGGCATGGTCGTGGGACTTGGTACAGGGTCCACAGCGATCTTTGCGACCGGCGTATCGCCCGGTTGCTCCACGACGGGCGGCTAAACGGCATCGTCGGCTTCGCCACTTCAAGGGCTGTCCAGGAGGAAGCACAACGGCTCGGCATTCCATTGATGGCCGAAGAGATGGGCCGCACCATTGATCTGACGATCGACGGCGCGGACGAAGTAGACCCCGATCTGAACCTGATCAAGGGCGGCGGCGGCGCGCTGCTCCGCGAGAAGATCGTTGCCCAGGCCAGCCGCCGTGTCATTATTGTTGTGGACGATGCCAAACTCTCTCCTCGATTGGGGACATACCATGCGGTGCCGGTTGAGGTGCTCTCTTTCGGTTGGCGCTCTCAGCTTCGCTACCTCGAATCATTGGGAGCGCAGGTTAGGGATCGTCATAATACAGATGGTTCGCCGTTCGTCACCGACTCAGGAAATATGATTTTGGATTGTAACTTCGGCCCGATTCCCAATGCAGGCGAGTTGGCGGCCGCCCTGAGCGCACGGGCCGGGATCATAGAAGACGGGCTATTCCTTGGGCTGGCTTCGGACCTGATCGTCGCCGGCAGAGATGGCCTTCGCCATCTTACGCGCAAGCAATGAAGCGCGGCTTCGCAGGAATTTGCCCGCTTTCGCACCCACCCAGGGAGGGTCCTGTGGGTGGATGCAAGAAAGGGTCCCCCAAAGCCTCGGTGACGCAGGAGGAGGTTCTCGCGGAGGTGGACTTTGTGCTGGTTATGACGGTCGAACCTGGGTTTGGGGGCCAGGAGTTTATCCCGTCCAGCCTCGATAAGATCGGACGCCTGCGCCGCATGCTTACCGATCGTGGCCTTGATCGAGTGAAGATCGCGGTGGACGGGGGCATCCATGTGCAAACTGCGGCTGCTGTCATCCGGGCCGGCGCAACCGTCTTGGTTGTCGGGACGGCGATCTTTAACGAAGCCGCTTCGGTTGCTGACAACCTCAATAAGCTGCACGCCTCCATCGCAGCATCAATTTGAGCAGGGGAAGGTGTAACGACTAAGGTGTTAGAAATAGATCCCTATGTTAATTAAATTGGCATTGATTTGACGATTGGGGTGTACCAGGCCCGCATTAGAGTAATGCCGAAATCGATCCTCGATAAAGAAATTCCTCCATTTAAAACCGATGCCACCTTGGAGCATCACCAAAAAATGGGTGCCTTGCTCTTTAAAACCGATACTGGTATAAGCACCGCCTGATCCAAGGCTAAAAAAAGGCTGCTGACTGCGGAAGTGGGTAGATAATACCTCAGCAACAAATTCAGTCCCGCATCGACTCCGTCGTTGGGCTGATTGATATAAGCCAAAAAAGGTTCTAAGTGAAAGAATGCATTCCTGAACAAACCAAATTCATGAAAATAGGAGATCTGGGCAAAATAGTAATCTCTGTCGCCTCCAATTTTTCCAAAATCCAGACGGTCGTTTAAAAACCCGAACCCGCCGCCCACCGACAGACCATCGTCTTGGGCGTAACACGCCAACGGCAAGGCAACGATAAAAAATAGGATAGAATATTTTTTCATAAGAACCTCCGGGAAAAATAGTAGTTTGAGAGAAACATTTCACTCGGACAATGGCCTGGCTGCTAAACTATAATATGTCCGCGTGCGCTGCACGCGAATAGGGTTGAAACCCTATTTCTCCGAGAGAAAAACTGTATTTTCGCGTCAAGTTAGATCGATTTCCTCGGCACGAATATCAAAACATGCATAACCGGGGTGGTCACGGACTGCTGCCCGTGCGCGGAACTGCAAAAGCGGTGACATAAGATGGGGTTGTTTCTCGCCTCCGGAATCGCAATCGAATACAGTGTTGCATTACCTGAAATTTTCAGCCTCCGCTCTGCACCAGATTTGACCTTAAAATAAGGTACCGATGCTTATAAAACACAGTATTCATCCTATGCAAATCAATTTATTTTTATAATCCAGGGAAATACGGCATCCCGGTTGTTATGGGCATGGGACCATTGGTACAAATATCGGGAGGATGTCATTGCCCCGAGGCGTCCGGACATTAATCCTATTTTAAGGAGCGCCAACATCATTTGTGGCACCTTCCCACCCGTTTAGGATAAAGAAGAGCTTCCAACAAACGGACCCTATCGCGCAGTAACTCTGCGCTGCGGGTTTAGCCCCGGTGATTCTCTCCGTTTGGCACACAGATTATGCTTGATTTCTACTACAATTGGTAATATCATTAATACTATTATAGGAGGTATTACCAATGGCTAAAATTCCCAATATCGTACCGATTACTGATCTTCGGCAGGATGCCACAGCCATCGTAAAGCGAGTGACTGCTTCACGGGAACCTCTTGTCATCACCCAGAGGGGTCGGGCTGCGGCGGTGATGGTCAGCATGGAAGCTTATGAGCATTCGCAGCATGAGCTGGAAATTTTACGCCTCCTCGCCCGTGGCGAAAAAGAGATCGAAGTGGGCAAGGGGTATGACCTTGAAGTGGTTCTCGCTGAAGCCGATTCCTTATTGAGAGAGATGAATCTTTGAAAGTTCTTTTCACTCCTTCGGGGCGCGCCCAGTTCCTTGCAGCCATTGCTTATATCTACCGCGAGAACCCGACAGCGGCGGTCGCTTTCCGGCACAAGGCGGAAAAGGCCTTGTCCAGGCTCCAAAAGTTTCCGCAATCCGGCAGGGTACTGCCGGAATTTCCTGATCTTCCTTTTCGTGAGGTTATTGTAATTCCTTACCATTTTTTTTACCGTGTAAAAGGAAAAAAAGTTTGGATTGTTGCTGTCTGGCATGGTGCTCAACTCCCCGAAGAACCAAATAAAGCATAAAGCCCCCAAGTGCACAATGGGGTCTGACCTTGACATTTGACAATTCAATAACCGCAAATGCTGTCAATTCCCCCATTCTCTTTGGACGCAGGATGGATGGAAATCATATTCGGAAAAGGCTATGAAGCATTTAATATCATCTAAGGGTGGGTGGTGACCACCGGTCCAATTATCGGGATGGATGTCATTGCCGCGAGGCGTCCGGACATTAATCCTATTTTAAGGAGCGCCAACATCATTTGTGGCACCACCCTACCCGTTTATCTTTTTTAAACCCTATCCTTCAAAGGTAATACGTGATTAAAAGAGAAAAGTTTGAGAGATATTCAGGTGTAAAGGGGCCAGCCATAAGAAAGGAAATGGAATTCCTTAAGGGAAAAATGATAATTGAGTTTTGAAGGTTTGGCCCCATTACCGCGTTCCGATAAATTCGGCTCCCGGCGACCTTTGACGTTGGGTCTGAGATTATGATAAACTGAAAATATGTCAATAAACTCAGACAAACCGCACTTGTGGAAAAGTGACGTCGAACGCTCCATAGACTTCTACAACGACTGGTTCATTCGTTTTGCGCCAGAGACTTACCGAACCCAACGCGGTATCACAACTGCCGCCGTTCTTGAAGCCTTTAACAAGACAAGTAATCTCACCCGCATTGTTCCAGAGGTTCTCCAAGAAGCGCCCGGCTTACTGCCCATCCTGCGTATGGTCACCGCGCCCCCTTTAGCGCGGGATCGCCTCATGGGATTGGCTCATGTCGGCAAATCCCTGATTGATGCCTTGGAGGGCAAGGACAACGTTCCGCCGCGTCTTCCCAAGCGAATGTCCGCGAACGAACTCCGGGAGAACCTTCAGAAACTCTGCGATGTCTTGGCTGAGTTGTTAGATGACGATCTTATTCCGTGGGTCGCCTTTGAAGGAAAGCCATCCAAGCAGGAACTCGACCGCGCAGCAACAGTCGTTGCGGATAGGATGTGCGGAGCATCCTCCGATCCGATTATCAGGAATGCTCAAGAGAAACGTCAATTGGCAACCCTCAAGCGTTGGCTCAAGAGAAACGGTTATAAGGAGATTAGCACTCAGCAGGCCAGAGACCCATATGCCATGCCACCGGGCACCTTCACCTTTCGGCTATCTTTACCCGCAGGCAATCGGAAATCCTCGGTCAAGATTCCTATCGATTGTGTAATCAAACCACTGACGGCGAAGGCAAGCGATCTCCCAATCCTGATCGAAGCAAAATCCGCAGGCGACGCAACCAATACAAACAAACGAAGAAAAGAGGAGGCGCAGAAGTTTCGTCAATTGAAGGAACGGTACGGGGATTCCGTGAAGTTCTTGCTCTTCCTGTGCGGTTACTTTGAACCAGGCTATCTTGGATACGAGGCAGCGGAGGGGATTGACTGGGTCTGGGAGCACCGGACAAGTGACTTTCAATCCTTGCTCTTGCCAGACAGTAAAAAAAAAACCGAAAGCACAATGGAAGCCCTGGGCGACTACACAGCGGCAAAAAGCCAGACACAGGAAAACAACCGGGCAGACGCTCAAGAAGAAGCTGATTCACGCAAGAGTGCCGAAGAGCGTAATAGATTAGGGCAGTTCTCCACCCCGTTTCCATTGGCTCGTCAAATAGTTGCACGAGCGCTGAAATACCTTCCGTCCGATTCTCGCCTGATTTTCCTTGAGCCAGCGGCGGGGAGCGGCGTTTTCTTTAGTGCCCTGCTCCGAAGCGCAAGCGAAACGCAGATTTCCTGCGCCATCGGCTGCGAGATCGATCCAGCATATGGGGATATTGCTGACTCGATATGGAAACCTTTCGGTTTACAACTTGTCACTTGCGACTTCATCGACTTTGCCTCTGATCCGCGCAATTTCGGCAAGTTTACGTTGTTATGCACGAACCCTCCCTATGTCCGCCATCACCACCTTCTGCCTGGTCAGAAAACCCGACTTCAGTCTTTGACGGTGCAACGTCTTGGCTTGCAGCCAAGCGGACTCTCCGGTCTATATGTCTATTTCATGCTCATGGCTGACGCCCTCTTGGCGGACGGTGCAATTGCCTCATGGCTCCTTCCTGCCGAATTCTTATACGTTAACTATGGGCGTGTGATTCAGGACTACTTAACGTCCCGCGTGACACTCCTCGCCATCCATCACTTTGATCCTGACGAGGCTCAGTTTGATGACGCGCTCGTATCGTCGTGTATCGTCACATACCGTAAGAAGACCCCGTCAACTGAAACAATGTGTGAGATGTCGTACGGAGGGGACTACATAGACCCGCGGCAGAGAAAGTCTATGCCGCTATCTCAACTTCGTGGCCTAACCAAATGGACAATGCCTCATTTCGAGCCGTGCAATTCCCCCACGAATGGTATCCGTCTCAAGGACATTGTTTCTGTGCGAAGAGGAATCGCGACCGGTGCGAATGATTATTTTATTATTGACGAGGGCACCGCTCGCAAATACGAGGTGCCATGCAATTATCTCAAGCCGATTTTACCGAGTTCACGATTTATTCGTGATTCAGTGATTGAATCCAATCCCGATGGAACGCCACAGGTTGAGGGATTCCGCTATCTTCTTGATTGTACTGCATCGCCCGACGAGGTGAGAAGGTTGCACCCCGGTCTGTGGACATATCTGGAGGAAGGAATCGCAAAAGGATTGCCGGAACGCTACATTTGTGCCCAGCGGGAAGTCTGGTACTTCCAAGAGAAACGGGAGGCCGCTCTCTTTCTCGCATCGTACATGGGCAGGTCAAGTGGCAATCGGGCGTGTCCAATCAGGTTCTTTTTGAACTTCTCCTTGGCACTTGTAACAAATGTGTTCCTGAACCTCTACCCAACCCCCGAACTGGATAGTGCTTTAGGCGGCGATCGCGAGCGCAAGATGGAGTTTGTCAACGTGCTAAATGCCATACCTGGAGATTCAATATTGCAGGCCGGTCGCGCATACGGAGGCGGGCTTCACAAGATTGAACCAAAGGAACTTCTTGAGGTGCAACTTCCTATGTTCCCGTCTTGGCTAAAAGTTGGGTTAAAGAGGCAATTGCTCCTGATATGAAGAGACCCAACCAGTAAACCCACGATGCCCTGAGCTCGCCGCTGGTTCGGGACCGGCAATTTTCGACTTTAGGCAATTACTCAATCTGCCCCAATTTGCATCCAAGAACCAGATAATCAGACAAACTTAAAATGAGAGGAGACCATGTTATATCTGTTATGCAAACACAAGGTTGCTGACTTCACCAAGTGGCACCACATCTTCGAAACCCACGCTGAGGCTCACCAAAAGGCGGGTCTTCAACTTCTTCATCTTTTTCGTGGTGTCGCCGATCCTAATAACGTCGTTCTTTTATTCAGGGCCGAAGATCTCAACAAGGCGAAAGCCTTTACAGAAGCCCCGGACGCAAGCGAGTCCGCTCAGAACTCTGGTGTCATCGGTGTACCGGAAATTCTATTTCTGACGGAGTGATACAAAAAATGAATTCGCCTAATCATTAAAAATTAGGGGCGAACACGACATTTTCTTCCAAATTATTTTTAGAATCCTTCTTTGTTGACCAACCTGCCGTAATTTAGTAGAATCCAGTGGAAATGGAGGTCTACCAAGGGACCCTCAGCATCTTTACCAGAGAAGAGAGTTAATGTCATGTTGAGCTTATCCTAATGAAGATTATGGTATTTCGCCCAGCAAGGACCTGACCCTGAAACGAGTTCAGGGTGACACCAAGTAGCCTCTGACAATTAATTGGGCAAGGGAGGGGAATGAGATATGAGGTTCAAATTTTTCGGCCTATTTCTGTGCATCGGTATTCTTTTACCCCTTTGGGCTTATGCAGACGAGGGACCGCGGATTGAGATGTTTAGCCCACAAGGGATCGTGAAGGGAGTCCGACAAGTAAGCGTTCGATTCTCGGAGCAGATGGTGCCCTTCGGCGATCCGAGGGGTCTCATCGAACCCTTTGAGATCGATTGCCCGGAAAAAGGAACCATCCGGTGGGCCGATGGAAGGAATTGGATCTATGATTTTGAGAGAGATCTCCCGGCGGGGGTCCGTTGTGAATTCAGACTGAAACCTGGGGTCAAGAGCCTATCGGGGAATGAGATCGTAGGTCGAAGGGATTTCACCTTCTCAACGGGTGGGCCTTCCGTTTTGAGGGGTTCGTATCCTCTTGAAGGAAACCAAAATATTGATGAGGAACAAATATTCGTTCTTGTGCTGGACGGAGAGCCTGACATCGATTCTGTCATTCAAAATGTATTTTTCTCCATCACAGGCATAGAAGACCATGTTGGCGTCAAGGTGATAGAAGGAAAGGAGAAAGAAGAGATTTTAAAAGCCAGATTTGGACAGGGTCATCCTCCCCAGTTTCCCATCGTTTTGATCCAATGTAAACTGCGGTTTCCCTCGGATACAAGGCTCAGCCTGGTGTGGGGAAGGGGGGTAAAATCCAGGACCGGTGTAGCTAACGATCAGGATCAGATCCTCTGGTTTCAAACGAGAAAACCCTTTTCTGTTCAGTTCCATTGCGAAAGGGAGAATGCCAGGGCAGGGTGCATTCCCATCATGCCCATGACCTTCAATTTCTCTGCTCCCATTGCAAAGGACCATGTAAGTCAGATTGTATTGAAGGGTTCAGACGGAAAAATATGGAGGCCACAAAAAGAGGATGAAAATACAAGGTCTATCAACCAAATCACATTCAAAGGTCCTTTTCCGGAGAATGCGAATTTCACAGTTGACCTTCCATCTGGGCTGAAGGATGATGCAGGGAGGCTCCTCGTCAACGCCGACAAATTTCCCCTCCCTGTTCGGACCGATAAATACCCTCCTCTGGCAAAGTTTTCATCCCGATTCGGTATCTTAGAACTGAAGGCAGAGCCCGTGCTTCCGGTCACTCTGAGGAACCTGGAGCCTCAGGTGAATGCCCGAGTGAAGAAGGTTGGCCAAGAAGGATCGATGATGGGGAAGGTGATGGGAAAGATCCTCAACATTCCCCCTCAAAAGGAAGAAGAGATCCAGCCTTGGCTGAGGAACGTGGCGTCCGCTTCGCGGGATAGCTCTATTCTAAAGAAGGAGAAAGGGGTAAAGGAGTTCACCGTTCCCAAACCGATGGGCAGCAATGCCTTTGAGGTCGTCGGAATTCCTTTGAAAGACCCGGGGCTTTATGTCGTGGAATTAGAGAGCGCTATCTTGGGAACGTCTCTGCTCGGTCTGGTTAAGCCCATGTTTGTGCCAACGGCCGTCCTAGTGACTAATCTTTCAGTTCATTTCAAATGGGGTCGAGAATCCTCTCTGGTCTGGGTAACCGCCCTCGATACCGGAGAGCCGGTGAAGGAAGCTACAGTAACCATTAGGGACTGCAATGAAAAGCTTTTGTGGAGTGGGAAGACCGATCCTTCCGGGATTGCAAAGGTTCAGGAACCCTTACCTTCCTGGGAAGAGACACCCTCTTGTAATTTTAGGATGGATCACTATGACTATAGTCAAATGGGTGCTTTGGTCCAACTTGGGAAAGGCCTTTTTGTCACGGCTCAAACCAGCGATGATATGGCCTTTGTTCACTCCAGCTGGAGTGACGGCATTGAGCCGTGGAGATTCCAACTGCCACTTGAATCCTACTCGGGACCCTATATTGCCCATACCATCTTTGATCGGACGCTTTTCCGAGCAGGTGAAACCGTCCATATGAAACACACTTTCCGGCAACAAACGATGAAGGGATTTTCAATCCCTTCCAAGGACCGTATGCCTGGCTTTCTTCTGATCAGCCACTACGGCACCGAGGAGAGATATGAACTTCCCTTGAAATGGGATTCCAGCGGGATCGCTGAAACAAGTTGGACAGTTTCCGAGGGGTCAAAACTCGGAACCTATGGTGTTTTTTTCTCGGAAAAACCTGCACAAAAACATCTGTATTTTTATGAGGGGGGTCGCGGGGTTTGGCTCTCGGGTGGGTTCAGGGTGGAGGAGTTCCGTGTTCCCCTCTTAAAAGGGATCATCCAGCCACCCGCAGAGCCCCTGATCAATGCGAAAGAGGTGACCCTGGATTTAGGCGTTCAATATCTTGCAGGAGGTGGAGCGGGTGACCTTCCGATCAGGTTGCGTGGCGAGGTCAGGGCCAAATCTATCCCTGCCTTTGAAGGATTTGACCTCTTTGTATTCGGCAACGGTCCTGTAGAAGAAGGGCTTGTTCGAAGGGGCGAACCTCTGGAATTTGAAGAGGGAGAAGAGGGGGAAGGGGAAAGAAGACAGGTTGAGAAAAAAGAGATGAAGCTCCTGAGCATCGACCTGGTTCTGGATCAATCCGGATCCACCCGAACAACGATACCGAACTTACCCAAAGTAGAAGCTCCCCAAGAGATCCTTACGGAGATGGAATTTAGAGATCCCAATGGTGAGATCCAGACGATTTCCTCAAGGATTCCCTTGTGGCCTTCAAAATATCTAATAGGCATCAAGCCTGATTCATGGGCTGTCTCAAAAGATGCCTTTAAATTCCAGGTGGCCGTAGTCGATCTGTCCGGCAAGCCTGTTTCAGGGGCACCTGTGAAGGTAGACCTTTTTGAGAGAAAGACCTATACCCACCGGAAACGTCTTGTTGGAGGATTCTATGCCTACGAACACTCCATCGAGACAAAAACATTGCATCCCTATGCGAGGGGAAGACCGATGCAAGGCATCCTGATTTGCGAGGCCCAATCCCCTGTCTCCGGAAATGTGATTCTTCAGGCTCAGAGTTCGGACGATGAGGGCAACAGGATCACTGCCCACGATGAGGTCTGGATCGCAGGGAAGGGTGAGTGGTGGTTTGAAGTGGGCGACCATGACCGGATGGATCTTCTTCCGGAAAAGAAACAGTATGAACCTGGCGAGAAAGCAACCTTTCAGGTCCGCATGCCTTTCAGGAGCGCAATAGCTCTGATTACCGTGGAGAGGGAAGGGATGATGGAGGCATGGGTCAAAAGGATATCCGGGAAGAACCCCGTCATTGAAGTGCCCATCAAAGGCAACTATGCTCCGAATGTCTTTGTCTCCGTTCTTGCTGTGAGAGGCCGGTTGCCCTGGATAAAGCCAAACAGCCTGGTGGACCTCGGAAAACCTGCCTACAAACTTGGCATCGCGGAGATTAACGTGGGATGGAAAGCTCATGAACTGAAGGTCAGTGTTTCTGCCGATCGTAAGGTTTATAAGGTCCGTCAAAAGGCAAAGGTTAAGATTAGGGTGGGAACCCTGGATGGGAAGGCGCCACCCGCTGGTAGCGAAGTTGCCGTAGCTGCGGTGGATGAGGGCTTGCTTGAACTGATGCCTAACCGGAGTTGGGATATTCTCCCTGCCATGATGGGAAGGAGAGGGTACGGCGTTCATACAGCAACAGCTCAGATGCAGGTGATAGGGAAACGCCACTTTGGTTTGAAGGCATTTCCTCAGGGTGGGGGCGGAGGAAGACAAGCGACACGAGAATTATTCGACACACTTCTTATGTGGAAGGCCCGTCTCCCGCTGGATGCCAATGGAGAGGCTACTGTGGAGATACCCCTCAATGACTCCATCACCAGTTTCCGGATTGTGGCGGTAGCAATGGGCGGTCTTGGACGCTTCGGAACAGGCTCCACATCGATCCAAACGACCCAGGATCTGATGATCCTGTCGGGGTTGCCCCCTCTTGTGAGAGAGGGAGACCGCTTCATGGCTGAGTTCACCCTCAGAAACACAACCCATCGGAAGATGGAGGTTGATGTCTCCGGAAAGGCAGAGGCCTTTCAAGAGCCCTTGAAACCTTTGACCCTTTCTCTGCAGCCTGGAGAGGCGAGGAGGGTCGGATGGGATGCAACAGCACCTATTGGAATGGAGGTTCTTCGATGGGAGATAGAGGTTGGGGAAAAAGGTTCCGGCGAACGGGACCGCCTCAAGGTCACACAGAAGATTGCTCCTGCCATCCCGATCAGGACATTTCAAGCAACCCTTTCCCAAGTTGAAAAGGATTCTCAGGTTTCCATCGAACGGCCCAAGGATGCCCTTCCAGGCCGTGGGGGCGTGAGGCTGACCCTGGGGCCAAAGATTTCTGATGGATTGAGCGGGGTCATCGAGTATATGAAGAAATATCCCTATACTTGCATGGAGCAGAAAGTTTCTGTCGCAGTGGCTCTCAGGGATCAGAAATTATGGAATGGGGTGGTGTCACAACTTCCCTCTCATCTCGATTCTAATGGATTCGTTAAGTATTTCCCGACCAGTTTCTATGGAAGTCCGACCCTGACCTCCTATATCATTGCCATTGCCCACGAGGCGGGCTGGAACATCCCCGATGAAACAAGAGAGAAAATGGAAAGGGCCCTGAGGAATTTTGTTGAAGGAAGGATCATCGGGCACTCCCCCTTACCTACAGCAGATCTTTCAATTAGAAAGTTGTCAGCGATCGAGGCCCTGTCCAGAACCAAAAAGGCGGAACCCAAATTGTTGAACTCAATCTCCATCGAGCCCAACCTCTGGCCAACATCAGCCGTGATCGATTGGTTCAACATTCTTCAGAATGTGGAGAACATTCCGAATCGTGAGGAACGAAGGAAAGAAGCAGAGCAGATCATCCGATCCCGCCTCAATTTTCAGGGCACCACCATGGGATTTTCGACGGAAGGCACGGATTGTCTATGGTGGCTGATGGTTTCTAATGACGTCAATGCTGTCCGTACCCTGTTGTCCCTACTCCATTCGGAAAAGTGGAAGGAGGATGTGCCGAGGCTCGTTCAGGGGGCATTGGCCCGGCAAAAGAGGGGGACATGGGATTTAACTCTTGCTAATGCTTGGGGAGTTTTAGCAATGGAGAAATTTTCGAAGGCCTTCGAGGCTGTTCCGGTTACAGGCATTACCCGTTCGACCCTTTCAGCACAAATTCAAACCATTGATTGGCAAGCTTCTCCTAAGGGGAAGGTCACTTCGTATCCGTGGCCTGCAAAGAGAGAGGAACTCTCTATTTCTCACCAGGGGACGGGTAAGCCGTGGGCAACGATCCAGAGTCTCGCCGCCATTCCCTTGCGAGGACCCCTTTCGAGCGGATACAAAATTAGAAAGACCGTTATCCCTGTTGAGCAGAGACAGCGAAATCGGTGGAGCAAGGGAGATATCGTTCGAGTCCGTTTGGAATTGGAATCACAGGCAGATCAAACCTGGGTCGTGGTGACTGATCCCATACCTGCGGGCGCCACCATTTTAGGGAAAGCTCTTGCAAGAGATTCGGAAATCTTAACCCAGGGAGAGGAAAGGAAGGGCTGGGTGTGGCCCGCCTTTGAGGAACGATCCTTCGAGGCCTTCAGGGCCTACTATGAATATGTCCCCAAGGGGAACTGGACGGTGGAATATACCTTCCGTTTGAATCAAGATGGGGTTTTTCAACTCCCGACAACACGGGTCGAGGCCCTCTATTTTCCTGAGATGTTCGGGGAGATGCCAAACCAAACGATGGAGATTCAACCGTAAGATTTCATATACATAAAAAACAAAAATCAGATGCTGAAATAGATTCAGCATGACATAAAGAAGAAACCTGAAGGTTGTCATCCTGAACTCGTTTCAGGATCTCGAATTATCCGAATTATACAATGAACCAATATTTCGTTTACATCCTTACAAACAAGTCTAATAAGGTTCTTTACATAGGAATTACCAATAATCTTGAGCGGAGAATGTACGAACATAAGAATAAAATGATAAATGGCTTCACAAAAAAGTATAATCTTACAAGACTTGTCTATTTTGAGGAAACCTCTAATGTCCAAAGTGCCATAGAAAGAGAGAAGCAGTTAAAGAATTGGCATAGAGACTGGAAGATAAAATTGATAAACGATTTTAATCCCAATTGGAAGGATTTGAGTGTGGAAGAGGAAAAGCGAGATGCTGACACGAGTTCAGCATGACAGGTTGAGAGACTTTCGAAAGATTTGACCAATATGAAGAAATGCGTTCTTTTTCTCGTCATGTCCATCCTGTTAAGCAGTAAAGCCTACGGCCTCCCCACCTACCAGGAGGTCCGCCGAGCCTATGTGAAATCGGATTCCCTTTTACTGGACCGGCATGGAGAAATTCTTAACGAATTGAGGACAGACCCATATCGAAGGAGGCTTGACTGGACCACCCTAACCGAGATTTCGCCAGCCCTGAAGGAGGCCGTGGTTCGGGCAGAGGATCGACGATTCTATGATCATTCAGGAGTGGACTACCGGTCTATCGTTGCTGCGGTGATCAAAGGATTGACTCAAGAGGGCATTCGTGGAGCGAGCACCGTCACCATGCAACTAGCATCTTTTCTAAACAAGGGGCTTCAGCCGCAAAGGCAAAGAAAGTCATTATGGCAGAAAGGACAGCAGGTCCTGGAGGCATGGGAGATTGAGAAGAACTGGTCCAAAACGGAAATTCTGGAAGCCTACTTAAACCTGGTTACCTTTCGCGGGGAGTTTCAGGGCATCGCTGCGGCTTCAAGGGCCTTATTCGGAAAAGACCCGCATGGCTTGGATCAGACCGAGGCCGCTATCCTTGCGTCTTTAATAAGGTCACCCAATGCTTCTTATGAAGTCATTGCACAGAGGGTATCTTATCTTAATCGATCATTGAACTGGCAAGTGAATGAAGGTGAAATAAAGGCCAAGTTGAGGCAGATCATTTGGGGGCCCCAATCTTCTTCGTCCACGGATGGGTGTGGCCCCTCATGTTGCAAGGCAGTTATTGAGCGGTCGGCCAAATGGGGTAGCGGTAGATTGTACCCTGGATGCTAAGACCCAGCGGTTTGCCCTCGATCGGTTGACGCACCACCTTATATCGCTAAAACCACAGAATGTCAAAGAGGGAGCGATTCTCATTGTGGAGAACAAGAACGGCGAGGTCCTGGCCTATGTTAGCCACAGCAGTGATGCGGCTAAAGGACGATTTGTGGACGGCGTTCAGGCGAAGCGGCAAG
Source organism: uncultured delta proteobacterium (assembly GCA_963806715.1). Lineage (GTDB taxonomy): Bacteria > Desulfobacterota > BSN033 > BSN033 > UBA1163 > CAWEAV01. The sequence goes on from CAWEAV010000027.1 coordinate 34,931, forward strand.
CCGGTTCGAGCCTGAAGCCCTTTCTCTACTGCCTGGCCTTTGAACTTCGCCTTCTTACTGCGGCCTCTGTGCTCGATGATGCTCCGATCGATATTTCGGTACCCGGCGGCATCTATCAACCCAGGGATTATGATTCTGAATTTAGGGGCCATGTCACAGCGAGGGTTGCTCTGGCATCTTCTCTCAACGTGCCGGCCGTAAGGGTCCTTTCTTTGGTTGGCGCGGAGCCTTTTCTGAGTAAACTCCGGCAGCTCGGTATAAAGAATCTGAATGAACCGGGTGATTTTTATGGCCCTTCCCTTGCCCTTGGGTCAGCGGATGTTAACCTCTGGGAACTGACGAATGCTTATCGGACCTTGGCCAATAGGGGGGAGTGGAGCGAACTTCGGCTTGATCGAGAAAAGAAACCTCTCTCTCCTCTGAAGAACATTTTCTTGAAGGAGGCGGCCTATCTGATCTCAAATATCTTATCGGATCGTGAGGCGAGAAGCAGCACGTTTGGCCTTGAAAATCCGCTGGCCACGCGTTTCTGGACGGCCGTGAAGACCGGAACGAGTAAGGACATGAGGGATAACTGGTGCATCGGATATTCGAAGAAATATACCGTGGGTGTCTGGGTGGGAAACTTTTCTGGAGAACCCATGTGGAATGTGAGCGGAGTGACCGGGGCGGCTCCCATCTGGGCCGAGATGATGAACTATCTTCACCACCCGGGAGAGATCCTGCAAGAGGATGGGTTGACTGCCAACCTGGTCATGGAAGAGGTTGGATTTCCTCAAGACGTTGGATCTTTTCGGAGGGAATGGTTCATCCGTGGGACAGAGCCCGACTCAAGAATTCAGACGAAGGGGCAGCTTAATCAACGGATCCTCTATCCGCCTGCGGGGACCTTAATGGCTTTAGATCCGGACATTCCCTCTGAGCTTCAAAAAGTTTTCTTCATTTCTCAAACCCAGCAAGAGGGTTTGAAGTGGATACTGAATGGCAGCATCATGGAAGGAACAGGAAAAACAATCGCATGGTCTCCAAAGGCAGGGAAATACTCTCTTGCCATGTTAGATAGAGAAGGGAGGGTTCTCGACTCGGTCCACTTTGAAGTTCGAGGTCCCATCGAGGAATAGCCGACTTCCCAAACGCCATTCTTACCTGTTTCTTTCCCTTACCCTTCCCCTCTCCCCGGGGACTTGTTAGCTCTGGATCATTGAATTTTGTTCAAGATTTGGTTATTGGAACTGGATAGGTTGACATCAGAGGGAAAGGGGTCTTGGTTGGTTACAATTTATCTTGCACGTCATGGTGAGACAACCTGGAACGCAGAGGGAAGGGCTCAGGGCCGGAGTGATCCGGGTCTGAGTCCAAGGGGTTATGCCCAAAGCGGGGTTCTATTTGAGCATCTAAAGGATCGGCCCATCTCTGCGATCTATACCAGCACCTTGAAAAGGTCCATCCTGACGGCCCGTCCCATTGCAAACCACCTGCACCTTCCTATCCACAAACAACCCGAGCTCGACGAGATTGCCCTCGGAATTTTTGAGGGGGTTAAATTCTCCGAGGTCGAAGGGAATTTGAGAACGGAGTGGGAACGATTCAAGGAGGACCGCCTGACTTACCATATCCCTGGCGCAGAAAATTATACCGATGTTGCAAATCGAGTAAGACCGCTTAAAGAAAAGATCCTGCAAGATCATGGAGGACAGGAAATTCTGATCGTAGGCCACAGAGGTGTCAATCGAATGCTGATCGGACTGCTTTTGGAATATCCTCTGGAGGAGGCCTTAAAGGTAGAACAGACCAACGAGTGCCTCTACCTGATCGAACGAAATGGGGAAACGAAGGTTTGCTATTATCTCAATGGAGAGGCAAAGGAAGGCCTTTTGTACGTGGGACAGTACGCGATCCTCTGACAGGCTGAATCAATCAAGATGCCGGAATTGTTACGTGGTGTAGCATCTTGTGCCCGTATTTTTACGGGCATAAGAGGGGACACTACGGAAATTGATTTCATGTTAAGGAATAGATATCTATGGACATTCAAGAATCAGATAGGAAAATCCGTTGCGCCATTTATGATTGTGACGGCGTTCTCTTCGATTCCCTTGAGGCCAACGGGAGGTTATACAGCGATCTCTGTTCCGCAATCGGAAGACCCCCTTTAAGGGAAGAGGAACTACAATACGTTCATAGCCATACCGTTTTTGAAGCAATCCATTTTATTTCGATGGAGGATAGCGATTTAGAAGAGAAGGCCCTGCAGTTACTGAAACAGGTCGATCTTCGAAACTACATTGTTTACCTGAAGATGGAACCCCACCTTCTCCAGGCGCTCACCCAATTGAAAGAAAGAGGGATTTTAAGAGCCGTCGATACCAACCGGACCACGTCGATGAAATACATTATGGAGGATTTTAATCTCTGGCCTTATTTTGAAATGGTCGTGACAGCTCTTGATGTCAAAAATCCGAAGCCCCATCCCGAATCGGTTGACAAGATCCTCCAGGCCTTCCGTTTGAGGAAAGAAGAAGTTGTTTTTGTGGGAGATTCTGAAGTAGACCAGCAGACTGCGAAGGCTGCGGGCGTTCGATTTATCGCCTATAAGAATAGAGAAATTGCGGACGGACTCCTCATCGAGGATCACCTCGATCTGTTAAAGACCCTCTGAAAATCAACCCTGCCTTTGTTGTTCGATTCTTCATCTCAAAATCTTCTCTTGACGCGGGAATCGTTAAGGTTTATTGAGGGAGATGACAAAAAGGTTAGAGCAAGAAAAATAATTTTACCGATAATTTTTGCAATATCGGTGATTGTGTGTTATCTTTTGAACCTCGTCGTGTTTTCAATTTATCTGCTTCCTTCATTCCTTCGATTGAATACGCGTAAACTGATTCACGGCTAAAACCAAATACAATACGTAAAGGAAGAATTATGCAAACAGAGAAGTTTGAAGATCTCTCAATCTCAAAAGAATTGCGCAAAGCCCTTCGAGATGTGGGGTTTGAAACAATGACGCCCATTCAGGCAATGGCGATCCCCCTCATCCTTAAAGGGAGGGATATGATCGGGCAGGCACAGACAGGGACAGGAAAGACGCTCGCCTTTGGCCTTCCCATGCTGGATTCGATCCACCCCAACATCAGGAAGACACAGGCGATCGTTCTGTGTCCCACCCGCGAGCTGGCTGTCCAGGTCGCGGAAGAACTGAAAAAGATTCTCACATACAAAAGAGACGTTAGAGTACTACCTGTATACGGAGGGCAGCCCATAGAACGGCAGATACATGCCCTCAGGGCCGGTGCCCATGTCGTCATCGGGACGCCGGGCCGCACCATAGACCATATCAACAGGGGTACGTTGAAACTCGATAAAGTGAAGACAGCGGTCCTGGACGAAGCGGATGAGATGCTCAATATGGGTTTTATTGACGACGTGGAGACGATCCTCCGAAGGATCCCTGAGGAGCGACAGACCCTCCTCTTCTCCGCTACCATGCCCAAACCTATTCTGGAGCTTACCCGGAGATACCAGCGGGAACCGGAGTTTGTCACGGTTGTCCCGAGACAATTGACGGTCCCTCGCGTCGAGCAGTATTACCTTGGAGTGAGAGAGGGCATCAAGATCGATGTCTTGTGCCGCCTCATCGATAGGCACGGCCTGAAGTCTTCCCTTGTGTTTTGCAACATGAAAAGGAGGGTGGACGAAGTGGTCATGAAGCTTGGGGCAAGGGGTTATCTCGCTCAAGGGCTCCACGGGGACATGACCCAGTCTCAGAGAATGCGTGCCATGGACAGGTTCAAGAGGAATACTTCAGAGATACTCGTGGCTACCGACGTTGCGGCGAGAGGCATCGATGTGAAGGACATTGAGGCTGTTTTTAATTACGACCTCCCCAAGGATAAAGAGTATTATGTTCACCGTATAGGCAGGACTGCGCGTGCCGGGAAGAGAGGACATGCCTTTTCCTTCGTGGTGGGGAGGGAGATCGGGAAGCTCCGGGATATCGAGGCCTATGCCTCAACAAAAATTGCCTGCATGCCTGTCCCTTCCCTTACTAATGTGGAAAGGGTAAAGACCAACTCTTCTCGAAAGAATGAAAGTCAAGGGCGAAGCAGGCGGATCCGAACGGTATGGATATGAGACCGAGTGATGAAGCTCGTTATGGTATCGTAACAAATCTGCTTGAGTCTACCCTCCTCATCAATGGAGTCTAACCCACTGTAAACCTGAGCTACGTCCTCTTTTATGAAAAGGTCAGGAATGAAAGCAGAGAAGTGGTTTTTCCATTTACCTTCGTGTCAGGGGTTCAGGACCAAGCCAGAGTGCCTCCTCCTTTCGATCAGGAAGACGTTCCAAGAATAGGCCATATAACCATTGATCTCATAAGCCTCTTCTTATCCTTCACTTTTCCCTTCCTCCCATCATCAAAAGCCCCCCGATCTTATGATTCCCTCTGCCTACGATGTCTCTTAGAGATAAGAAGCTGTGGTGGAAAGCGGTAAACTTTGAGCGCCAATAAAAGCAAGAGAGCTTATCATGAGTCGACTAAAGAGCCTGTTTACTATCAAAAAGATGAACTTGAAGAATAGAATTTTGCGGTCCGCTACGATGGAGTACATGACCGATCTTGAAGGATTTGTAACGGATGACCTACTAAAACTTTATTATGACTTAGCACGAGGAGGAACCGGAATCATTATCACAGGATGTACCGCAGTGGAAGAAAGAGGCAGGGGATGGGATCATCAATTGGGGATCTGGGATGATAAGTTCATTATCGGATTAAAAAAGCTTGCGGACATTATCCATACCTTTGGTGATGGCTGTAAATGTGCCGTTCAGCTCTTCCATCAGGGCACGGCAAAATATGGTCGCTTTTGTGGCCATGTTGGAAATGAGTTGTCAGTTAAAGATTTGGGCGAAAGTGAAATCAAAAAAATAGTCGTTGATTTTGGCGAAGCTGCCAGGCGGGTGAAAGAAGCAGGATTCGACGCCGTTGGTGTTCATGGGGCTCATGGCTACCTTTTGAGCGATTTTTTGTCTCCCGCCACCAATGAACGCATGGACGAGTGGGGTGGCAGCCTCGAAAATCGTATGCGTTTCACCCTTGAAGTCTATAAAACCCTCCGTGATAAGGTGGGAGATGATTTTCCGATACTATGGAAGTTGAACACATCCGATTATGTAGATGGAGGTATGGGGGTTCAAGACTATGCACGAGTGGCTCAGCATCTCTCCCAGATGGGGGTTGATCTAATTGAAATGAGCGGAGGGATTAAAGAGCAAGCAAAATTACGTGCCAGGCTTAAAAAAGCGGCCGGTGCTAAGGAAGCGTACTTTCTCGATGCGTTTCCCTTCTTCCGACAGGCTGTGGGTGATGTAGCCTTGGCGATTACAGGAGGTATTCGGTCAATAGAAGTAATGGAAGAATTACTGAAAAACGGAATAGATTTGATCGGTATGTGTAGGCCGCTCATCTGTGAACCCAATCTACCCAATCGACTTTTATATAGCCCAGATAAAAGGAAGGCCAAATGCACTTCGTGCAACAAATGCCTGATTCGTATATCCAGACAATCCGTAAAATGTGTGGAATTTGATGAGTTCCATAATTTGATGAGAACACGAAAGCGAAGCTTGACTGCGAGCCCCGATTTCGAACGAAAGAACAAAACTCCGGACGCCCCCAGACCTGAGGGTACTGCAATAGCAGTAGAAGGCTCTTGCTCGATGAGACATGCAAACTGATCATGACTGTCGTTCGACGTCCGGCTTAGAGCGTGTTGAAGGGTTGATTATTATATTATATATTGCGTGAAGACAGAGTCAGGAATGGTTCTGACTTTTTTATTTAAACCTTTCCTTACTCTTGCTTTCTATCCGTAGTCGTTAACTCTCAAGGTTGCCTTGCAGTGAAGATTATTAGGTGGAAGCGATAACCAAGAGGGATGCGGCAGAACCACTCTTTCTAAACTCTGATTTACGATATCTTAGAAGTTGCGGTTTCTGCTATAAATGCTCTGTTTTCAAACCACCGTAGATCTATCGATATGATTTCCAACTATTCAGTTGGGATGCTTGCAACCCAGAGGATGCCATAACCGGGATAGACCGTGGCTTGCACGATTGAGGCATTTCGAGCTTCAATCGAAATCGTTGGGGACTAAAATAGAGAGGTTGAAAATGTTGAAGTGGGCCGATATAATCTGACAATCATAGAAGATCGATGAGGAGGGGTCATGGAAATCCGAGGCCGGCATCTCGCTGGAAAAGTGGCCTGGGTGACAGGGTCTTCAAGGGGCATTGGCCGTGTTGTGGCTGCGCATTTGGCGAGCCTTGGGGCCTCAGTGGCTCTTCACGGAACAACACCTGTCTCAACCCGAGCTTTTAACGAAGGAGATTCCCTGGAGTCCGTTGCCCAAACCATCGCCCATGAGCACCAGGTCCCTGTTCTTCCCGTTCATGGGGACCTTGCCGATGAAAAGGTTGTCAGAGATCTGACTGAAAAGATATGGTCAGCATTGGGCCGTATCGACATCCTTGTCAACAGTGCCGGCGGCGACATCGGTGCCCATGGAACGGATGGCCCTATGGGTGGCAAGCCTCCAAAGAATGATGCTGTCTTTATTTCGCTTGAGGATATCCGGTCAGTGCTCGACCGGAATCTGATGACCTGCATCCTGGTCTGCCGTGAAGTCGTGCCTGAGATGATGAAGCGCCGGGTCGGAAGGATCATTAATTTTGGCAGCAACTCCGGACTCCAAGGAATCGAGGAATCGGCCATCTATGCCACGGCCAAGGCCGCAGTTCATGAATATACGCGTTGTCTGGCAGTGATGCTTCGGCCCTACAATGTAACCGCAAACGCTGTTGCTCCAGGAGATATTGTCACCCCCCGTTTTGTGGCCAGCCGTCAAACCGATCCGAACCGGTTTGTCGAAGAAGGAACCCTGGATCGTTACGGAAGACCGATCGAGGTGGCAAGGGCCATCGAATTTTTGGCCTCTGAAGGCGGGTCCTATATTACCGGCCAAGTGATCCGGATTGATGGCGGGTCACAATGCTGGCCCGCCTGAGAGGCCTGATATTCCCTGAAATAATGGATTTACAATTGAGAGAGAGAAAGAGGACTTTCATCCGGGCTTTTGCTGTCTTTTAGAGTCAGGGCGCCGACGGGGCAGACTTTGACGCATTCAATGCATTCTTGGCACCTTGACCTGGCAAGGGGTTTGTTTTCAAAGGTTGAGACCATTCGCTTAAAGCCCCGGCGGGTGAAGCCAATGGCCCCGATTCCCAATTTTTCCCGGCAGACCCACACACATCTACCGCAAAGCACACATTTGTTGGGATCGTAAATGAGGACAGAACTGCTATCGTCGATCGGGAGGTTTTTTTCAAGAGTCCTGAATCGTTTTGTCTTAAGCTTCATCCCCAGATGTCTGGCGATTTTCTGAAGCTCACAGGAACGGTTTTTTTTGCAGTGTCCGCAGTCCACAGGATGACCGGCCAGTAGAAGTTCGGCAGAAGTTCGCGCCAGCCTCAAAGCCATTTCCCCTCGTGTATGGACAATCATGCCTTCCCGGACTGGCTCGGTGCAGGCACTGACGGGTTCTTGCCTTCCCTCCACTACAACAAAGCAGAGGCGGCAGGCAGCAAAGGGTTCTCCCTTTTCTCTGACGGAACAGAGATTGGGAATATAGATGCCGTTATCAAGAGCCGCCCAGAGAATCTTCTCTCCCTCGGGGGCAATTATTTCTTTACCATCAATCGTAAGGAATATTTCTTTCATTTTATTGCTTTCTCATACCAGAAGCGACATCGCGAAACGAGTTCGGGATGCCAAGAAACGAAGGCCCACTCATTGTGGTATCATGAAGTTGGTTCAGCATCCCCTCTTCTTTTTCAAGTTTTCATCAGGTCGATTTAGGCACCAGGTCAGGGGGTGACAATTTGATGATGGCATTGTATTGGGGAGGGCATGCGACAAGGCAGGTGTTGCATTTCACGCATTTTTCCTGGTCAATCACCTTGACCCTGCTCTTCTTTTCAGTCGAGATTGCTTCCACGGTGCAGGTCCCAACACAGGCATCGCACCCCCGTGCGCATCTCTCCGGAACGATGTAATAAGCGGTAAGGGTCTGACACATCCTTGCTGGGCAGCGTCCTTCATTTATGTGAGCTTCGTACTCCGCCCGGAAGTAGCGAAGCGTTGTGAGAACAGGATTTGGAGCCGTTTTCCCCAGACCGCAGAGGGAGCCGTGCTTGATGTCTTCCGCCAGTTCCTGGAGGGTTTCCATATCCTCCGTCTTCCCTCGACCCTTCGTAATGTCATCGAGGATCTCAAGCATCTGCTTTGTTCCCAATCGGCAGAGGGTGCACTTTCCGCAGGACTCCTTCTGGGTGAAATCGAGGAAATAACGGGCCACTTCCACCATGCAATCGTCTTCATCCAGGACCACCATCCCTCCGGAGCCCATCATGGCTCCACTTTCCTGCAGGGAATCGAAGTCAATAGGAATGTCGAGCGTCTCTTCCGGGAGGCAGCCTCCAGATGGGCCACCAATCTGTACAGCCTTGAAGCGTTTCCCTCTGGGGATACCACCCCCCACCTGAAAGACAAGCTGACGCAAGGTTGTGCCCATGGGAACTTCGACAAGACCCGTATTGACCACTTTTCCTGCAAGGGCAAAGACGGCCGTCCCCACACTTTTCTCTGTGCCCATTCCGGCTAACCAGTCTGGACCGTTTTTAAGGATGTGAGGGATATAAGCCAGGGTCTTAACGTTATTGATAACCGTGGGCTTTCCAAAAAGACCCCGGATTGCGACGCGTGGTGGACGATGACGGGGCATTCCGGGCTTTCCCTCGATGGAGGCAATCAGGGCCGTGGCCTCCCCACAAACGAAAGCCCCTGAACCTTCAAAAGGCTTGATGTCAAAGCAAAAAGAACTCCCCAGGATATTTTCTCCCAAAAGGCCCTGTTCCTCTGCCTGGCGAATCGCATTCTGAAGCCGTTGAACGGCCAGGGGATATTCGGCGCGAACATAGACGTAACCGAAGCGAGCCCCGATGGCATAGGCTGCGATGATCATTCCTTCCAAGATGGAGTGGGGATCACTCTCAAGGATAGCCCTGTCCATGAAAGCGCCGGGATCGCCTTCATCACCGTTACAGATCAGATATTTTGGCTCGCCCTCTGAGCGGCGGCAAGCGTCCCACTTCTCTCCGGCCGGAAAACCCGCACCGCCAAGACCTCTTAATTTGGACCGCTTGATCCACTCTATGACTTCTTCCGGTTTCATCCGGAGGGCCTTGAACAGGCTTTCATATCCTCCATTACCAATATAGTGCTCGATTGCTTCGGGATCGATTCGGCCACAATTTTTTAGAAGGACTTGTTTCTCGTATTTCGATCGTGGAAAATCAGAAAAGCTGGGGATCAGGTCATTTTCTTCCAGGGCGCCAAGAACAAACTCAAGGCAGGGATCGTCGTTTAAAATAAAGTTGTGGATTAAATTCTCGGCTAACACAGAATTGACCTGGCTGTAACAGATGGAAGGGTATCCAGGCTTGCGGATAATGACGAGCGGCTCAGCGTAACAATGGCCCAGGCATCCCACTTCATAGATGAGACAATCCAGGTTATTCCTTTTCGCCGTCTCCTTGACCGCTTCAAGAACTTGCTAATGCCCCGGAGGCTCTCCCGCAGGTAGCTGTGCCGACCAGAACGATCGGAATGGGACCATTCCATAGTTCCTGCCACCGGGATCGGGCCTTTTTCTTAACTTCCTCGAAGGTTGATGTCACGCCTTTCCTTCCTTCTCTTTCTGGAGCTGATAGGCAAGGAGGATGCCATCCACCCGAGTTGGGTCGGCTTTCCCTTCCACCTTTTGATCTGCGACGGTTACAGGAGCCATGGCACAGCAGCCGACACAGGCCACGGTATCAAGATCGAACTCACGGTCAGGTGTGGTTTCGCCAGGCCCTACCTTGAGCCGTCTTTGCCAGGCTGCCAGGGTGATATGCCCGCCTTTTACGTGACAGGCTGTTCCCATACAGACCCTTATGGAGTGCTTACCCGGCGGGGTCAGGCGGAACTGGTTATAGAAGGTTGCCACGCTGTAAACATCGATCTCTGGAATATTCAAAAACCGGGCCGTCTCCAACATGGCAGAAGAAGGAAGATATCCGAATCCGGCCTGAATCTGCTGAAGGATGGGGATGAGAGTCTCTTTCTGTTTCCCTAAACGCTCCAAAATCTCTCTCGTTTTTTCTACGATCTCGTCCTCTTCCTTGGTCATCTTAGGCTCTTTCAATCGGGATGATGGATCGACCGCCGACCCCGGCAATGGGAGATTACAACCTATTTTATAAATCTAACAGATAGACTTAACAAACACAAAAGGAAGGGGGTATAGCCGATAGGTCGGATTCACGGCGATGCCAGGGGCGATCAAGCGGGGGCAGGAATACTCATGGTCAGTCATTCAGCCAGAAAGAGTGATTATTGAGGGCAACATAAGTAATGCAACAAACCATGCTGCAGATGCCTTGAATGACGGGCATTCCGTGAGGGTCCTTGGTGCATCACTTTTGCGGAGGTCAATAATGGATAATTGCTGACATATGCAAGCGAATGCTCTTTTCCTCGATGAATCCTCATGTTCCCCTCAACCGACTGGCAATCACCTGAGCCATGTTCCTTAACACCTTCATCTCCATCTTAGGTTCCCTATGAATGAAGTCGTAGAAATCGGGGTTCCTGATCACTAAAACCTTGGAAGGAGTGGTGGTTACAGCCGAAGCTGTATAAAGAAATGGAGGTATCAAAAAAGACCATCCCACAATCTTTCCCGGCGTGTCAATATGATACTTCAGGCCGTTCTTGGAACTAAGGCAAATCTTCCCCTGATCGAGAACATATAGTCGGTGAGCCCTTGCACCCTCTTCGCACAGGGTTACCCCTGCACCTACGCTTTCTTCCTCGAAGAAATAGGCAATACTCTGCAATTCCTCTTCTGTGAGCCCCTGCAAAAAATCGACTTTCCTGAGCCGGTCAGTACTGATCAACTCTCTTCTCCCGGAGGCCAGTTCCCTCGCACCCACGCATGCCTACTCGGCTTTTGAATGGATGGCGCTTAGTAGAACTTCAAATATGAATATACGGGGTTTATCCTTTAAATTCAACGAAATATTCTAAGACATCCCCCTTGACTAAATACTCAATATGAAGGATATTTATAATGTGTAATTAATTAAAAAGGGGCAAATCAGCTATTGGCTTCGGAAACATTGTGCCTGACTCTGTCCCTATCGTTCCTTCCTATGACGTGTAAGTCTTTAAAATCCTTTAAACTTTAGTCGAGATTCTTGTTTGCGGACCTATCTATGAATACGTTCCGCGTCGGGGCCTTACTGTAATTGGGCTTTGATTGACGGTAAAGATATTTAAATCAAAGGAGTATGGAGTTTCAAATGGAAAAGAAGAAGAGTCGGCCTAAAGTTCTTGTAATAGGAAGCATGCCAGAATTTCTCGATATGGCCGGGAAGTCCCTTGAAAGCCAATTTGAGGTAATCGATGCATCGAATGAGAATGAAGGGCTCACAAAAGCAAGATTGCAGCGACCCGATGCCGTTATATTAGGGTACCTTGAACCCCGGGGCACCTCCTTTCGACTTCATAAGAGGCTTCGGGAAGGTTGGATCACCAAACATATTCCTCTTCTCGTAGTAGATGTTCAATTTCCTGAACGGCCCGAGAAGAGGTGGACTCCTCAGGAAGCCATGCAGATGGACGCGGAGGATTACCTTTCGATTTCCCTCGATGATACGACCGCCCTTACCCATGGAATGGAGTCTCTTGGGTTAACCGAGAAGATCAGCAATAAGTTAGATGAGAAGGCCAACCCCCTCAAGGAGGCCATTCTGGATCCGGATACTTTCTGCGTGACCTGGGAGCAGATTCCGGGAAGAGGGGCCTTTGAGATTCAACAGGAACAGGTCATCGACAATGTGGCTAAGGCTGCTGAGGGGGGTAGAATTCATGCCTTGAGTGTCACAGACAATCCGGGAGGGAATCCGGCTCTCTCTACAGAGATGCTCTGTGCAGAGATAAAAAAATTAGGAACCGAACCTCTGGTTCATCTGGCCTGCCGCGACAAGAATAGAAGCGAGATCGAAAGCATGCTTTACGGTCTGGCAGCCGAGGGCGTGAGAAATATTCTCGTCCTTTCAGGAGACTATCCTTCCCAGGAAGGGTTTGAGGGAAGGCCTAAGCCTGTGTTTGATGTTGACCCGGTTAATGTTGTTCGATTGGTGGAGACGATGAACAGGGGTTTGGAACATCAGATGATGGGAAAGAAGGTCACCCTGGCGCCAACCGATTTTTTTGCAGGTGTCTGTGTTTCTCCCTTCAAGAAACTCGAATCAGAGCTCATGGCCCAGTATGCCAAGCTTAAAAAGAAGATTGAAGCCGGAGCCAAGTTTATCATCACCCAAGTGGGTTACGATGCCAGGAAGTACCATGAGCTGATCCAGTGGCTGAGGCTCAGCCATTTCGATATCCCGGCGCTGGTCAACATCTATATTCTCCCTTACGGGGCTGCAAAACTGATGAACGCCAACAAGATCCCGGGATGTGTGGTCACCAATAAACTGGTCGCCGAATTGGGGGAGGAGGCGAAGGCCCCTGACAAGGGGAAAACTGGCCGGCTCCTCCGGGCTGCAAAACTCTACGCCATTGCCAAAGGCATGGGCTATGCGGGCGCCCATATCGGAGGGCACGGGATCACTTACGACATGGTTGAATTCATCATGCAAAAGGGGGAGGAGCTCTCCAAGAATTGGGAGAGTCTGGTGGCTGAGTTCGATTATCCTCAACCGGATGGCTTCTATCTCTTTGAAAAGGACCCGAGGACGGGCCTCAATGCTGAAGCCTGGGCCAAGAGACCCTCAGAGCCGTCCAAGCCTTTGATCTATCGATTCGCGAGACTGGCCCATGTCGTATTCTTCAATCAGAAAGGCTGGCAATTCAACATCTTCCGGGGTCTCGCGAAATGGATCGATAAAACCCACTGGACCAGAGAGGTTTTCGATTTCTTTGAAAACATGGCAAAGACAGCTCTCTTCCACTGCATGAACTGTGGCGATTGTGCCCTCTTTGACATTGCCTTCCTCTGTCCCATGTCGCAGTGTCCAAAGAACCAGAGAAACGGGGCATGTGGAGGGAGCTATGAGGGATGGTGCGAAGTCTATCCCAATGAGAAACAGTGCATCTGGGTTCGAGCCTATGATCGGCTCAAGGCCTACCACGCAGAAGAGACCATGGGAAGTTACATCGTCCCACCCTGCAATTGGGACTTATGGCAGACTTCATCCTGGCTCAATTTCTTCCTCGGAAGGGATCATACGTCAAAACGGCTGGGCATTAAGCCCCCTCAAAATGAGGCTCAGCCAAAAGGCCTGGTAAGACAAGAAAGAACCGAAGGAACAGAAAGGGCCCTCCCAGACTAAGGGAACTTAGGGCCACCATGGTTCTCTCGTCAGAGAGAACAGAAGACTGTGATGGCGTCCGCACCTGCTTCCTTGGCTTCCCGGAGTAGATCATGAGGATAACAAAAAGGCACACTCTATCTAAAAGTGTGCCTTTTGTCTCTCAAAGTTAGTCTTTCAATTACTCTTACTCTGCAGGTTTTTCTTTCTTTGCAGCCTTCGGTGCAGCCGCTTTGATCGCCGTGGCAATCATCTTGTCCCCTTCCTTTTTGTATTGGACGGAGACATTCATTCCCTTCTTGACATCTGCAAAAGACATTTCCTTTCCAGCTTTGGTGATCTTCGTCTGGTCGTCAATGGCGAAGCTCATGGTCTTCTTCTTCATTTTGACATCGATCATCTTTGCTGCCTCATCGACCTTTTCAACCGTACCTGAAAACTTCTCCATTTTCATGGGTTTTTCTGGTGCCGGTGCTGTCGCAGCAGGTGCAGCGGTGCCAGCAGGTTTTGCTGGAGCCGCTTTTTGCTGGGCCATCACTCCAGAAACAAATACTACCATGGTAAGAAGGGCCACTAAAAGAATCAGTTTTTTCATATTTTTTTCACCTCCTTTCTTCGTAGCTTTGACTATTTATAAAGCAAGGTTAATGCCAAATTACACCCTGGATCAAATCCCTGCATCTTACCGATTTAATTATAAAATGAATTTTCGGTGATGGGCTTGGGAAGAAAGTCGTGTTTTGAAATTCAACAATTCAGTAATAATCATGAAAAACTGTGTTGCAAAATACCACATCTACTCCTTCCGGCCCTGGATTAATGTTTCTCCAGCATCTCCCGCATGGGCTTCCAATAATAGTCACGCCAGCCTTGATTGATGTCTTTGTAGTGCACTTCAGGGACCCCGCTGTGCCGAAAGGTAAGCCGCGTGCCACTCTTCACTTTTTCCAGGGAAAAAGTCGCCTTCGAATAATGCCCCTCGGGCCAGTCGCTACCCCGCCAGGATTGGACGATCCTTTTGTCCTGGACAAGATCCAGATTGACCCCGTCAATATACCCCCCGTAAGCAGCAAACTTTCCGCCGATCTTTCGACTGATGGTGGCTTTCTCACCCGGCAACAGTATTTCGAATAAAATTTTGGATAAGAATCAGCGTTATCAATATGTTGCGTTAAACAGTTACCCTTTATTCTTTGTTGAATAATCCAGTACCCCACACTATACCCCACATACAAAGGCCATTTTAACGGTCCAAAGGTTTCTTTGGAGAATGAGGGAAAGTCTTTTTTGGGTGGGTTTTTAGAGATTACTTTTTTAAAGTCTCGTCAAAAAAAGGTTGATCTACTCCCTTGTGCAGAAAACCTTAGCAGTTGATTCCTTGGTTATGGTTGTCAACATTCAGAATCTAACATTATTTCTTATACTTATTCTATTCTTTGTCCAAAAATGATCGACCGGACCTCTCTTCTCCTCTTAAAAAGGGTCATCTAATGCTATTTTTCTACAGAAGACATCGTCCTGGACAATATTATACAGAATTTGCTTAATTTTAAGGATGAATTACCCAGGGAGATTCCTGCACCTGAGTCTATTGTTGATTTTCATTTATACTGTATACTTTTTTGAAATACTGGTAAAGAGAAAGTTTCAGGAAGAACTCTTCGACCGGACACCTTTCTTGCGGTCACAATCGTTGCTTACACCGAGCACAAAGTGATTCTTCCTCCAAGTCATTTTCAGTTAAAACATCTCCCTTGGTCATCTCTTCCAGTTCCTCTTCTTCCATGCACGCTGGGCAAATGGTTTCGTCATCTACCCGATATCCTTTAATCACCTCATCCCTCTCCTCATGCTTATTAGCCAACCCCTTCACCTCCGATGGTTACACAAAAAATTGCTTAGGCCCTGTCACTGCCCCAATACGGGAAGATACTGCATCAGGAGAATCAGTACTCTCGGCTAACTTAATTCCACCATACATGGAGAATTTCCACGCGGTTATCTGTGGATAATCTACGCCTTGAACACCCTCATAGGAAAAAGCACCCTTCCCCAAACTGAGGTTCACACGTGCGCGTGTATTCAAGGCGAAGAAATGACGCTCAAAGAACTCCTCCCCGACTTTCGTCAAAGCAAGCACCTGGACAAAATGCTTCTCAGTAATGTGTGTTTGCCAATGATACCAAATAAGCCCTTTCACAATCATCATGAACAACTTCTCTAACTGATCAAAATGGAACGGCAAAACCATTGTAGGCCGATACAATCTCCCATTTTCTTTATTGAAGATTTTCATCTGCTGTTGAGAAAGTGTTCTATGCAATTTGACGTTTTGAGCAAGTCGTTTTGGAACCATGGTCTCAAGAGTGAGGCGTGCATCTTCATGTCTTGCACCAAAAGGGAGCAATGAGGACAAATAATGCTCATAACCAGACTTTTCGTTATTGCAGTCGTTGCAGGCTGGAACCTTAGGAAGTTCTTCCCTTTTGCAGGAGAGAAAGAACTCTCTGGCAAAAACGTGATCGGCTGTATCCGAGAGATTTTTTGCACAATAGACGCAGGTTTTTCCTTTGAACTTCTTACCCACTACAGCCTACCATCAGAGCCTATTAAACTCACCAAGCAGTTGCCTATATTACTTCCTTTTTCCAGAGTAAGACTCAGAATGTTGAAATTGTTCTTGCCAGTTCTTCCGGTAGCGAGGCCAGTTCCTCGTTCTCAGCAACCATTTTTGTTTTTCCCTATTTTATCTCTTTTATCCTG
>CAWEAV010000028.1:0-109822 GCA_963806715.1 uncultured delta proteobacterium
GTTATAATATTCTGCGATAAATTGAGGGTAACTCAGGGAAGAGGAGGTTGAAGATGAAAGTATTGGGAATTCTCGGGAGTCCTCGGGTCGGAGGGAACAGTGATATCCTCCTGGATCAGGCCTTGACGGGGTCAAAAGAGGCGGGGGCACACATAGAAAAAATTGTCCTTGCGAAAAAGAAGATCTCAGGGTGTCTTGACTGTGGCCAGTGTAACGAGGCCGGTGGCTGTGTCGTCGAAGATGATATGCAGGTGATCCACAAAAAGATTCTTGAGGCTGATGCAATCATCCATAGCGTGCCCCTTTACTTTTGGGCCATGACCTCTCAGATGAAGGCCTACCTCGACCGGTGGTGTGCTTTTTTTGACGAGAATTGGGAATGGCACAAAGTCTATGTTTCCAGGATGAAAGGAAAGAAGATCGGCCTGATCACGGTTTGCGGAGACCCTGACCCCTCGACATCCGATCCGATTGTCCATAGCTTCAAAAATACGTGTGAATTTACAGGGCTTAATCTGTACGGTATTGTGAAGGCTTCTGCCTCCAAGAAGGGGGAAATTACAGATAATGAGAAGGCCAAGAAAGAAGCCTACAACCTGGGGAAGAGAGCAGCAAAATGAAGGGTTCAAGCGGTGACGTTGAGTCCATTTTCATGGTTTGGAAATGGCCTGACCCAAGAGAATCCTCGCCCTTAGAATTATATGACGGGCAAAAAGTGGATTGCCGGCCCGCGTGTCTCTTGATCCCTTCGGAAAAAGAGATCCCTCCATGGTTCTTAGACTACATTGGAAAACGTTATCCCTTCCCTCCTGAAATAAGAATTTGGTAACCACCCCACGATGAACACTCCTAATACGAGAAGTTTGGTTCGGAATGCACCCTGTAAACTGGACAAAGTACATTCAAATGATTAATTTTGAATCTCAATGGTAGAAGAGGAGGGAGAGAATGGTTTTCAAAAGAACCAACACCTACAGAGAGGAGAGAGCCATGAAACGTATGATTGTTGCAATCATTGCAGTCTTTATCCTGATCATCCCAATTTATGTCCATCCGGCGACCTGGCAGATCGATCCTGACCATTCGAGCTTTCAATTTAAGGTCCGTCACATGACAGTCTCCAATGTCAAAGGAGAATTCAAGAAAGCGAGAGGCACTGTCACAATGGATGGAAACGACATAACCGGCTTAAAGGTTGAACTGACCCTCGATGCCGCATCCGTGAATACGGACCATGCCAAGCGGGACGAACACCTGAGAAGCGAAGACTTTTTTGATGTGGCCAAATATCCAACGATTACTTTTGTCTCAAAAAAGGTCATTCAGGTTGATGAAAACCGGTTGAAGGTGGTTGGCGATCTCACCATCCGGGGGGTGACGAGAGAAATTACTGTGGATGTAGAAGGGCCAACCCTGGAAGTGAAAGATCCCGGGGGACATATAAGACGGGGTGCAACCGGAACTTCGAAAGTCAACCGGAAGGATTTTGGCATGGTTTGGCATAAGGTTCTGGACAATGGAGGTCTGGTAGTCAGCGATGATGTGAATATTTCTGTCGAGGTTGAGCTGGTCAAGAAATAGTGGGTGAGAGTCAGTGACCGTCAAATGGCGCCGGGTTATTTTTCGCGAGAGGGGATGAACACAATGTGTTGATCTCCTCTTTTGCCTGAGCAGAGATTCTTCTTGCAAGAAAGTCTTCTCCACATTGATTATTTTAGTAAAATGGATGATGATGGAGGACAGAAAAAAATCGAGAGAGAAAGGCATGGGACGATGGAGAAAGGGTTGGCGGGACTGGAAGCCATTTTCAGGCCTCGGTCAGTGGCCGTGATCGGGGCATCCGATAATCCCGGGAAACTGGGGTTTCATGTCATGAAAAGCCTGACCCAGGGAGGGTATCCTGGAAGGATCCTTCCGGTCAACCCCGGAAAGAGTGAGATTTTTGGAATGAGGACCTTTGCTTCTCTCTCTCATATTCCGGGAGAGGTGGATCTCTCTGTCATCGTGCTTCCAGCGGAACAGGTTCCCAGGACGATCAAAGATTGTGAATCCAAAGGGGTGACCGGAATCATCCTGATCACAGCAGGATTTAAGGAGATTGAGGACAAAAGAGGGGAGGCCTTGCAGAAGGAGATCACGGAACTGGCAAACCAATCCGGGATCAGGATCATTGGTCCGAATACCTTTGGAGTTGTCAACCTGCATCTTCCCCTGAATGCTTCTTTTACGCCTGAATTTTCCTGGGGCCAGAAGGGGAGGATCAGCCTCGTTAGCCAGAGCGGCGGGATGTCTCACCTCATGGCGTTTCTGTCAATGAAAAGTGAGTTGGGATTAAGCAAGATTATCGGTGTGGGAAATCGGTGCAATGTCGATTTTGGTGAGGTGGTTGAGTATTTGATTGAGGATCCAGAAACGGGGGTCATTTCCCTGTATCTCGAAGGGATCGACCATCCGAGGCAGTTGATAGCGGTGGCCAAGAGAGGGAAAGGAAGGAAACCCATTGTCGCCTACAAAGTGGGCCGCTCCCGAACGAGTGACACTGCATCTCAGTTTCATACGGGTTCCCTCGCGGGAAGGCATGAAATTTATGAAGGGGCCTTCAAACAGGCGGGGATTTTGAACGTGACGAGTTCGGAAGAGCTTCTCGATTCTTCAAAAGCTCTGGCCGTCTGTCCGCTCCCTGAAGGAAGACGTGTTGCTGTTCTCTCGGGCCAGGCAGGGCCTGGGATGGCTGGCTGCGATGTCTGCGAAGAAGAAGGTTTGTCCCTTTCGCCGTTTTCGACAGAGAGTCAGAGAAGGATTGAAGAACTCCTACCACCCCTTGCCATCCGGACAAATCCAGTGGACATGGGACCTGCCTGGTACGATTCGGAGGCCATCAAGGGAATCGTGCAGGCCGTGCTGGACGACAGGAATATCGATGCGATTCTACTGTGCATCATGTTCGCTTCGGCAAATAAGGCCTCGGTGGGGATCTTGTCCGATCTTTTGCTTGAAAGAAAGAGGGAGAAACCGGTGCTTTCCTGCTTTTCTGCGCCCGGCGGAATCTGGGAAGAAGAGATCAGGCGCCTCGAACAATCAGGAATCCCGAACTATCCCACCCCAGAAAGGGCTGCACGGTCACTGGTGAGCCTTGTCAGATTCAAGAGAATAATCGAAAGAAGAAATATTTAGACATTCAGGGTTATTACCACAAAATACAGTATTTTTTCCTAAAAAATACAGGGTTTACCTTATTTACTCCCCCCCTTTTTGCTGTAAAATCTCAGATTATGAAAGCAGGGCAATACCGTGTGCTGAAAAAGAGGGTTCACGTTGCCCGTGGTGTGCGGCCCAAGGCTGACCTGAGGATGTATTCAATCAAGGAGGGAAGAATCATGAGGTGCCATCGCTGCAGTGGGATGATGGTCTATGAAAAATTCTATGGAGATTGCGAGTATTTTTTCGGATGGCGATGCGTTGTCTGTGGAGAGATCGTCAACCAGATCATCCTTGAGAATCGGCTCGATAGTATCCAATAATATCACCTCATCCCATCCCATCAGAAATTAATCCTGTCTTAGAATTTCCAAAGACGCTTTTTACTGCCATTTTGACTCTCTTAGAAAAAGATGTTAGAAATTTTAGGCGTTGTCTATCCTCTTGGTTATGACTAACTCTTCGAGCTAACAAGGATTTCAATTAGTGACATCTAACCGTGTCCACGGCCTGATTAAGGATATCTTTCCCTTTCCTTTATTCCCTCTTTCTCTTCTTGTAGGAATCTTCTATGTTAACTTTGTTTGCAGAGTAGCCATTGCACCTCTCCTTCCCGTCATAAAGGAAAATCTGGGATTAGGCCTTACAAAGGCAGGATCTCTCTTTTTACTGATGGCATCGGGCTACTCTTCAGGACTCTTTCTGTCAGGGTTCGTTACAGCCCGTTTAAGTCATCGCCGGACCATTTTGCTGTCAGCAGGGTTAATGGGGGTTGCCATGCTGACCCTGTCTCAAACTACTTCGATTACAGGCTTGTATGTTTCATTAATTGTTGCTGGTCTTTCGTCAGGTTTCTATTTCCCTTCTGGTATCGCCATTCTCACGGATCTGGTCTCCAGGGAACACTGGGGAAGGGCCATAGCCGTCCATGAAGTGGCGCCCAATTTAGGCTTTGTTTCAGCCCCACTGCTGGCCGAAGCCCTTCTGAGGCTTTTGCCCTGGCGTGGTACTCTTGCATTGATGGGGAGCTGGTCGATCCTGATGGGGTTAATCTTTTTGTTTTTTGGTCCGGGAGGGAATCGTAAGGGAGAAGCGCCCCAACTCAGCGCCATGCGGAGTATCTTAACTCAGCCTTTTTTCTGGATGATGGCCGCCTTTTTTAGTGTGTCGATTGGAGCGAGTTTCGGGATTTATAGCATGACGTGTCTTTTCCTGGTCAGCGAGCGGGGGATGACCAGGGAATGGGCAAATACACTCGTCAGTCTTTCGAGAGCAGCTGGTCTATTGACCCTCTTCTTTTCGGGCTGGCTTACAGACCGGGCAGGACATAAACGCGCCGTCGTCCTGTTTTTGACCACCACGGGCCTATTTATCCTGTTCATCGGGATAGTTCAGAATCCTGGAATTACTCCTTTGTTCATCGTCCTCCAGGCCTCGTCTTCGGCGTGTACATTTCCGGCTGGTTTTGCCATGTTGTCGGCTATGTTTCCTCAACCTTTTCGAAACCTTGCTGTGTCACTGGTCATTCTGATTGGTTCCCTTCTCGGAGGCGGTGCATTTCCACTGGGCATCGGGTACGTTGCAGAGAGATTTTCTTTCTCATGGAGCTTTTTTCTTCTGGGGCTCCTTACCTTGAGCATGGTTCCTCTTCTCGTTCTGGTTCGCTCTTGCGAGAGGGCTGATCCTTGAGTTGGGAGTTTCATTCTTCAAGGAGGCGGTCTTTTTCTATCGTTTTCCTTAGCTTCTTCTTAGCAGAAAGGAGTTTTTTCTCTCCGATTCTTCTCTCGGTCGACTTTAATGAAACCACGGTTGGTATTCTTGGGCGTTTTTTCTGACGTAATCGATGAAGGCGTTCCCTGAGCCTTTCAAAGGCGAGTTTTAGATTCTGGAATTGGGACCGTTGTTCTGTGGCAGTGACCGTTATTCCTGTTGGGATGTGTCTCAATCGCACGGCGGTTTCCGTCTTGTTCTTTCTCTGGCCTCCAGGGCCTCGAGAACGGTAAGTCTCAATGACAACCTGCTTCTTCAGGGTTTCGAAGTCCGCTTGGGATTTATCCGGAGTCAGTTCTGCCATCCTTAGCCTTCTTTTTTTTCTTCGGCGTGGTGTTTGATCACCCGGGCATCGACCATAAAGATCACATCCTCGGCAATGTTTGTCGCATGATCTGCGATACGTTCCAGGCAGCGGCTCACGATCATCAGATGCACTGCCCTGGTGATGGTCTTTGGATCCGAAATCATGTAGGTGAGAAGCTCTCGAAAGACCTGATCGTTTAATCCATCCACAAGATCATCCCTCGCACACACAGAACGGGCCAATGGTGAATCTTGTCTCACAAAGGCGTCAGAACATCTTTGACCATCGACTGGACAATCTCAGCCATCCTGGGGAGATCAATATAGGGTTTAAGCTGTGGTTCTTGATTGAGAGAGATCGTCCGCTCTGCGATATTGACTGCCTGGTCACCCATCCGTTCAAGATCGGTGACGATTTTCATGGCTGCGGTGATGAACCGAAGGTCAATGGCCATGGGTTGCCGCAGGGCAAGTAACTTGAGGCACATCTCCTCGATAGCAATCTCAAGGTCATTAATGGCATCGTCGGATGCGATCGTTTTCTGGGCCAGTTCGGAATCCCTCTTCATGAGGGACTGGACCGCATCGGAAATCACTTTTTCTACGAGTGTTGCCATCCTGAGAAGATTCTCTTTCAGTTTTTCAAGTTCTCTTTGAAAATGGGTGTAGGGTTCCAACGCCATGTAAGCTCCTTGCCCCAATCACCAAGAAAGCACTTTAACCAAAACGACCTGTGATATAATCTTCCGTCAGCTTCTTGTGGGGATTCACGAATAGTTTGTCTGTATCGCCAAATTCGATCAATTCTCCGATATACATGAATGCCGTAAAGTCGGAAATCCTTGCGGCCTGCTGCATATTGTGGGTAACAATAACAATGGTAATACTTTTTTTCAAGTTCATAATGAGCTCTTCTATCTTTGCCGTGGAGATGGGGTCCAGCGCCGAAGTCGGTTCGTCAAAAAGAAGAACCTCCGGTTCCTGTGCAAGAGACCTTGCGATACAGAGCCTTCTGCATCTGACCTCCGGAAATACTCAGCCCTGATTCAATAAGCTTATCCTTTACCTCATCCCAGAGAGCCGCCCTCTTGAGCGCATGCTCCACAATGTCATCCAGTTGGTTTTTCTTCTTGACCCCCCTTATTTTTGGACCATACGCAACATTTTCATAAATCGAACTCGGGAACGGGTTCGGTTTCTGAAAGACCATCCCGACCCTTCGCCTCAGTTCGATGACATCGGTGTCTTTATGATAGATATCGATCCCGTGGAAGAGAGCCATGCCCTGTATCCTGCAAATGGAGATCAAGTCGTTCATTCTATTCAAGGATCTGAGAAGCGTCGTTTTGCCGCATCCGGATGGACCAATCAACGCCGTGATCTTGTTTGCTTCAAAAGTGAGCGCAAAATTCTTGACGGCCAAAAAGTCTCCATAGAAGATGCTAAAATCTCTCATCTCAAAAATATTCTTATCCTTCGGTTCTTCTACCATGCCTTCTTAACCCTCTGCCTCGATCGCAAGAGAATTCCAATGCAATTCATTCCTAATACCAAGATGATTAACGTGACGGCAGTTCCATACTGTATTGGACGAGTCTGGTCGATATGGGTGCCTGCGGTGGCTAATACATAGATATGGTAGGGAAGCGCCATGACGGGTTCAAATATTGATTTTGGAATTCCGGGGGTAAAAAAGGCTGCGGCCGTGAACATAATGGGCGCAGTCTCCCCGGACACTTTGGCCGTGCCTAAAATGGAACCGGTAAGAATTCCGGGCAATGCGGTGGGCAGAACCACTTTCTTGATGGTCTGCCACTTCGTTGCGCCGCAGGCAAGTGAGGCTTCTTTAAAACTAAAAGGGACAGCTTTAATCGCTTCTTCTGAAGTCGATATGATGTAGGGCAGGACCATTACGGCAAGTGTCATGGCTCCTGCAATGAAACTCATGCCAAAATTGAACGTGATAACAAAAACGGTGAGCCCGAAGAGTCCAAAGACGACCGAAGGGACACCGGCAAGGGTGTAAATGGACATATTTATCATATTGAGCAATATCCCTGGCCTCGAATATTCGGCGAGGAAGATAGCCGTGGTCACTCCAATCGGAATGACGAGGATCATACAAATCATGGTCAGTAGGACCGTTCCTAAAATAACCGGAAAGATCCCACCCCGTGTCATGGATTCGATAGGGGATTGGGTGATAAACTCCCAGCTCAAAACAGGAAGTCCATAGTAGATGACAAAGAAAGAGATGATGATAAGAATCATTGCTCCGGTGAAACCAAGGGTTCGGATAAGAGAAATGAAAAAATTCTCCTTCAGGTCAAATTTTCTCTTATGAACCAACTCAAACGGATGGTGGTCGGTTTCTCCCATTTGAATTAAACCTTTTCTCCTATTTTTATAGATCGATATTTTCTTGAGACGAAATCCGAAATAAGGCTGAGACTGAGTGTAATGAGGAAGAGGAGTGCTCCAATGCCAAACAGGGCATGGTAGTGAAGACTCCCATAGGCTGCCTCTCCCATCTCCGCAGCGATGGCAGAGGGCATGGGCCTGATCGGATCAAAGATCCAATGGGGGATGACGGCGGCTCCTCCGGCCACCATTAGGACAATCATTGTCTCCCCGATAATCGTCCCGATCCCGAGGATGATGGCCACACTTAACCCCGAAACAGACGCAGGGATGACTACTTTCCATATCGTTTCCCATCTCCCTGCACCCAACGAGTAGGAAGCTTCCCTGTAAGTTCGCGGAACCGCAGTGAGGGCATCCTCCGCGATGCTGGAGATGACAGGAATGGCCCTCACCGTCAGCATCAAGGCAGCCGTAAACATATTCAGACCTGATGTAATGAAGAACTTATTGTAGCAGAAATCGGCGAGAAGGGTTGAGATAAAAAGGGAGGCCCGTTCCCTTCAAAAGCTCCGGAAGGCTTTCGGAAAGGAGGGGAGAGAACCAGTTTGAGAGAATCGGGGCGATAATGACCATGCCAAAAAAACCGAGCACCACCGAGGGAAAGCTCGCCAGCATCTCAATAAAGGGTTTTAGATATTCCTTTACTTTGTAATGAGCGATCTCTGCGATATAGATCGCTGTAGAGATGCCCAGGGGAATCGCGATAACAGCAGTAAGAAGGGTGACCGTAAGAGTTCCGGCAATGAGGGGAAGCATTCCGAATTGAGGAGGAGTGGAGGTGGGATACCAGTTCATGCCAAAAATGACCTTTGAGACCCCTACCCGATAAAAAACAAGAAATGCCTCCTTGAAAAGAAAGAACCCTATGGACAGGAGTATGATGACGGATACCAGCCCGATAGAGCTGATAATGAACTCAACGATTTTCTCCTTTTTTTGCCACTTCAAGTCAGCACTTCCATGTAAACGAATTGAGTCCTTCTTCTCCCTCACATTAGGCTTACATATTTCACTTCTTTGACGATCTTTTGCCCTTCCTGGGATAGCATGAAGTCAATGAATTTTGCCGCAGCCCCGGTCGGTTTTCCATTCGTGTATATGAAAAGAGGCCGGGCAATCGGCCAGGAGAAATCACGGATACTGTTCTCTGTAGCAATCTTCCCGTTCACTTTAAGGAGCTTAACAGATTTGTCGGCATAACCTATTCCGATGTAACCGATGGCAACCCTATTTTGGGCGACCGTCTGAACCATTTGACCATTGGAAGCAACCAATAGGGCATCGGCTCGAACGCGGTCTTCGTGGAGAACCTTCTCTTCCCATACCTCATATGTCCCTGAACTTGTGTCTCTGGAAACAACGGATAACGGTCTATCGGGTCCACCCAGTTCCTTCCACTTCTTTATTTTCCCGCTATAGATCTCTCTCAATTGTTCCAAGGTGATATCCAGAATTTTATTCGATGGATGAACGATCGGGACAATTCCATCGAGTGCAATCTTGTGAGGTTGTAAGGTGATCCCTTTCGTCTTAGCGTCGGTGACCTCCTTTTCTTTAGCCTCCCGCGAGCTTGTAGCGATGTTGGTCGTCCCATCCATAAGGGCTTTAATCCCTGTTCCCGAGCCACTTCCTGTCACAAATACCTTTATATCCGGGTACTTTTTCATGAATACCTCGGCAGCCCTCTGGACAATGGGGAGGACCGTAGTAGAACCATCAATTCTCAAGTCTTCTCCATGACAAAGACCCACGAAACTCAAGAGTATCAAGATCGGTGTTAAACTCTTCCAAAACATCTTCATTATCCTTTCTCCCCTTTAACCTGAGACTCTGATTCCTAATATTAGTTCTCGTTTGTTACATCTATGTTACATTCGTTTTACATTTTGGTTGAATTTTTTCTTCTTTTTTACTTCGGGATTTTCAACAAGGGGTAACAGGAATGAATGGGATGTCTCACCTTCTTGATCTTCTTAACTCAATCAGTTACCTTTCCTTAACCATTTTTGTTTAGATCGAGGAGGGATCGATGGAGAAGAGGACTCAGCTTTCAGTCATATTGGCTAATACACCTGGGGAGCTATCGAAGCTGTGCGACGTATTGAAGGCGGTGAATGTGAATATCCTGGCCATGAGCATTCAGAATGCCAAGGATTCTGTCAAAGAGCTCTTCAATATGAGAGAGAAAACTGGAAGGAGGATTGCCCTTGCGGAGAGCTACCGCGGGATTTTGAAGGACTCTTCTGACTACTCCCTGATCCGGCTTTTTGTGGACAAGCCCTCCGAAGCAGAAAAAGCCCTGCACAAGGCTAACCATCTATTTGATAAGGAATCGATCTTAGTCTTTCGGCTGGGGAACCGACCGGGCATCCTGGGCCAGGTGGCGAAGAGGTTCGGTGAAATTGGGATAAACATAGACTATATCTATGGTTCTGCAATGGAAGATGCAAAGGAATCAATCTTCGTTGTTCATATTCCAGAATCCGATTTGGATCGGGTTAAGAATTCTTTTGGGGATCTTTAGACCCGCTTTCCTGCAAACCGACATGTTTGGGTAGGGTGAAATAGAAGCTTGAGCCCTTCCCAGGCTGGCTCTCAACCCAAACCCTTCCACCATGAGCCTGGACGATGTGTTTAACGATGGAGAGCCCAAGGCCTGTCCCTCCCAGTTCCTGGGATCTCCCCTTGTCCACCCGATAAAACCGTTCAAAGATGCGGTGGAGATCCTCCTTCGGAATTCCAGGACCATCATCCTTGATCAAAAAAAGTATCTCTCGGTTGTCCTTTTCCGTAAGAGAAATCTCAATCTTTCCACCCTCAGGGGTATACTTGATGGCATTGTCCAGGAGATTGAGAAAGACCTGTTCCAAATAACTGCGGTCTCCATGGACAGTGAGAGAGGGTGAGAGTTCACTCCTGGAAATGCTTATCTTCTTCTTCTCGGCTCTCTCCTTAGTAAAGTCCACCATGTCCTCGATCAATTCAAGGACAGAGATATTCTCCATCTTCAATTGGAATTCTCTCGATTCGACTTTTGAGAGGGTCAGGAGGTCCTCAACAATCTTAGTAAGGCGATCTGTATGGCGTCTGATCACTTGAATGAACTGGAAGGCAACCTCCTCTTTCCAGGCTCCTTCCAGGAGTGTTTCTGCATATCCCTTGATGGTCGTTAAAGGGGTCCGTAATTCGTGCGAAACGTTAGCCACAAAATCTTGACGAATCCTTTCTAAATCCTTTAGCCGGGTGATGTCATGAAAGACAGCAATCACCCCCTTTATTTTTTGATCCCCTTCATTCGGAGAAGAGGAGATCCCTGCGACATTGACTTCGAAGATCTTTTCCCCTGATGAGGGAAGGGTCATTTCAAAGGCCCTGCTCTTTCCTTTTTGAATCACCTCCTGAATCGTCTCTTCCAACTCGACATTACGGATGATTTCCAAAGTTGTTTTACCTGTCACGTTCGATGAAATGGGAAGGAGCCTCTGCAGAGCGTCATTCACGAGCAGGACGCGTCCTCTCCCGTCGACCAGGAGAACCCCTTCCGCCATCCCTCCGAGAATGGCCTGCTGGTACTCTTTTTCTCGGGAGATCTCGTCAATCTTTCTCCTGAGTTGGACACTGACCTCAGAAATCGTTTTTGACAGGTCGCCCAGCTCATCATCAGAATAGACAGGGGCCTCTAATTTCTGACTCCCTGGGTCCAATTCCTTTGCTTTTCTTTTCATCTCCAGAATCGGATGGATGAGAAATCTCACAAGAAGGAAGGTGGGAGGGATCATGAGGAGCAGGGAGAACAGCGATGAGAGAATGAAAGGTACTTTAAGAAAGTAAAAGAAACAGGTCTGGATAATAAGAAATAAGATAAGGAGCGAGAGGAAAAAGAGCGTCCACTTCGATTGAAGCCTAAGCCTCATTCGGTTTCCTCACGAAAACGATATCCCACGCCGCGCAGGGTCTTGATATAGTCTCCGAAAGGACCCAGTTTTTCTCTCAATCGGCGAATATGGGTATCCACGGTCCTTGCATATCCTTCATAGGTATATCCCCAAACCCTGTCGAGAAGCCGCTCGCGGGATTGGACCCGTCCCCTGTTGGAGGCCAGTTCAACGAGAAGTTTAAACTCGGTAGAGGTCAGTTGAACGGGTCTTTTCTGGATGAAGACCAGGTGACGATTCAAATCGATCAAAAGATCCTCGATCTGAATCATCTTCTCATCCCCGTCAGGCCTTTCCTTTCTGCGGAGGATCGCCTTCACCCTCAGGACAAGTTCTTTTGGGCTGAAGGGTTTGGTGACGTAATCGTCTGCTCCAAGCTCAAACCCGACCACCCGGTCTATCTCTTCAGCCTTTGCCGTCAACATGAGGATTGGAATGGATTGGGTGAAGGATCCTGATTTAAGGGCTCTGCAAACGTCCTTCCCATCCATCCCTGGGAGCATCAGGTCGAGGATGATAAGGCTCGGTCTTTCCTTTTTAGCCATTTCCAGTCCCGTAGGACCGTCCATGGCCTTCAGGACAGAGAAACGGGACTGTTTTAAATGATAAGCGATTAAATCAATGATATCTTTTTCATCTTCGATAATGAGAATCGATTTCGTCTCAGATCCCCCCAACAAACCTTCCAGGATTCAAAAGCCTGTCTGGATCGAAGCGTTTCTTCAAATTCTCCATTATGGAAAAATCTCTACCGGGAGTTCCCCATGCGTCAATGCGCCTTTTCATAGGCAAGGGGGTTCTTTTAAGGACCAGGGTCCCTTCGAGAGCTTTTACTCTTTCCCTCATTTCGTTGAGGATCTGAACGATTTCATCCGCACCAGAATCCAGACTCTTAAGAAGGATGTCCGCATGGATGACCCCACTGCCTGCATGGCATCGAAGCCCAAGATCAAGACCCTTCTCGGCCATCATATTTTCCCAGAGGTAGAAGACCTTGCCCGTTTGGGAGGTGGGGACGCTGACCTTGCAGGATATGAGATCGGGGAAATGGGTGTGAGCTATTGATTCGTAATCTCGCCAGCTTGTCCAGAATGTCTCATGGTTTGATTCTTCTAAGAGATGGACTTCGAGAGGGTGAGAAGAATCCATCATCTCATTCGCCTGTCTCATCTGGCGTTCAACGCTCTCATGGAATCCTTCGAAATCAATGGCAAGAAAGACGTTTCCATCCTTTCCGGCAGGCTCAACTCCGAGGACTTCCAAGCCCCTTGAGTTTGAAACTTCGATAGCAGATGGAAGAAGCTCGGACCGTAATATTTCCAGCACAGCCATGAAAGCAGTTTGGCTTTTTTCAAAAATGGCCACCAGGGTCGTCTCTTTCTCGGGAAGGGGGAGAAGCCGGAAGGTGACTTCACCGACGATGCCCAGGGTTCCGAAGGATCCGATATAGAGTTTAGACATATCGTACCCGGCGACGTTTTTTACCGTCTTTCCTCCCCAGTTGCTTCGCTTTCCATTGGCAAGGATGACCTTCATTCCCAGGATGAGGTCTCGGGCTGTCCCATAGAGATGCCTCTTGGGACCGCTGGAATTGGTAGCAACGATTCCACCGATCGTTGCTGCCTGAGCAAAAGAAGGGTCCAGAGGAATAAAGTAGCCCCGGCCCAGGCCTCTTAAGTATTGCTGCACCTTTGAAAGGGGTATTCCTGCTTCTAAAGTAATGGTCAGGTTTTCATCATCGCAATCCGTGATTCGATTTAACCGGTTTGTGCTAATCACCCAATCTACTCTTAGTGGAATGTTTCCCCATCCCATCTTCGTCCCGTTCCCCCGAAGAATGACGGACTCTCTTTCTCGGCTCGAAAGAACTAAAATCTGGCTGACCTCTTCCATATTACCGGGGAAAAGGGCAACCCTGGGGATCATTCCATCAATGGTGCACAGGCTTGTATGGGCAGACAAGTCATCGATATTTTGGGGGCCAACAATCTCAGAAAGGGTTTTACCCATGTCGTCTTATTCTAACCGTTTTCGGGAACCAGCTTACCTGGATTGAACACATGATGAGGGTCGAAGGCATCCTTAAGATCTCTCATAGAGTTAAAATCTTGTGGGGAAAAGAGAAGGGCCATCTCGTTGATTTTTTCAATCCCGATTCCATGTTCTCCGCTGATCGTTCCTCCGGCCTCGACGCAGACTTTAAGAATCTCCGTTCCGGCCCGAAGGACCCTCTTCCGTTCCTCCTCATTTCTTGCGTCAAAGAGGATCGTGGGATGGAGGTTTCCGTCGCCTGCATGGAGAAAAATGCCGACTTCAAGGCGATAGTTCTTCCCGATTTCGACCACCTTCTTCAATACCTCCGGAAGCCTTGTGCGGGGCACGGTTCCGTCTTCAAGGAGATAATTGGGCCTCAAACGGGCCAGGGCCCCCAAGGCGCCCTTTCTACCTGACCAGAGCTTGGCCTGTTCTTCCCCGGAAGTGGCCTTCTTCACCTCCCGGACATGGTTTGTTCTGCAGATCTCGATGATCCTCCGGGCAAGCCGGTCCATTCCGTCCTTGATCCCATCCAATTCAATGATAAGGACGGCCTCTGCATCGAGGGGATAACCTGCATGAATCGATTCTTCAACCGCCTTGAGGACCATTCGATCCATCATCTCAAGGGTGGCAGGAATGATGCCGGCTGCGATGATTGCCGAGACAGCGTTTCCAGCATCTTCCAGGGAATTGAAGATGGCCAGAAAGGTCTGAATGGCTTCGGGTTTCTTCATGATTCTCACAATCATTTTGGTGACGATGGCGAGGGTTCCCTCAGACCCCACCAGAACACCCAGCAGATCATACCCCAAATGGTCAGAGGCCTTTCCCCCCGTCCATAATACTTCACCGTCCGGGAGCACGATCTCTGCTCCCAGGACATGATTCGTCGTCACCCCATATTTGAGGCAGTGAGGACCTCCCGCGTTTTCTGCCAGGTTGCCCCCCATCGTTGAAACTTTCTGGCTGGCAGGGTCTGGGGCAAAGTAATACCCGTAAGGGGATAGAGCATCCTGAAGATCAAGATTGATCACCCCTGCCTCAACCACAGCCCTCTGATTCTCAATGTCGATTTCAAGAATCCTGTTCATCCTCGAAAAATGAATGACAATACCCCCTTTCAATGGAATCGATCCCCCACTCAGATTGGTTCCTGAACCCCGGGCGACAATCGGAACCCCTTCTTTTGAAGCCAGCGATACGATGGCTGAAACCTCTTCGGTGGTCCTCGGTAACACGATCACATCGGGGATGGCACTATGGAGAGAACCATCATAGCTGTACACAGCCAGGTCGGTCTCAGAGGCCAACACATATTCCTGACCGACAATTTTTGTAAGGGTTTGGATAAGTTCCTGAGTATTCACTTTCAGACCCCTGGATGACCTGGTGAGAGTGTCTATCAATTGATAAACATTATTTATAACCCCCTTTTACCTTGTCAAGCAAACCTTCGCCCAATTTCGCCCAATCGGTTGCTCTCGATCAATAAAGATATTATATTAATCAGTTTTTATTTTCGATCATTGGAGTCCCATCCAAGGGTCAATCTGAAATGATTAGACATGTCAGGGGTGGAAAGAGACCTCCTTATGATATAATTGAGAGACAGAATATGAAGATCGCTTGATCCATCGAGGCTGTTTTAAAAATAGGGAGGAAAAAGACATGAAGAAAATCGGTTTCATCGGACTCGGAATTATGGGGAGACCCATGGCCAAGAATCTCCTCAAGGCCGGTTTTTCGCTTATTGTGTTTGACATTAATCCCGCTGCCGTTGAGGATCTTTCAAAGGCAGGGGCTCAGACGGCAAACTCACCAAAAGAAGTGGGAGAGAGGACAAACATCATTATCACAATGCTTCCGGACTCACCTGAAGTAAAAGAGGTTCTTCTGGGTAAGGGCGGGGTGATTGAAGGGATCAAATCGGGTTCCCTGGTGATCGACATGAGTTCCATTAATCCCCTGGTGAGTCAGGAGATTGCAAGGATTCTGAAATTAAAGGGGGTGGAGATGCTCGATGCACCAGTCAGCGGCGGGGAGCCAATGGCGGTCCAAGGCACCCTCTCCATCATGGTAGGCGGCGATGCCGAGATATTTAATGATTCCCTCGATATTTTTAGACCTATGGGGAAAAACATAGTTCATGTGGGCGGAATTGGAGCAGGGGGATTTACGAAGCTCTGTAACCAGATCATTGTGGCCTTAAATATTGCCGCTGTGGGAGAAGCTCTTACCCTTGGAGTCAAGGCAGGTCTTGATCCTCAGGTTATTTTTCAAGCCATCCGGGGAGGATTGGCGGGGAGTACGGTGATGGAGGCAAAGGTTCCCATGATAATTGCCAGAAGCTTTAATCCGGGGTTTAAGATCAAACTCCATCATAAGGATCTCAACAATGCCCTTTCGACCGCTAAGGATCTTGGGGTTCCGCTACCTCTTTCGAGTCTGATTCAGCAGATCCTTGTGGCTTTGATCGCTGATGGGAAGGGGGAAAACGATCATTCTGCCATAGCCACCTTTTTTGAGAAAATATCTCAGGTCGAGATTTGCTCTCCGAAGGTATAAAAAGAGAGAATTCCTCTTAGAATTGAGGACTGGAATGATAGAAGCCAACAGATCGTTGAGAGAATCAGAAAGGGAGGTTGACACATGAAACGGGTGAGGAACTACATTAATGGGAAGTGGGTGGATTCTGACACGAAGGAGTATGGGGAGGTGTGGTGTCCAGCCACGGGGGAGAAGATCGGGGAGGTTCCTTATTCAACGGCAGCCGATGTGGACAAGGCCGTTCAGGCAGGCAAGAAGGCTTACTGGGAGTGGCGTTGTACGCCTCCGTTGACGCGGGCGAGGTATCTATTCAAGCTCAAGAATGTCTTTGAGGATGCCTTTGAGGACATTGCGAAGACGCTGGTGATGGAGGAGGGGAAGACGCTCGATGAATCCCGGGGTGAGGTGCGGAGGATGATCGAGAATGTGGAGCACGCCACCGGGGTGACGACGATGATGACGGGGTACAATTTAGAGGATATCGCGCAGGGGATTGACTGTACGGCGGAGCGGCAACCCATGGGGGTTTTCGGTGTGATTGCGCCCTTCAATTTTCCAGCGATGGTGCCCTGGTGGTTTCTTCCCTATGCGGTAGTTGCGGGGAACACTTATATTGTGAAGCCCTCGGAGCAGGTTCCGATGACGCAGACGCGGATTTTCGAGGCGGTTGACGAGTGTGGATTTCCGGAAGGGGTGGTCAATATGGTGCACGGGGCGAGGGATGCGGTCAATGGGCTGCTCTATCATCCGGAGGTCAGGGGGATTTCATTTGTCGGTCAGAGTGTGACGGCGCGCTATATTTATAAGGCCTGCGGGGAGACGGGGAAGCGGGTTCAGTCGTTAGGGGGGGCGAAGAATTTTGTTTTAGTGATGGC
Source organism: uncultured delta proteobacterium (assembly GCA_963806715.1). GTDB lineage: Bacteria > Desulfobacterota > BSN033 > BSN033 > UBA1163 > CAWEAV01. The sequence continues at coordinate 17,093 of CAWEAV010000028.1, forward strand.
GGATGCGGAGGTGGATCGGAACATGCCCTCTCTGATCACTTCGTTTTACGGGTGTGCGGGGGAGCGGTGTTTATCCGGATCGGTGCTGGTTCCTGTAGGAGATGCGTATCGAGGAGTGAAGGAAAAGTTTGTGACTGCGGCCAAGGCCCTGAAGGTGGGTAATGGTTTGCAGGAAGGGATCCAGATGGGTCCTGTGGTCTCGAAGAAGCACAAGGAGAAGGTGTTGGGGTATATTGAGAAGGGGATCAAGGAAGGGGCGAAGCTCATTTTGGATGGGAGGGGGATCAAGGTGGAGGGTCATCCCAACGGTTTTTATATTGGTCCCACGATATTTGATGAGGTAGATCCGGAGATGACGATTGCCAAGGAGGAGATTTTTGGACCTGTGGTTTCGATTGTGCACGTCAAGGATCTGGAGGGAGGATTGAGACTGCTTGAGAACAGCGAATATGGGAATGCGGCCTGTCTTTATACGACCAACGGGAAGACGGCGCGGGAGTTCAAGTACCGGGCGCCGGCGAGCATGTTAGGGATCAACTTAGGGATTGCAGCGCCGATGTCTTTTTTCCCCTTTGGTGGGACGAGGGGGTCACTCTTCGGGGACATCAAGGGGCATGGGAGGGAGGTCTTCCAATTTTTTACAGACACGAAAGTGGTCATTCAGCGGTGGACGTAAAAAGGAAAGCGCATAGCGCTTTAGGTCAGTATTGCTCCCTTTCAAAAGTCTCTTATTTTGTCCGCTTACGCTATGCGCTTTGCTCTATGCGCTATGCGATTCTCTGATTAAAGGAGGACCTAAGATGGCCCTTACGACGTTTGGTGCAATCATGGGATTTGCTGCGGGGATGGTGAAAGAGGCGGAGGAGACCTATAAGGCCTTGGCCGAAAAGGCGAAAGGCGGTACACTCAAGGAGGTTTTGGAGGCCTTCTCCGTAGAGGAAGGGAAGAACCATGTCCTGATGGTGAAGACCCGGAGGGAGAATGTGACGGAGATGATCCTGGAGCCGGTCAGTGGGCTTCATCAGGAGGATTATGGGATCGACCTCCAGGACTTCGGATCAGGGGAGGATATGGGTCTCTTAAGGGCTGCGTTGGCCCTGGAGGAGAGGGGGAAGAGGTTTTTTCAGGAGGCGTCGGCCAAGGTGCCCCTTCCGGAGGTGGCAAGGATTTTTCGGAAGATGGCGGAGAAGAAGGAGGAGAATCTAAAAAGGCTCCAGGGACTCGGGTTAAGCAAGACCTTTGAGAGGAGAAATTAGGGAGGAAGCAAAGCGATCCCATCCTGTTTTATGGGAGGGGATGAACCGATGGGTAAAAAGGAGGACAATTGATGGCACCCAGGATGAAGATGCCCCATCCGGAGCATGAGGAACATCTCTGTTTTTTAGAGAACATTGGATATCTGAGGTCCCCCGATCTGTTAGAGATCGGGGTGGACCGGCGGGAAGAATACAAGAGGCTGGTGAGAAAACCGAAGTTCTTCTGCAAAAAGTGCGGGAGGGCTGCAGCCCACGGAAAAAATCTCTGCGAGCCCGAAAAATTATAAATTTCGAGAGATTCGATTTGAATTGATGATCTTTCTGCGATTTATGGGATCACGGGGAGAGAGGCTTTATGATCCTCCCTGCAGCCTTAAATCGTTGCCTGGGCTTCAAGACCGTTGCGAACGGATAGCCTCGGAACGAAAGGGGTCTGGCACGCTTAAAGGAATTCGGACCAATCCCTTCCCATTCCATATTTTTCTAAAAATTCCTTGATCAGTTGCTCGGCCACCACGAACCGCTGAACCTGATTGGTTCCTTCATAGATCTGGGTGATCTTGGCATCCCTCATATTCCGCTCCAGGTTCCCGCTCTTGAGGCAACCATAACCTCAACCTCCAAGGATCTGGACCGCATCGGTTGTGGTCTTCATGGCCACATCTGAGGCGTAATATTTCGCCATGGCGGAATACTTGGTCGCATGGGGAAGCTCTTTATCGAGGTGCCATGCCGCCTTATAGACCAGAGCCTTAGCCGATTCAATCAGGGTGGCCATCTCTGCTAACATAAATTGCATGCCTTCCAGTTTGGCAATCGGCTTTCCAAACTGTTTCCTCCTCATGGCGAAGAGGGTGGCGTATTCCATGGCACTTTCAGCCACTCCGAGAGCCTGGGCACCCACTGCGGGACGGGATCGGTTCAGGGTCTCCATGGCGATCCTAAACCCTTCCCCTTCCTCTCCCAAAAGCTGGCTATAATGGACCGGTACTTCCTTGAAAGTGATGGAACAGGATGGAACGCCCCGCATCCCAATCTTGTCGTCCTTCGAACCGAAGGTGATACCGGGAAGTCCCGGTTCGACCACAAAGGCTGAAATGCCACGCCTCCCTCTCTGAGGGTCGGTCTTGGCAAAGACCACATACTTATCGGCGACTCCGCCATTTGTCACAAAGACTTTTTTGCCGTTGAGAAGGTATTTGTTTCCCTCCTTTGTCGCTGTCATCTGCATGGAACCCACGTCAGAGCCAGCCAGAGGTTCCGTCAGGCAAAAAGCCATGATGAGGTGGTCTTTCGGGATTTTTGGGAGGCAATGGGCTCTCTGAGTTTCATTTCCCGAGAGCAAGAGAGGCAAGGTACCCACGCTCTGGACAATCACAAGGAGGGCCATGGAAGCCGAAACTCTGGCCATCTCTTCGGAGACAATGCATAAGGACGTGACATCTTTTCCCATCCCTCCCAATTCTTTTGGGACTAAAATCTGGAGGTACCCTTCTTGAAAAAAGCGTTTGACCATATCAGAGGGGAATTCGTCACTCTCTTCAATTGCTTTGGCACGGGGTTTCACCACTTTTTCAGCAATTTCTCTCACATCCCTTAAAAGAGGTTCATATTCCTCGGTAAACTCGAACATCAGAGCCCTCCTTATCGAGAGGATAGATGTGGAATGAGTGTTTCCGAATCCTTATTCTTTGAAGACAGTGTACGGCATGAACCGAATTTTAGCACATGGATCCTTGAAAGGGCAAAAAGCAGACCGATGCAGGAGAAGGTGCGAACCGCCAATCAATCCCCGGGCATGCAGGCTGCGGAGCCGAAGGGTTGATTTAAACTGAAATTTCTGTTAAAGAATCAGGAAATTTGTGTAAAGGAGAAACGTCTTGAAGAAGTTGGTCAAAAGCGTTTTGATAGGAACGATGATATTGGTATTGCTCTCCTGCTTCGGGGGACCAAAAGTAAAGAAACAAGATAAGGCCATGAGCATCGAGGAGCACTTTCAACTCGCCTTCGATGCGGCAGCGAGAGGAAATTTGGAAGAGGCGGTTTCTGAGTACCAAAAGGTGCTCAAGCTCGATTCAAAGCATCTCAAGGCCCATCTCAATCTCGGAATCGTATACGGGAGGGAGGGAAAGTGGAAGAAAGAGATCTCCGAGTTTCGACGCGCCATCTCCATCGATCCCAAATTTACCGAGGCCTATTTCAATCTTGGGGTGGCCTATGGTGAAAGAGGAGACCTAAAGGAAGCAATCAACCAATATCAGAAAGCGCTTCAGATCAATCCTCATTATGTCGAAGCCCACACGAACCTGGGTAACATCTATTTTCGCAGAGGCAAGATTGATGAGGCCTTTTCACAATATCAAAGAGCCATTCAAATCAACCCTGATTATGCTCGGGGTTACTATAACCTCGGAAATGTTTATCGAGAGCAGGGAAAGAACGAAGAGGCCATCGCCTCATTCGAGAAGGCCCTTGAGATCAATCCAAGTTTTGGAGAGCCGCATTACGTTCTGGCTGTTCTCTATTTTGAGAAAAAGGAATATCCGCAAGCCGTCCAGCACTGCGAACAGGCCCTGAAACTGGGGGTCGTCGTCGATCCAAAATTTCTGGATAGACTCAAATCCTACCGTTAAAACAGTTTCTCCTATTCCCGGGATACTCTCGATTTGATCGGGACGATTTCTGTCGAAGATTTACAACTACTCTGGGGTAGCAGAGGAACCAGGGCGGACAGGCAGCCTCATCTTCGGACAACGAGAAGTGGCATAATGGCAAACACTGCAAGCATCACGTAGTAGACCGTTCCCGACACAGGGTCTCGGGTTGACAGGTACTCACTGATCGATAGGCCCCGGAGCCAGAGGACAAGTGTAAATTCTGCAACCAGCAACAGGCCGAGGGCGACGGAACCCATGCCAAGCCGACTCAACGCGGTGAGTGGCCGAGCGAGACGCCGTACGATCCATTGCGCTGCGACTATGATGACTACGAACATGATGGGCGATTCCATCAGTTCGGCCACTCTTGTCCCGAAGCGCGGGACGACCCACAGTATGCGAATGGGTCCAAGAACAAAGCCTGCTCCGAATACAATCGCGAAATAGAAGACGCTGCCTCTCAGTATCTGCATAACGGAACCTTTGACGTATTTCTGCCGAATATTTTCTTCAATACGTTTCCTCTCCTAACCGCTCAACCCGGTTTCAATTTTTTCCATTATTTTAGGGTTGAGGATTCCTTCTTGTTCCTTGTGAAAGGCGCTCATCAGGGTCAAATCCTCTGAATTACACCCCTCATGGCAAAATAATAAAAGAGTCCTGCTGCTATTCGCTTTCATTCTCCAGGTTCGATATCTGCCACTTCATTTAGGCCTTATTAACCATTTCCAGAGGTGTAAATAATTGTCGAAGCCCTAACCCGAAAAAACTTTATTTTTCCTTTCTTTTTTGATAATTCTTATCCAATGGCAATCGGACAACCCTTAGCCTGCCCCACATTGAAGGCGAGAAAGGAGGGGAGGATGAATCCGGCTTCCGAACTTAAGGCAGGCATGGCAAATTTGAAATTTAGAAATTCCACAGGAGGTGAAATATGGCAGAAGGGGCTTTGGAAGCAATTGAGTTGAAGGGGCCAAAACCGAGGACGATTGGAATATTCATCCTTCTTTTCATCATTTTTATCATCTTATGGGGGTGTTTTGCCATCGTACCGGCTGGCCATAGAGGCGTTGTCCTCTGGTGGGGGAGTGTAGAACAGAGGGTGATGGGCGAGGGGCTCAATTTCAAAGTGCCCATCGCTGAGAGAGTGATCAAGGTTGACGTTAGAGTGCAACCCCATCCCTTCAAGGAGATCGACGCCTCTTCAAAAGAGTACCAGATGGTTAAGATGACAGGGATGATGAACTTCCATATCGACCCGGCCTATGTGAATGACCTCTACCAGAAAGTGGGGCTCGATTTTGCGGACAAGGTGATCGATCCGGCCTTTAACGATTTTGTCAAGGAGGTTGTGCCGACCTATCCGATCGGGGAGATCCTTCCCAAGAGGGAGGAGATCCGTAAGAGGGCGATGGGGAAACTGGGAGAGAACCTGTCCAGGTATCACATCATCGTCAACGATATTTATTTTGCGAATATCCGATTTTCTCCGGAATATGAGAAGGCCATTGAAGCAAAACAGGTGGCCCAACAACAGGTGGAGACGCAAAGGCAGATTCTGGCCCAACGGGAGATCGAGGCCCAGCAGAAGGTTGCAACTGCCAAAGGAGAGGCTGAATCGATCCAGGTGGTGGCTCAGGGACAGGCCAAAGCGAACGAAGCCCTTTCCCGTTCGATCAGTCCGATCCTGGTTCAGTATAAGAGCATTGAGAAATGGAACGGGATCTTACCCCAGGTTTCCGGGGGGGCCATTCCATTTTTCAATATTGGAAAGGTCGAAGGAATGGGCGAAGGAATGACGGGAGGAACAAAAAGATAAGTTCGGATTGCAGAGAAGGGATGATTCAGGAGAGTTGATTTTTGGGCAGTTTGACCGTGAACGTGGTTCCTTTGCTCTGCTCACTCTCGATATCAATCTCTCCCCGGTGAAGTTTTACGATTTCTTGGACTAGAGACAGACCAATCCCAAGGCCTCTTTCTGAATTCCTAATTCGGCTAAATCGAATAGATTGTCGATATTCTTTCCAAGCTTCAACAGGTTCTTATAAGAGATTTCCAAAAATTTTCTCTGCTGTTCGGTGAGAGAGCCCACCCTGCCATTCAGAAGCATGCCAATATATCCCATCACCGAGATCATGGGGGTTTTCAACTCGTGGCTTACATTGGAGAAGAAATCGTCTTTCATCTCGTCCAAATGATTGAGTTCCTCATTGGCTCGTTTCAGTTTCTTCAGCGCCTCACGAAGATCGTCCTCTGTCTTGTTTCGTTCTGTCACCCCCTGAGAAACAACAATGATACCCCAGTACTCATCCCGAGGTCCCCAGACTGCAGAATAGGCACTATCGTAAAATTTCCCTTCCACCATCTGGATATTCATTCGATGATGGTCCCTGACCTTCCCGGATTTCAATTCTCCAATAATCTGGAGAACTCTCGAATGGCTTTCAGGAGGGTGACATGCAAGGATAGACTGCCTGCTAACCTGGTCCAGCTTTACCCGCCAGGTGCAGAAACGGCCATGGGCAAACCGCTCTTCAAGGCTTCAGACGGCGGTCGATTTGACATTTTAAGGGAAGGGGAGGACTCCACTCAATGTGAACTCCGGCAGGGGTCTGGGACGTCAGTATTCCTTTCACGAAAGGTTCGCCCTGAAGCCTTTCCGAACGGCTTGCCCACGTCCGTATAGTAAAAATTTAAGCAATATCTGGGTTAATATTCCTTATTTTCTCCCCAGCAGGATCGCAATAAGCGATTCGGTTTTGGGCATCAATAAAAACGACCCCTTGCTCCATGGCTTCAAAAATGGCCTTTAGAACATAAAAATCCATTGTTAAAATAAAAATACCATGGAAGATAGAAATGGACAACCTTCTTTGTATCCGCTTGACTTTTCCTCAAAAAAGGAATAGAAAAAGACATGTATCGATCTTTGTTTGTGGCAATCTTATGCTTGGCGATAGGGGTCTTTCAGGTTCAGGCCGATCAAAAGAACCTCCGTGCTCAGGTTCGGGTCTATGATGGAAAATCCTATTCCAACTTAAAGAGCCCCGGATATGTATCCTATGATTTTGCCATACGAAATTACATGGTGGAGCATATTCAACGGCGATTTGGTGTAAGGCTGGACCCAATGAAGTATTCAGGATTCGACTTGCTCGAAATCGAATCTCTCTTCAAATGCAAGAAATCGAGCGAACCTTTCGATCTCTTTCTCAAGGAGTTTCCGAGACAGCCCTAAGCAGCTTCAGAGAGGAGAGAACCCTTCCGGCTTCATTTCGACCTTTCCCGCCTTGAGTTGCTGTTCAAGAACTCCTCAGCAGTATAGAGCAGGCAGGATGGAAACCGTAACACCCATTGATTCCCACGGGGTTTGTCGCGATAACAAAAAAGTCAGGGGATGCTGCAGGATTTTTTGGTCCGACTTGCAGGGTGATCGATGAATCTGTTAACATTATGGAAAATTTTTCATGTCAACCAATCCATTCGAATGGCCCTGACAGCAAAACTTTTTTATATATTTAACTCTGTAATCTTTCCAGGATCGAATGGTTATCAATGTATACATTAAAACTGGACGATATCCCAGAGGAGGGATTGGCATTGAGCTGGGATGAGCAGCGGGAATCTCTCCTTGCCTACCTTGGCCATTTCCCATCTGTCGATTTCGATTTTGAAACTCCACTTCATGCCGAAGTCAAAATCAAAAAGATAGGAAAATCCTATTTGATTCAAGGGAGCGTTCAAGTCGTCCTTCACTTCCGGTGTGCCAGATGTTTGAAAGGAGTTTACCTATCCGTTTTCTTCCAGTTTCGATCTTACGCTTCATCCTTTGAGAGAGAAGGCCTTTGAGGAAGAGGTTGAATTGGGCGAGGAGGATATGGAGTCGATTTTCTTCGAAGGGGGAGAAATTCACCTCTCCGAAATCGCCTGTGAGCAGATTTTTCTCGAAATTCCTTATCAGCCGCTCTGTAGGGAGGACTGTAAGGGACTCTGCCCTCAGTGCGGTCGGGATCTGAATCTCTCGCCCTGCGATTGTGTCAGGGAGGAGTGGGGATCAGGGTTCACAGCCCTTCAGAAGATGAAACTGGATCCTTCTGGAGGCAGAGTCGACAGAGTCTTTAGACAGAAAGGAATTTTCTCATGGGAGTCCCAAAACGCAGAACGTCACCATCACGAAGAGATAAACGGCGGAGCCATAAAAAGATTGAAGCCCCGACCCTCTCGCTTTGCTCCTCAATGTCACGAACCTGTTTTGCCCCACCATGTATGTCCTCACTGTGGTGCCTATAAGGGCAAAGAGGTTGTTGCCATTGAAGAGGAGAAGTGAGAGGGAAGGATCGCGGCGGATTGAAGTGAGATGAAGATCGCAGTCGATGCCATGGGAGGCGATTTTGCCCCCCAAGCCATTGTTGAGGGAGCTTATCTGGCGGCGAAGAAACACGGGGTTAGAGTCATCCTGGTCGGTGATGAAGACCAGGTGAGCAAGGAACTATCGAAATACCCTACATCGAAGCTTCCCATCTACCTTCACCATGCACCCCACGTGGTCGCCATGCATGATTCCCCCTCGGTGGTCATTCGGAGGATGAGAGATACTTCGATCAAGGTCGGCGATCGATCTGGCAAGAGAGGGGAGGCAACTGCCATTGTCTCGGCGGGGAACTCCGGGGCTGCCATGGCCCTGGCGATGTATCTTTTTAAGAAACTGGAAGGCGTGGACCGGCCGGCTATCGCGACCACCCATCCCACGATGAAGGGTTGACGGTTCTCATCGACTCGGGTGGCAATGTGGACTGCAAACCCTTCCATCTTGTCCAGTTTGCCATGATGGGAGATGCCTATGCCAAGTATATCCTGGGAACGAAAGAACCTCGGATCGGTGTTTTAAGTAACGGAGAGGAAGAAGGAAAGGGGAATGAGTTAACCCGGGAGGCTCACGATATTTTATCTGAAGACCGATATGAACTATATTGGGTATGTGGAGGGCCGGGATCTCAATAGCGGCGAGGTGGACGTCATCGTCTGTGATGGATTCGTCGGCAATGTGGCTCTGAAAATCAGCGAGGGACTCTGGGAGACCATCAGCGCCATTCTCAAATGGGAGGCGCAGGACAATATCCGGGCCAAGGTCGCCTATTTTCTGATGAAGCGGGCGATGCGCCGACTCGAAAAGAGATTGGACTATTCGGAATACGGAGGGGCTCCACTACTGGGGATAAATGGCAATTGTGTCATCAGCCACGGCTCATCGAATGGCAAGGCCATCATGAATGCCATCCTCTTGGCCTCGAATCTCGCCAAGAACCGGCTCAATGAACATCTCACCCAGGAACTGAAGGAGAAGCAGGACCTGCTTCGTCTGGGACAGAGGCGACAGGAAAAAGTCGTTGAGCCGATTAAGACCGATTCATTGATTTCAGGTAATAAAATGACAGGAGGAATGAAGCCTTTGGATTATTTTCTCAGCCAGGAACAGCACATGATACGGGATTTGGCCCGAAAGATCGCCCGAGAAAAGATCTTGCCCGTAAGGGCAGAGCTGGATGAGAAGGAAGAGTTTCCTTGGGAGATTGTTAAAATCAGTGCGGAAGCAGGCCTCATGGGGGTCTCCATGCCAGAAGAGTATGAAGGCTTTGGCGGAGGCGTCTTAGAGTATTGCTCTGGTCGCGGAAGAATTGAGCCGAGTCTGCCTGGGAGTTGCGACCAGTGTGGTCGCGAGCGGCTTGGGCGCCATGCCCATTCTGCCTTCTGGAAGTCCCGAACAGAAGAAGAAATATCTTCCTGATATCGCCGAAGGGAGGCGGCTCGCCGCTTTTGGTCTGACCGAGGCGGATGCAGGAAGCGACGCGGGGTCCATCCGGACGACGGCAACCCGGACAAGAGAGGGCTACCTTCTGAACGGAACGAAACAATGGATTACCAATGGGGGAGAGGCGGAGATTTACACAGTCATTGCCATGACGGACCGGTCCAAGGGGCCCAGAGGGGCGAGCGCCTTCATTGTGGAAAAGGGCGATAAAGGGTTCACCTTCGGGAAGAAGGAGAAGAAGATGGGGATCCGTGCCTCGGCAACCCGGGAACTTGTCTTTCAGGACTGCTTTGTCCCCAAAGAGAACCTGATCGGGAAGGAAGGGATGGGGTTCATCATTACCATGAGGACCTTCGACCGGACGAGACCAGGGGTTGGGGCCCAGGGAGTGGGGTTGGCCCAGGGAGCCCTCGAAGAGGCGGTTCGATATGCCCGGGAACGGGAACAGTTTGGGAAGAAGATCATCTCCTTCCAGGCCATTCAGCATCTTCTGGCGGATATGGCCACCCAGATCGAGGCGGCAAGGGCCCTCGTCTATGCCGTGGCCCGTTATGTTGATCAGTCGGATAACCCGAAGGAGATTTCGAAGGTCTCCGGAATGGCAAAGGTCTTTGCCAGTGATGTGGCCATGAAGGTGACGACCGATGCCGTGCAGGTCTTTGGAGGCTACGGGTATATGCGGGATTATCCGGTGGAGAAAATGATGCGGGATGCGAAGATCCTTCAGATCTATGAGGGGACAAACCAGATCCAGAGGAACATCATCGGCCTCGAATTGAGCAAGGAATATGCGGGGAAGATGGCACCATGAAGCCAATCGCTTTTCTCTTTCCCGGCCAGGGTTCTCAATATGTGGGCATGGGGAAAGAATTATTCGAAAATTTCAGTCTGGCAAGGCAGGTCTTCGAGGAGGCGAATGATGCCCTTCACTTTTCTATTTCGAAGCTCTGTTTTCAGGGACCTGGGGAGAGCGTTGAAGCTAACAGAAAATACGCAGCCCGCGATTCTGACCGCAAGCATCGCAGCCCTCAGAGTGCTCCAGAATGAGAAGGGACTTGCTACCTCAGTTCACAGCCGGCCATAGCCTGGGCGAATACAGTGCCCTGGTCGCTTCCGGATCCCTTACCTTTAGGGATGCAGTCCGAATCGTTCGTCTCCGAGGACGATTCATGCAGGAGGCTGTGCCCGTGGGAGAGGGGGCCATGGCAGCGATCCTCGGGATGGAACAGGAAGAGGTTGAAAACTTTGCGAGGAAGTGGCAGGAGATGGAATGCTTACTCCAGCTAATTATAATAGTCCGGGACAAATCGTCATCTCCGGCCATTCGAAGGCAGTGGAGCGGGCGATCGAAGGGAGTGAACCAGAAGGGGAAGAGGGCTGTTGCTCCTCCCTGTCAGCGCGCCCTTCCATTCGCCGCTGATGAAAGGGGCAGGGGAGCGGTTGGCGAAAAGAACTGGAAGGGATTTCGATCGGAGGATTTGAAGATTCCGGTGGTCACCAATGTCGAGGCCGAAATCAATGCCTTCGAAGGAAAGGGTGAAACACTTGTTGGTGACGCAGGTTTCGAGCCCAGTTCGCTGGGAAGAGTCGATGAAGCGAATGGTTCGCGAGAGGAATTGAGCGGGTCCTCGAGATCGGTCCCGGAAAAGTTCTCTCGGGTCTGATGAGACGAATCGATTCCAAGGTCGAAACGGGAAATATCGAAGATATCCAAACCCTCGAAAAGATCGCTTGATTTGACCGATTAACATAAAGGAGTCTTTTTTGGAACTGAAGGTAAAGTGGCATTGGTGACAGGGGCAGCCCAGGGAATTGGAAAGGCCATTGCCTTACTCCTTGCTCAAAGGGGAGCGGATATCGTCATTTCCGATATCAATCTCGAAAAGGCCGAAGAGACATCTAGAGAGATAGAGACGCTCGGTCGAAGGGCAATGGCGATCCGGGCAAACGTGGCTGTCTTAGACGAGGTCGAGAGGATGGTCCAGGGGATTATCGAGCAGTTCAGCCGGATCGATATTCTGGTCAATAATGCTGGCATTGCCCGAGACAAACTGCTCCTCGGATGACCGAGGAGGACTGGGATCTCGTCCTCGATATCAACCTGAAAGGAACATTTAACTGCACCAAAGCGGTCATCCGGTACATGTCGAAACAGAGAAGCGGAAAGATCGTGAACATCGCCTCGGTGGTCGGGGAGATGGGAAATGCAGGACAGGCAAACTATTCGGCCTCAAAGGCGGGCGTGATCGGTTTTACCAAAACGATTGCAAGAGAGTTTGCAGTCCGAGGGATCAATGTCAATGCCATTGCACCTGGATATATTGTGACGCCGATGACCGAAGTTCTTCCGGAGAAGGCAAAGGAGGAGCTTGAAACGAATGATTCCCATGGAGCGATTGGGGCAGCCAGAGGATGTCGCCCAGGCGGCGCTCTTTCTCGTTTCTGAGGCATCGAGTTACATTACTGGACAGGTCATCAATGTCAATGGTGGTATCTATATGTAATCCTCAAGGAGGTGATTTCATGTCTATCGAACAAAGGGTAAAGGAAATTATTGTGGAGCAGTTGGGTGCCAATGAAGGGGAAGTGAAACCCGAGGCAAAGTTCGTCGATGATTTGGGAGCGGATTCCCTCGACCTGGTGGAACTCGTCATGGCTCTCGAGGAAGAGTACAATATGGAAATTTCCGACGAGGATGCCGAGAAGATTCTGACCGTGGGCGATGCCATCGAATATATCAAGGCCCATGCTTCGCAGTAGAGGGATGGCGTCCAACAAGCCATAGGGAGGTATCATGCTTTGAGGAAAAGGGTTGTGATCACAGGGGTGGGATTGGTGATTCCCAGCGGAATTGGTGTCAAGACCGCATGGAAGAATGTCTGCGAGGGGAAATCAGGCGTTGGTCCTCTTACGACGATTCGATACGAATGGGTTTGAGACAAGAATTGCTGGAGAGGTCAAAGGTTTCAATCCGGAGCTCTACATCGAGAAGAAAGAGATTAAGAAAATGGATCTCTTCATTCAGTATGCGATGGGAGCTGCCCATGAAGCGATCGAGGATTCAAGGCTTGAGATCACTCCGGAAAATGCGGATCGGATCGGGGTTATTGTCTGGTACAGGATTGGGAGGGATTACCTACGCTTGAGAAGTATCATCAGATCCTTCTCGAAAAAGGGCCAAGTCGGATTTCTCCTTTCTTCATTCCTATGCTGATTGCCAATTTGGCGTCTGGCCAGATTGCCATCCGTTTTGGGGCCAAAGGGCCGAATACCTGTATCGTGACAGCCTGCGCCACCGGAGCCCACTGTATTGGTGATGCCTACCGCGCTATCCAATACGGGGATGCGGATGCCATCATTGCCGGTGGAACGGAGGCCAATATCACATCCTCTGACCATTGGTGGATTCAATGCCATGAAAGCCCTTTCGACCCGAAACGAAGAGCCAGAGAAGGCCTCTCGGCCCTTTGAGAAAAATCGGGATGGTTTTGTCGTTGCGGAAGGAGCGGGCATTTTGATCCTTGAGGAGTTGGAGTTCGCCCGCAAGCGGGGAGCAAGGATTTACGGTGAAATCGTCGGATACGGATATACCGGAGATGCTTATCATATCACTGCCCCATCACCGATCGGGGATGGGGCAGCGCGTTGTATGCGGATGGCGATTAAAGATGCGGGACTGCAACCGGAGGAGATCGATTACATCAACGCACACGGAACCTCCACCCCGATCAACGACCGACAGAGACGATAGCCATCAAGACCGTTTTTGGAGAATATGCCAAAAGGATCCCGATCAGCGCCACCAAATCGATGACCGGCCATCTGCTAGGCGCAGCCGGAAGCACAGAGGCTATCTTCACTCTACTGGCGATCTACGAAGGAATCCTCCCGCCCACCATCAACTATGAAGAACCAGATCCTGAGTGCGATCTCGACTTCGTTCCCAACGTGGCAAGGCGCCAGCCTGTGAAGGTTGGGATGTCGAACGCCTTCGGGTTTGGGGGAACCAACGCCACGTTAATCATTCGAAGTTTTTCAGGGTAGGATCCATGCGGATCGGAATAGCCTGCGACCACGGAGGCTTTGGACTCAAGGAAGAGTCTGAAAACCTTTATGACATCGATAGGAATCGATCCCATCGATTTCGGCTCCTTTGATGAGACCGCGGTCGATTATCCGGATCTTTGGTATTCAGGTGGCCGAGAGAGTTGCAAGAGCGGAGTTGGAGAGGGGGATCCTCATTTGCGGAACAGGCATAGGGATGTCGATCGTCGCAAATAAATTCCAGGGGTCCGGGCTGCCCTTGCGAACGAGCTTTATTCTGCCAGATGCAGCCGGGAGCATAATGATTCCAATATCTTAGTTTTGGGTGGCCGCATCATTGGACTGGGGCTGGCCAAAGAGATCGTGAAGATCTGGCTGGAAACCCCTTTCTCAGGGGGAAGGCACCAGAGACGTCTTGAGAAAGATTGCTGCCCTTGAGACGGAAGACACTGAAGGGGGACCATGGTCCACAGGCTCCAAACCCAATTTTTGAATTCCAAAAGCCAAAGGAATGCCAAAGTTCAAGACTTACGTGTTTCCGCGCAGGCATTTGTTGGGATCGGCTTGCAATTGCTTTGACGTTGGCTATCGTTTTCATACAATTTCTTCTTCAGAGCGGGCTTTCCATTGAAAAGGAAAGAGAAGAAAGATCGCCATGCCCTTCGGCCTTCCTGGGAAGAATACTTCATGGATATCACTCACCTTGTTTCCAAACGATCGACATGCCTTCGAAGACAGGTGGGGGCCGTTCTAGTAAAAGATAAGAAAATACTGGCAACCGGGTACAATGGAGCGCCGTCTCGGTTCGACCACTGCCTTGATATCGGATGCCTCCGACAGGAGAAGGGAATTCCCTCCGGCGAGCGGCATGAGCTCTGTCGTGGTCTTCATGCAGAGCAGAATGCGATCATTCAAGCGGCCTATCACGGCGTGGGGATCCAAGGCTCAACCCTCTATTGCACCAACCATCCCTGCATCATCTGCTCAAAATGATTATCAATGCAGGGATCAACCGAATCGTTTATGAAGAAGGCTATGCGGATGCCTTGTCTGTCAAAATGTTGAAAGAATCTGGAATCAGAATAGAGAAATTTGGTCGAAAGTTGAAGGTGAGAAGGTGGAAAAGTGAAGCTCGTAAAAGGATCAAAGGTTGAAAGGAGAAGCCATGACAGAGCGAGCTCTCCACCTACCGACACTCGAAAGATGAAATGTCCTTTCTGTAATCACTCCTGAAAGTAAAGTCGTTGATTCTCGGGAAAGCAAGGATAAGGAGACCGTCCGACGCCGGCGGGAATGCCTCGGCTGCCAAAAACGGTTTACCACAAGCGAGAGGGCAGAGGAGGCTCTTCCCTCGGTCATCAAAAAAGATGGGCGAAGGGAACCTTTTAACCGACTTAAGATCCTCAATGGTCTGAAAAAGGCTTGCGAGAAGAGGCCCATCAGCATCAATGTCATTGAAAAGATCGCAACCGGATCGAACTCCACTTTCAGGAGAGAGGGAGAGCGGGAGATCAAGAAGCTCAGAGATTGGCGAAAAATTGATGGAGGAACTCCATCGACTGGACGGAGTGGCCTATGTTCGCTTCGCCTCGGTCTACCGGCAATTCAAGGATATTCAGGAATTCATGGATGAACTGAAAGATCTCCTAGGAAACCGGGAAGAAATCAGAAACGAAAGTAGACGCATCTCAAGTTCAAATTCCGATTACCAATATGCAGAGATCGGAATGAACCCAGTTTGATAATGAGTTAATATCTTAATAAGCCCAAGGGCAAGCTCCACGGGCTTTCCCGTGGGTGAATGGAAACTCGCCCAAAGGGCGTCAATCATAGCTTGCGTATTGGAACGAGTACCACGGGCTCTGCCCGTGGGTACCTACTGGGTCGATTACTGAAAATGGCCGATGAGTCGCTTAGGCCCTTTGATAAAGAGGGGAAGATTTTTAGTTCCCGGTCTTGGCGCGATTGGAATTCGTTGATGACCGATGAGCAGTGGATGAGACAGGTCCTTCGTTTGGCGGAAAAGGGGAGGGGGAGAACTTCGCCCAATCCCATGGTGGGAGCGATTATAGTGAAGGGAGGGCAAGATTGTCGGAAAGGGTTACCATGCCAGAGCAGGGGAACCCCATGCAGAAATCTTGCCCTTCAGCAGGCCGGAGAAAAGGCAAGAGGGGCTCGCTATATATCAATCTGGAACCTTGCACCCATTTCGGAAGGACACCACCCTGCGCTCCTCGGGTGATTGAAGCGCGGGTGAAGAGGGTCGTGATCGGGATGAAGGATCCCAATCCCCGTGTTGAAGGGAAGGGGCATTGACAGGCTGAGACAGGCAGGAATCGACGTCCAGGTGGGCATTTTGGAGAAGAGAGTGCCGGAGGATCAATGAAGCCTTTTGCAAATATATCGTGAAGAAGGAGCCTTTTGTCATTTTAAAGTGGCTTCAACCCTTGACGGGAAGATTGCCACCGCAAAGGGGAGACTCGAAGTGGATCACAGGAGAGATCTCAAGGCGATTTGTTCACCGACTCAGGGATCAGGTGGACGGGGTTTTAGTCGGGATTGGAACGATCTTAAAAGACGATCCCATGCTCACGGCTCGAATCAAAGAGGGCATGACCCTACCGTATCGTGTTGGACAGTCATTTAAGAATCCCGGAGACAGCCAGGGTTCTTGAGGGGTCTCCTTCCAGAGTGATCATCGCAACGACCGAAGAGGGATCCAAGGAGAAAAGGAAAGGCTCTGAAGAAGGGGGTTCAGGTCCTGGTCTTGGATTCAAAGGAGGGAAGGGTTGATTTAAAGGCCTGCATCAGGAGGTTAGGAGATGCTGGAATGATGTCTCTGTTGGTGGAAGGCGGAAACAGGATCAATGGTTCTTTCCTGGATGAGAGGGCCATAGATAAGTTCTACTTTTTCTTTTCTTCGAAATGGATTGGCGATCAGAAGGCTCCTAGCATCTTTGGGGGTCATGGTGTGAAAGATCTCAAAAACGCGGTAAAATTGAGTGGCCTTCGTTTCAGAAGGATGGGAGAAGATTTTCTTTTCGAGGGTTATGTAGAAAGAGGAGCGTTCCGTGTTTACGGGAATGGTCGAAGATAAAGGGAAAGTCCTCCGGATGGAGAATCAAGGTCCGGTCAAGCGACTGATCTTGGAAATCCCGATGGGTTTGACAGAGATATCCCCGGGTGATAGTATTAACGTGGACGGGGCCTGCCTGACGGTTGTTGAAAAGAATGGGCAGGTGATTTCGGTTGACATTTCCTCGGAGACCCTTCAGAGTACAAATCTCAGTCAAGTCAAAGAGGGAGAGGAAGTCAATCTCGAAAGAGCTCTTAGACTCATGGATCGTCTGGGAGGGCACATTGTAACCGGCCACATCGATGGGATCGGCACGATCGTTGAAAAACGAAGGGAAGGCGAGTTTCTCCAGATCCGCGTCCGAGCACCCCGATCCGTCATGAGACATATTGTGAGAAAGGGATCGATCGCCGTTGATGGGATCAGTCTAACTGTAAATGAGTGCCAGAGAGATGAGGTTCGGATCACGTTGATTCCATTTACCCTTCAGAAAACAACCCTCCTTAACAAGAGGGTGGGCGATCGGGTGAATATGGAGTCCGATATTTTAGGGAAATATGTGGAAAGCCTTCTGGGACAAGGAGAGTGCCGAGCCCAGACAGTTGGATCGGGATTTCCTGCGGGAGCATGGTTTTTTGAAGGAGTGAGGTAAGAGAATGGTGAATCGAATTGAAGAGGCATTGGAGGATATCCGACAAGGCAAGATGGTGATTCTCGTTGACGATGAAGACCGGGAGAACGAGGGCGATCTGACCATGGCTGCGGAAAAGGTGACGCCGGAGGCGATCAACTTCATGGCCAAATATGGAAGAGGCTTGATCTGTCTTTCCCTGACGGAGGAAAAGCTGAGTGAGCTTCGACTTCCCATGATGGTTTCTGATAACACCTCCCGGTTTCAGACAGCCTTTACTATCTCGATCGATGCACGTAATGGAGTTACGACCGGTATCTCAGCGGCTGACCGGGCTGCAACGATCCTAACCGCCATCGATGACAGGACCCAACCTGATGACTTGGTTTCTCCCGGCCATATCTTTCCCTTGAAGGCCCAAAACGGAGGGGTCCTTGTCCGGACTGGCCAGACAGAAGGATCCGTTGATCTCGCAAGACTGGCAGGGATGAGACCTGCAGGAGTGATCTGTGAGATCATGAACGAAGACGGCACCATGGCGCGGATGCCCAGACCTTGAGCTCTTTGGCGAAAGGCATGGGTTAAGGATCGTTACCATTGCTGATCTGATCAAATACCGGTTGAACAAGGAATCGCTCGTTCGGAGGATCGCGACAGCAAGGCTTCCAACGAAGTACGGAGGAATATTTACTGCCATTGCGTTCGAAAATGATATCGATTCTTATCACCATATTGCTTTGGTCAAGGGCGAAATAAAACCGGAGGATATCGTTTTGGTCAGGGTTCACTCCCAGTGCCTGACCGGGGACGTTTTTGGATCGAAACGATGTGACTGTGAAGAGCAACTCCATGCCGCCATGACCATGGTTGAGCAGGAAGGAAAGGGCGTCATCGTCTATATGAGACAGGAGGGAAGGGGGATCGGATTGGCCAATAAACTGAAGGCTTACGCCCTTCAGGACATGGGAAAGGATACGGTGGAGGCGAATGAGGTATTGGGATTTAAGGCCGATATGCGGGAGTATGGCATTGGGGCTCAGATCTTGGTCGATCTGGGCCTTCACAGGATTCGTCTCATGACGAACAATCCGAGAAAAATTATCGGCCTTGAGGGATATGGCATTGAGGTCGTCGAAAGAGTTTCCATTGAAACCAAGCCCCTGAAAGAGAATATTGAATACCTCAGAACCAAGGCAAAGAAGATGGGCCATCTCCTCTCCATCAAATCAGGAGAGTAGTCCCTTTTCATTTCATCTGGAAAGGGGATGATTAAGATTGCAAAAGAGGTGAAAGACTTTTTTTGAAGCAGAACAGCTGCTGACCAATGCGTATTCCTCTGTGGAGGCACGGTCACGTTTTCTGAGACGGGAAAGGAGCAAACAATGGCGAATACCTTTGAAGGCAAGTTAATAGCCAAAGGGCTCAAGTTTGGGATCGTGGTGACTCGTTTCAACAGTTTTATCAGTGATCGGCTTCTGGAAGGGGCCAAGGATGCTCTCCGGAGAAGCGGAGCGAGAGGATGAGAATTGCTCTGTGGTTCGGGTTCCAGGAGCCTTTGAGATTCCTCTGGCTGTCAAAAAGATGGTCAAAAGCGGCCAATATGACGCTATTATTTGTCTTGGCTGCGTCATCCGGGGAGCCACGCCCCATTATGCTTATATCGCCACCGAGGTTACTAAAGGCATTGCCAGCTTAAGCCTGGAGAGTGAGATCCCCGTGGCCTTCGGGGTATTAACCACCGATACGATTGAGCAGGCAATCGAAAGGGCCGGGACCAAAATCGGTAACAAGGGTTTTGACGCCGCCATGTCCGCCATCGAAATGGCAAACCTGTTAAAAGAAATTGGAAGGGGTTAACGAACGGTTGACAAAACGAAGAAGATCAAGGGAGTCTGCACTCCAGGTTCTTTACCAGTGGAGTCTTACCCATCAAAATGGACAGGAAGGCCTTGTTCACTTCAGGGAGCACTTTCTACTGAAGAAAGAGAACGACCCGTTTTTTGAAGAGATTGTTCGAGGCGTTCTGAAGCACTGCCAGGAGATCGATGAGCTTATCGAACAGTACTCAGAAAATTGGAGACTCGATCGGATCGCTCCCATCGATCACACCATCCTCAGGATTGCGCTATTCGAACTCCTTTACTGCAAGGAGATACCTCCGAAGGTTGCGTTGAATGAGGCCGTGGATCTGGGAAAGCAATATGGTTCTGAGAATTCGAGTCGTTTTATCAACGGCATCCTGGATCGTATTTTCAGTGAGGTCATCCAGAAACCGGGCAAGACGGCTTCGATGAACCCATAATATTCTATGGAGGTAATCCTTTCAACCCTGCAAGCCGATGCTTATGAATGTGAGATCCTCGTCGTGGGATTTTTCGAAGATGAGAGACCTTTACGGGGATCGACTGGCTGGGTGGACTGGAGACTCAACGGGGTTTTGTCTCGTTATCTGCTCGAAAAGAAGTTGCTTGGAATATGGAAAGAGATGATCCTCATTCCTTCCCAGGCGAGAATTCTTTCTCCGCTGATTCTCTTGGTTGGACTTGGAAAGAGTAAGGGAATACAGCTACCTTCGTCTCCGGGAGCTTTTCCCTTTCCTCCTGGAGACACTGGAAAAGTTGAAGGTTTCGAAAATCTGCTTCTCTCTGCCCGAAGACGGGGAACTCCAGGTTGAGGCTGGAAAGTTAGCGGAAGTCCTGATGGAAGGAATTGCCGATGGCATGAATGAATCTGCCGTTCAGGACAGAGTAGGATGGATTGATGGGTTGCAGCTTTTTTTTGCAGAGGGAGAAGAACGATTTTCTGAAATCCTTGTTGGAGTTCAGACTGCCCAATCCATCCTCAAGGGCCGGTTAAACATTCGAATTCTTGTTCCATCGGAAGAGAATGTTAGTACTCCTTAGATCGAGAGATTCAATACAAAAACATCTGGATCGATATGATGCCCTCATTTTCAGATGCTTGGAACGTGCTTATTTTATGGGACGATTTACAGAATAAGAGGAGGTGATGTAAATGACAAAGGCGGAATTGGTTGCAATCATGTCGAAGGAGGCCAAGATTTCGAAGGCAGCGGCAGAAAAAGCCCTGAATTCTTTTACCAACGCTGTAAAGAAGGCCTTAAAGAAGGGTGAAAAACTGACTCTCCCGGGATTCATGACGGTTTCCGTGGGGAGGAGAAAGGCTCGGAAGGGAAGAAACCCCCAGACCGGCGAGGAGATCAAAATTCCGGCCGGCAAGGTGGTAAAATTCAAAGCAGGAAATGCGCTAAAAGACGCAATAAAGTAATCGTAGCCATATTGGTTATCCACCTACGCAAAAGACCACGGATTTTGTCTGTGGATGAATGCGTGAGCAGTTGAATCATTCATAGGCCATAGATTTTTGATGTTTCCGCGGATTCCGGCACTGGTGAATAACCCTCCGAAGCCTTGTTCTAGAAATAGAGAAGGGGAGATTAGTACAATCTCCCTCCTTCTCTATTTCCCCGGGTCGTTCAGTATCACAATGCTCAAGAATAGTTTGAATAGTTTGAACAGATTTTGAACAATAAGTTATGAAACATGGTCCGACATCTCCTGAACTAAGTTTTTTGGGAACCGATGCCCTCATATACGATATAACACATTGAAATCTTTATACATTGAATGGATTGCCTCTCAATGATCGTTTAAGATCTACGTTCAAGCTAGGCTAAGAAGGTCTTCATACCCTTCTTTTTTCCACAGGATTTAAACATAAGAACAAGACCTTTTTGTGAACCTTGATCATTAAGCCTTTGTCGGCACCATCCCTTTCTTTTCCATTGTTCTAAATGGATTGCTATCCTTGTTATGCGGAGACCCAAGAAAATCAAGGGGAGATCGATGGTGATCTGCCAAAATCAGACTCAGCAAAGGAAAGCGACCATAGAAAAATGTAGAAAAGAATTTTCTTGAAAGGCCATAATTTTTTTGTTATCTTTCTAAGGCCGAATTAAGAGTCCTTATTTAGGAAGACCGATGAAACATGTTATTCTTGGAACGGCGGGGCACATCGATCATGGAAAGACGGCCCTGGTGAAGGCTTTGACCGGGATCGACACCGATCGATTAAAGGAAGAGAAAGAACGCGGAATTACGATTGAATTAGGTTTTACCTTCCTGGATCTTCCCTGCGGCATCCGGTTAGGGATTGTTGATGTGCCAGGCCATGAGAAATTTGTTAAGCATATGGTTGCAGGCGCCTGGGGGATCGACCTGGTCGCCCTGGTCATTGCTGCTGATGAGGGAGTGATGCCGCAAACGAGAGAGCATTTGGATATTTGCAGCCTGCTCAGGGTGAAGAAAGGGCTTGTCATTCTCACCAAAGTCGATCTCGTGGATCATGAACTCTTGGATCTTGTCAAAGAAGAAGTCAAAGAGATCGTCAAAGACACCTTTTTGGGAGAGGCCCCTGTCCTGTCCGTATCCTCGATTACAGGGGAGGGGATTCAAGATCTGATGGCTACCTTGGACCGTCTTTCGAATGTAGTCGAGGAAAGATCGGCAGAAGGTCTGTTCCGCATGCCCATTGACCGTGTCTTTATCATGAAAGGGTTTGGAACTGTTGTCACAGGAACCATGGTTTCCGGAACCCTCGCGGTGGGCGAGGCTGTTGAGATTCTCCCCAGCGGCATCAAGGGAAAGGTGCGAAGCCTCCAGGTTTATAATCAGCCTGTCGAAAAGGCCTTTGCCGGGCAACGAACTGCAATCAATCTGCAGGCGGTTGAGACCTCTGCCATTGAAAGAGGAGATGTCCTCGTCCGTCCCGAGACACTCATTCCAACCCAGGTGCTGGATGCCTATTTAGAATATCTTCCGACCGCATCGCGTCCCCTAAAACATCGGACCAAGTTGAGGTTTCATGTTGGAACAAATCTGACGATCGCATCCGCGTTTCTTCTCGATCGTGAAGAGCTACCTCCAGGGGAGGGAGGATTAGTTCAGTTCCGATTGGATCGACCCATTGTGGCTCTGCCTCAAGATCGGTTCGTCATTAGGGATACCTCCGCCATCCGGACTTTGGGCGGAGGGGTGATCCTCGATACCCTCCCTACTAAACACAAAAGATACGCCATGTCCGTGATTCAGGACTTAACGCTCCTAAAAGAGGGAAGCGGGAAGGAGGTCCTGCATCAGCATGTCCTTCGTTCAGGAGTCGGTGGAGTTCTTTTAGGAGATCTTCTTAATCGAGTCGCTATCCCTCCCAAGGATATCCATCGACTTCTAAAAGAGATGAGGGATGACGGAGAGATTCTCATCGTCGATCCGGAAAGAATGAAGGTGATCGATATACGCCCCTATCAGGAACTGAAGGAAATGGTCCGGACCCGATTAAAGGAGTTTCATCAAAAAATTCCCATGAAATCAGGATTGGCGAAAGAGGAACTGAGAACAAAACTGCCTGCAGAGCTGGATGTCAAGCTTTTTCAGACCCTTCTCAATGAATTGATCTGTCTGAAGGAGGTCGTCATGGAAAAGGATAAGCTGAGATTATCAAGCCATCAAATCGCCTCAGTAGATGAAAAAGGTCTTATGAAACGGGTCGAGGAAGCCATCCGAAACGGAGACCTTCAGCCCGCCTCTTCCAAGGAATTGGCTGAACAGTGGTCGGAGAAGGAACAGGAGGTTCAGGCGATACTTGAACATCTTGTCCACGAGGGAGCATTGATCAAGGTTAAGAGTGGGTTGTATTTCCATCGCGACTCCATCGCTCGACTGAAGGAAGCGGTATTCCAGTACTTGAAACAGCATCAGGAAATGACGACCCCTCACTTCAAGGAGATGACCGGCGTTTCGAGAAAGTATGCCATTCCCCTGATCGAGTATTTTGATCAGACCCGATTGACTCTCCGGGTGGGAGAGAAAAGGGTCCTCCGGGCATCCGCTCAAGGTCCAGAGATGAAGAAGGAGTGAGAAAAATCAAAGGAAGTTGACAAAAATGGATCAGGAAAGGTATAAATGGGCATTTAGGACTAAGGAAAGGTCTTTGAAATGGTGAAAGGAAGGAAGATCACAAAAAAGCAGCTAAAAGAGCCGGACGAATTTATCACCCTGGCAGAGAGGGCATTTGATTTTACCAGTCGTCACACGAAGTGGATTGCCGCAGGAGGAATTCTCATCCTTGTCCTCATTCTCGCTGTCGTCTTTTTCCGGATGGAGGAAAGAAAAAAGGAGGAGGAGGCTGCCCAAGTTTACGCGGTAGCATCGGAGATGTTCGAGAGGGGAATTGCTCAGCGCCAAGAGGGTTCAGCGCAAGATTACAAGGATGTCTTGGCGAAATTTAATGAGATTGTTACAAAATTTCCACGGACCTCTATTCGGAAAATTGTCCCTTATCTATATAGGAAACATCTGCCTTAGGCAGGGAGAGTATGATGAAGCAATTAAATCGTATTCGACGTTCTTAGAAAAAATGGGAAAAGAAAAACTCTACAGGTGTTTTGCATGGGAGGGATTAGGACACGCCTATGGGGCGAAAAAGGATTATGGCAAAGCCCTCGAAGCCTATCAAAAGATTCTTGGCGTTGGAGAAGGATATCAGTTGGATGAAGCTCATTTGAATATTGGATATTGTTACGAAAAGTTGGGTAAAAGCAAAGAGGCAATCGAAAATTTCAGGGCCTTTCTTAAGGGGAGCCCAAAATCGTTACTTGCAAACGTTATCCTACGGAAGATCTCCCTCCTTGAAAAATTGTAGAGTATTTCCCTTGAAAAACTTTTAAGTTTCGATATACTTGTGACAATTGTTACAAGCTTCCGGCAGTTTTTTAAATAGCTCGGGGTTGCTTGAGAAGCTCGGAAATAAATATTCATGATAAAACAACCGGGTGGACCACCTTGAACAAAATTGTAAATCGAGGCATACTAAAACGAAATTGTCGTTGATAAGAAAAACCTTGGAAGAGGAAAGGACGATTTTTACTGGAACAAAAAGATATCCATAGGAGGGATATATGGAAAAAATATTACAAGGAAATTATGCAATTGCAAGAGGTGCTTGGGAAGCGGGCGTAAAGGTGGCCTGTGCTTACCCTGGAACGCCAAGCAGTGAGATTTTAAACGCGATAGCGGCTCAGATACAAAGAGGACATTAAACCTGAATGGTCCCCCAATGAAAAAGTTGCGGTTGAGGTGGCCATTGGTGCTTCCATCGCAGGGGCAAGAGCCATTGCCCCCATGAAACATGTTGGATTGAATGTCGCTTCTGATCCCTTCATGACCCTCGCCTATACAGGGGTTAAGGGCGGATTGGTGATCGTTGTCTGTGATGATCCCTATGCCCATAGCTCGCAAAATGAACAGGACAGTCGCCATTGGGCGCGATTCGCAAAAGTCCCTATGCTGGAGCCTTCTGATTCTCAGGAGTGCAAAGAGTTTACCAAAGTCGCCTTTGAGATGAGTGAACGGTTTGATACCCCTGTTCTGCTGAGAAGCGAGACAAGAGTTTCTCATTCGTTTTCTCCTGTAACCCTGGAAGAGAGAAGGGAGTCTGTCACTCCCCTCGGACTCGATCCAAAAGAATCCACCAAATTTACCATGGTTCCCGTGAACGTTCGGGTCAGGCGTCAACTGATCGAAGAGCGGATGAAAAACCTGGAGGCCTACGCCGATGAATTTAAATATAACGTGATGGAGATCAACGATACCCAATTCGGGATCATCACCAGCGGCGTTTCTTACTATTACACTAAGGAGGTCTTTCCGCAATACTCCTATTTCAAACTTGGGATGGTCTGGCCTCTTCCTAAAAAAATGCTCGCTCAATTTTTTAAGGCCGTTAAAAAAGTCATTATCGTTGAAGAACTCGATCCCTTTCTTGAGACGGAGATTCGGGCCATGGGGTTTAAGGTCTTTCACGGAAAGGACCTGATTCCCTCTGTCTTTGAGCTCTCTCCCGAGATGATCGAGAAATCCCTAAAAGGGAAAAGATATAAAGCGCCCCAAGAAAGGATTTCCATTGAAGATCTTCCAAAGACGGCCACCGAATATGTGCCCTGGCTGTTCCCACCGAGCACTCTTCTATGGCCTCAAGAAATTGAAGCTCTTTGTCTTCGGGGATATCGGGTGCTATACCCTGGCCACCGCCCCCCCATTAAATGCCCTTCATAGCTGCATCTGCATGGGGGCTGGTATCGGCGGAGCCTTGGGGCATCCAAGGTCCTTGGGAAGGAGGGCCTTGGAAAGGCCTGTGCGGTGCTTGGGGATTCCACTTTCCTGCATGCGGGGGATCGCTCCGCTCATGGATGTGGTTTACAACAAAGGGAATTCTACGACCATCATCCTCGATAATCGGACCACCGGGATGACGGGCCTTCAGGAACATGCAGGTACGGGATATACCATTACCGGAGAACCTACAACGAGCATCGATTTTGAAACCCTTGTCAAGTCTCTCGGGGTTGAGCATGTGAGAAAGGTCGATCCCTATAACCTCAAAGAGACGATGGAGATCATCAAGGAAGAGGTGGAAAGGGATGCCCCCTCCGTGATCATCACGGCCAATGGGCCTTGCATGCTCCATCGGAGGGAAAAGAGAAAATTTGAACATCCCTTCTACGCCATCGATTTCGATCAATGTCGGGGATGTGCGATGTGTCTTGAGATTGGATGCCCAGCTATCAGTTGGAAAGAGGTTTCTGAAGATCAGGCCATGACCAAAGACGGGCACAAGCGGAAAGGGGTTGTTTCGATCAACCGATCGATGTGTCCTGGATGCGGTCTCTGTGGCCAGATCTGTAAATTTGAAGCGATCGTTCCCGGAAAAGTCTAATAGGGGAGGTAGAGCATGGAAGACAAAGTGATCAATGTTTTATTGTCAGGAGTAGGAGGACAGGGAACCATCCTTGCCAGTGATATCCTCTGTTCCGTTTTTCATGAGGCGGGTTATGACGTGAAGAAAAGTGAAGTCCATGGAATGGCACAGAGGGGAGGGGACGTTACCACCCATTTCCGATTTGGGAAAAAAGTCTATTCTCCCCTGATCAAATATGGGGATGTCGATTACCTGGTATCCTTTGAGCTTTTGGAGGGGCTCCGGTACATTAACTGGGTCAAGGAGAAGGGTAAGGTCTTCTGAACGAACAGGAAGTGTACCCTCCTGCCGTAAACCTCGGCAAGATGAAATATCCGAAAGGGGTGGTGAAAAACATTCAAAAAATTTTTCAACGGAAACGTCTTTCCAATTAAAGGGCTTGAGATCGCCATCCGGTGCGGGGATGCGAGGGCCGTTAATGTGGTGGCCTTGGGTGCCTTCTCAAATTTCTTTAACATTCAAGAGGAGGCGTGGGAGAAAAACCTTCTCCAGCATCTCCCGCCCAAGATCCATGAACTGAACCTGAAAGCCTTCCGGGAGGGAAGAAGAGCCCTCCAAGCACTGGTGAAATAGTTTGTTCTTAGAGAAAGGCAAGGGCATTTCCAAAGGGCAGGGGAAGAATCTTCGCCCTTTGTTTTTAAGGATCCGCCCTTATAATTTTATATAAGAATCTTGACTTTAATTTGTTAAGAAATCGCAAAAAAGGGCAACGGGGGGTGCCGATGGGACTGCGAGATCAGTACGATCCATTGGTCATTTGTCTTCCAAGAGAGGTGAAAGAATGATCGAACAATGAGGGTTCATCATTTCTCCCTTGAAGATACCTTAGAGTGCGGCCAATTCTTTCGCTATACCAAGGTGATGGATACCTATCTCGTTCAATCCTCCGATCGGATCTTTTCTCTCTGGCAAAGAGGAAGCAGTCTTTTTTTTGAAGGGGTTGACAGAGGATTTTTTGAGACATTTTTTTCGGCTGGATGAGGATTGGGAATCGATCTTGAAAGAGATTGATCAGGACTCAACCATTCACCAGGCCATTGAGAGATATCATGGGATGAGATTGATTCGGCAGGACCCATGGGAATGTCTGCTCTCCTTTCTTTGTTCCTCCGCAAAAGCCATTGCTCACATCCGCTGCATGATTGAATCTCTTTGCCGGTTCTCTGGAAAGAAGATCTTTTTCGGGAACACGATCAGCTATGGATTTCCAGAGCCGTCAATGTATCAAAAACCATCGCCAACTGGAAGAGGTCAGGGCAGGGTTTAGAACCTCCTATCTGGTAAAGGCCAATCAATGTATCGATCGAATGCAGCTTCTTCATCTGAAAGAGTTGCCCCACAAAGAGGCAAGGCAATGTTAATGGGACTTCCGGGTGTTGGAAGAAAGATTGCCGATTGTACACTCCTTTACTCCTTAGATTTTCTTGAGGCTTTTCCGATCGACACGTGGATGAAAAAGGGGGCTCCAGCGAAATTATTTCAGTGGAAAAAGGGTAAGCGAGAAGGCCATGGAGGAATTTGCAGCCAACCATTTTGGCCCCTTTGCCGGGTATGCACAACTCTATCTCTTCCACTTCTGGCGCCATCATCCGATCTAAATGCATATAACGATGTGAAATTTGAAATCTGAGAGGGGCTAAAGCCTTAGTTGATCACCCAACCGTTGTTCTCTTCTGAGAATCTTATGAATCAATTGATCCATCGATGGGATTCTCTCAATCTGTTTCAATCTCTTCCTTTAGGTACCGGAGCCCTCGAACCTTGAATCCTATTCTTTTATTTTTTATGAAATGCCTTGATTCGATCGACCACATAAGTCTGCTGGTCGTCCGTCAATTCGGGATAACTGGGCAAGGCAAGGACTTCTTCCGCAGCCTTTTCGGAGGCGGGGAAATTTCCCCGCTGATAATGCAGGAAGGCATAGCATTCCTGGAGATGGAGAGGGACGGGATAGTAGATTTCGGTTCCTATGCCTTCCTCTTGCAGAAATTGCCGGAGGCGTTCCCTTTCTGGAACCCGTACCACATATTGGTTGTAGATGTGCCGATTCTCAAACTGAGTGATTGGAAGCTGAAACCCGGGCAGGGTTGAAGCGAGATCGCTCAGGAGTTCTCGATACAGGCCAGCCCGTTTCTGTCTTGCCTGTGTCCATTTCTCAAGGTATCTGAATTTGACGAGAAGAATGGCAGCCTGAAGGGTATCGAGACGGCTGTTAATCCCGATCAGTTTATGGAAATATTTGGGATGGCTTCCATGGACTCGGAGAAGTCGCGTTTTTTCGGCCAGGTTTGAATCCTGGGTAACCACCATCCCAGCATCTCCGAAAGCGCCGAGATTTTTGGTGGGGAAGAAGGAAAAGCATCCGAGATCTCCGATCTGTCCCGCTTTTTGCCCTTTCACTCTGTCGGGAGGTTTATATTCTGCTCCAAGAGCCTGGGCTGCATCTTCGATCACAAAGAGGCGTCGTGACTCTGCAATCCGAAGGATCGGATCCATATCGGCACACTGCCCAAAAAGATGAACAGGGATGACGGCTTTCGTTCGGGAGGTAATCTTTGCCTCGATTTTCAAGGGGTCGATGTTGTAGGTTTGCGGATCGATATCAACAAAAACTGGAATGGCCCTATGCGGGAGACGGCTCCTGCTGTGGCAAAAAAGGTAAAGGAAGGGAGAAGGACCTCGTCTCCAGTTTCTATCCCTAATGCCAATAAAGACAAGAAAAGGGCGTCCGACCCTGAAGCGACACCGACGGCATGAGAGGTTTCACAGTAGTCGGCAATGGTCTGTTCCAGGGCTTTCACCTGAGGGCCTAAAATGAATTGTTGCGACTTGAAGACCTCATCGAGTGCCGAGCGGATTTCTCTTTCTATGGAGATAAATTGGGGAGTGAGATCAAAAAAGGGAACTCTCAACTTGATCACATGTTCCTCGTGGAGAAATGACGGAGTGAAGGTAAGACAAAAAAATTGGATAGTCAAGACCAACAGGGGAGGTGAGAATCGGTTTTATGGAAACGAGGTTGAATCTGGATCCCATTTCGATCGTCTTAGTCAGGCCAAAATTTCACGAAAACATTGGATCTATTGCGAGGGCGATGAAGAATATGGGGTTTCATCGATTGGCGATCGTGAATGGGTGCTCGCCCCTTCATATGAACGCTTATAAACTTGCTTCGGGTGCAGAAGAAATATTGGAAAGAGCTGAAGAATATTTTACCCTTCACGAGGCCATTTCAGAAATGGCCTGCGTGGTCGGGATGACCTCACGAGAGGGAAAAGAACGGAGCCCTCTCCTGAGCCCCCGGACGTTGGTCGAGAGACTGGTTCCGGTCTCTATCGGCAACTCGATTGGTCTGGTCTTCGGCTCAGAGAGGGAAGGTCTAACGAATGAAGAATTATCCCTTTGCCATCTCCTTGTCAAGATTCCTTCGTCCGAATCGCTCCCCTCCCTCAATTTGGCCCAGGCAGTGATGATCCTTTGTTATGAACTATTTCAGTTCTCTGGCGGTGAGGTTCAAAAGCGACCTCTTCTTGCCTCCTCTGAACATCTTGAGAGGATGCTTGACCATATGGAAAAAACCCTCGTTCAAGTTGGGTTTCTGGACCCTAAACATCCCAAAAGAATCATGAGGGTGTTCAGACGAATCTTCGGGAGAAGCCATCTCGATGAGAGAGAAGTACGAATCCTCCAGGGTATTTGGAGCCAGATGGACTGGTATATGAAAAATAAGGCGGGAGGTTACAGGTCTGGGGAAAAGGTAAATACATTCCCTCTTACCTGAGCTTCTACCTCCAGTCAATCCATCTATTTCTTTTCGAGAAAAGGTTTGAGAAGATCAATCGGCACGGGGAAGATCGTCGTCGAGTTCTTTTCCGTGGCAACCTCGGTCAAGGTTTGCAGGAACCTTAACTGAAGGGCTGCGGGATTGATACTGATCACATTGGCAGCTTCGGCCAATTTTGCTGCGGCCTGAGCTTCCCCTTCTGCATGGATGACTTTGGCCCTTCTCTCCCTTTCGGCCTCGGCCTGACGGGCGATCGCCCTCCGCATCTCTTCCGGTAGGTCCACCTGCTTCGTTTCGACCAGAGAGACTTTGATTCCCCAGGGATCTGTATGCTTGTCCAGAATATCCTGAAGCTGGATATTGATCTTGTCCCTATGGGCAAGTAGTTCATCCAGTTCCATTTGACCCACGACACTCCGGAGGGTTGTTTGGGCTAATTGCGACGTGGCATAGAGATAATTCTCCACCTCTACGACTGCCTTGTTGGGATCGATGACACGAAAATAGACGACGGCGTTTACCTTAATGGAAACATTGTCCCGGGTGATGACATCCTGAGGAGGGATATCCAATGTTACCGTTCTCAGACTGATCCTGAGCATCTTATCGACGCCGGGGATGATGAAAAAAATTCCCGGTCCCTTGGCTCCGATGAGCCTCCCAAGGCGAAAGATCACCCCTCTTTCGTATTCCCGCAGGATTTTGATTGCAGAGGCCGCAAGGA
Source organism: uncultured delta proteobacterium (assembly GCA_963806715.1). GTDB lineage: Bacteria > Desulfobacterota > BSN033 > BSN033 > UBA1163 > CAWEAV01. Next base: position 47,909 of record CAWEAV010000028.1, read on the forward strand.
TGACCAAGAAAACAATTAAGAAAAATAAGCCTGACGAGATTCCTGGTAAGAACATATGAATTCCTCCTTATTCGGTTTTTTTGACTTTAAGTATTAAATGGTCGATCCCAATGACCTTAACCTTCTCCCCTTTTTCAACAGGTCGGTCACTTACAGCATTCCAGAATTCACCATGGACCGAGACCTTTCCTTCTGGAGTGAGGGAGGTAGCAACGACTCCTATCTCACCCAAAAGACCTTCTGTACCCGTAGTCGGTTTTTTGAGCCGTGCCCTGACCGCCATAGTCACAGCGAAGACGAAAAATGCCGCACTCACTAGAACCGCTGGGATGATAACGCTCAATGAAATCCTCATATAATCGGCCGGACTTTCGATCAACATCAGAGAACCCAGGAAAAGAGAGATGACCCCGCCAATCGCCAGCAGTCCATGACTCATCACCTTGATCTCTGCAATAAAAAGGATGACGGCAAAAAGAATAAGGGCCAACCCAGCAAAATTGACAGGAAGCATCTGTAACGAATAGAAAGCCAGGATCAGAAAGATTCCGCCCACCACCCCTGGAAGGATGGCTCCAGGATTCGAGAGCTCGAAGAAGACGCCGTAGATTCCCAACATCAAGAAGATATAAGCGATGGTCGGGTTGGAGATGATGTCGAGCAATCGGTATCGCCAGCTCATCTGAACGAATCGAGGTTGCATGCCTTTCGTATGGAGGGTACGTGTAATACCACCGTCTAACTTGATGATCTTACCGTCAATCTTAGCGAGGAGGTCTTGGACATCAGGGCTGATGAAGTCAACGACATTTAGTTTCACAGCTTCTTCTTCAGTAATGGAGACACTCTTGGTGACTGCCTTTTCAGCCCAATCGACATTCTTTCCTCTTGACTTTGCGATCGTCTTGATATAAGAGACGGTGTCATTGATGATCTTTTCAGACATCGTCTTGTTTTCTTTTCCTTCGCCCAGTGAGACAGGATGGGCCGCACCGATATGGGTGCCGGGTGCCATGACAGCGATATTGGCTGCCATGGTGATGAAGACGCCGGCCGAAGCAGCCCTGGCTCCACGAGGGGCTACATACACGATTATTGGAACAGTTGAGGTCAACATTTTTTTTACGATAAGTCTCATCGATTCCATCAGGCCGCCCGGAGTATCGAGTTCAATGATGAGACATTGGACATTCTGTTGGATGGCCTCATCAATCGAATTGGTAATGAATTTCGCAGTTGCTGGATTAATGATGCCGTCCACTTCAATCATTAAGACCGGCGCCTTTTCCTGAGCGTAGCCGCCAATTCCTATGGCAATGAAGAAAACAAGGGAAAAGACAACCAATAACGCATTGTATCTCTTCAAGATTTTTGCCTCCTTACCATCAAATTATCTTAAAAAGGATGGATTGTCAAATAATTCTTCACTTATCCCACTGGGATGAAAATTGAAAATCTTTGGGAGTATTTTATGGATACCTATTTTGTTTCCCACCCAGTCAGACTTTGATCCTCATGAGATCCTCTGCTATGAGGATTTCCCCTTTATAAACTTGTCTACATTGTTCGAGAATATCGACTTGGTCACATTGGGGATAGAGATGGACCAGTAATAATTTCTTGCAATGAGCTTCCACTCCTATTCTTCCTGCCAGGGATGGGGTCAAATGGCCCTCGATCTTTTTCCCGTCCGGGAAAGGACACTCGAGGACGAGAAGGTCTGCTTCGAAGCCGAGATCAACAACATTTTGGCAATAGTCTGTATCTCCAGAGAAAGCAATCGATTTCCCATCCTTCAGTTCAATGCGATATCCTATACTTCCAGGAAGATGGGCCATCAATTTTGTACTAATTCTTACATCATGGAAGATAAGGGGTTGTTGTGAAATTTCTTTAATGGTCAATTGATAAGACTGAGGTTTAATCCAGGAACCGTAAATGGCTTCCAGTTTTTCAAAATAACTGGTAAATCGAGGGCCCCCGATACACAGGAGGCCTCTCTGCCTTGGTTGTTCAGCGTATTTGCAGGCAAACAGGATTGTCACGAGGTCTGCAATATGGTCAGGATGAGCGTGGGTATAGAGTAAAAGGTCTATGTCATGGTAGGTGATTCCCACCTCCAGCAATCTCCTCAGCGTTCCGGACCCACTATCGATCAAAATCCTCGCACTGTCCGAAATGAGGAGAAGACCTGGCGGCCCTCTTTTTGGGGAAGGGACGCCTGTACCAGAACCCAGAATGATCAGTTCAACCATTTCATTTGCTCTCCTAAAGAGGCTGGTTCAGGATTAACATGAAGTGTCAATTTCCAAAACAGGTTATTGAGAATCATTCACCTGACGATGCGTTCATATATTTCTCTCAATTCCTCTTTTATGGGATTGACAACCGTTACTTCCATTAAATAATCTAATAGAATGGAGAGCTTTAAACAAGATTTTATTGAAATTGATGGCTCTTATGGAGAAGGAGGAGGACAGATTTTAAGGACATCCCTGGCCCTTTCTGCCATTCTTAGGGCCCCGGTCCATATTCATCACATCAGGGCAGGGAGGAAGGATCCGGGACTTCAACCTCAGCACCTGAGGGGGGCAGAGGCGTTGGCTCAAATTGCGGGAGCCCAGACAGATGGGATGAAGATAGGATCGCAATCGATCTCCTTCATTCCCCAAGCGGCCTCGCCTGGAGAATATCGATTCGAAGTCGGAACGGCGGGTTCAGTCATTCTTCTCCTTCAGGCCATGCTTCCCCCGCTCTGTTTATCTCAAGGGAGATCCCGATTAACCCTTGTAGGAGGAAGCCATGTGCCGTGGAGCCCGCCCTTTCATTATTTTAGGGAGGTTGTTGTTCCCTTCCTTAGAATCATGGGGGTTTCCGTCGAGGCCATCCTTGAACGTTGGGGTTGGTATCCAAAGGGGGGTGGTGTCCTACAGGTAAAAATCGACCCTGTTCACGAATTGAGACCTATCGTGATGCTTGAGCGAGGGGCAATAAAAGGGATTCGCGGTATTTGTGCCACCTCTCACCTTCCTGAACATGTTGGAGAAAGACTTAAAGCATACGCTGTAAAAAGAATAGAAAGGGAGTTGAGAATCGAATCACGGATAGATGTCTTCGACGATATCCCTGCAAACGGACCAGGGGCCTTCATTTTTTTGAGGACTGAAACAGAGGGAGCGATTGCAGGATTTTCATCCCTCGGCGAGAGAGGGAAGAGGGCTGAGGAGGTGGCGAGAGAGGCGGTTGAAGATTTGAATGCCTATTATGAATCGGAAGGTTGTTTAGACCCTCATTTGGCCGATCAGGTCTTACCTTTTTTGGCCTTAGCAAAGGGAAATTCTGCCTATACCACCACGAAGATCACAGGGCATCTTCTGACTAATCTCTGGGTCCTTCGGCAATTTCTGAATATAAAGGTTTTAATCCGGGGCAAAGAAGGAGATGCGGGTAGGGTTGAATTGTTCAATGAATAATAAGGATTGACTTCAATGAAGGCACATATTAATATCTAATTGACTGTGACTGAAGGAGGTAATAAATCAACCGCGTCCATGGTAACCTTACTGGGTTAAAGCCAAGTCAAATCAAAAAAATCGAACATATTTATCGCAGAAGAATCCCTCCTCAAAAGGTTATCAATCAGGAAGTAGCTATCCTTCTTACTGAAATTTCAGATGAAATCAGACGACAAGTCGGTATTCTTGTTGGCAGGCGGGGCTCCATCGAGGCGGTTATTGTCGGCGATCAGAAGAGCATCACCATTCCAGACCTGTCTCGGTATCGGATGGGAATCCTACGTCTCAGGGGTCTTCGATTCGTCCATACACACCTCCAGGGAGAACGGATCAATCAAGAGGATTTGTCCGATCTTGCCCTTCTGAGACTGGATATGATGATTGTCCTCAGTGTCGATGGGAACGGATTCCCTGGGTTCATCCAATCCGCATACCTTCTCCCGGAAAACCGGGAGAAGAAAGCCTGGGAGATCAGTTCCCCGGTCCCGTTGGGCCATTGGGATCTCGATTTTTTAAGATGGATCCAGTCCCTTGAAGAAGAATTTCAGAGGGGGCAAAGATCCATTGCCCTCAGAGGTCCCGGAGAGAAGGCGATTCTCCTCAGTGTGAGCCGAGAAAAGCGGGAGCCTATAGAACGATCCATTGAGGAATTAAAGGAACTTGCCCAATCGAGCGGGGTTTACGTTGTGGATACGATTATTCAACGTCCTCATCAGATCTCTCCATCGACCCTGATGGGTGAAGGAAAGCTTCAGGAATTACTGATTAAATGTATTCAATCAGGAGTGGATCTGATCATTTTTGATCAGAATTTGACTCCCGGCCAGATGGCGGCGATTTCAGACCGAACAGAATTGAGGGTCTTGGATCGAACCCAGTTAATATTGGATATTTTTGCCCAGCATGCTCACACCCTTGAAGGAAAGATCCAGGTGGAATTGGCCCAGTTGAAATATATGCTTCCCCGTTTGGCGAGAAAGACCCTGGCCCTGTCCAGGCTGACCGGAGGAATCGGCGGACGAGGACCTGGGGAAACAAAATTAGAGATTGATCGTCGAAGGGTGAGGGACCGGGTTCATCTTCTTGAAAAGGAATTGGAAAAGATGCGAAAAGGGAGGGAACAGAGACGGGCCGACGGACGAAAACAGGTGTTCCTATCCTATCCATCATTGGATACACGAATGCAGGGAAATCGACCCTTTTCAACCTTCTCACCCAAAGCCAATGCCATGTGGAGGACAGACTTTTCGCCACACTCGATCCTGCCACAAGAAAATTAAGATCTCCCTATGAAACAGGAATGGGTGGTCACCGATACGGTCGGATTTATCAAGAATTTGCCTCGAAGATCTGATGGTGGCTTTTCGTCCAACCTTTGACGAGCTCCAAGAGTCCGATCTATTGATTCACCTTGTTGATATCAGCAACCCCTATTTTGAAGAACATATCGAGGCAGTCGGATAGAATCCTCACCGAACTGAATCTGGACCACCTTCCGAAGATTATTGGTTTTCAACAAAGAAGATAAATTGCCTCGGGAGGAGGTGGACGCGATCTGCGGGAAATATAGTGCCCTTGCCATCTCTTCCTTCCGACCTGAGAGCCTGAAAAACTCTTCCAGGCGACCATTGAGCAAGCACTACGGAAAGAGGGAGAGTCTGGCCCCCTTTCTTCCAATGTGAAGGTTGACAAATGATGAGTCGTTTGATATATCAGATAAAAACAACTCGAGAAGTGAGGCCCGAAGATGGAATCCCATCCTGAATCGTTGAAGAATGTCTTACCTTTGATGATGTATTACTTGTCGCCATGTTATTCGGCTGTATTGCCAAAAGAGGTGGAGACGGGCACCCGATTAACAAGGACGATTCGACTCAACATTCCCTCTGGTCAGTGCCGCCATGGATACGGTCACCGAGGCGGGAACCGCGATTTGCATGGCCCAAGAGGGAGGGATCGGGATCATTCATCGAAATATGCCTATCCCGGTTCAAGCCTTCGAAGTGGACAAGGTGAAAAAATCGGAAAGCGGGATGATCCTCAACCCCATCACCATGGATCCCGAACAGAAAATTTATGAAGTCTTGGAGATCATGAGGAAATATCGCATCTCAGGTGTGCCGGTGACTAAAAGAGGAAAACTGGTGGGGATTTTGACCAATCGCGATTTGCGGTTTGAGACACGCTTGGATGAAAAAATCTCCACAGTGATGACAAAAGACCGTCTGATCACAGTCCCGGTCGGAACGACCCTGGAAGCCGCGAAAGAGATCCTCCATAAGAATCGGATTGAAAAACTGTTGGTCGTCGATGCGCAGAATAATCTGAAGGGGCTGATCACGATTAAAGACATTGAAAAGATGAGGAAGTACCCCAATTCCTGTAAAGATTCGCTGGGACGATTACGGGTTGGGGCCGCCATCGGTCCCGGCAAGGATCGCGAGGAAAGGACGGAGGCTTTGATCAAGGCGGGGGTGGATGTTCTTGTCATCGACACGGCCCATGGTCACTCCAAGGATGTCCTGGAGGCAGTCGGTGATACGAAAAGGCATTTTCCGGACTGTCAATTGATTGCGGGGAATGTGGCTACCCGTGAAGGGACCCTGGATCTCATCAAGATGGGTGCCGATGGGGTGAAGGTGGGAGTTGGGCCAGGTTCGATCTGTACCACGCGGATCATTGCAGGGGTAGGGGTTCCTCAGCTGTCGGCTATCCTGGAGACCTCAGAGGTTTCCCGCGAATACAATGTTCCCATCATTGCCGACGGGGGGATCAAGTTTTCCGGGGATATCACAAAGGCCATTGCGGCGGGAGCGGTTTCGGTGATGATCGGGAATTTGTTTGCCGGAACCGATGAAAGCCCGGGAGAACTCGTCCTTTACCAAGGCCGAAGTTACAAGGTTTACCGAGGCATGGGATCCCTTGAGGCGATGAAGGAGAAGGAAGGAAGTCGAGACCGTTATTTCCAGGGAGAGGTTGATAAGCGAATCCAAACTGGTTCCCGAAGGGATCGAGGGAAGGGTTCCCTACCGTGGTCCTCTCTCCTTTGCTGATTCAGCAACTCATTGGAGGATTGAAGGCCGGGATGGGTTACTGTGGGTGCGAAAACGATCCAGGAACTGCAGCAGAAAGCCAAGTTCATCCGGATCACGTCTTCCGGCTTGAGAGAAAGCCATGTCCACGATGTGATTATTACAAAAGAGGCCCCTAATTATCGCCTGGAGTAAGGAGGGGCCAGAGAGATGAGTGATCCATGAAAAAGACCATTTTCATCTTGATCGTTCTCATCCTTTCCTTGCTCTATTATCTTGGGGTCCTGACAAAGAAAGAGACCTTTCCTTTCTCCAAAGAGTTTTTCTCCATTGAAACCTCGACCCCAGAGGAGACAACCCTTGATCTTAAAGGGCGGTGGTCCTCAAGGCTAAAGAGGGGGCTAAAGAAATCCCCTTCCTGAGTTCAAAAGAATTAGATCAACTTTATCAGGTGAAACTCGACAAAGGTATCCGGAATACTCCGCTGCTCTCCTTCCTTTGATCCGACAGGCAAGACAGAGCCGGAAGGCTGGTCATTCGGATCAGGCCGTGGAATCGGCGAATTACGCCGTCAAATTTTCTCCAGACCTTCCGGAACCCTATTTTGAACTCAGTCGCGCCCTTTGGCATCAGAATCCCCTTCAAGTTCAAAAGTCCCTTATCTGAATCTGGAAAGGCCAAATGGCACGCTTACGCTTATTACCCAAGGGCCCTTCAATTTTTTTATAATCTGTTCTATATTCTTAGCCAATGCCCTTCTCATGACCTTTATTGTCTTTGGTATCGTGATCTATGGTGAAATATCTGCCCCTTTATTTCTATGATATCCGGAAAAATCTAAACCAGGAGGTTTCGAAAGCTTCTCATCAACAGCCTTAAGATTTTTCTTCTCTTTATTCCCTTCTTCCTTCGCCTGGACATTCTTTGGGCTCTCCTCTTTTATTCCATCCTGCTTTGGGGCTTTGTTACAAGCGCGAAAGACAGCTTATCATTTTTTTTCTCATCGTTCTGGTTTACGTTCCCTTTTTCCTCCGTTCCTCCTCTTCCTTCTTAGATGGAACGGCCTTCGGACATCATCCTCGAAATGAATGAGGCCAACTATGAGAATTGGGATCGGAGCACAGAACAGCGGTTGAAGGGTTGGTTATCCACACACCCGGACGATCCTGAAGTGATCTTTACTCTGGGGTTGATCGAAAAGAGACAGAGCCATTATCTCCAAGCGGAAGATTATTATCGCCGGGCGATTCAGATCGCTCCACAATTTAGCGAGGCTTTCTCAAATCTTGGGAATGTCTACTTTGCAAAGACGACAAGCCGATCTTGCGATCACCTCTTATCAGCAGGCGATCGATGTGAATCCCCATCACGCGGCATATTATTACAACCTTTACCGCGCGTATTCCCAGGAAAACTTCCTTTCCGGAAAGGTTGACGGTGCCTTTCAAAAGGGCGAGACAACTCGATCCAAAACTGGTCGAATATTATATCTCGATCGACACTCCCCCCCTAATATGAACCGGCTCGTGGTGGACGAGGTGTTGCGCCCTCAGAGGCTCTGGGCAAGGTTTCTGAACAATTCATTGGAAGGGAAGGAGTTCTCTTTCGTCTGTTTAAGGCATGGTTTGAAAAGAATCCCATCGCGAATTCACATTCTGGTGCCCCTCTTTTTCCTCGGTTTTTTAGTAGGGATGTCGAAATATATGCGGATCAAACGATTTTTAACGCGTTGCCCGATGTGCGGAAGCCCGACCCACCGATTTTATCTTGGAAACTCGAACCAGGAATATTTCTGTTTCAACTGCTATCGGGTCTATATGCAAAAGGAGAAGCTTCATCCCAAGATTGCCGAAAAGAAGTCGCTTCAGGCGGAACAATTTCAAAGACAGAATCATTTTCTTGGACAAGTTTCTCTCCTTCTTTTTTATCGGCTTTCAGGACCTGTGGGCGGAGCGGCCTCTCAAAGGGCTGTTTTTTCTCTTTGTCTTTTTTATTTTTATCCTAAAGTTTGTTTACCCGGACGGGGTGATACACTTCTCCCATGGCCCAGTCCTCCCTCTCCAGGTGGAATCTGATCGTTTGGGCAGGATTTTTGGCCTTTTTTATTTTTTATGATTCGGCAGGTTTTTCGGTTCAAACCGAGGTTCGAGCCGAAAGAGGGTACTGTCTTTCGGACCTTGAGATAGGAGGTCCAAATGCGGGGGATCGATATTTCTGGGAAGAGGAACAGGAAAGGGGAGGCCTATGGCCCTTCAAGGGACACTGAAAGATTTTAGCATCACCGAAATTATCCAGCTCATCGGCCAGCAGCTCAAGACGGGTATCCTCAAAATCCGCCGAGGAAAGAATACGGTCGAGATCTATTTCGTCGATGGGATGATCGTTCACGTCTACTCCAACTATCGGGGTAAGAAAGACTTGATCGGAGAGATCTTGGTCAAGGCGCAGTTGGTCACTGAAGAACAACTGGAGCGGGTTTTGAAAATTCAGAAGGAGACGCTCAAATACCTAGGAGAGATTCTGGTCGAACTCCAATTGCTGACCAAAGAGGATGTGCTGAAAGTCATATCAACCCAGATCTACGAAACGATTTATGATCTCTTCTGGTGGGAGGACGGGACGTTCAATTTTGATTTGAAACTGGTTGAGAGTTACAAAAAGATTCCCTTTGCCCTTAGTACGGAGCAGGTGCTCTTGAATATCCTTCGCATGGTGGATGAGTGGTCTGAGATCGAGAAGAAGATATTCTCCCCCTACCTGATTTTTAAAGAAATCCTGGGAGAGGAGAAGGGGACCCTGTCCCCTCAATATTATTTGAAGGAGAAATTGACCTCCGAACAGGAGTTGGTCTTACAATCTTGTCGATGGGACACGGACCGTTCAGGACATCATTGACCGAAGCCTGCTCGGGAAATTCAATGCTAGTGAAATCCTGATGAACCTGCTTGAAATGGGTTTCATCGAAGTGGTTGGTCTCCGGACGCCCAGTCTCTATCAAGAAAGTGAGAATGATCAATTTCAGAGAAACCTTCACCTTCGCCTTTTACGGGGTCTTCTTAATCTTAGTCTTTTTTCTGTCCTCGTCTATTTCAGACCCGGTTTTTTAAGCCTTTTTCTGGATTCGAAGATCGAACCGTCCGGGATCGAAGTCCCCAGCCATTTCATTTACAAGACCCAGACTTCAGCGCATCAAAAATGCCCTTGAGATCTATTACCTTCGAGAAAGGGAAACTACCCAAACCGTCTTGAGGAACTGATAGCAGCGGGCTTCTCCAGAAGAAGGACCTCTTCTATCGCACGGGAGCTTCCTATAAATACGAATTGAAGAATGGCAAATATTTTCTGAAACATTGAGGGAGTGACCCTTCATGCCATTCGCCTCGAACCTTTCCATAGACTCGGAGTTCAAACGATGAAGAAACAATCTTCCTTCTGACATGATTTTGATTCTCGATTTTGGTTCCCAGTATACCCAATTGATCGCCCGGAGGGTGAGAGAATGTCAGATTTATAGTGAGATTCATCCTTACCATTTGCCGCTTGATGAGATCCGGTCAATGTCTCCCAAGGGAATCATCCTCTCCGGGGGGCCTGCAAGCGTCTATGAAGAGAATGCCCCGCGGTGCGAAGCCGCGCTCTTTGGCCTTGGCATCCCTGTTCTCGGGATCTGTTATGGGATGCAGTTGATGGCCTTCCTCCTGGAGGGCAAGGTCACCCGATCAAAAGAGAGGGAGTACGGAAAAGCGAAACTGACTCTGAACGAGGAGGGGAAGCTTTTTCGCGGAATGAGTCAGAAAGGGAAGGCGACCCAAGTGTGGATGAGCCATGGGGATCAAGTGAAGGACTTACCTCCGGGTTTCCGAACCGTGGCTCATTCCAGGAATACGCCCGTGGCTGCCATGGAAGACGATCGGAGAAAGATCTACGGACTCCAGTTTCATCCTGAGGTCGTCCATACTCCCCAGGGCATTCATCTCATTCGGAACTTTCTGTTCGGGATTTGTCAATGCTGCGAATCGCTGGACGATGGAGTCCTTCTTAGACCAGACCCGGCATCATTGAGGGAAAGAATCGGATCCGAAAAGGTGATTTGTGCCTTAAGCGGGGGCGTGGACTCTACGGTGGTCGCCCTGCTCCTTCACCGGGTGATCGGAGACCGCCTCCAGTGCATTTTTGTCAATAATGGGTTATTAAGAAAAAATGAGGTCTCTCAGGTCGTCGATCTATTTCGCTATCATTTTAGAATTCCCCTCGACGATGTGGATGCCGAAGATCATTTCTTGAAGAAATTGGAGGGAGTGACGGACCCGGAAGAGAAGCGAAGAACGATCGGCAAGGAATTTATTTCGATCTTCGAAAGGGAGGCGAAAAAGATTGGGGGCGTCCACTACCTTGCTCAGGGAACGCTCTATCCGGATGTGATCGAGAGCGTTTCATTCAAGGGACCTTCGGCAATGATCAAAAGTCATCACAATGTGGGTGGGCTGCCGAAGCGGATGAAATTCAAATTGGTGGAACCCCTTCGGGAGTTGTTCAAGGACGAAGTGAGACAATTGGGGAGGAGTCTTGGGCTTCCAGAAGAGATCGTCCAGCGTCAACCCTTTCCGGGTCCGGGGTTAGCGATCCGAATTATTGGAGAAATTACGCGTGAGAGACTTGAAATTCTGAGAGCAGCCGATGAAGTCGTCAAGGAAGAGATGCAGAAAGGCCGTTTATGGGATAAGGTCTGGCAGTCCTTTGCCATTTTGGTGCCTGTCAAGACGGTCGGGGTGATGGGAGACGAAAGGACCTATGAACACGTGATCGCGATAAGGGTCGTCGCCAGTCTCGACGGAATGACAGCCGACTGGGTCAAGTTGCCTTATAGGATTCTTGAAAATATATCCAACCGTATCATCAATGAGGTCCGAGGCGTAAATCGCGTCGTCTACGATATCAGCTCCAAACCCCCCAGTACCATTGAGTGGGAATAGTCCAAGGGATTCATCTAAATCGAATAGGGACCGAAGATCCGGAGACCGAATCCAAAACAAATTCTTTATTTCCGAGTGATCAAATTTCCAAAATATCTATTCGGTTATCGGTTCGTTTTTTTTGGATTTCAGTGGTTTGAAGTTGTTGGGGGTTTCGGAATTGTAGCTTCGGTATTTGCTTTCTTTTCGGCTGAGTGAGCGGGTATGAGCTAAGTAAAGGATAGTCTGGATCATAATGGAACACTGCGATTTTGTTCATCTTCATGTCCATAGTCAATATAGCCTTTTGGATGGGGCCATCCGATTCGAAGAAGTCTTTCATCTTAGCGAAGAAGTATCACATGGGAGCGGTCGCCCTGACGGACCACGGAAACATGTTCGGGGCGATCGAATTTTACCAGAAGGCCATTCACCACGGCATTAAACCCATCGTGGGTTGTGAAATTTACGTGGCCCCCGGAAGCCGACTTGAGAAAAAGACCGGGGAAGGGGAGGAGGGCGCCTACCATCTCACCCTTCTGGTAAAGAATGAGACCGGGCTACTTCAATCTCCTGAAAGTTGGTGAGCCTGGCCCACCTCGAAGGTTTCTACTACAAGCCCAGGGTCGATAAGGAACTCCTCAACCGATACCACGAGGGCTGATTGCTCTGAGCGGATGCCTCAAAGGAGAGGTGGCTGTCCATGCAGCCAAAGGAGAGATGAAAAGGGCGATCCGAGTCTGCCGAAGAGTATCGAAATGATCTTTGGTCCGGACCGATTTTATATTGAGATTCAGAACAATGGCGTTGAAAACCAATCGCTCCTGAATCAACGGCTGGTCGAAATCGGACACGAGCTCTCCATCCCCCTCGCAGCCACTAACGATTGTCACTACCTCCATAGAAAAGGATGCAAAGGCCCATGAGGTTCTTCTCTGCATTCAGACCGGGAAGACACTTCAAGAAGTCCAGCGAATGCGATTTCCTTCGGAGGAGTTTTACTTTAAATCGCCCCAGGAGATGGCGGATCTCTTTAAGGATGTCCGGAGGCCATTGTCAATACTCAGGCGATTGCAGACCAATGCAACCTTGAGCTCCGGTTCGATGAGAAGCATATCCCAAGGATCACGGTCCCTTCCGGAGAAACCGCTGACAGTTACCTGGAGAAATTGGCCCGGGATGGGTCTGGAGAAGCGGTTTGCCCGCTATCAGGGAGAAAGAGGATTTTAAAGAACGTCATGCCCGGTACAAGGCCCGGCTCGAAGAGGAACTCAAGATCATCAAGTCCATGGGATATCCGGGTTACTTTCTGATCGTCTACGATTTTATCCATTATGCCAGGAACCAGGGGATTCCCGTTGGGTCCAGGAAGAGGTTCAGCGGCGGGGAGCCTGGTGGCTTATTCGCTCAATATCACCGATCTCGACCCGATCGAATACGATCTCATCTTTGAACGGTTTTTGAATCCCGGTCGGAAGAGCAGCATGCCCGATGTGGACATCGATTTCTGCATGGAGGGTCGCGACGATGTGATCCGATATGTGAGCGGAGAAATACGGAAAGGAGAATGTTGCTCAGATCATCACCTTCGGAAAGATGCAGGCCAAGGCAGTCATCCGGGACGTGGGCCGTGTCATGGGAATTCCCTATGCGGAAGTGGACCGGATTGCGAAACTCATCCCGAAACAGCTCGACATGACCCTGGATCAGGCATTACAGCAGGAGCCGGGTCTCAAGGAGGCCATCGAAAAGGATCAGCGGATTGGTTCGCTGTTTGAGATTGCCAAGTCGCTGGAAGGGTTGGCCCGCCACGCCTCAACCCATGCTGCTGGAGTCGTGATCGCCAATAAGCCTCTGATGGAATACCTTCCCTCTCCAGCGCGGCCAGAACGGTGAAGCCATGACCCAGTATGCCATGAAACAGGTGGAGGCCATCGGTCTGGTCAAATTCGATTTTCTGGGACTCAAGACTCTGACCGTGGTGGACCAGACCATTCAACTGATCGAAAAGAACCGGGGAATCAAGGTGGAACTTTCAGAGATTCCTCTGGATGACCCGGAGGTCTATGCCTTGCTTGGAGCCGGGTCCAACCTGGGCATCTTCCAGCTGGAGAGTTCCGGGATGAGGGACCTCCTCGTCAAACTCAAGCCCCAGAGTTTTAAAGACATCATTGCCCTGGTCGCCCTTTATCGCCCCGGACCGTTGGACAGCGGGATGGTGGGCGAATTTATCAAGCGACGACACGGCCAAGAGTCGATTCGATATGAAGTCCCGGCCCTGGAAGAGATCCTCAAGGATACGTACGGCGTGATCGTCTATCAGGAACAGGTAATGCGCATAGCCAGCACCCTCGCCCATTTTAGCCTGGAAGATGCGGATAACCTCCGGAGGGCCATGGCCAAGAAAGATGCCGTGGAAATGGAAAGGCAGAAGGAGAGGTTTCTGGAGGGGACCAAGAAGAACCGGATTCCTGCCAAGAAGGCGGAAAAGATCTTTGAACAGATGGAAACATTTGGTCGATACGGTTTCAATAAATCCCACAGCGCAGCCTATGCCCTTCTGGCCTACCAGACCGCTTATCTGAAGACGCATTATGCGGTTGAGTTCATGGCAGCCTTACTCACGAGCGAGGCGCAGAATGCGGAAAAGATCGTCAAATATATCTCCGAGTGTCGGGAGATGAAGATTGAGATCTTGCCCCCCCATATCAATGAGAGCGTTAAACACTTTGCGGTCCTCGGGAACCGGATTCGATTTGGGTTGGCGGCCGTGAAAAATGTGGGCGATGCAGCCATCGACGCCATCCTTTCTGAACGGGAGGCGAGGGGTCCTTTTCAGTCCCTTTTCGATTTCTGTCAACGGGTCGATCTCCGGAAGGTGAACCGAAGGGTGATTGAGAGTCTGATTAAATGTGGTGCCTTTGATTTCCTGAATGTTTATCGGTCTCAAATGCTGACGAGCCTTGGAGAAGTTCTCGATCGTTCCCAAATGGTCCAGAAAAAGAGAGGAGAGACCCAGATCAGCATGTTTGCCGTATGCATCTGAAGAGAGGAAGACGATTACCCGGAGATTGATGAGTTTCCCGGAAAAGCAACTGATCGCCTTGGAAAAGGAGACCATCGGGTTCTATTTCTCCCGACACCCTTTGGCCCATTATCAAGAGATGATCAAGATAATGACACCGGAGGATACCTCTACCCTATGGGAGAAGCCCAATGGAACAGAAGTGAGAATCTGTGGCATCGTTAGCGGATTAAAGGAGATCACCACAAAAAAGGGGGATCGAATGGCCTTTTTGACTTTGGAGGATCTCAAAGGGTTTGTGGAAGTGATCCTCTTCCCGGAGGTGTTTAAATCCAGCCTGAGCCTGCTTAAAGGCGGAGATCCGATTATCATCCGTGGGATTCTTGACCTCTCCGATGAGCAACAAGCCAAGATCAAAGCGATGGAGGTTCGGCCTCTTTCCGAAGCCTCCTTCCCATTGTCAAAGATTCTCCACATCCGGATTCCCGTCGCCTCCCTGACCGTAGGTCAGCTCGAAGATCTGAAGAGGATGATTCTTGCCAATCAAGGGGAAACTTCCATCCATCTTCATTTTACGAACGGTAAAAAAGAGGAAACTGTTGTCGCCCTCCCGGATCAATATCAGGGTGGAACCTTCTCCCGCTTTCCAAAACACACTGATGCGCCTCTTCGAATCTGCTACGCTGTATTTCGATTGAACAGGACATCCCTATGGTCAAACACTATCTCGATTTTGAAAAACCACTGATTGAGTTGGAAAGAGAGATCGACCATCTCAAAAGGCTTTCCCAGGAGAAACGGATTTACTCAGACGGTCCATTGAGGCATCTCGGTCAGAAGCTCCAACAGTTGCAGAAGGACATTTTCTCCAATCTGACTCCTTGGCAAATTACGCAGCTGGCAAGACATATTGATCGCCCCAAGACCTCACACTATATTCGTTTGATGTCGGAAGGGTTCATTGAACTTCACGGGGATCGTAACCTACGGGGATGATCCGGCGATCATGGGTGGCATCTGTAAATTCAATGGACAAGCGGTCGTTATAGTTGGTCATCAGAAAGGGACGGATGCGAAGGAGATGGTTTACCGTAATTTTGGGATGCCTCACCCTGAAGGCTACCGAAAGGCGTTGCGTCTGATGAAGATGGCCGAAGTCTTCAAAAAGCCAATCTTAACCTTCATCGATACACCCGGAGCCTATCCGGGAGTGGGGGCCGAAGAAAGGGGTCAGGCCGAGGCCATCGCAAGAAATTTGAGGGCCATGGCTTCCTTGCGCACACCGATCATCGCTGTGATCATTGGAGAGGGTGGGAGCGGAGGCGCCCTGGCGATTGGAGTGGGGGACCGGGTCCTGATGTTGGAATACTCCATCTATTCTGTCATCTCTCCGGAAGGATGCGCAGCGATCCTCTGGAAGGATGGTGGAAAAGGAAACGTGGCGGCAGAATTCCTTCGATTGACGGCGAAGGATTTATTCCGATTGGGTGTCATTAATGAGATCGTGATGGAGCCACCGGGTGGGGCCCATCGGGACCCATCCCAGATGGCCGTTTATTCTGAAAGAGGTGATCGTGCGCCATTTCGAGGAATTGGAGAAGATCGAGGATGGAGGAGTTAATCAGAAGCGATATGAACGATTCCGGAAAATCGGCGATTATCTCGATGAAACTGTTCCTTAATCGAAGAATCGGTTCGTGGAAGAGGCTTTCTCGGTAGGGAGTCGATTGGGTCATGTCTGGAAAAATTCAAATCCTGCCTGAAGCTCTTTCCCAAGTGATTGCCGCGGGTGAGGTGATTGAGACGGCCAGCTTCGGTGGTCAAAGAGCTCATCGAGAATGCGATCGACGCAGGTGCATCAGAGGTCGTCGATTGAATTAAAGAGCCGGAGGGTTTCAACTTGTCCGCATCCAAGATAATGGGGAGGGGATGGACCGGGAGGACGTGCCTATTGCACTTCAGCGCCATGCCACGAGCAAAATTAAGGGCATTGAAGATCTCTATACCATTCGGACATTAGGGTTTCGGGGAGAGGCTCTGCCCAGCATTGCTTCTGTTTCCCAGATGGTCGATTACGACCCGAACCCGTCATTCTATCACGGGAACCCGCCTGGTCTGCGAGGGGGGGGAGATCAAGACCGTTTCCGATGCGGGATGTCCGGTGGGGACATAGGTTGAGGTAAGAAACCTGTTCTTTAATCTCCCCGTGAAACGGAAATTTCTCAAATCGATTTCCCTCGAACTCCGCCATGCATCTACCCAGTTTCTTCGATTAAGTCTTGCCCATCCTTCGCTTTCCTTCAAATTTACTCCATGACGACCGACTGCTCCATGAACACTGGAGGACCGAATCTTTGAAGGTTCGTATGGAAAGCCATCCTGGGAAGAGAGATTTATGATCATCTTCAGGCTTTTGAATATGAGGATGGAGAGATGCGGCTCTCAGGGCTGGCCAGTCTTCCCACCTTTTCACGGGGAAACAGCGATGGAATTTATCTCTATGTCAATCAGCGCTTTGTGAGGGATAAACTATTTATAGGGCCATCCTCGAATCCTACCGCCATGTCATTCCCCAGGGCAGATTTCCAGTAGTCATCCTCTTTCTCAGCCTTCCTCCTTCTTCGGTGGATGCCAATGTCCATCCGACCAAGACAGAAGTCAAATTTAAAGAGCCGGAGAAGATCTTCCCTGCCGTTTTTGCAGCGCTTTCCTCCCTCCAGGAGCCGGTTTCTCCTCCGAAGGATACCCGGGGGACTGTCCTGCCCGAGAGAGGGCGATTCTCTGCCCGAAACCCGAACCCTCACATTGCCCTTGTCCCATCGGTCCGTATTACCCGAAGGGGAAGGGCCTGGAAAAAGAAGAGAAGGGTCGATTTCAGAGTTTCCGAGGAATGGCTCGAGGAAGGAAGGATGAAAAAAGCCCCCCTTTCGCATTTTGTGTCAGGTCCTCAATGCGTATATCTCTGTGAAGATCAGGAAGGACTGATTTTTATCGATCAGCATGCCGCCCATGAGCGCATCCTGTTTGAGAAATGAAGACAGCCTATGAAACGAAGTCCGTTTCCGTTAATCGATTCCTCGCTGCCGGTTCTCATGGAGTGTTCGTCGACGGAGGCCCTGACATTGGCTGATCATCTTCAAGATTTCCACGCGATGGGGATTTGAAATCGATCCGGTTGGAGGGAAAGATTTTCGCCATCCGATCGATTCCTGCATGGATCGATCAAGAAAACCCCATGGAGGTGATTCGAAAGATTCTGGACGAATTGGCCCACAAACAACCGGAGAAAAAGGGGAGGGAGACCCTTTATCCAATTCTCATCGCCCTATCCTGCCATTCGGCAATCCGGGCAAATTTCGAACTGAAATACGAAGAGAGTGGAAGCCCTTGTAAAAGACCTTCAGTCCTTTCTCCCTCTCGTCAACCTGCCCTCATGGAAGGCCCGTTTTTTTTCGCATTTCGGTGCGCGATCTCGAAAAACAGTTTCAAACGGAATCCCCGTTGAGGATTAGGATTCCATTTCCTGATTGAGGCCATATTTTTCGAGTCGATAACGCATGGATCGAAAATTGATTCCCAGGAGCTCCGCGGCCTTCTTCTTAATGCCATGGGTCTTATTCAGGGCCTTTTGCAAGAGGGTCCGCTCAAGTTCTTCCACCAGTTTTTCAAGGTCAATCCCCTCACTCGGAATATCGAGGTCCCAGACCCCTTTCTTGAGATGGAGATGTTCATCCAAATAGGAACGGAGGTTCTGGGCGGTCAGTTCCTGAGAGGCTTCGAGGGCTACCGCTCTCTCGATGATGTTTTGAAGTTCACGGACATTGCCCGGGTACTCATAGTTGAGGAGAAGTTGAAGGGCCTCCGGAGAGAAGTTTAAAATCGTCTTATTCAATTCCTCAGAAAACTTTTTCAAAAAATGCATGGCCAGAATGGAAATGTCTTCCTTTCTCTCTCGTAAAGGGGGAAGTTTAATCTGGATGACGTTGAGCCGATAAAAGAGATCCTCTCGGAACCGCTTCTCCCGCACTGCCTCTTCTAGATCCTTGTTCGTCGCCGCAATGATTCGAACATCCACCCGAATGTCCTCCGTGCCGCCGACCCGTTTAAATTCCCGATCCTGGAGTACCCGGAGCAATTTCACCTGCATCAACAGAGGAAGTTCACTGATCTCATCGAGAAAGAGTGTTCCCTCATCCGCCACTTCAAATAATCCCTTTTTGGTCGCGATGGCATCGGTGAAGGCCCCTTTCATATGGCCAAACAGCTCGCTCTCGATGAGGGACTCGGGAATCGCCCCGCAGTTGAGGGTAATAAAGGGACAATCCTTTCGCGAACTGTTATAATGGATTGCTTTCGCGGCCAATTCTTTCCCGGTTCCACTCTCTCCGGTGATCAGGATATTGGTCTTCGTCGAGCTGACTTTCTCTAGCAGATCATAGAGAGCCAACATCTTCTGGCTTTGGCCAATGATCTTATCGAAGTGATAGCGATCTCGGACAACCTGTTTCAAAAGCTTATTTTCTTTTTGAAGGTTCTTTTTTTCAAGGGCATTCTTAATGATCAGTTTGATCTCCTCGATCTTAAAGGGCTTGGTAATATAGTCATAGGCTCCTTCTTTCATGGCCTTGATGGCGGTGTCGGCAGAGGCATAGGCCGTGATCATGATAACGATCGTTTCAGGAGAGAGGGCCTTGATCTTCTTTAGAACCGCAATCCCGTCCATCCTAGGCATCCGAATATCAAGCAAAACGAGATCGAAGATGTCCTTTTCGAGAAGCTTCAGAACTTCCTCGCCATTCGAAGCGAGGGAAACCCTGTACCCTTCCTTTTTAAGCATGATCTCTAAGAATTCCCTCATGCTCTGTTCGTCATCTACCGCAAGGATTTTTTCTTTTAACATTCCCTTTTCTCCTCTGCTTGGACAGGTATCAGAAGGGTAAACGTCGAGCCTGTACCCACCTCGCTTTCGACCTTGATCACCCCGTCGTGGTTTTCAATGATCTTGTGGACGATCGAGAGACCCAAGCCTGTTCCCCCGTCTTTTGTCGTATAAAAGGGTTCGAAGATTTTCTCCTTCTCATGGGGAGCAATTCCCTTCCCGGAATCGGAGATTGAGATCCTCGCCCATTCCTTTAGGGTGGAGAGGGACATTCCATCCGTTTTTTTCTCGAGCCCTACCGTCAGTTGTCCTCTTTCACCCATGGCCTGGGCGGCATTGAGAATGAGGTTCCAAAAGACCTGCTTCATCTGATCGGGATCCACCAGGATTCGCATGTCTTCGAGCGGATGGGGGAAACGGATCTGGATGCCTTCCGGATAGCTCGGAGGAATGGATAAATAATTCAATCGTTTCCTCAAGAATGTTCTTGATGTTCCAGATCCCTTTATTCGTGTCTGGGAGGCTGGGCGAAGAGGAGGAAATCGCTGATTAAGGCATTCAGTCTCTCCGATTCACGGAGGATGATGTTCATTAATCGATCCTGATGAGCCTCTAAGGTTAATTCGGATTTCAACATCTGAATCGATCCGCTCAGAGACGTTAGGGGATTTCGGATTTCGTGGGCCATGCCCGCTGCGAGCTGATTAATGGCGGCCATCTTATCAAGACGCTTCATCTGCTCTTCCATCTCTTTAAACCGAGTAATGTCTTGAAAGATCAGGGTATGGCCAATGAGGGATCCTTCTGGCCCCGTTAAGGGAGAGATGGAGAAGCCGAGGTGGATCTTTCTCCCTTGGGGGCTGATGAACTGGGTCTCGTACCGCTGGTACTCCGAAAAGGAATCGGGTGCCTTTTTTCCCGTTTCATCGGCGACACGGTTGAGGGTTGGAAAAAGGTCATAAATCGAGATCTTTTTGGCAGGGTCGCCGTCGAAGTTCAAAATCCGTTCTGCCGTTCGGTTAAGGAAATTGATCTTTCCGTGAAGGTCAACCGTCAAGAGGCCGCTGTCCAAGCTCTGGATCACATTTCGATTGAAGGTCTCCAATTGGTCATAGTCGACCTGTTTTTGGACGAGTTCTTTCCGTTTGTTCTTCAGGTCTTCCGCAATCAGGCTGCTCAAGAACGCGACAATATAAAACGAGGCCATGTAGATGATTAGGGAATAAAAAATTTGGCTGGTCTCATAGGATTGGGATGAACCCAATGGATTGATCCAATGATGGAGTTGGAAGAGTAAGAGAAGGCCATAGAGAAGGGTTGAAATAGAGGCAGAAAAAAAGGCTCCCCGGCGATAAAAGAGGATGCTGCACCCGATGATGGCAAAGAAGTAGGCCATCGGGAAATAACTGTCTCTTCCTCCAGTGAAGTAGATCAATCCCGTGATGAAGAGGTGATCGACGGTGACCTGGAGAAAGATAAATTGATCCAGGTCCTTCACTTTGGCAAGAAGAAGGGCGTAGAGGATCGTGACCAGATAAAAAAATCCGATGAAATAATAGAAGGTATCCGTCAGAGGAATGAAAAAATAGTTCTTTTCGGAGACTTGAAAGAGGAAGGTGATAGCAAGAAGGAACGTCAAAATGATGAGGCGGCCCGAGCATGAGGCCTTTCACACGGTGAAGCCTCTTTTGACCGAAATCGTAAGAGACGGTATCACGGGAATTCATATTGCATAACCCTGGACTGTCCTCATCAGAATGATAGAAAAGGTTAGCCGATTGCGGAGGCCATATTGAAGATCGGCAGATACATCGAAATGACCACCCCGCCAATCACCACCCCTAAAAAGATCATGAGAAAAGGTTCGAGAAGAGAGGTCAGATTGGACACCGTGATGTCTACTTCTTCTTCATAAAATTCGGCGATTTTCGACAACATGGAATCCAAGGCTCCTGTCGATTCTCCAACCGCAATCATCTGAATGACCATCGGTGGGAAGATCCGGCTTCGGCCCAAAGGTTCCGCAATGGTTTCTCCCTCCCGGATGCTCGATCGCGCATTGAGGATGGCGTTTTCAACTGTCCGGTTTCCAGCCGTCCTTGACACAATCGTGAGTCCGTCCAGGATGGGTACCCCGCTGCTTACCAGTGTTCCCAGAGTTCGAGAGAACCGGGCTACAGCTACCTTTCCGAGAAGAGGACCAAAGACGGGCAACTTTAGGAGAAGGCCATCGATCATCACTTTTCCACGATCGGTCTGATAGAATTTCTTGAAGAGATAGATCAAAAGGAATAACGCTGGGATGAAGAGGAACACATATTTTTTAATAAATTTACTGAGGGTGAGAACGATCATCGTCGGCAGAGGCAACGATTGTCCTGCCGACTTAAACATTGTCTCAAAGACGGGGATAACGAAGATCATCAATATCATCACAACGAAGATGGCCACCCCGACAATGGTAGCCGGATAAATGAGTGCAGATTTAACCTTCTTCTTAAGGGCCTCCGCCTTTTCAATATAGTTTGCCAAGCGGGTCAGAATATTATCAAGGATTCCGCCTTCTTCTCCTGCGACGACCAGGTTCGTGTAGAGGTCATTAAAGGTTACAGGGTGTTTCTTTAGGGCGCCCGCAAACGTGGATCCTCCCTCCACATCTTCGCGGATCTGACGAATGATTTCTTTGAAGACCTTGCTCTCTTGCTGGGAGGAGAGGATTTCGAGGGACTGAACCAAGGGCAAGCCTGCATCGATCATCGTCGCCAATTGACGAGTAAAAATCGCAATAGACCGTTGTTTCACTTTTTTCTTAAACGGTAGTGCGATTTTGATCTCTTTACCCTTCGCGTTGATTTTCAGGGGAACGATATTTTGCTGCCGGAGATGAATTCGAACGGTGGCTTCGTTCGGGGCCTCCATCTCTCCTTTTTTTGTCGAGCCCTTGAGCGTTTTCCCTTCCCATTTAAAGATTGGCATATGCAGCTTCCTTCCTCATGAGATCAGACCTTGGTCAGGCGGTCTTTTCTACCAGCTCCAGGCATGAGGTTCGATGTGATCAACATCTGCCGGAGTTCTTCTGGGTTATGGCTTCGCTCTATACAGTCTTCGAGGGTAATGAAACGGCGCTCATAGAGTGACAGGAGCGCCTGGTTCATCGTCTGCATCCCAAACTTTGTCTGACCGACCTGCATCAGAGAATAGACCTGCTGAATTTTATCCTCTCGGATCAGGTTTCGGATGGCAGGATTCGGGATCATGACTTCCATGGCAAGGACCCGTCCCTTGCCGCCGGCCCTTGGTAGCAACTGCTGGGCCAATACGCCCTCCAGGACAAAAGAGAGCTGGGTCCGAATCTGCTGTTGTTGGTGAGGGGGAAAAACATCAATGATCCGGTTGATCGTTTCCACGCAAGAGTTGGTGTGGAGGGTGGCGAAGGTCAGATGTCCGGTTTCAGCAGTGGTCAGGGCTGCCTGGATCGTCTCGAGATCCCTCATTTCACCAATCAGGATAATATCGGGGTCTTGGCGAAGGACGTGACGAAGAGCAGCAGAGAAGCTCTTGGTGTCCGAATTCACTTCCCGTTGATCGACAATGCATTTCTTATGGCGATGCAGGTATTCGATGGGGTCCTCGATAGTGATGATATGATCGGTTCTTTCATTATTGATCTTGTCGATCATGGCTGCAAGGGTAGTTGATTTTCCTGTGCCCGTAGGCCCGGTCACCAACACCAACCCTCTGGGTCTCTTAATCAATTCATTGACGATCGCGGGGATTCCAAGTTCGGAAAAATTGAGGATGTCGAAGGAGATGGCTCGGAAGGCGCCGGCCACAGCGCCCCGTTGCACATAGATGTTTCCTCTAAACCGGCTTAGCCCTTTGATTCCAAAGGAAAAGTCCAATTCGTTGTCTTCTTCGAACTTATGCCTTTGGGCGTCGGTCAAGACGCTGTAACAGAGTCTCTTTGTATCCGGGGCTGTAAGCACCTCCTTATCAAAACTGGCTATTTTCCCGTCGATCCGAAACACGGGTGGCGATCCCGTCGTAATATGGAGATCTGAAGCCTTCCTTTCAATCACCAATTCAAGTAACTTTTGTAACTCAATCATCTCCTCCTCCTCAGCCTGGTGAAAGAAATAGTTTATCGATCGTCAACCGTTGCCCGGAGAACCTCTTCAATCGTCGTAACCCCTTCTCGAATCTTGAGGATTCCACTCTGTCTCAGGGTCTTCATCCCGAGCCGAATGGCCTCTTTCTTGATTTCGGAGGCAGAGGACCGGGATAGCACGAGTTCCTTGACCTCTTCCCTCATTGGCATCACCTCATAGAGTCCCACCCGGCCCTTATAGCCCGTATTGCTGCATATCGGGCATCCCTTGCCTTTATAGGTGGGAAACGATTTAACTTCATCAGGGGGAACACCAAGATCGATCAACAGTTGCGGGTGAACTTTAATGGGTTCTCTGCAGTCAACGCAGACTTTGCGGATCAGTCGCTGGGCCAAGATCAAGATAATGGCAGAGGAGATCAAAAAGGGTTCAATGCCCATATCGATGAGTCGTGTAATGGTTCCCGGTGCATCATTGGTGTGGACGGTGCTTAACACCAGATGGCCTGTTAACGCGGCTTGAATCGCGATCTGAGCTGTTTCGAAGTCTCGAATCTCTCCCACCATGATGATATCCGGGTCCTGCCGAAGGAATGAGCGCAGAGAGGAGGCAAAAGTAAGACCAATCTCCTCGTGCATTTGGACCTGGTTAATGCCCATGAAGTTATATTCGATGGGGTCCTCTGCGGTCAGGATGTTCTCGGTCTCCTTATTCAGTTCTGATAGGGCAGAATAGAGCGTCGTGGTTTTTCCGCTTCCGGTCGGACCTGTCACGAGGATCATTCCCACGGGTTTACGGATGGCACTCATTAAATCCTGCAGGGAAGTTTCTTCGAATCCCAGTTTGGTCATATCGAGCTGCAAGGCGGACTTGTCAAGGAGACGAAGGACCACCTTTTCTCCGAAGAGAACGGGAACGGTCGAAACGCGGAAGTCCATTTCCCTTCCCTTTCCCATTCTCAGCTTGATCCTTCCGTCCTGGGGCAATCGTTTTTCGGCGATGTCTAATTTTGCCATGATTTTCAGTCGCGATGTGACCGCATTCTTGATCTGGACGGGTAGCGCCATCTCTCTCCGCATCACCCCATCAATTCGATACCGGACGCGAAGCAGTTTCTCGTAAGGCTCAAAATGAATATCACTGACTCCTAACTTAATCGCCCGGATCAAGATCCCGTTGACGATCTTGATGATGGGTCCTTCAATCTCGGCGAGGTCTTCCTGGATTTGGCTATCAATTACCTCCACATTGTCGACTGCCCCATGGACGAGTTTGTCAAATTCTCCGACATCGATCATCTCATCTTCGATTAGGCTGATCCCGTTCTCGGGGTTTTTGTCGTCTTCCAAGACATAATCACTTGCTTGGAAGAGGGCGGTCCCTGTGTTCGAAGGGCTTCCATCTCCTCCATAGTATTTTTTGATCGCCTCGATGATCTCCGCTTCCGAAGCCACAACCGCTTCCACATTGAATCCGGTCATAAACTTGATCTCATCGATGACTACGATGTTACTCGGATCAGCCATGGCGAGGGTTAACTTTGGACCCACCCGGTTCACGGGGATGATAAAGTACTTCTTAGCAATGCTTGAAGGGATGAGTTTGATGACATTTGGGTTGACCTCAATCCTTGAAAGCTTAACGGATGGAACACGGTACTGGGCACTAAGAAAGGAGAGGAGTTCATCCTCTTTGATAAACCCAAGCCTTACGAGGGTCGACTCGAGGCGTCCTCCCTTCATTTTCTGTTCCTCAGAGGCCTTTTTAAGCTGGTCCAGAGTAATGTAATTTCTCTTTATGAGCAATTCTCCGAGTTTTTCCGGCAATCTTTGTCCTTTCTATTTTTTAGTTAAATGGGAGATGATGTGATTTAAAGCAAAATAAGTGCCAATTTTTGGCCATTTAAAAACAATTTGAATTGATTCAGCTTTTTTAAAAATACGATTTAGGTTTGACAAAAAAAAGAATGAAATTCCGTTCAACTGGACAAAAACTATCCAATGGAATCTGAAAAAAATGTTTTTACGATGCTAACCACCATTTGGTCACTTGTGCAAATGCCAACGGTGCCCCCGGCCAGATCTTACGCCGAGGGGTCGGAGCCATCCTGAGCAGCGCTTTGCATTCCATCCTAAAAATGGGTGATCGCCTGATTTCTTACGAGGCATTGACACCGATGAATGGTCAGAAAAATTAGGGGTGGTGAAGAGGTAGTCGGACGATGAAGGAACTCCCTTTACCAATTTCACTTTCGACAGTGATCTTTCCTTGATGGGCCTCCACAATCCAGTTACAGATGCTCAGGCCAAGCCCACTTCCTCCTTGTTCCCTTGAGCGTGCTCTATCGATCCTGAAAAAACGATCAAAAATTCTCCCCTGGTCCTCTTTGGCAATTCCAATTCCAGTGTCAGTTACCTTAATCTCTGCAAGCCCTATTTTTTCTACTTCAAGCCTTCCCCCCCATCCTTGCCGGAGGAAGTGCCACGGTTTTTCGAGAGATGAATTGTAATGCCTCCTCCTTCCTCGGTGTATTTGATCGCATTTTCGATCAAATTCAATAGGAGTTCTCGAATCCGGATAGGGTCTCCCAAAATGGCTACTTGTTCTTCGGGAAGCGACGTTTGAATATGGAGATTTTTCGCGTAGGCCAGGATGTGGGCCTGAGGAACGATCTCTCTCAAAATCTCGGATAGATCGATCTCCTTTGGATTGAATTGGATCTCCCCATGGTCGGCCCTTGAGAGACGCAGGAGATCATCAACGATCTGGGTCATCCGATCGACCTCTTCTAAATTACTCCTCAAGATTTGTTGATACTCGGAGGAGGTTCTCTCCTTTCGAAGGGTGACCTCGACCTCTCCCCGCAAGATGGTCAATGGAGTCTTTAATTCATGAGAAGCATCGGAACTGAACTGTTTGATCTGGCGAAAAGACTGATCCAAGCGGGTAATCATCTCATTAAACGTCTCCGCCAATCTCGCGATTTCATCTCTGACCTTTGGGGGAGGAATGCGCTGGTTCAGATTTTGAGAAGTGATCATCCGTGCGGTCTGCGTGATCTGATCGACAGGTTTCAGGGCCTTGTAAGCCAGAAATTGACCCCCAAGGCTGGCCACGATGAGCGCAGAAGGTACGGTGATGATCAAAATGAGGAGAAGGGTGTTCATGGCATCCTCGACATCTTCAAGTGAGGAGGCGACCTGAACGATCCTCATTGTGTGATCCTTTTCTGCAACGGGGAGGGTTACAATTCGTAAGGGGGTATTACCGATAGACCGATTTGTTTCAAAGGTGACAAGGCCCATGGATGCATTCTTAAGAGCATTCAAACTGATCGGGAGCTGAACATTCTTGAGATTGTCCGATTTTCGACCGATTTTTCCGGATTCATCGAGGACTTGGATGAATTTGCCGACTGGCCTCAGGTTCATGGAGGCCTCGAGCGTCTGATCGATATTACCGAAACCGAATTTCGACAACGGAGAAGCGGATTCCGACGCGATGAGATCGGCGAGGGATCGCAGTTTATTATCAACATCGCGATAAAGACTTTTGGAGAGGGTGAGATAAAGAAAGCCGCTAAAGGCAATGAGCAGGATGCCGAGAATGAACACATACCAGAGGGTCAGCTTGAACCGGAGGCTTCGAAAATGCATTTACTCCTCCTTCATAACGTATCCGACCCCTCGAATCGTATGAATCAATCTGTTTTCAAAATCCTTGTTAATCTTTTTTCGAAGATAATTCACGTAGACATCAATCACATTCGTCATCGAATCGAAATGATAATCCCAAACGTGTTCAGAAATCATTGCTCGAGTGAGGACCTTGTTGGGGTTCCTCATCATATATTCGAGGAGAGCATATTCTTTGCTTGTGAGTTCGATTTCTTTTTCCCCCGGGTAACCCGGTGGGTCACCAAGGAGAGGGTGAGATCGCTCACCTTTAGAATCGGCTCTTTCCCCGATTTTTCGCGGCGTAGAAGAGCACGAACCCTTGCCAGGAATTCGGCAAAGGCAAAGGGTTTGGTCAAATAATCGTCGCATCCGGAATCCAACCCTTTTACGATATCCTCCACCGTATCTCTTGCCGTCAGAATAAGGATGGGAACACTATTCTTATTTTCCCGAATCTTCTTTAGGACCTCCCATCCTTCGATTTTAGGGATCATCAGGTCTAACACGATAAGGTCATATTCATTCACCTCAGCCAGATATAGTCCTGTCTCTCCATCGTGGGCCATATCGACTGCATAGTGCTCTTCTTCGAGTCCCTTTTTAATAAATTCGGCAACCTTTTTCTCGTCTTCAATAACTAATATCCTCATCGCTCTTCTTCCGAAAGGATGATCCAAAGTCTATAGAGTTGTAACTCCGATTAAGTTCCGCGTCTCTTGGACAATGTCTGAATGCCGAGCTTCATTCAGAATGACGGGATAGAGAATGAAAGACTTTCAACGGATATTTCGTGAGTTCAATACCATTATAATTTGGCTTTAAGAAATTGCAATAGCTATTTCAGATTGGTCGATGGAGGCCGATTCGTCTTTCCTTCCCCGGGGTCCCCCGTTTCTTCAACCCGCTTCTGAATCTTGACACCTTCCCCCTAACTCTGTTAGCATTCTAAGTCTTGCGAAAGCGTGTCACTGGCGACTGCAGAGGTCGCTTGAACCTTTCCCCGATGACCTCCAGGAGAGGCCGATTGTCCAAACATCCAGCCGCATCGAATCCGTCAAGAGGAGCAGAGGGTGAGATTAGCCGGAATCCAGATCGCGTGCAGTGAAGAAAAAGACCGAAATATCGAAAAGGCGGTTGCCTTTGCCACGATTGCCATTGAAAAGGGGGCCCGCATCATCTGTTTTCAGGAGTTATTCACCACTCACTGGTTCCCGAGAGAGATGAATAAAGGCCATTTTTGCCTTGCGGAAACAATGAGGGCTCCCTCGATACAGAGGATGCGACAATTGGCGATTGAACATCAGGTCGTTCTGATCTGTCCGATGTTTGAGGCGGGGAGGGAAGAACTGTTTCTATCAACTCAGCGTTTGTCATCGATGCCGGCGGAGCTATTTTAGGAAGTTATCGTAAGATTCATGTCCCCCAGATTCCCCTCTGGGAAGAGCGGTACTATTTTTCACCGGGGAACCATGGCTTCCCGGTTTTTGAGACGAAGTTCGGGGTGATTGGCGTTCAGATCTGCTGGGACAATTTCTTTCCCGAGGGGTCGAGGATCTTGTCCCTCAAGGGAGCGCAGATCATCTTTTCTCCCACCGCGGCTGCCTTTGCCTCTCAGAAGAAATGGGAAACGGTCATCACCGGCAATGCCATCTCGAATGGCGTCTATATCTTTCAGGGTGAATCGTGTGGGCAGCGAAGAGAAACAGGATTTTTACGGCATGTCGTTCTGTGTCTCGCCGGAAGGGGAACTGTTAGGGACCACCGGCCGGAATGAAAGAAGGGATTGCCTTGATCGATATCGACCTCAAAGAGATCCAAAAGGTGAGAAAGGAATGGCCTTTCTTTAAGGACCGGAGACCAGAGATTTACGGAGAGATCTGTCACGATGGTTCAAGACCCCCGGAGAGATAGAGAAGGATTCTGATGGGCACTCCGATCCGAAAAGGAGCAGAAAAGAAAAGAATGGAAAAGAAGAGATTTGTAAAGGAATATATCGAACCCATTATCATCGCGGTCCTGATCGCTCTTTTTGTCCGGACCTTTATTGTTCAGGCCTTTAAGATTCCCTCGAGCTCCATGGAACCGACCCTGCTCGTGGGAGATTATCTTCTTGTCAATAAATTCCTTTACGGAACACGCATCCCTTTCACCGATAAGAAAATTCTCGAATTTAAGAAGACCCCAAAGGGGAGATATCATCGTTTTCATCTATCCCAAAGACCGGTCAAAGGACTTCATCAAAAGGGTCATTGGCCAGGAGGGGGAAAAAGTTGAGATCATCCAGAACAAGATCTATATCAATGATCAACTCATTGATGACCCGTGGGGACATTTCAGTGAGAAGAACGCCTTTGGACCCGATATCTCCCCTCGATGGAGAGATTTGGCCCGGTGGTCGTGCCTAAAGATTCTCTTTTTGTTTTGGGAGATAACCGGGATAACAGTCAGGACAGCCGCTTTTGGGGTTTTGTCACCCTCAATGAAGTCAGGGGAAAAGCCTTCATCATCTACTTCTCTTTAGATTGGAATGCAAAACAGCGTCATCGAGAAGGTCCGCTGGGCAAGGATAGGAAAGCTGATTCATTAGGTGGCGAGGGATGAGATTCCGGAATACATTCTCCTGGGCCCACTCGATATCCTTCCGAATCTGGTCGAGGAGTTGAGAAGAAGATTCAAACCGGATTTCTCTCGCGATCCTGTTTTTGAAATTAATCTGGATCTCCTCTCCGTAAATCATCTGATTAAAGTTCAAAATATGGACCTCCAGTGAAACAGGTCCCTGGCGATTCGCTCGGATGGGTTGAAACGTTGGGTTTCTTCCAATATTGGTAAGGCCATGATAGGCCTGACGATTCCAGATGACCTCGACTGCATAGACACCAGGGGGAGGGTACAGTTCGTCTGAAAGCGCCAGGTTCGCTGTTGGAAAACCCAGCATTTTTCCCCGTTTCGCCCCTTCAATGACTTTCCCGATAACCAGATAATCCCTCCCAAGCAATCTCGATGCTTCTTCCATCTTCCCTTTTTGATGAGCTCTCTCACCCGTGAACTGCTCACTGCCATTCCATCGAGGATGAAGGGCTCCACAATTTCCACTTCGATCTGGAAACGCTTGCAGAGCTCTTTCAGCAGCTTGGCATCCCCACTCTTCTTTCGGCCAAAATGGTAGTTATATCCAACAATGATTTCCGAGGGTTTACCTTTTTAACCAGAATATTTTCAACGAATTCGTCAGGGGACAACTTTGAAAAATCCAGGGTAAACTCAATGCAGAAAACAGTTTGAATTCCCGATTTTTCGATGAGCATCATCTTCTTTTGAAAGGGGGTGAGGAGTGGCGGGCAGTGGGACGGAGAAAGGACCTTCAAGGGAT
This sequence comes from uncultured delta proteobacterium, assembly GCA_963806715.1. GTDB lineage: Bacteria > Desulfobacterota > BSN033 > BSN033 > UBA1163 > CAWEAV01. Next base: position 78,471 of record CAWEAV010000028.1, read on the forward strand.
GGGGTTCAAAGGTGATGACAATCCCTTCGCCTCCGATGGTTGAAGGCCTCTTCCTTTACCTTTTCAAAGATCCTCTGATGTCCTAAATGGACCCCGTCAAAGTTCCCAAGGGCCACCACGGCATTGTTAAAGGACCTATTAAGATGTTTAATCCCAAATATAATTTCCATCTGAGTTTGTCGAGTGGTATGGAAAATGACGTGACTGCTTGACTTTATTTAAAAAAAATATAATATAGTTAAGGTTTATTTTCAAAGAATCTGCAAAGATGGGGAATGCCGAAGTGGCGGAATTGGCAGACGCACTAGATTCAGGGTCTAGCGGGGAGTAGTCCCTGTGGGGGTTCAAATCCCCCCTTCGGCACCAAACTAACAGGATACGGGTCGTCTGACCTATTAGACATCCGCTCAGGGATGCCAGTGCTATTGTCGGAAAGCCTCGACTTCGGTTGGGGCTTTCCGTTTTTTAACCCTGAGCCCCTCGGCGTGAGCTCGGGTCGAAGGCAAGCCCCGGCATTCATGCCGGGGAATCGAAGGGTTTGCTTTTTGTTGCGGGTATTTTAACATATTTCGGAAAATACACGCGAGTTTCTTCCGAAAGGGATGAAAAAAGTGGCAAAACATATTACCCGGTACATTGAGCAACCGGGATCTGTTCCTCCCATCTTTTTCTGAAGGATTTGGTTTAGCGAAAAACCCTCTCTCGGGTTCATAGCCATTTTTGCCAACGATCATTAAACTTCAAGACCCTATTCAAGCCTGAACAAATAGATATTCAGCCTGGCGGAGAAAGTCCAAAAAAAGCAACTGCACATATGCTGAGGCACAGCTCGGCGACCTACTGGGCACCCAAGATGAACCGCTATCAATTGTGTGCAAAATACGGCTGGGCATTCAGCAGTGACATGCCTGATAGGTATATTGGACGGAAAGGGATAATTTTTGATTTTTGATCAAATCGCCGAGAAAGGAGACGTAGACCAGGCTACCAGGCTTCAGAAGGAGAATAGGACCCTTATGGAAAAAGTGGAGCGTTTGGAACAGGAATACAATAAGCTAAGAAAGGCGTCGGAATTCATAATGTCCATCATTGACTGCATGGACCCCGATGACCTAAAGAGGTGTGCCCTGATCAGGCATAAAAATCCTGACTTTGCAGCCGCAGAGACCGGAAAACGTGGCGGGGTCCTTTGAAACAAAATAGCTTCGCTCAGGGTTTGACATGAGACGGGGGAAGCCCTCGGGGTGAAAGCAATTGATCCCGGGAATATCTGTAACCGGGGACGCTCAGGGAAGGGGGTCCATCTGGAGATCAGCCGAGAATTTGCCGATACCATTCGTAGAGGGATCCAATTGTCCATCAATGCACTTCCTGAAGAGGATCATCGAGAAATATTCAATTGTAAGCTGGAAGAGTGGTCTATTTCATGTAAAAATATGTCATTAGGTTTTGAAGAGGTGAGATCATGACGAAGAAGCAGATCAACATGGCTGTCCAAGAATTGAAGTTGGAACTTCGAAAGATGTTTGGAGAAGACATTGAGCTGAGAATATTCGGTTCTGCGGTCCGGGGTGACTACGGGAAGCATTCGGATATTGATGTTCTCGTTTTGCTGCCGGGAAGGGTTGATAATGCTATCGAAGAGAAGGTCTTTGATGCGGCCTACGACATCGAGCTGAAACACGGTGTTATCTTCGGGATCATTGTTTATGAAAGAGAATTCTGGAACTCGGAGGTTACAGCGACTATGCCTCTTTACCAGAATATCGCGAGAGAAGGCATTGCCGTATGAAGGAAGAGTGGATTCGCCACAGGCAAAAAAAAGGCGAGGGACACGCTGAAAGACGCTGCTTTACTCTTTCACTCAGGGGGATTGTTTTCGACATTGAACCGCATCTATTATGCCTTGTTCTATGAGGTCGTAGCCCTCCTTTTGACCGCAGATCTTTCTTCGGCCAAACATACAGGTGTCCGCGCCCTGTTCAATGAGCATTTCTTCAGGGCAGGAAAGGTTCCCGTGGAGTTAGGCCGATTTTATACCAGAATGTTTGACTTTCGGCAGAAGGGTGATTACGGGGATTTTGTAGAATTTGAGAGAGAAAAGATGAAAGAGTGGCTTGATCAAGCCTTGATCTTCGTTGATGAGATGGATAGGATCATCGAAAAAGAAATGAACACATGATGCAGAAGATTGAACTGCGCAGGTACTGGACTAGGGGAGATCTTTGACATTCGAAACCAGTGATTTTCAGGAGACTCCTTGAAAGCCTTTGTTGGGATTACTGATTTTGAGTGGTTTAAGACCCTGTCGGCGATTCCGGGGATGATGAAGTCAATTTCTGGCAGCTAAGTGGGGAAACAGTATTTCGAGCATTGAGCCCTGGTGACCCCTTCCTTTTCAAACTTCATAGTCCCCGTGATTTCATCGTTGGGGGAGGAATCTTCGCCCACACCACCACCTTGCCCGTTAACCTGGCCCGGGATACATTTCACAAAAAAAATGGTGCCCGATCCTTTGAGGGGATGGAGGGGCCTGTCGAAAAGCATCGCCGAGTTTCCTCATCAAAAGGGGATTATCAGATCGGATGTATTTTACTGGAGCAACCCTTTTGAATTGTGATATCGTATTTAGACGAGGAAAGGAATCTTGGGGACGTTGATCACAATATTCACAAATAACAAAAAAGGGGACGGCTCTATTTTCTTGACGTGGGAGATACGGAAGGTGTCACTCACCCTAAATTCTTTAAAAGACTATAATTGACTTTATGATGAAAATCTGATATATTCTGATTATAAGAATCAGGAGGATTTGCGATGGAGGAGTTTTCCACGACATCGAGATTGGTTCGGATCCGATCCCGGGGGCAACTGACCCTTCCGCAAGACTTAAGGGAAGCGTTAAATCTGGATGAGGAAAGCGGTCTGAATGTCTTCCGAGTTGGAAAAGTTCTACTGATGACCCCCAAACGCCTGCAAAGGGCTTCGCTGGCCTCAGAGGTGGAACGGGAGATGAAGCGAGAAGGTTTGACCTTAGAAGATTTGCTCAAAGATCTCAAAGGCCAGAGGAAGCGCTACCTTGCAGAAACCTATCCCAAAGATTAAGGTCTTTGTGGACACAAGCGTCTTGATTTCGGGGTTAGCCTCTTCGACTGGAGCGTCAGGGGCGGTTTTGGACCTATGCGAAGCAGAGGTTATCCAGATGGTGATCAGTCGGCAGGTCATCGTGGAAGCGGACCGGAACTTTCTGGCTAAACTCCCACGATTGCTCAGCCGCTTCCGACAATTTATCCATGATCTAAAACCGCTCCTGATCGATGACCCGGGACCAAGTCTGGTGAAAAAGGCCGATGCTATTGTAGGTCGAAAAGATGCTTCCATCCTGGCGGCAGCCCTTGAGGGCAAGGTGGATTTTCTTGTAACGCTGGACAAGAAACACTTCCTCTCTCCCTGGGTCAGAAAAGGAGCGGACGTTACAGTAGTGACGCCATCCGAGTTCCTGCGGATCTTCGAAAACCTTTACCTCGGTTAGACAAAAGCTGGGAGGCGTCGGGGTCTTGAAATATCATTTTTGGGGTGAAAAGAGCGTACTGGAAAAAAGGAACAATGGTGGCATGAGCGCACCGACACTAACTCCTGGGTTTTTGCCATATGCGACCCTTTATTTCCGTACCAAGAAGCCTAAGACAAAGGCGGCCAGCCCCAATGCCCCTTGCAGCTCCCAATTCGATTTAGGTTTACCGGCCTCTGCGAGCTTCAATGCCCGATCGGTGAGTTCCTTTTTTTCTCGAAAGCGGTCCGATAGACCCCTCCCATTACGAATTCGGATTGCGGAATCTTGAGGAGCAATATTAAGAAGGAATTTCTGTGTGTCCCCCATTCGACGTGGCTCAGGGTAAACTTCCGGGGAAGCAGTACAGGGGAGTATCCTTGCTGTGATAATATTTATTTATCTAATGATATCGTGAAGATAAGTTTTTCATAATATTGTGGGCGTCCGGTTGGGGACGCCAGTCCTATTGTCGAAAAGCCCTGGCTTCGGTCTGGGTTTTTCTTGTTAGGATAAGGATAACTTGTAAGATACTGGAAAATTTTACACAATTGCTTACGCGTGAGGTCGGAATGGTTTTGCTACGGCCAATCGAAGGTACAGGTCATAAACCATTTCTCGTCGAGTTCCAAAAGGTGTGTATGGTTGGTTATGTGCCAGACCTTCGGTACCAAGCAATTACAAGGGGTTAGGAGGTTTCGCTTAATCCCTTTTTTGGTGCTAAAGAGAAGATTGGCTGGTATCGAGTAGTATAGAAATAGTTAAGTTCGCGAGCACATCGGTAGTAACTTCAAACTCGCCGATGGAGAGAGAGTAAAACAAATGAACAACACGGAAAAGGATGGAGGTGAAAATTAAATCCGGCCGGTTCGGTTCTTAATTTGTCGTTGAAGGTTTCTTGAGATATAGGGAGAAAACCATTCCTGCCAGAGAAACTCCGGCCGCTAACAGAAAAGGGATCTGGAAAGAGCGGGTGACATCCGCCAAATAGCCACCTACTGCAGGTCCCAGGGCCTGCCCAATCCCAAAGAAGAGGGTGACAAAACCGAGTCCAGCGGGTGCCAGTTTTGGACCCACATAATCTCCAGCCGCTGCGGCCATGATCGTGGGTATGCTCCAGGCTGTGAAGCCAAAGACAACGGCAGAGAGGTAAAAACCGAATGGACTCTTAACCAAGGCAAAGAGAGTATAGGCTGTTGCCAGAGTAAGATAGGCCAAGGCGGAACCGTGTCTTCGACCAAGAAGGTCGGAGATTCCACCCCAGATCACACCACAAAAAATGCTCAATCCTCCGACTAAGGCCCAAATGGCACCTGCTTGGGTTTGGCTCAGTCCCATCTCCTTGATCAGATAGGCAGCAAAAAAGGTCATATAGATGATATAGGAGAATCCGTACATGAAATAAACGAGCCCGAGATACCACATCTCTCTGATTTGGTAGACAAGACCCCATTGGAGTGCCTTTGCTTTCTCCTCCTTTGATGGTGACTTCACGGGATTTTTGCCTTCATCAAAACCGATAGGAGAGAGGCCTTTTTCCTCTGGCTGGCTCCGTATGAAGACATAGACAAGGCATGAAATGATAAGGACCCCCACTCCGAGATAGTACCAGGAGAACCTCCAGCCTTCTGATCCATGGGCTTTCAAAATCGAAGGGACGATCAGGCCTGCAATCAAGGTGCCTCCACCAATTCCTGCTGAGACGATGCCCGCGGCAAATCCTCTTCGCTTTAGGACGAACCAGGCGGAACCGAGGGCCATCGCCGGCACGTAGGCAGCGCCATTCCCGAATCCCGTTAAGAGTCGCATGAAGAAAGCAAAGGAAAAACTCTGGGCCAAGCCGGTCAGAATCATGGTTAATCCCATCAGAATCAGGGCGAAAGTCATCACGATTCTTGAGCCAAACCGTGAGGCCAAGAACCCTCCAATGATTGCAAGACTGAGGTAACCAATAAAGTTTCCTGTTCCCAAAAGTCCGAGTTGTACATACGAGAAATGGAGACCATCCTTCATACTCGGCAGAATAAGGGTGTAGGCCATCCGACCAAATCCATGAGTTCCAATGGTGGTTAACAATCCCATAGCCAGCACGACCCATCCATAATGGATCCTTGACCGCTCCTTATGATTTTCCCGCATAGTCCCTCCTTAAAAGAAAATCATCTCGAACGATGTTATCAGAAAGGAAGCTTTTCAGCAACCTTTAAAAAAGGAGTGTGTGTGCAATTCAGACACTACAGAGGTCCGTAGTCGGGCGAGAGGCCGGTTTTGGGGTTGAAGGGTGTTCAATGGTGGGTCGACCGGCCGAAAACCCCACATCGAAGGATCTTACGGTAGGACGTTTCAAAGGGAGTAGATATTTGGAATGGAGGCAACGAGAAGGGTCGGCAATAGTCCCGCGATGCGCGGGATTACCTCTGTCGCTCACGAGAACGGCGGGCAGTGATCGCTCTTTAGCGGTAGGAGTAAACCTTTTATGGAGGTCGAGGATTCTGCATCAGCCCGTTCAATTCACGACCAATGCGTCGGCATTTGGCTGCTATCTTTTTGCGAGCCTCTTCCCCGAGCATCACCACAAATCCAACGAGTTCGAACGGTCTGAACAGACCGTAGTAGTTCTGCCAATAGACAATGATGTGATTATCCGAAGGGAGAAGCTGCTGACGGATACGGGGGAGGGTCTTTTGGTTCAGCTCCTTACGTCCCTGACGGAGTAGATAGATCTGAAGGAGATCATAGGCCAGCATGATAAAGATGACCTGATTGACGACCATCGAGAAGGCACGGGAGGTGAAATGGGTCAAGTCAGTAAAACACTTGAGTTGACGATAACGTTCCTCTGTGGAGGGACGCAGACCATACTCCTGCCGGGTCTGCCTTGGATCCGAAACCTCCTGGGTGTCGATTAAAAACCAGATGTCCTCATGACCATCGGCATACTGTTCCCGGTTCGCTACTACGGTCAGGGGGACGGTGCAGGAGGACCAACTTCGAAACTCTCCAATGCTGGCTACCTCTGTCTTTACCAGGATCTTCTCGGGCGGTGGGGGCGGCTGTTGTTCCCTTAACTGTTGCAGTTTCTTTTGCCGCTTTTTCTCCCGCTTGAGGATGGCTTTGGGCTTTGGACGGATGGGCTCCTTGACCCCTTCTTCCCGTTCTTTGCATTCCACCCAGTCCACATCCGACTCCTGGAACAACGCCAGGGCATCCCCATAGAGATCCATGTTACGGCGAAGGGGAATCAGGATATCGATGCCGTATTCCCTCTTACAGAGAGAGATCGCCTCTCCATCCAGAAACCCTCGGTCCAAGATGAGTCTCTTGATCACCCCTGGACCCACCGCCTCCACCCATTGCTTGACCAGCTCATAAAGCACCGGACATTCATGGGCCTTGCCGGAAATCACCTTCACCGCCACAAAGACATAGAAGTCCCGCCTTCGATTCGTGTGTAAAAGCGTTACCATCTTGTAGCAGCGCTTCCACTGACAACGAACCTTTTGCGCCTCGGTCATCTTCTTGTACTGTTCAAAATCGACCGGATGGTTATCTGCGTCGAAAAGCATCCTCACGGAACCTTCGTACAGGGGGTTATCCGGAACAAACAGATATGAGGCGTCCCCAATAAAGAGACCCTCTTTGTCAAAAACACGGTGCTTACGAAAGACCCTCACCACGTCCCGATTGAACCATTCGATGAGGGCTTCTGCGTCGGTGTCCTTTGCAACCTTGCGTAAATAGTCCGGATCGCAAGGGGTCTCCCGGTCGTAGTGATTCTTCTGATTAAACCCCTCACAGAAGACCGTCGTCTCACCCGTCTCCGGATGAACCACCTTGCGGCCCGCCTTGGGCCCAAAGGCCTGCACCATCCCTCCACTGCGAACCACCATAGGAAACGCATCAAAAGCGTGTACCCCGTGAAGACGCATGGAAAGATTGCTGGCTACATAAAACCAGAAGGGCACCTCCTCCTTCTTCCTAGGCGTGGGATAGGTCTCTGCAAGCTGATCCAAAAGGGTTCGGGCCTTGATATACCGGAAGAAATCGGCCTCGAACACCTCGCTGGCCGCCTCGATATAATCAAACTCTCCATTCCCCAGTGCCTTTAAGACGAGAGGCTTGTTCTCCTCGAAGATTACCAGGTCCATCCCTATTCGTCCTTTGAAGCCCCTCGCTTGTCAGAACAAGGAAGTTTCTCCCGACGCATTGCCTCCATCTCATCCAGGACCTTAAGCATCTGCACATGAATCGCCACCAGCCGAGCACGAATCCGCCGGAGTTCCTGATAACGCCCAACCTTCTGCTGGGTCTCCACGAGAAATCCCCGTGGGATCACCCGTAATTGCGTCCTCCCTTTCTCACTGGCGCTCACCACCATGCGGGCATGGAGTTCTCCTTGCGCACATTTACATCCCGGCTTCCCACATCGGCGCCGAAGCTCATAGACCGTCCCTTTGATCACAGGCCGATCAGAGAAAAAAGGCTCGACCAGCTGTTTCATCTCGCTGACCAGATGAACAAGGGACTGCCGAAGCCGACTGAACTTCTCTCTTGCTGATTTAGTCTGTATGCCCATTAATATATAAGCATACAGATTTTAAGATAAATGTCAAGAAAAAAATAAAGGTCCTCAAAACTTTTTTCCGTGGGGACTAAAGGAAAAACTCGTGGGTATCCGAATAGCTGTCTATGGCGGGCTTAAGAGGGGTCCCCCCATTCCGCCTCCGGGGGATTCGCTACTGTCTGAATTGCAGAAAGGAGTAGTTGAATATTGGATTGATGGAATCACACCATGGAAGGATGGAACAATGGTAGAATAATGAAAGGATGATCCCGGAGAGCGAAAGAATGGAATGACAGAATGATCAAATGATAAAATGATGGGACACCAACTGTAACGACAATCAAGAACGATATTGATTTTTTAATGAGGTTGCTTCCTACGTTTAGTTTTTCTATAAATTCCAATGGTCCAATATTCTTGATGTGTCTGGAAAGGAGAAGTCAGAGTGATCTCAATTTGTTTTGGGCGTTAGATTCAGATCAAATTTGAAAAAATCGGTGGAGGTCTTGGTGCTGAGAGGAGCACCTCGAAACGGTCCTGTCCCATCCTTGAAGCATTCCAGAATGGCCTGTTTGGTGCGGCTGATCTCTCCTGACTTTGGATCGACCTTCATGAATTCAATCCCCTCAGGAACAGGGAAAATCCCTCACAGGTTTATTCTTCAGTAATTGCGTCATAAAAGCGACCCAGATCGGCGAGGCGGCACGAGAGCCTGTTTCATTCTTCTCCGATCGATCTTTCATCATCGAATCCCACCCAGACTCCTGTGATATATTCCGGGGTATAGCCAATGAACCAGGCATCAAAGAATTGGTCGGTCGTCCCTGTTTTTGCAGCAACAGGTCTGCCAATGGCCTTGGCTCTCCAACCCGTCCCCTGCTGAACGACTCCCTCCAAGAGATGGGTCATCAGATAGGCGGTTTGAGGACTGATGAGTTGACCCTCCTCCGCCGATTCTTTTGAATAGAAGAGGGGAAGGTTTTCTTCGATGAGGTTTCCATGCCGATCCAGGATCTTTTTGATAAAAAGCGGCCGAAAGACTCTTTCCCTGATTGGCAAAGACTGCATAGGCCTTCGTCAATTCGTAAAGGGACAGGCTGGAGGAACCGAGAGCCATGGAGAGATCGTCATGAAGGGAAGAGGAGATTCCGAGATGCTTTGCATAGTCTCGGATATACTCGACTCCAAGATCCTGGGCAATCTTTACCGTAACGGTATTGATCGAATGGGTGAGTGCATTTCGAAACGTAATCGGCCCATAGAATTTATTCTCAAAATTCTTAGGTTTCCACTTCTTATCTCCCCATCTGAAAATGATGGGTGAATCAACGATGATGGTTGAAGGGGTATAGCCCCTATCGAGGGCCGATGCATAGACAATGGGTTTGAAGGCGGAACCTGTTTGTCTCCGAGCCTGGAAGGCCCGATTAAATTGACTTTTCTTGAAATCTCTTCCTCCTACCATGGCTCTGACATACCCGGTTTCAAGATCGATACTGATCAGCGCTCCTTCAAGGGAAAAGGGGGATTCCAAGCGGGAATATTTCTGTCGTTTCTCGATCTCCCTCAAGCCCGATTCGAGGGCCTGCTGAGCCATCCGCTGCGCCGCAAGATCGATCGTCGTATAAACCTGAAGGCCATCCCGATAAAGAGCCTCTTTCCCATACTTTTCCTCGATGTATTTTCTCACCTGATCGACGAAATAGGGGGCTTTTTCGGAAAAGGGAGTCTGTCTGACTGAGAATCTTGACGGAGACTTTGAGCCCGTCCTGCAACTCCCTTTCAGAGATAAAACCTTCTTCGACCATTCGACGGAGCACATAGGATTGCCTTCTCCTGGCCTGCTCCGGGTGGGTATAGGGGGAAGTTTTACTGGGGGCTTGTGGGAGTCCAGCGAGCATGGCCGATTCGGCAAGGGTCAGTTCTTCAACCGACTTTCCAAAGTAACTCTCCGCGGCTGCTGCTACGCCATAGGCCCCATGCCCCAAATAGATTTGATTAAGATACAAATAGAGAATTTCCTCTTTCGACAGGTATTTCTCGATCCTGTAGGCCAGAATGGCCTCCCGAATCTTTCTCGAAAATCGTCTTTCAGGGGAGAGAAGAAGGGATTTAACGACCTGCTGGGTGATGGTGCTTCCGCCCTGAACAATTTCTCCGGAGAAGATATTTTTGAGAGAGGCCCTCAGGATGGCCAGATAGTCCAACCCTTTATGCTGGAAGAAGCGGTTATCCTCACTCGCGACAAAGGCTTGAACGAGATGGGGTGGCATCCGATCCAGGGAGACGACCTCCCTCTTTTCCAATGAGATTTCAGCGATGATTTCTCCATCGTCGGAGAAGAACTTCGTCACGGTGGGAGGGGTGTAGTTCTTTAAGGTTCCAACACTTGGAAGGTCAGCAGCAAAATAGAAATAGGACAAGCCGCCAAAAACCATCATTGTGGTGATGAATAGCATCAACACCGTGATGGAGATTTGAATCGTCCTCTCAAGGGAGACAGATTTCATCTTTCTCGCTGACTATCCGTTGATTGGAAGATTGCAATTCAGACACTGAACTTCAGACTTTGGGCACCAGATTCTTTCGTTCCCCCTTCAATGCTAATGTCTGAAATCTATGGTCTAATGTCTGATTCACAGATTGGATGAATTTCCCCTTGACAGACCCACTGGGAATATACAATAATGGTCAAAAATTTTCAATGAATTAGGGAATTTCATACCGAATGGCTTTGACTTCGCAAGAGATGGTCTCCGTCATCATTCCTGTGTTCAATGAGGAACAGAACGTCTTTCCTCTCTATGAGAAGTTGATTTCAGTTTTGAAACAACTTAAACAAAGTTATGAGGTAATCTTCGTTGATGATGGAAGCACGGACAACACCCTGAAACAGTTAAAGCTCCTTTGTCAACAGGATCCAACAATCAAAGTGATTTCTTTCCTCCGGAATTACGGGCAAACTTCAGCGCTCACGGCGGGAATCGATTTCTCAAAGGGGAAAATCATTATTCCCATGGACGGAGATCTTCAGAACGATCCTGAAGATATTTTTCTCCTTCTTCAAAAAATGGGAGAGGGATTTGATGTGGTGAGTGGATGGAGGAAAGATCGGAAAGACTCCTTTCTGGCCCGTCGATTGCCATCAATCATTGCAAACAAAATCGTTTCTTTCATCGGAGGGGTTCCTCTTCACGACTACGGATGTACCCTCAAGGCGTATAAGCGGGACATGCTGAGACACATTCGACTCTACGGCGAAATGCATCGGTTCATTCCAATTTACGCCCATTGGATTGGGGCCCGCGTCTCCGAAATCGCTGTCCGCCACCATCCAAGAAAATCCGGGGTATCCAAATATGGAATCATAAGAGTCTTTAAAGTGATCTTGGACCTCCTTGTGGTGAAATTTCTCCTCTCCTATTCTCAAAAACCGATTTATGTGTTTGGAGGAATGGGACTTTTTATGATCTTCGGCGCCTTTCTTTCTGGCGCCTATGCAATTTATCTAAAACTTTTCAATGGGGTTTCGTTCATCCTGACTCCTCTTCCGTTACTGAGCGTCCTTCTTTTGATGTTAGGGTCCATTTCGATCCTCATGGGCTTTCTTGCGGAGATATTGACACGAACGTATTACGAATCGCAACGAAAACCCACTTACCAAGTTAAAGAGGCGCTTCTTTAGACAACCATGTGCGGCATCTTTGGATTCTTGACCCGAAAAAATGGCAGCGTCCCGGATATCGGGTTGCTCCGAAACATGCGTGAAACGATGATCCATAGGGGTCCGGATGAGATGGGCGAATATATTCGACCCATCGATGATCGGGGCCCCTATGTTTTTCTCGGACATCGTCGGCTCAGCATTATCGACCTTGAAGGAGGACATCAGCCCTTATCCAATGAGGACGGAACCGTTTGGGTATTATTGAACGGAGAGATCTATAATTTCCAGGAATTTAAGGCAGAGTTGGAAGGGAAGGGGCATCGGTTTCAAACCCGTTCTGATACTGAGGTCATTGTCCATGGGTATGAGGAGTTTGGGGAGAATTGTTTTGAACACTTCAGCGGAATGTTTGCCATTGCAATCTGGGATGAAAGAAAGAAGAGGCTTCTCCTTGCCAGGGATCGTTTTGGCAAGAAACCTCTTTACTACAGCTTGATCCAGGAGACCTTTCTTTTCGCTTCCGAATTGAAGGCCATCATGGCCTATCCCCATTTTTCACGGACGATCGATCCTCTTTCATTGATAAAATATCTTTTCTATGAATTTGTCCCAAGTCCCCATACCATCTTCCGGGAAGCGAAGAAACTTTCAGCCGCTTCCTATCTCATATGGGATGAAAAAGGAGAAGAGATCAAAAGCTACTGGTCTCCTTTTCGTCGAAACGCGGAAGACGAAGTGCTCTCGGAGAAGGAAGCAGAGGATCGGATGATGGAACTATTGAGAAAAGCCGTCAGACGCAGGTTGATCAGTGACGTTCCCTTAGGCATTTTTTTGAGCGGAGGGATCGATTCGAGCACGATCACGGCTTTGGCTCAACAGGCGCATTCGGGGAAGGTCAAGACCTTTTCGATCAGCTTTGAGGATCCCTCTTTCGATGAATCAACCTATGCCCTCCTCGCATCGAAGCACATCGGAACGGAGCACCATGAAAAGAGAATGGATCCCGAAGACCTCCTCGGAATTGTTCCCAGGATTCCCGACATTCTTGATGAACCGATGGCCGATGCCTCGATTCTACCGACCTACCTTCTCTCCAGATTTACCCGTGAGCAGGTGACGGTTGCTTTGGGGGGAGATGGGGGAGATGAACTCTTTGCCGGGTACCCGACCTATTTTGCCCACAAGGTAGCGAATCGTTATAAAAGGTTGTTGGAGGCGCTTCACCCAACCATGGCTTTCTTGGGAAGTCTTCTTCCAGTTTCTGATGATAATATCAGCTTTGACTTCAAGGTGAAAAAATTTCTTTCCGGCATCGGCTTCCCGGATGGGATCAGGAATTACGTATGGCTCGGCTCTTTTTCATTTTCTGAACTACCTGAAGTCCTGTCCCCTGAAATCAACAGACAATTCAATAAAACTCGACTGGTGGAGGAGATTTCCTACTACGAGAAGGACTTTCCATTAAGAGACCGGATCAGCCTTCTTCAATATCTCGACTTGAAACTCTACCTCCAGGAGTCAATTCTGGTGAAGGTCGATCGAGCGAGTATGGCCAGTTCCCTGGAAGTAAGAGCCCCCTTTCTTGACCATGAATTGGTTGAATTTGTCATGGGACTTCCTTCTGCCCTTAAGTTAAAGGGTTTCACTCCAAAGTATCTTCTGAAAAAGGCTGCACAGCCATACCTTCCCAGAGAAATCATTAACAGAAAGAAAAAAGGGTTTGGTGTTCCCATTGCCAAATGGGTCAAGGGTCCCCTAAAAGAAATGTTTATGGACTTACTTTCTGTCAACCGGGTTAAGAGGGAGGGGATCCTCAATTCGCAATACGTGGAAAAGCTTCTTGATGACCACCTGATGAACAAGAAAGATAATCGAAAGCAGCTCTGGACCCTGCTCGTATGGGAACTCTGGGTGAACCGATACCATCCTTCCCTTTAGGTCGTGCCCACAAGACAATCCATTGACAGATCATCAGACTAATTCGCTCAAACCCTAAAGGAACACCTTTTACTCTGCCGGCATATCAATGCCTTGCTCATTTGGAGATTTGGGGTCCCATAGAAAAAGATACATAGAGGCATCTGTTGGAAATCGGTCAAAATTGAGAAAACTTCCGTCAAAATAACCTTTAAGGATGACGGATGGAATTTTTTCAATCTCTTTAACAGCATTTTTGTGTACAACAATCCACAAGCGATTACCTTCAGTGAAGTAAGTGCTCCAATAGGTATTTGAATGTTCAATCGTGAACTTCTTATTATTTAGCGATAATGAGACGAGTTGTTCTTTTTCATTTTTAAGAACCGTACGAGTAGGAAGTGCATAAAAATGGCCCTCTGGATATATCCCAAAATAATGAAGCATCCCTAATATATAGGTCTCTGAACTGACGATAATGATATCACCCTGTTTGATGTGCTTGTTCAGGTAGTGAACTAAACCTCTAAAGTCTTGTTTCTCTGAACGGTAGTAAAGGGGAAGAATCAAAAGGTTTGAGGCAATAATGAAAATGAGAAAGAGGGTCCTGATGCTTAAATATTTATTTAAGAGTTGAAATTTGTCTTGAATGGCATTGATGGAAAGAAATAACATGACAAAGAAGAGAGGCAGAAAACTGATGAAGTATCTCGATGTAATAAAATGATGGATGTGGAACACTCTGCAGTAAAAATGGAGAGTCCCAACCGGAAGGATGAATATCGCCCAGAGGACAATGGCGTTTTTTCTATTTGAAAAGAAGGGGAAGAGGATTAATGGAACCGCGGTAAGGACAATCAAAGGTACGTTCGGCATCCAATCATGAAAAACTCCGGAGATCGTATCCCAGAACGAACCGAACTCCTGTGGCGTGGGACCCCCCATAATGGGTTGCCCTTTATAATTTGAGACCAAAAAAAGGATCCAGGGGAGGCAGAAGAAAAGGATCAAAGCGTTGAAAATTAACAAGGAAGAAAGATTTGAATTTCTTATTGTCTTCATGAATCTGGTAAAACCACAATATTTGTGAAAAGACGATAAACGGAATGGAACTGTAGCTTATATAAAACATGGTTGCATATAAGATTGCCCCCGGGAAAAGGTATTGTTTCTTTGAAGTTTGTAAGTGTTTCAGGAAAAAATATACTCCTACCATTCCAAGGAACATCAGCATTGAATAGGAACGTCCTTCTTGAGATATGCTGATATGGTAGGCCATGAGAGTTACAGTGAACATACAGGGCAGAGCAATTTTCCCGGAAAATAATCTCGAAAGCAAATAAATCATGGGGATCGAGAGGGTTCCAAAGATCAGCGGGATGATCCGGAGGTCCCTTTCGGGTTTTGTAGTAGGATAAAATAAGTTGCTAAGAATAAAGAAGAATGGGGATTGAATGTTGTAAGGCTTTTCCTGATAAAAATTCAATTGATCCTTTAAGCCATACCTTGCTTCGTTATGGGTATAGATTTCATCCAACCAGAGGGATTTTCGATCAAGCGTGTAATACCTCAGGGCAAAACCGATCAACAGACAGAGTATGACAATGATCAAATCTTTATGATTTGCTTTATGCACAAAGAATTTATCCTTAGTGGATCTTCAGTTTCAGAAATAGGAAAGTTATGAACCTTAGATCTCCATTTACTTGGACGATTCTACAGCGAAGTGTTCACTTCCATAATTATTCTACTGGTAAAGGGATTCCTCTTTCATTTGGAGATTGAGGGTCCCAGAGAAAAAGATAGATGGAAGCATCGGTTGGAAACCGGTCAAAATTGAGGAAACTCCCATCGAAATATCCTTTCAGAGCAAAGAGAGAGTTGCTTTTGAGTTTTTTTGCCGTCTTTTTTCCTGCAACAATCCATAGTCGGTTTGTTCCTTCAAGATACCTCGTGCACCAATCACGGGAACAGTAGATCGTGTATTTTTTGTCCTGATAGGTAAATGTCGTTCGAAGTTCGATCTCATGGTCTGAAACTTTATAGAAGGGAACAGAATACTGACGGCCCTCTGGATAGACCCCGAAATAATGAAGGATGCCTGGAACATACCCGACATCGACGTCAATAATCTTGTCGTCCTCCCTGAGATGGTTTTTTAGATAGGTGGCCAAGCCCCTGAGGTCCTGTTTCTGGAAGCGGTAGTAAAGGGGGAGAACTACCAAATTCGATGTGATGAAAAGGATCACCAGAAGAAATCTCAATCGAAGAACCCTTCTCAATCTCAAAAATTTAACTTCAATGGCTGTCACTGATAGAAACAAAATAATGAAGAAGAGGGGAAGAAAGTTGATGAAATATCGAGAAGTGATGAAGTGGGTGACGCTTAACAATTTACAGAAAGCATAAAGTCCCGTAATCGGGAAGACAAAAGCAGCCAAAAGAACAAAGACATTTTTTCTATCTTTCGAAACGAATGGAAAAAGAATAAGCAAGAGGACCGAAACGAAGGTCAGATGAGAGAGAGGGACCCAGTCACTCAAAACCCGATAGAAAATGGACCAGAGAGAACCAGGGTCTTCGGTATGGAAGGGATCCATGATCACCTGTCCTTTGTAATGAGCGCCAATAAAAATGATCCAGGGAAGACAGAAAAGAAGGATAAGACCATTTAACATAAAAAAGGAAGAAAGAGGGGGACGCCTTTTAACATCCCCCGCCCTGTAGAGCCACAGGATTTGAGAGAAGATGATGAATGGAATCGAACTGTAGCTCGCGTGAAGCATTAGAGCGAATGGGATGGCAACCAGGATTAAGTATATCCTTTTCAACGTTTTCAGGTAACTCATGAAAAAATAAAGGCCTGTCATTCCAAAGAACAGGATGAGGGTATAGGAGCGTCCATCCTGGGAAAGGCTGATGTGGTAGGCCATGAAGGTAAGGGAAAGGGTGCAGGGTAAGGCAATGGAAGGAGAGAAGGACCTCGAAAGGAGATAGATCATGGGGATTGAAAGGGTTCCAAAAATCAAAGGGAGGATGCGAAGGTCCCTTTCAGGTTTTGCAGTGGGGTAGAAAAAGTGAGTAAGGATGAAAAACAAAGGAGGATGGAGATAGTCAGGCTTCTCCTGATAATATTTTAGTTGATCCTTTAGACCATACCGTGCATCGTTATAGGTATAGATTTCATCCAACCAGAGGGATTTTCGATCAAAAGTGTAATACCTCAGGGCAAAACCGATCAGCAGACAGATTATAAGAATGATCCATTCCCTACGATTTATTTTATGCATAAGGGAATTCTTCATGGAGGATATCCGTAATTATTGAATTGGAAAAGGGATGCCTTTTTCATTTGGAGATCGGGGATCCCAGAGAAAAAGATAAATGGAGGCATCCGTCGGGAATCGGTTGAAATTGAGAAAACTTCCATCAAAATAACCCTTGAAAGCTGCTGAAAGATTTTTATTAATTTCTTTTGCAGATTGTTTACCTCCGATGACGATCCAAAGACGGCCGCCATCGGCTACATATTGAGAACAGCAGGCCCTGGAATAATAAATGGGAATAGTCTTATCCTGATAAACAAGGGGCATCATTGCATATTCAATCCCCTTTTCTGCATCCTTGTAGGTGGTGAGATCATAGTGACGACCTTCTGGGTATATTCCGAAATAATGGAATAGTCCCGGGAAAAAGAAGACCCCCCCCAGATAAATTTTATCACCTTGCCGAATGTTTTGTTTAAGATAAAGGACCAAACCTCTCAGGTCTTGCTTTTCAGACACATAGTAGAAGGGAAGAATGACAATATTGGATAAAATAAATAGGAGGATAAAC
This sequence comes from uncultured delta proteobacterium, assembly GCA_963806715.1. GTDB lineage: Bacteria > Desulfobacterota > BSN033 > BSN033 > UBA1163 > CAWEAV01. The sequence goes on from CAWEAV010000028.1 coordinate 96,006, forward strand.
ACGAATCGGAGGCGAATAAATCTATTTAACATCTCAAATCTATTTACAAAAACCTCAAGGGACAGATATAAGGCGATCAAAAAGAGGGGTAAAAAACTGACTAAATATCGGGAAGTAATAAAATGGGATATGCCAAATACCCTGCAAAAGAAATAAATCCATGCAATTGGCAGAACGAAAACGGCCAAGAGAAGAAGGGAATTCTTTTTGTTATTTGAAACGAAGGGAAAAAGAGCCAAAAGGATCACGGAAGCGATCGTTAAAGGCAGGTGAGGCGCCCAATCATGAAACATCCCATAAAACACACTCCAGAAAGTAATGGAAAATTGTGGTTCGTAGGGATCTACCAAGTGGTGGGCGGGGTAATTTAACAGAACAAAAAGAAGCCAGGGAAGAGAGAATAACAGGATGAGCAAATTCATCAGAACAATTGAGGAATAAGGCGGTTTTTTCAAGTCATCTTTTACCTGATAAAACCATAAAATCTGGCAGAAAGCAATAAATGGAATGGCGCTATAACTGGTAAGGACCATGATAGCAAAACAAAAAGCAACCAAGAACAAATATCCCACTCTTAAGGTTTTCAGGTAATGCATAAAGAAATAAAGACCTATCAGCCCCAAAAACATCAGGAGGGAGTATGCACGTCCCTCTTGAGAAAGACTGACATGATAAGCCATGAAAGTTAAGGATAGGGCACAGGGTAAAGCAATTACGGGCGAAAACATTCTGGACAAAAAATAAATCATGGGGATCGAAAGGGTTCCAAAGATTAACGGAATGATCCGGAGATCTCTTTCGGGTTTGGCAAATGGATAGAAGAGATGGGAGAGGACAAAGAAAAGAGGAGGCTGAAGGTGAGTCGAATGTTCTCTGTAATATCTTAGTTGACCCTTAACATCATCTCTCGATTCATTGAAGGTGTGAATTTCATCCAACCAGAGCGATTTCTGGTCGAAGGTATAAAATCTTAGGGCGAATCCTAAAACGAGACAGGCAAGGAGGATAAAAAGCTCTCTCTTGTTCTTCGTTCCGTTATGGTTAGAAACAAGATCCATTCAGTCGCCTCATTTTTGGGCGATGCAAAAGATAGATACCCCAAAGGGGAATGTGAAATATCTAAGAATATGAGCCTCGATTGAAAAGAGTTTCGTTAAGAAAATATTAATAATTGGTAAATTGATTTGATTTTCAGATTCAATCGTTAATCCAAGGAGATGAACCAACCGCCTGGTAAATAGGATTGGAAAAAACAGAAGAAAATTGAAGTAGGATGTTTTCAATATCTTGAATCCTTGTTGCTCAATTTTTTCAATAAGTTCACTTCTCGAGTAGCGTTTTTTATGCATCCCGACGACATCTTGGATTCCCCATAAAAAATTAAAAGCCGGAACGGTAAACAACACTTCTCCTTTCCATTTCAAGACCCTGTAAATTTCTCGAAGCCCCAAGGTATCTTCTTCTAAATGTTCAAGGATATCAGTTGCAATCACCAGATCAATCGAATTTGTCTTAAAGGGGAGTTTCAGGAGGTTCCCGTTAATAAGAGGAATGGTAGGGAAACGACGCTTTGCATAAGCGAGACTATAAATCTCAGAATCAACTCCAATAAGTTTAAACCCAAGTGATTGAAGTAAGCCAAGGTTCGAACCAACCCCACAACCAATATCTATTAATCTAGCTTCTTTGGGAATCTTTACCGTTGAAAGAAGGAATTTGAGTAGTCTTCTTCTTCCAATGAACCACCAATGGGATATCTCTAATTTCCACTCAATATCATATGTGATCTTTTTCATTCCTCTCTCTCAAGGCGAATGACAAATCTTAAGGGAAGCCACCAAAATGGGATGCTTTTTCGGCTATTAACCTTAAAAAATTTCTTGAAGATCTGAAGCCATCCGTCCAAATGAAAAGAATGAAGATGCCATTCATCATCCATCCGTTCTGGCATTTGCTGATAATCTCCTCGTCGATTCACGAAAAAGTGAAACATCTTCAATTTGAGTAGGAATCTTTTGATCCGATTGATCCATAATTCATTTGGAATCGTGATGATAGCAGATCCTTGAGACTTTAGCACTCTTGCCATTTCTTCCAGAGCCCGTGTAGGCTCCAGAAGATGTTCAAGGACTTCTGAACAGATTACATATTTGAATAAATGATTCTTGCAGGGGAGATTCTGGGCATTTCCTTGAAAGAGAAATCCTGTCCGAATCAATTTTCGTTTTGCTTTCATGAGAATGGAAAAAGAAATATCCACGCCAAACAATCTTCCCGTTGGAGCTTTTTCGAGGACATTTCCGGCGCCGCATCCTATTTCAAGAATACAATCTTGTGGCTGAATATCCATAAATTCAAAAATAGCCCTGACTCTTTTCTGTTCGACAAAACGGACCAGTGGATTGGAATGATGGTGAAAGGAATCTGGATCATACTTTTTAAGCATCCTTTCATTCCAATTTCTAAATTCCTCAGGTTTAACTCTGTTCGAAGAACGTTCCATTTCTTTAGGTCGGTGATTTAGGTTATTGGAAAACTCAAAAGTCATCCTAACTCAATAGAACAACTTGTACAAGTAGATGATTGTATTAAGCAAAAAAGATGCCAGCACCGGCAACGGTATTCAATAAATTATATTCTTGTGTTGATAATCGCTGATTAGCATATAAAGAAGAAAGGAGTCGACGAAGGGGTTACTCAAGCTTGCACTTTGATTTCGTTTGAGTAAAATTAGAGAAGAAGTTACATTACGAAAACAAATCAGGATAACATTCAGTAAGAAGCTGAGGTGAAAATACGGGATGGATACAGCAAATCAGACCATTCAAGATTTTGGAAAACAGTGGCTCCATTATAAAGATGTTAATGGATTTTTTGGCTCTTTAGAATTATTCTCAGATATCATTTCCCCATTTCTAAAACCAGAGGATATAAAAGGATGCAGGGTTGCAGAAATTGGCAGCGGCAGTGGAAGGATTGTAAATATGCTTCTTGAGTCAGGTGCCCGCCATATCATCGCAGTGGAACCTTCTGATGCGTTTGAGGTTTTATGTCAAAATATCAGTCAACCCCACAAAGTGACATGCCTTAAAGTCACAGGAGAGCAGCTACCCCCATATGGTGACCTTAACTACATCTTCTCCATAGGTGTTTTACATCATATTCCAAATCCAAAACCTGTTGTTGAGGCTGTTTTTAAAGCATTACGGCCAGGGGGAAGATTCCTTATTTGGTTGTATGGGAGAGAGGGAAACCGATTGTATCTTTCACTCATTCAGCCATTGAGAATTTTAACAAAACTCTTGCCCCATTTCGCTCTGGCTGCACTTGTTTGGATTATTTATTACCCCCTCATGATTTATATCAAATTATGCCATCATTTCGCATTCCCTTTACGAAAATATCTTTTGACCATCTTTGAAAAGATGGAACCGGAGAAGCGTCGACTTATCATATATGACCAGCTAAATCCTGCTTATGCGAAATACTATACCAGATTTGAGGCCACCAAATTACTTGAAGACCTTAATTTTATTGATGTCCAAGCCCATCACCGTCATGGGTACAGTTGGACGGTGATAGGCACCAGACCATAAAGATCTGAGAAGAGCAGGAATTCTACATCTCTTGATGAGATTAGGGAGAACAAAAATTGTCATGGAATGGACAAAAAATGTGCCATCATTGAGGTTTTTTAATTTGAAAAATGAGGATAACTTAGATTCACCAAATACGTAACTGAAAATATAATGAATATCAAATAGTTAGGTCGGTTTAAAAAACATGTAAATTAAATCGATGTTTGGCATAAATTATGCTTTTCCAAGATAGAAAATTCATAAGGAGGTGATACGAGCAGAGTAACTAAAAGGAGGTGCGCTTTGCAGACCGGAATTAGTTAGACTGAAAAATTCAAAAAAGGAGGAAAAGGAGGATTATTTATGCTAAGAAAAGAAAAAGGTTTTACATTGATTGAGTTGTTGATCGTCATTGCCATCATTGGCATTTTGGCCGCTATCGCCATCCCAATGTATAAGACTCAAACCATCAAGGCAAAATTAACCGAAGTAACCAATGCGATGAGTAATGTGGCCAGCGCTGTCTCAGCCTTTTATCAAGAAACAAATGGTTGGCCCACAGCTCCTAATATTACCACTATTAGAACAAGTTTAGGAGTCGCCCTTGCTAATGTAGCCAGAGTATCTGCGATGTCTATAGCAGCGGATGGTACAATCACAGCAATTGTTCAAACTGGAATCGACAGTGGTGTCGATGATAAAAATCTTATGCTAATCCCCTCGACAGGCGCAGTCGATTCATCAATCTCATGGAATTGGTCCAGTTCGAATGGGATGCCGCCTGCGTATGTCCCGAAGCGGTAATGTTTGGAGTCTGGCCCGTATATAACAATAACATGTTGGTGCCTGAAGAATGAACCAAATGATTCATCTTCAGGCACCAACAATAATTCATGAATCATCTACCGTCGCGAATTACCGAAGGTCTCGTCAAGTGGCAAAGAGTATTCATGGATTTACCCTTATAGAGTTATTGATGGTGATTGCCATCATTGGGATTTTGACTTCCGTAGCCCTTCCCTATTATGAAGGGTATGCAGTTACGGCAAGACTGAGCGAAGTCGAAAATGCAATGACTTTTTTGAAATCTGCGGTCTCTTTGTATCGTCAGGAGAGAGAATACTACTGGCCTGACTGCCAAAATATAGATGAAGTGAGAAGTAGCCTCGGTGTAGGTCTTGCAAATATTAGGAGAATTGCCGGAGTTTCTGTTAGTAATGGGGTCATCATGGTAACCATACAGAACATCAGTCCACTGGTAGACGGAAAATGGCTTTCCCTGACTCCAAATTCAAGTGCGGATGGATCAATCAGTTGGACATGGGGGTGGTCTCCGGATTTTCCACCTCATATGAGGCCAAAGACTTAATAAAAAAGATCGGGGTCCTATGAGGTCTGAAAAGGGAATTACATTGATTGAATTACTGGTTGTGGTTGTGATTGTAGGCATACTGGCGGCAGTGGCGATACCGGCCTATACGAATTATCTGGTCCGGGCGAGAAGGGCCGATCCAAAGGTGGGCCTCGAACAACTTCGAGCTTCTCAAGAGATGTATCGTGCAGAACGAGGATCTTACTCTACAAGCCTGACGCAACTTGTAACTTCGTTTGGGGTTTCAGCAAATCCCGTCGGTGATTATAATTTGAGTTTTGTCGTTGCAAACGCCAATAGCTTTACCGCAACGGCGACTCCTTTTACTTCGAGGCAGAGTAGTGACGGATGGTTATCGATTAATAATAATGGCGTCAAATGTGATCAATCCGGGAATTGTTTACCGAACCAATATTGCAAATGGTATAAATAGATTAAGGCAATGCTGTCCAAAATAACTAAATGGTCAAAAATATCACTTGATTTTACTATCTTTTCAGACATAATTTGATGTTTTCGGAAACCAGGTTCTTTCTTGATGTCATGCTGAACTTGGTTCAGCATCTCACGTTTTGGTCTCAACTGGTGAGATCCCGGATCAAGTCCGGGATGACAAAATCGTCTTTTACTACTCTGGCCACAATAATGGTAACATTCTACTCTCAGATAGCTTACCCTCTTGTGACTGTATTTTATTGGGCAAAACACAATCCCAAGGACATTTTTGACAGTACCCTTGATCTGTGTACCCTATGATAAGAATGTTACCTAAATTCATGCCAAGGTAGTAGAAACCTATTTTGGACAAGAGTGAGATTAAGGAGCTTTCAGAGGAGTATGAAAAAAGCAAGGTAATTCGATTATCTTGCTTTTCTTGTCTAATAAGTATAATAGATAAGAATTCCTTAAGGATTATTGTCTGAGATATGGACCTATCTATTATAATTCCGATGTATAATGAAGCTGAAAACGCAGAAGGAACTCTCCGGAGGGTTGAAGAGGTTCTTCTTGCCTTTAAGGGGTCTTATGAAATTATCCCTGTAAATGATGGAAGCAGGGATAAGACTCTTGAGACATTGAAGAGAGTAGCCAGCCAAAACGGGAAGATCAGAATCGTCTCCTATCCGAAGAATTGTGGCCGTGGAAAGGCGCTAAGAGCAGGATTTAAGGCATCAAGTGGAGAGGTCATCGTCTCAATTGATGCTGACCTGAGTTATGACCCGCATTATATTATGGGTCTCATCGAGGTATTAAATGGGGACCAGGACATTGATCTTGTTCTTGCTTCTCCCTATATGCCTGGTGGAGGCGTTGAGAATGTCCCATTCTCTCGATTATGGATTAGCAAATTGGGAAACATGGTACTCCGATTTGCCATGCCAAACCGGATTTATACTTCCACGGGAATCTTCCGCGCCTATCGGAGAAAAGTCCTTGAATCAATTGAACTCGAATCCGATGGCAAGGAAATTCACCTCGAAATCCTCTCAAAAGCCATTGCATTGGGTTTCAGGGTAAAGGAGTTCCCGGCCGTTCTAACGAGCCGGAAGAGGGGAAGATCAAAATTTAAATTTAAGAAAACCGCTATCTCCCACCTGATTTTTTCTGCTCTTGAAAAACCGATGATGATCTTTGGATTTCTTGGTCTTATAACCATTGGAGCTGGTCTTTTAGTCGGTATTTATATTGCCTATCTCAGGTTTTTTGGCCAATTAACTCCCGGAAGACCTTTAATCACATTTGCTCTCTTGTTAATATTAGGAGGAATTCAGATTCTCTCTTTCGGGTTCATTGCAATTCAAATTGTTTTACTCAGAAAAGAGATTCTGCGAATTCAAAAAGAGAATCTTGAAATAAAGAAAGAGATAGAGAACCTTAAGTAATTCCATTTTTACTAAATGTTACATTGCCCCTTTGAAATTTGCCAATTTTTATCTTTTGTTCAAATATTGCCTGAAGTTAAACAAGACAACTTGTTGAAATGGTAAATAATTGACCACTTCTCATCTATTCATTAAAGGGGATAATATGATACAACCTTTAAAAATCAGATAGTTCTAAAACACACTCGTTTGGCACCTAAAATGCAAGTACAAAATTTAGAAAGCTTCTTATCGAACCAAAAGAAGTAATTTTTCCCATGAACAATTCGATTCTTTTCCTTACAAACGCCTATCCCGATTTTGAAGAATCTTATCGAGGTATTTTTGTTAAGAAAATGGCGACCCTATTGCAGCGAGAAGGATATGCGGTTTCTGTCGTCACCCCGAAGATATACGGGAAGAGTGCCTATTTTGAGGAACAGAATGGAATAAAGGTTTACAGGTTCCCATTTTTTTCGGGGAACCGGATGCTCATTGAGCATAAAAATATCCCATATCTTCGGATGTTGATTTACTACATTACGGGGTTCATTTTAACAATATATGCGGTGATCAAAAATCGATGCGATCTCATCCATGCCCATTGGGCCATTCCGACTGGGCTCATAGGTGTCTGGGCAGGGATAATCTTGAAAAGACCACTCCTGGTTACCATCCATGGTTCTGACCTTCGATTAGCCGTGAAAAGCTCAGGTCTCATTCGGAATCTTTTCCTCCATGTTTGTAAAAAGGCCAATCATATAAGCTGCGTCTCAGACATGCAAATGAAAGAGATCAAGGAATTGGGTATTGCAGCTTCCAAGGTCTCGTTACTTCCGATGGGGGTGGATGAGGTTTTTTTGGATGCAGGGAAAAAACGAGGTAAGAAGGAGGAAGGCAAACCCTTCACAGTGATGAGCAACAGGAATCTTCTCTCTCTCTACAACGTTTCTTTGCTGATTCGTGCTATTCCGATGATTCTTCGTAAAAACCCTGGGACGCGTTTTATTATTGCGGGTGATGGTCCTGAGCGTGATCGTTTAGAGAAAGAAGCGAAGAAATTACAGACAGAGAATGCAATCCAATTCTTAGGCTCGATTCCCCACCAGGCCATGCCAAAGCTCTTAAGCGAAACCGATATCTATGTTTCCGCTTCGTTGCATGATGGAACCTCTGTTTCGTTACTTGAGGCCATTGGAGCAGGGGCATTCCCTATTGTTACCGATATTCCTGCTAATCGGGAATGGATCAATGATGGAGAGAACGGATATTTAGTTCCAGTAGATAAAGAGCAATTTTTAGCACAACGAATTGTCGAGATCATGGAGAACAGAGAGTTAATGGAAAATAGCAGGATGAAAAACATCAAGCTCGTTCAAGAAAAAGCCTTTTGGCCAGCGAATATGGAAAAAATTAAAAAGATTTATTCAACATTTATTAATCCATCGAACTAAAGTGGCACAAGGATTGCGAGATTTATTATAATCAAACATTTTTTTTGAATGAAAGAATTCCATGGTCATAAATATTATTATATTTTTATGGGTTAGATAAATTTATATTTTTTTCTTTTGAATGTTCATGGGTCGAACTGATTATAAGAATTGTCTTTAAATTATTAAAGGTTATAAAATTGTATGGTGAATATCGGAAATTCAAACATCTTTAAACCTTCAGGGGAAATAAGAGACCTTCGGCTTCTCGAAGAGCTCGAGAAGCATCCGATTATTTCCCAGCGTGAATTAAGCCACAAATTTGGCATTGCCCTTGGGGTGACCAATGCTTGCCTCAAGAGAATGGCCAGAAAAGGCTGGATTCGCGTCATAGGTCTTAACCATCGAAAGATTGGATATTATTTAACGCCAAAAGGTTTCTCCGAGAGGGCAAAACTAACGGTCCATCTTATTTCGTGTACCATTCAGCATTATTCTGAATTGAAAAAAATCATTAGCCAGAGACTCTTGGAGATGCAAAGCAATGGAGTTCAGCGGATTGTTTTTTACGGGGTGAGTGATGAAATGGAAGTCGCCTATATTACGCTCCAAGGGGTAAACCTCCATTTAGTTGGAATTGTTGAGGACGATGAAAAATTTAGGCCACAAATCCTTTTGGGCTTTGAACTTGAACCCGTTAGTCGGATTCAGGAGTTCAAACCACAGGGTGTGCTGATCACTTCCACTCAAGACATCAGCCAAAAGAGAGAGCGACTAACGCAATTCTTGAATGGAAGCTCGATTTGTATCAAGGATATCTGTTTCCCATAACACGGGTGGCTTCAATGAAGATTCTTACGGCAATGTACACAATGAGACGAGGGGGCGCGTACGATCGGTTTATAATGATGCTCGAAGCTTTCCTAGAGAGGGGATGCGAAGTGAATTGTCTTTCACTCACACCGATTCCTGTCAATCACCCAGGGTATCGAAACCATGTCTTGAGAATTCCTGAAAGGGTGCACGAAACCTATGTGGCCAAAGTGATCGTCCTCTCTCTATTTCCCATTTATCTACTGTGGATTGGGCGACGGGAGAAAATTGATCTCTTCATCGCCTTCGGTTCACTTTACGCTTTTATCGAGGGGATTCCGAAATTATTCTTAAGAAAACCAATGGTAACATTCCTTCGGGGAAACTTTATCCTTGGAATGCAAATGCAGGGACATTCTGGTCTTATTTTATGGGGAAGCAAGTGGATTGAAAAGATCGGTATTCTTCTTTCCGACACGATTCTTTCCGTTAATCCGACCATCCAGGAGGAGGTGAGAAGAGCCACTGGGAGAAACAAAGGTCAGAGGTGGGAAGTCTTACCTAACAATATTTCCCCAATTCCAGTGCCCCCCAAGGAGGATATTTCACTGACACGAAAGAGATATGGGATTCCAGAAGACGCAAAGATCCTTGTCACTGCAGGAGTAATTAATCGCGGGAAGAACGTGGAACTCTTGATTCGTTCTCTTCCCGAAATTGGTCAAGACAATCTCTTTCTTCTGATTGTTGGAAATAGCTCAACAGCCGCTGACTCGATATACAAGATGGAACTTAAGAAGCTTGTTGTTGACCTTGAACTCAGTGATCGTGTCCTTTTTAAGGAATGGATCGCGAAAGAGCAATTATGGGAGATATTCCGTTGTTCGGATCTTTTCGTTCTACCATCAAGGATGGAAGGCATGCCGAACGTGATGTTAGAAGCCTTGGGTTGCGATCTGCCTTGTCTCGGGAGCAATATTTCAGGGATTAGAGATATTCTTCAACATGACGAATTGATATTTGACCCGCATGATGACAAGGCACTGATGAACAAGATGCAACAATTTTTCACCGGTTGGCAAGTTTTCGATAAAGTGACGAGATTATGTCATGAGAGAAAGGTCGTCTTCAACTTCGACTGGAAAGAGAGGGTTTTTGAGATGATAACGAGAACTCCATCGGTATCATTGGGCAGGGATAGTTGATCAGTGAGTTTGACAAGTGGAGGAGTGAGAAAGGTGATGGATGCGTTGCGTATGCACCTTGACTTCCTGAATATCTGGCGACAACAATCAGTGAACCGCCGTATTTTTGTTGCTATGGTTACAGTTGGTGGGTTCACGTTTATGGTCAATCTTGCAGCAACTGTCAAGGAGTTGCTGGTTGCTCGCCAATTCGGCACTGGTGATAACCTGGATGCTCTCCTCATTGCATTCTTGCTTCCTTCCTTTGCTGTCAATGTATTGGCAGGATCTTGTAGCACTGCTCTTATCCCAGCTTTCGTGCAGGTGCGTGAGAATGAAGGACAGGAAATGGCACAAGAACTTTTGTCCGGCGTCATTATTTGGAACTCTGCCGTGCTTATGGTTGTTTCGGTCCTGCTGGCTTTGACGGCCACGTTTGTGCTTCCTATCCTCGGGTCTGACTAAGCAATCTGGTTCTGTAACGTATCATTCATCGTATTGCTATTCGTACGATATTTCGAGAAAGAAACAGGTAGTCGACCATGATCTGAGCGGTCTCGGTTCCATAACCTTTCATCCTTTCCGGCGGAACAATGATGTAGCCAATTTCCATTGCGCCGAGCGGTTGCACGATGAAATGTCTGGCGATTCCAATTTTCACTTTGTCTTTCTTCTCCCACCACAAAAAGCGTATTCTGAGTCAAGCTTTCCAGAGGGGAAGGATTGTCGAATCTTTTCATCATCTCCGACCTTGTCATCAGCAAGATAGGGTCAAAGTCTTCAGAACGAATGTTGCTGAAAATGTCCACTATGAAGTTGACATCTTCCTTTTCCATCATTCGCAGATTAACCTTTTTCCCTTCAAGCAATCTGGACACCAACGTAGCAGTTTGTTATTGAACAACTATAACTTTTCCGCATCGTCCTTTTTGGCTTTGGGTTAGGGATAAAACTTTACCCTTTCTCTCTCTCATCTTACGACTACGACTATCCTATACTTTATCTCTCTCTGACAGACAAACAGACAGAAGCGCGCGCAAAACCTGAGCACTACTTGTCAATCGGTGCTGTAACCATTGTTTAGAACGGTGTTGTACTAACGAATGGGCTTAACTAGAGGAATTCTGTTACATGATTGGTGGAGTAGAATTGAATGATCAAAGCAAAAACTAAGTCCCTGATTCTAGCAGCAACTTTCATACTTAGCATTATCGTCCCGTTGGGGTTCCTATCCTCATCGTTCGCTAATGCAGCCTCCTACAACAATGTTCAAGTATTCATCCAGCCCGCAAGCAGTCTTCCTGACTACTTCATGGTTTCCGCCTTCAACATGAGCGGTTACATGGAAGCATCTTGCCAAACCCAGTACCCCGCGGCTTCCTTTGAGCTTCCAAATGGAGAATACATCTTCACCGCCACGGCTGACCAATCGAGCAATCAGATATACTATCCATACGCTCCGATGATAGGCCAGAACGTCGTAGCAAACAGCTCGGCGATTCCCTACTACGAAGCACCAGTCGTTGAGTATGGCTACTCTGTACAGCAAATCTCAGGTTCGACAACCTTCACAATCTCAACGCAGAACGTCTCATCTTATCCGACAACTAAGCTCACCATCAAAGTTGTCTACGTTAACGGAACTGCCGCTGAAGCTGCTTCGGTTTCCGCGTCGGTTATAGGATCCTCATACTACTGGGGCTACGAAAGCACTGCTGTAATGTGGAACACAACCCAAGCTGACGGAATAGTCACGCTTGTGACACCTCAGGCACCCGTTCGAATCGACGCCTGGAGCTGGTTATACGTTGACCTGCCTAGCAACATGACAACTGTACAAGTCACGGTCGGCGGCGAACAAATCAACGTCACAGTCTACTGGCAACCAACCTACGTCGGCCTAGCAGGCTCCGGACTCATCATCCCTCCGGACAACAATGCCACTGTAACCCTGCACGCCCAACAACCAAACTACTGGGTTTATCCCCTAGGGGTCACAGCCCAACCCGCAGAAGCAGGAAAAGCAACCGCAGCATCAAGCCCAGGCTCAGTCCCCGCAAACGTATACTACTCTCAACAAGGAAACCCCATGCTGCAAAACTACTCAGCTTCAACCGTTCCCGAGTTCCCAACACCCGCAATTCTAGCATTACCGTTAGCGGCACTGCTCGCAACCGCACTACTCAGAAGAAGAAAGAAGAGCTGAAACAGAAGAACTAGCGCACGCGGAAACCCTCTCCCTCGTTTTTCTTTTTTCATTTTCACCTATCTCTCCAACTCGACCTCATGTTGTTTCGGGTTCACCTTTTTAACTGTCCATTAGCCATGGCGCGCCCGTGAAGAAGATAACTATATAACGAGTTCTGCCAACTAGTCACTAGTATTGGACCATGATGCGAGTTGTCTGCAAGCATCTCTTACCTTCTTGCTAGGTTCGCCTTGTTCTTCGAGCCAATTTCACCTCGTTTCATCTTCTTCCTGCTCCGAAGAAGACTTAGTGAGTGGGAAAGAGAAGGGTTGATTGCAGGATCCAAGACAAAAATACTAAGAATCGGCAAGTTCCATTACAGAGTTGAGATTGATTTGGATTTGACGCAGAAACAGGCCAACCGAATGTTGACGTCGACGTTGGCTCGAATACTCAGGAAGGTCGAGGAGGTGATGTGATGGTTGATGAGAAGAAGGGGCACATGAAGATCACGTTGGAAATCGAGTTTAATGAGGCTCTGATGGAAATCATGAAAGAGGGCATTAAGGAAATGCCTCAAATGGGGAGAGGAATGATGCGAAGGATGATGCAAGGAAGAAACAGAGAGAGCGAATAGCTCGAGCAGTCCGACATAATTTCGCGCGCGCTCTGCCATTCTTGCCCACCGTTCCAATATTCATCCTGGAGTCAGTATTCGAGAACTCCGATGTGCATCGTCATCTTCCACTCTTTCCCGACCTTCGCGTAGACTTTGCAGACGCGCCCCTTCCATCGCATCCGCCTGCCTTTACTGTCGCGCCAGAGCGTGTCGATGTCCACGACCGCGAAAGCCCCGTCTCTTTCCTTCGACACGACTATTTTCTTTATCCTCCTTTCGTTATGGATAAGGATGTGGGTGTCAAATAGATTCTGCCATCCCCTCTTCCAGCGGTCATGGTTGAACCTACCCTGTGTAAGTACCCAGTCCATCGGGTCGTGTGACTTAGTGGTCTTCGGCCAAGGCCAGACCATATCAGGGTGGAAGACTGTAAGCAGCAGCTCAGCGTCCCTAATATCCCATGCACACGTCTCTCTGTTGACGATCTCCTCTATCTCCTTCTTCGCCGTCTTGAGGTTGACCGTCATGGTTCCGTGTCCGCTCGCCATAAGATGCCAATGTGATCGCCTGCTTTCTATAGTATCTTGCGGTCGGGGGGCTAACGTCCTTTCCACCTTCAAGGAGCATTGGTATCTTGCACGCGCGCATTTTTGTACTAAACCATTTCTAAACCGAAATTAGAACATGGATTTCTGTCTGTGTGTCTCTCTATCTTGCCCTCAAAAAGAGAGAAGAGAAAAAGGAAAGAAGGAAGTAGATAAGTAGTTG